>NZ_RWJX01000037.1 GCF_004123805.1 Cellulomonas endophytica | reverse complement strand
GCCCGCGGCCGTCGCGCGGCCCGGTGCCCGAGCCGCCGTCCCGCGGCCCCGTGCCGGGAGCGCCGCCGTCGCGCGGCGCGCCGCCGGGCGGACCCTGACCCGGGTCGTCGCGACGTCCGTCACCCGCACCGTCGACCGGTCCGCCGTGTGCACCCCGCGCGGCACCCGGTGCGGCACCCGGTGCGGCACCCCCGGCGGCGCGTGCGGCGGCCTCCGCCTCGGCCGCCTCGGCCAGCTCCCCGCGGAACCGGACCCGCCGGAGCCGACGGGTCATGCTGATCCCCAGCACGATCACGGCCAGCCCGAGCAGGAAGAGCACGACGAAGCCGGGGAACCCCGGCGAGCCCAGCGACGAGCCGCCCAGCTCCGTGGTGACGCCGGACGGGGACGGGGAGGGCGTGACGGCGCCCAGGAGGGTCCCGACGACCCCGGCCGCGGCCGCCGCGCCGGTCACCGGTCCTCCCGCAGCCCGGCGAACAGGTCGTCCTCGGGCAGCTGCGTCGGCACCCGCGCGGCGGCGAGCTCGTAGTCCTCCGTCGGCCACTCCTGCGCCTCGACCTCGCGGGGGACGGCGAAGAACCAGCCGTCCGGGTCGATCTGCGTGGCGTGCGCACGCAGCGCCGCGTCCCGGGCCGGGAAGAAGGCGGCGGAGGGGACGCGCGTGGTCACGGTGCGCTGCGGGAACGGCCGGTCGCGGGCCTGGTCGATCCACTCCGCGAAGGGCGACTCCCGCCCGGCGGCGAGGATCGCCGCGTGCAGCGCCGTCATCCGCTCGAGGCTGAACCCCGCGTGGTAGTAGAGCTTCTGCGGCGTCCACGGCACGCCCGTGCCGGGGTACCGGTCCGGGTCGCCCGCCGCCTCCCACGCCTCCATCGAGACGCGGTGGGTCATGACGTGGTCCGGGTGCGGGTAGCCGCCGTTCTCGTCGTACGTCGTGATCACGTGCGGCCGGAACGCCCGCACGAGCGCGACGAGCGGCGCGGCGGCGACCTCGAGGGGCTGCAGCGCGAAGCACCCCTCGGGCAGCGGCGGCAGCGGGTCGCCCTCCGGCAGGCCGGAGTCGACGAACCCGAGCCACCGGTGCTGCACCCCCAGCGCGGCGGCGGCGACCGCCATCTCCTCGCGGCGCAGCTCGACCATCCGGTCCGCCGGCACCTCCCCGTAGGAGGGGTTGAGGACGTCACCGCGCTCGCCGCCGGTGCACGACACGACGAGAACGTCCACCCCCTCCGCCGCGTAGCGGGCGGTGCTGGCCGCGCCCTTGCTCGACTCGTCGTCCGGATGGGCGTGCACGGCCATGAGCCGCAACCGCTCCGAGGTCATCGGTCCTCCCCCTCCGGCCACCCGGCCGGACAGGGGACAATGGTGCCGCATGGGACCGACACGGCCGGCCGGTCCCGACCCAGCCCCGGAGGGACCGCGTGACCCCGCCCGCCCCCAGCCCCGCCGCGACGCCCGCGCCCGGTCCCGGCCCCGTCCCCGCCCGGCCGGCGGGCCGCTACGGACCGGCGCCGGTGCCGGGCCGGGCGCGTCGGGCCCGGGTGGCTGTCGCGGCCGCGTGCGCCGTGGCGGTGGCGGTCGTCGCCTGGGTGGTCGTCGGCGTGCTGCGGGACCCCGTCCAGTGGCAGGACCTGGGCTACGACGTGGTGGACGCCGCGACCGTGCAGGTGCGCTTCGCGGTCACCATGGAGCCCGGCGCGAGGGCCGTCTGCCAGGTCCGCGCCCTCAACGAGGCGTTCACCGAGGTGGGCTTCCGAACGGTCGAGGTGAGCGCCGTGGCGGAGCGCACCCAGCGGGTCACGGTGCAGGTGCGGACCACCGCGCTCGCCGTCACGGGGTCGCTCCAGGGGTGCCGTCTCGCCGACGGCTAGGACGCGCCGGTATGCTGGGGAGTTCGTTCCGCCGCCGACGACCGCTGTCCACGGGCCCCGCGCCCGCAGGACCGGCCCGGTGACGGCCGCACCGCCGCCCCGGACCGGGGTGCGTCCCGCCCCGGCGGAGGATGCGCCGGGCTCCGCGGCCGGGGCGGAGGACCGCAGCAGACGTGAGAGAGGAGCGATCGTGACCGACACGACCGCCGCCACGGGGACGTGGCTGACGCAGGAGGCGTACGACCGCCTCAAGGCGGAGCTCGAGCACCTCGAGGGACCGGGGCGCGAGGAGATCGTCGGCCGCATCGCCGCCGCGCGCGACGAGGGCGACCTCAAGGAGAACGGCGGCTACCACGCCGCCCGCGAGGAGCAGGGCAAGGCCGAGGCGCGCATCCGCGAGCTCAAGGAGAAGCTCCGCAACGTGCGGATCGGCACGCCGCCCGACGACGGCGTCGTCGAGCCGGGCATGGTCGTCACGGCCGTGGTCGCGGGCGACGAGATGCGCTTCCTCCTCGGCTCCCGCGAGATCGCCGGGTCCTCGGACATCGACGTCTTCTCCCCGACGTCCCCGCTGGGCGCCGCGATCAACGGTCGCTCCGTGGGCGACTCCACCTCCTACGCCGCACCGAACGGGCGCACGATCCCCGTCGAGATCGTCGCCGCGAGCCCCTTCGAGGGCTGACGCCCGGCGCCCCGACGGCCCCGCCCCACGCGGGGCGGGGCCGTCGGCGTCCCGGCCCTACGGCGCCAGGCGGTAGCCCTGCTCCCGCAGGCGCGCCAGGACCTCGGCGCAGTGGTCCGGGCCCGTCGTCTCGAGCTGGACGTCGATGCCGACCTCGTCGACGCCCAGGTCCGCCCCGGTCCGCAGGTGCTGCACGTGCACGACGTTGCCCCCGAGGCGGGCGAGGTCCTGCAGCAGCGCCGCGAGCGCGCCGGGCCGGTCGACGGTGCGGACCCGCACCTGCAGGTACCGGCCCGCGGCCGCGAGCCCGTGCCGCAGCACCCGCATGAGCAGCAGCGGGTCGACGTTGCCGCCGGACAGGACGACGACCACCGGCCCGCCGTCGGACGCGAAGGCCTGCGGGTCGGCGAGCAGCGCGGCCACCCCGGCGGCGCCGGACGGCTCGACGAGGAGCTTCGACCGCTCGGCGACGTGCAGCAGCGCGCGCGAGAGGTCCTCCTCGGACACGGTCCGCACCGCCACCCGGTGGGCCTGCACCAGCTCGAACGGCACCGTGCCCGGCAGCCCGATCGCGATCCCGTCGGCCATCGTGGACATCGCCGCCGCCGGCACCGGGCGCCCCGCCGCGAGCGAGGCGGGGTAGGCCGCGGCCCCCGCCGCCTGCACGCCGACGAGCCGCACGCCGGGACGGTCGGCCACGGCGGCCGCCATGCCCGCCACGAGCCCCCCGCCGCCCACCGGTACGACGAGCGTGCGCACGTCCGGCACCTGCTCGAGCACCTCGAGCGCGACGGTCCCCTGCCCCGCGTCGACGTCCTCGTGGTCGAAGGGGTGGACGAGCACCGCCCCGGTGCTCGCCGCGTGCTCCTGTGCGGCGAGCAGCGCCTCGTCGACGGAGCTGCCCACGTGGACGACCTGCGCCCCGTAGGCGCGCGTGGCGTCGACCTTGGGCAGGGCGGCACCGGTGGGCATGAACACGACGGCCGGCACGCCGAGCAGCCGGGCCGCCAGCGCCACGCCCTGCGCGTGGTTGCCGGCGCTCGCCGCCACCACACCGCGCGCGCGCTCCTCGTCGGACAGCCGGACGAGCCGGACGTAGGCGCCGCGGATCTTGAAGGAGCCCGTGCGCTGGAGGTTCTCGCACTTGAGGTGCACGGGCACGCCGACGAGCTCGGACAGCGCCCGGCTGTACCGCACCGGCGTGCGCTCGGCGACGCCCGTGAGCAGCCCGGCCGCGGCCCGGACGTCCTCGGGCCCGATCACCGGACCGCAACCCGGGGGGCCTGGACGCCCACGCCTGCGCTCACGCCTGCGCTCACGCCTGCGCCTGCGGGGGCGCGACGGGCCCGAGGGACGCCTCGCGCTGCGGCTCGGCGTCCTCGTGCCCGAGCCCGGGGAACTTGTCGTGCCCGTGCAGGTAGAGGATGACCGTGTTGAGCACCGCGGCGATGGGGACGGCGAACAGGGCGCCGACGATCCCGGCGACGAAGGACCCCGCGGCCACGGAGAGCAGCACCGCGACGGGGTGCAGCGACACCGCGTGCCCCATGAGGAACGGCTGCAGCACGTGCCCCTCGAGCTGCTGCACGCCGAGCACGATCACCAGCATGATGACCGCCGGCCACAGCCCCTGCGAGACGAGCGCGACGAGCACCGCGATCGACCCCGTGACGACGGCGCCGACGAGCGGGATGAACGACCCGATGAAGACGAGGATCGCCAGCGGCAGCGCGAGCGGCAGCCCGAGGAAGAACGCCCCCAGCCCGATGCCGAGGGAGTCGACGGCGGCGACGAGGATCTGGGTGCGGGTGTAGGAGCCGAGCGTCACGACGCCGCGCCGGCCCGCCTCGTGCACCCGCTCGCGGGCGTCCCGCGGCAGCAGCCCGACGACCCACGCCCAGATGGTCCTCCCGTCGAGCAGGAAGAAGAAGGTGCAGAACAGCGCGATGAGCGCGCCCGCCAGCACGTGGCCCACCGTCGTGGTGACCGAGAGGGCCCCGGAGACGATGCTGCTGCTCGCGCCGGACAGGGCCTCCTGGGCCTGGTCGACGTAGCCCGACAGGTCCGTCTGCGTGACGTTGAGCGGGCCGGTCGAGAGCCAGCCCAGGACCTGGTCGAAGCCCTCCAGCGCCTGGTCGCGCAGCTCGCCGATCCCCGAGACGATGGACTGGCCGGCGAGGGTGAGCAGCCCGCCGACGACGGCGAGGAGCCCCAGCACCGCGATCGCCGCCGCCAGGCCGTGCGGCACGCGCAGCCGCTGCAGCCCGTGCACCACCGGGGTCAGCAGGACGGTGAGCAGCAGCGCCACCGCGACCGGGACGATGATGACCTCGAGCTCGACGACGAGGAACCCCACGAGGGCGAGCGCCAGCCCGATGACGACGACCCGCCAGGACCAGGCCGCGGCGGCGCGGACCGACGGCGGCACCGCCCCGGTGTCGTCCCAGCGCCGGCCCGTCACGGCGGTGCCGGGGACGGACGCAGCGCCGGACGCAGGGCCGGTCGCAGCGCCGGACGCAGGGCCGGTCACAGCGCCGGACGCAGCGCCGGACGCACCGCCGGACGCGGGCGGGGACGCCGGCGGGAGGCCGGACGGGTTCAGCGAGGTGCTCACAGGGCCGAGGCTAGGCCGGGCGCCCGCCGTCGTCCCGGCGTCCACGCGGGAACACCCCGACGTGACCGACGGTTGACCCGCCACGGAGAGAGAGGAGGACGCCCATGTCCTGGCTGTTCGGATCCGCCCTCAAGACGACGATGGTGACCCCGGAGCGCGCGCTCCCGGGCCGCCCGAGCCCCACCTACGCCGTGCCGACGACGCACACCGTCCTCGGCACCCCCCTGCGCGGCCCCTGGCCGGAGGGCACCGCGGTGCTGCACCTGGCGATGGGCTGCTTCTGGGGCGCCGAGAAGGAGCTGTGGCAGCTGCCCGGCGTCGTGACGACGGCGGCCGGCTACATGGGCGGCTTCTCGCCGAACCCCACCTACGAGGAGACGTGCACCGGCATGACCGGGCACACGGAGACGGTCCTCGTCGCGTACGACCCGCAGCGCCTGTCGCACGTCGACCTGCTCCGGCACTTCTGGGAGCAGCACGACCCGACGCAGGGCTACCGGCAGGGCAACGACGTCGGCACCCAGTACCGCAGCGCGGTCTACACCACGACGCCCGAGCAGGCCGCGGCCGTCGCGTCGACGCGCGCGGAGTTCCAGGAGCGCCTGACGCGCGCCGGGTTCGGCGACATCACGACGGAGGTCGCCACGGCCCAGGAGGCCGGGCCCTTCTTCTACGCCGAGGGCTACCACCAGCAGTACCTCGACAAGAACCCGCACGGCTACTGCCCCGTGCACGCCACGGGGGTCACCTGCCCCCGCCCGCTGGACGTCTGACCGGGGCGGGGCCGCGCGGCGCGCGCCCCGCACCACCCCGGGCCCGAGGGCCGGCCGGGACCCCCGGCCGGCCCTCAGCCGTCCGCGGGCTCGACGAGCGCCGGCCGCCGCGGGTCGTCGACCCGGACGACGAGGTCCGCCACCGCCTCCGGGTCCGTCTCCTGGGCGTAGCGGGCGTGGGCGGGCAGGGTCCACGCCTCCTCGGGCGGCGTGCGACGGGCGAGGGTCGCCGGCCGGACCGCGAGGTGCACGACGAGGTCGAGCTCGAGCCAGCGCCCCAGCAGGAACGTCCCGTCGAGCAGGAGCACGGCCCCGGGGGGCGCGTCCCGGTAGGGCGCGCGCGTGGCCCGGTCCCGCGCGGCGTCCCACAGGCTCGGCAGGTGGCGCCCCGTGCCGCCGGGGCCCAGCGGCGTGAGCACCTCGCGCTCGAGGGCGCGCGCGTCGAGGTGGTCGTCGAGCAGCGCGTCCGGGTCGTGGGGCCCGTGCTCCAGCCGCACGGACGCGGGCCGCAGGAAGTCCCCGGCCCGCACCCGCAGCACCGGCCGCCCGGCGGCCCGCAGCGGCTCGACGAGGGCGTCCGCCAGCGCGCCGGGGCCCGTCGCCGGCGCGCCGTCGACCGCCACGCGCAGGTGCGCGCCGTCGGGCACCGCCGCGGCGGCCGCGAGCACCGCGTCGACGAGGCGCGCCCGCAGGTGCGCGGCGTCCAGCGGCGTCACCGTCACCGGCCCGCCCGGCACGCGACCCCTCCGCGACGCCAGGGACGGACCGTCACTCGCCCCGCCCACGCAGCGACCCCGGTTCGAGCCCTTCGGGGGGCACCCGCGGCAGCACCTGGGTGCGGTCGGGGTCGACGCCCGGCCCGGCGGCGCCCTCGTCGGGACGGGCCCCGTCGGGACGCACCTCGTCGGCACGCGCCCCATCGGGACGGGCCCTGCCGGGACGCGTCTCGTCGGGCGGGAGCCCGGCGCCCGGCGGGGTCGCACCCGAGGCGCCGCCCGGCACGACCGCCGGCGGGGAGGACGCGGGGGCGGTCGACGGCACGACGGCCGACGGGGTCGGGTCCTCCCCCGCCGCGTCCCGCTCGCGCCGGGCGAGGACCTCCTCCCCCGGCCCCGTGAAGTGCCGGGACCGCTCCACGGCCGCGAGGCTCCCGGTGAACAGGCTGGAGTCCGTGCTCGCGTGCGGCCCGGTCGCCGGCCCGCCGGGCGACGCGGCCACCGCCTCGCGGCGGGCCGCGCCGCTCGCCGCCGTGCGAACCCGCTCCGGCGCACGGTCGGGTGCACGGTCGTGCGCACGGTCCGGCGCACGGTCACGCGCACGGTCCGGCGCACGGTCCGGACGGCTCCCGGGCGTGTCGCCGGCCTCGTCCCCGGCGCGCGCGAGGGCGCCCTCGCGGCCCTCGAGCGGCCCCGACGCCTCCCACCGGGTGCGCGGCAGCGCCTCCCGCGCGGACGCCTGGAGCCAGGAGACGAGCCCCTCGCGCAGGAAGCACCGCAGGTCGAACAGGGTCGGCGCGTCGGCCGCGGAGGCCAGCACGCGGACGCGGACGAGCCCGCCCGTCGCCTCGGTCACCTGCAGGATGCCGACCCGCTGGTCCCACAGCGGCGTCTGCGCCAGGAGCTCGACGAGCCGGGCGCGCATGGCGTCCACCGGCACGTCCCAGTCGAGGTCGAGCTCCACCGTGCCGAGCAGCTGGGAGGCGCGCCGCGTCCAGTTCTCGAACGGCGTCGTCGTGAAGTAGGTCGAGGGCAGGATGAGGCGCCGGTCGTCCCACACGTGGACGACGACGTAGGTGAGCGTGATCTCCTCGATCCGGCCCCACTCGTCCTCGACGATGACGACGTCGTCGACGCGGATGGCGTCGGTGAAGGCGAGCTGGAGCCCGGCGAAGACGTTGGCGAGCGAGCTCTGCGCCGCCAGGCCGGCGACGATGGAGAGCAGGCCGGCGGAGGCGAAGACGGAGGCGCCGACCGCGCGGGCGGACGGGAACGTCAGCAGCACCGCCGCGATCGCGCACAGCGCGAGCACGGCCACGGTGATCCGGCGCAGGACCTGGACCTGGGTGCGCACGCGACGCGCGTGGCGGTTGTCCGCCACGTCCACCCGGTACCGCGCCAGCGCCGCGTCCTCGAGCACGAAGGCCAGGCTCCCGAGCAGCCAGGCCAGCGCGCCGATGAACGCGATGAGCAGGACGTGCAGGACCGCGGTGCGCCAGTCGGCCGGCTGCGTCGAGAGGGCGAGGGCCGCGCGGGCGGCGACGACGACGAGCACGAGCCGCAGCGGCCGCCGCGCCCGCTGGGACAGGTCGGCGACGACCTCCGACCGCCGCGCCGCCCGTCCCACGAGCACGGCGACGAGGAGCGAGACCGCCAGCGCCACCACCACCGAGACGCCCACGGACAGGAGCGGCACGAGGACCTGCCGCACGACGCCGTCCTGCGACGTCAGCCCCTCCGCCACCGCGCCCGGCAGGGACGGGGAGGGCCCGGGCTCCGGCGCGAGGGCGGCACGAGCGGCACGGGCGAGGGTGACGGGCTCGACGAGGCCGTCGGCGAGGGCGCGGCGAGGCCCGGGGACGATCATCGGCATGCCCTCCAGGCTAGGCACGCGCCAGGCGTGCCCCCGGCCGCGGACGGCCGCCCCGGCGGGACGTGTGACGAGGTTCGCACGGACCGACGCCGGCGCCCCGGCGTCGGGCAGCACAGGTGCCCCGCACCGTCGACGTGCGGGGCACCCGGGCGACGAGAGCGTCTCACCGGCACGAGGAGTGGCGCTCTGGGGACCTCCGGCGCTGGGCCGGGGGCGGGGCGGCTCTCGCCGACCCTGTCGTCGGCACCAGTGTGGCTCAACCCACCGACGCCCGCCAGGGATACGGCATGACGATCTCATTGCCTCTGCCCGGACGCGCCTTTTCCCGCGCCGTTCCTGCCCGGGGCGGCCAGGGACGGGCACGACGGCGGTCCCGCCCGGTCCGGAACCCCCGGACCAGGCCGCCGGTGCGGCCTCCCGCGCCGCCGCCGGCCCGCCCCCCGCGGGCCCGCCACCCCCTCCCCGGCGTCCCCGCGCGACCGGCCACCGGCCGACGTAGCGTCGACGCCGCCCCACCACCCCGCCCGCGAGGAGCCGCCGTGCCCGCCGACCGTCCCGTCCTGCTCGTGCTCCACGGCGCCCGGGGCGACCTCGCCCGGCGCATGGTCCTGCCCGCGCTCGCGACGCTGCACGCCCGGGACCTGCTGCCGGCGCGGTGGGCGCTCCTGGGCGCGGGCCGCTCCGAGGTCTCCACCGCGGACTTCCGGTCGGCGGTGTCGGAGGCGCTCGAGACGTTCGGCGACGAGGAGGCCCGTGGCGCCGGCGACGCGCTGCGGGAGCGGGCCACGTACGCCCGCGACGTCAGCGAGAGCGACGAGGACGACGCCGGCGACCTCCCCGACGCCGTCGCCCGGGCGCGGAGGTCGCTCGGCGACGAGGCGGTCGTCGTGCACTACCTCGCCGTGCCGCCGGAGTCGTTCGAGCCCCTGACGCGCGCGCTGCACCGGCACGGCCTCGTCGACGGCGTCCGCGTCGTCTACGAGAAGCCGTACGGCACCTCGCCGGAGTCGTTCCGCGCGCTGGACGCGGTCGTCCACGAGGTCCTCGACGAGGAGCAGGTCTTCCGCATCGACCACTTCCTCGGCAAGGAGGCCACCCAGAACCTCCACGTCGTCCGGTTCGCCAACGAGCTCGTCGGCGGCGCCTGGAACCGGGAGCACGTGGCGCAGGTGCAGGTCGACGTGCCCGAGACGCTCGACGTCGCCGACCGCGCCGAGTTCTACGACGCCACGGGCGCGCTGCTCGACATGCTGGTGACGCACCTGTTCCAGGTGGCCGCGACGGTCGCGATGGAGCCGCCGGCCGGCCTGTCCGCCGGCGACCTGGCCGCCGCCCGCGACGAGGCGCTCGAGCACTTCCGCCCCCTCACCCCCGACGACGTCGTGCTCGGGCAGTTCGAGGGGTACCGCGAGATCGACGGCGTGGACGACGCGTCGACGACGGACACGTTCGTCGCCGCCCGCCTGTACGTCGACACCGACCGGTGGCGCGGGGTGCCCTTCCTGCTCCGCACCGGCAAGCGCATGGCCGCCTCCGCGCAGCAGGTGACGCTCGTGCTGCGCCGCCCCGACGAGCTGTTCGGCCAGGAGGTCGGCCCGAACCAGGTCGCCGTGTCCCTCGCGGGCAGCGGCGAGGTGAGGATCACCACGACGGTGAAGCGCCCCGGGCCGGACCTCGTGCTCGACACGGGCACCGCCACGCTGGCGCTGGCGGACGTCGAGCCCGGCGCCGCCCTGCCGCCCTACGCGGGGCTGCTGGCGGACGTCCTGGCCGGGGACCGCACCCTCTTCACGACGCCGCGGGGCCTGGCGGCCGCCTGGCGCGCGGTCGAGCCCGTGCTCGGGGACGCCCGGCCGCAGGTGCAGCCCTACGCCCCCGACGGGTGGGGGCCCGGGGCCGCCGAGGCGCTCGCCGCCCCGGGCCGGTGGGCGCTCGGCCCGGCCGACCCGGACGGCACCCGGCCCACCGACGGCGACTGACCCGCCGCCCCGACCCGCCCGCCGGCGCTCGTCGGGCTCCTCGACGGTGCGGCGGGCCGGCGCGGGCGGGCGCCCCTCGTGCGCGGAGGGCCGCGGGCGGGGACGGGCGCAGGGCGTCGCGGAATGGTGTTGAGAACCGCTATCGTTGTGGCAGTTCTCCTCGTCGTCCCGGAAGGCCGTGCCATGACCCGCCCCCTCCTGCGCCGCCTCGCCCTCCCCGCGACCCTGGCGCCGGTCCTCCTCGTCGCCGCCTGCTCGAGCGGGGCGGCCGGCGCCGCGTCGGACGCCGCCTCCGACGGCACGCTGACCGTCGTCGCCTCGACGGACGTCTGGGGCGACGTCGCCGCTCAGGTCGCCGGCGAGCACGCCGAGGTCACGTCGGTCATCACGGACCCGTCCGCCGACCCGCACTCCTTCGAGCTCACCGCCCGGGACCAGCTCGCCGTCTCGCGCGCGGACCTCGTCGTCATGAACGGCGGCCACTACGACGAGTGGATGGGCACGGCCCTCGGGGCGCTGGACGCCCCTCCGGCCGTCGTCGACGCGGTCGGGACCGCCGGGGGCGACGAGCACGCCGGTGACGAGCACGCCGGTGACGAGCATGCGGAGGAGGAGCACGCGGAGGAGGAGCACGCCGAGGAGGAGCACGGTGAGGCGGCCGCCGCCTCCGCCGCCGCGCCGTCCGACGGGCACGACCACGGCGACGAGGCCAACGAGCACGTCTGGTACGACCTGCACGTCGCCGCCGCGGTGGCGCAGGCCGTCGCCGACGCGCTGTCCGACCTCGACGCCGACCACGCGGCGGACTACGAGGCCAACGCGGCCGCCTTCGTCGCGGGCGTCGAGGGCGTGGAGGCCGAGGCGGCCGAGCTGGCGACCGTGGCGGGCGGCACCTCCGTCGCCGCGACCGAGCCCGTCCCCGCCTACCTGCTGGCCGCGGCCGGCCTCGTCGACGCGACGCCGGCCGAGTACGCCCAGGCGATCGAGGAGGAGACCGACGTCCCCCCGGCGGCCATGCGCGCGATGCTCGACCTGCTGTCCTCGCGGACGGCGGCGGTGCTCGTCGAGAACGCCCAGACGAGCGGGCCGCAGACCGAGGAGGCCGTCACCGCGGCCGAGGCGGCCGGGGTCCCGGTCGTCGCCATGACGGAGACGCTGCCCGAGGGTGAGGACTACGTGTCGTGGATGTCCGCGAACGTCGCCGCGCTGCGGCAGGCTCTGGGGGCATGAGCAGCCCCGTCCCCCTCGAGCTCGCCGACGCCGCCCTGGCGTACGGCCCGCGCACGGTCTGGTCGGGCCTCGACCTCGTCGTCGGGCGCGGGGAGTTCCTCACCGTCCTGGGGCCCAACGGGTCGGGCAAGACGAGCCTCCTGCGCGCGGTGCTCGGCACGCAGCCGCTCAGCGCGGGCACGCTGCACGTCCTCGGCCGTCCGCCCCGGCGCGGCGGGCGGACCGTGGGGTACGTCCCCCAGCAGCGCCTCGTCGACCCCGTCACCCCCGTGCGCGCCCGGGACCTCGTGCGCATGGGCATCGACGGCGACCGCTGGGGCGTCGGGGGCCGGCGGCACCGGGCGCGCGTCGACGAGCTGCTGGCCGCGGTCGGCGCCACGGCCTACGCCGACGTGCCGCTGGGGCTCCTGTCCGGGGGCGAGCAGCAGCGCGTCCGGATCGCGCAGGCGCTGGGCTCGGACCCGGCGCTCCTGCTGTGCGACGAACCGCTCCTCTCGCTCGACCTGGCCCGCCAGGAGGAGGTCGTCGGCCTCATCGACGCCACCCGCCGGCGGACCGGGACCGCCGTGGTGTTCGTGACCCACGAGATCAACCCCGTCCTGCCCGTGACGGACCGCGTCCTCTACCTCGCGCCCGCCGGGCACGCCGTCGGGACGCCGGACGAGGTGCTCACCACGGAGCACCTGTCCGCGCTCTACGGCACGCGCGTGGACGTGCTGCGCGCGCAGGGCCGCGTCGTCATCGTCGGCGGCGACGAGCACGCGCACCACCTCGAGGAGGAGGTGGCGTGACCGAGGACGTGTGGTCGCGCCTCTTCTCCTTCGAGGACTACGGCGCCCTCCTCGGGCTCGTGACGAACTCCCTGGTCGCCGGCGCGGTGCTCGGCCTGGTCGGCGGGCTCGTCGGGGTGTTCGTCATGCAGCGCGACATGGCCTTCGCCGTGCACGGCATCAGCGAGCTGTCGTTCGCGGGGGCCGCGGCGGCGCTGCTGGTCGGCGCCGACGTCGTGCTGGGCTCCGTCGTGGGGTCCGTCGTGGCCGCCCTGCTCATCGGCCTCCTGGGCACGCGCGCCCGGGACCGCAACTCCATCATCGGCGTGCTCATGCCCTTCGGCCTCGGCCTGGGCGTGCTGTTCCTCGCGCTGTACCCCGGCCGCGCCGCGAACAAGTTCGGGCTGCTCACGGGCCAGATCGTCGCGGTCGACGACACCCGGCTCGGCGTCATGCTCGCCCTGTCGGCCGTCGTCGTGGCGGCGCTGGTCGTCGTCTGGCGCCCCCTGACCTTCGCCAGCGTGGACCCCGACGTCGCGGCCGCTCGCGGCGTCCCGGTGCGCGCCCTGTCGCTCGTCTTCATGGTGCTGCTCGGGCTCGCGGTCGCGATGGCGGTGCAGGTCGTGGGCGCCCTGCTCGTGCTGTCGCTGCTCATCACGCCGGCCGCCGCGGCCTCGCGGGTCAGCGCCTCCCCGATCGCCGTGCCCGTGCTCAGCGTGACCTTCGCCGTCACGAGCGCCGTGGGCGGCATCCTCCTGGCGCTGGGGGGCTCCGTCCCGATCAGCCCCTACGTGACCACCATCTCCTTCGTCATCTACCTCGTGTGCCTCGCCCTCGGCCGCCGCCGGACCCGCCGCGGCTGGGTCCGCCGCGCCTGACCCCACCGGCCCCCCCGCGCCCGGCGGCACCACCCCCCGCGCCGCCGCGCCCACGGCCGCCCCCACCGGCGGCACCACCACCCGCACCGCCGCCCCCACCGGCAGCACCACCACCCGCGCCGCCGCGCCCACGGGCGCCGGCAGCGGCGCCACCGGCACCGCCGCGCCCTCGGCCGACGCCACCGCGCCCACCACCAGCGTCGCCACCGCCGGGATCGCCGTCACCGGTGGCCACGGCGGAGGTCGCGGTACCACCCCGCGACGAGCGCGCCGTGCGCCCCCGCACGATCCCGACGAGCTCCTCGGTCAGCACCGGGTCCGCGGCACCGTCCGGGGCCCAGACGAGCCCGACGGTGACGGTCGGCGCGCCGACGACGGGCCGGTGCCGGACGTCGGCCCGGGCGTGCAGCCGCGCGAGGGACAGCGGCAGCAGCACGACGCCGACGCCGGCCGCCACGAGCTCCACCGCGTCCGCCGTCGACGCCGGTCGGCTCGCGGCCCCTCGCCCGGCCGGCTCCACCCCCAGCACGTCGTCGGCGGGGACGAGGAGGGTCTCCTCTGCCAGGTCCTCGGCCGGGACCTCGTCCGCGAGCGTCACCCAGTGGTCCTTCGGGACGACGACGACCGTGACCTCCTCGTAGAGACGGACCGCTGCCAGGCCCTCCGGCACGGGGGTACCTCGCGGCGGCACGGGCGCGAGCGCGGCGTCGCCCCGCCCCTCCTGGACCGCCCGCAGCGCCTCGGCCGCCGCGCAGGGCTCGAGGTCGAGGCGCACCTGCGGCACCCGTTCCGCCCAGACGCGCACCCAGCGGTCGGGGTGGACCCCGGGCGCCAGCAGCAGCCGGAACCCTGCCCGCCCGTCGTCCGACGCCCCCGGGCCGTCGGCCACCGCGCCGTCGTCGGGCTCGTCGTCGAGACCCCCGTCACCGGGGGCCTCGTCGCCCCACGCCTCCTCACCGGGAGCCGCTTCGCCCCGCGCCTCGTCACCGAGAGCCGCTTCGCCCCGCGCCTCCTCACCGGCCGCCACCGCGGCGTCGTCGCTCAGGTCGGGCTCGTGCGGACGTGCCGGCCGACGGCCGCCCTGCGCGCTCATGCCCGCCTCCGGAAGACGAGGTCGCGCACCTCGTGACCGAGGTCGAGACCGCGCCGCTCGAACTTCGTCTCGGGCCGTTGCGGCGGACGCGGGACCACGAAGCCGTCCACCGTGTTCTCCAGGCCGGGATCGGCGGCGAGCACCACCAGCATCGCCTCCGCGTACTCGGTCCAGTCCGTCGCCACGTGCAGCGTCCCCCCGCGCACGAGCCGCGACCGCAGGAGGGCGACGTGCTCGGGCTGGACGAGTCGCCGCTTGTGGTGCCGCGGCTTCGGCCAGGGGTCCGGGAAGAACGCGTGGACCGCGTCGAGGCTCTCCTCGGGCAGCCGCCGCCGCACGAGGTCGAGCGCGTCCCCGTGCGCCACGCGGACGTTCGACAGCCCGGCGCGCTCCACCCGCACGAGGAGCTGCGCCAGCCCCGGGAGGTGCGCCTCGACGGCCAGCCAGTCCCGGTCGGGGTCCGCCGCCGCCATCGCGACGGTCGCCTCCCCCATGCCGGACCCGATCTCGAGCACGACGGGTGCCCGCCGTCCGAACAGCCGCTCGAGGTCGAGCACCTCGCCGAGGACGTCGTGGGCACGACGCGGCATGGCCCCCTGCGCGTCGTCGTGCACCGAGAACCCCCACCGCGGCCACAGCCGGGCCAGGGCGTCCTGCCGCTCCGGCCCGAGCACCGACCGACGCGGGTGGAAGGTGCGCAACGGCTCGTGCGCCCGCGCGGCGACGTGGGAGAAGCCTCCTGCGGGACCGGTCACCTGCCGAGCGTACGGACCTCGTCCGGGCCCGAGCCATGGTGAGGGGCAGGGCGGGGGCCGGTACCTCCGGGATCCGCCTGCGGAGAGGCCCACGACATCACGGCCTGCCGCGACGTCGTGGCGTCAGCCCCACGCCACGCACTGCCGGAGGTCCGGCCGACCACCGCGCCGTCGGGTCCGCAGAACTCGTACCGGGCCTGCGGCAGCAGGTCGCGTCGGCGAGTGCTACCGGTTGCGGGGTGGGCGGGACCGGGTGGGAGCCGGCGGATCGTCAGGTGGTCCTCGTGGACGAGGTGGTGGTGGCGCAGGCAGAGCAGGACGGCGTTCTGCACGGACGTGCCTCCGCCGTGGCTCCACCAGCGGATGTGGTGGACCTCGCCCCACTGGGGTGGTCGGGTGCAGCCGGGGTAGGCGCAGTGCCGGTCGCGCGCGAACACGGCCCGGCGTATCTCGCCGGTGTAGAGCCGCTGCGTGCGCCCCACGTCGAGCGGGACCCTGTCGGCGTCCATCACGACGCGGGTGATGCGGCTGTCGCACAGGATGCGAGTCACCTCGCTGGGCGGCACCGGTGGGCCCTCCTCGAGCACGGCGGGCGGGCACGCAGCCAACCCTGCCCACGCCGACCCGGCGGTCCGCACCGCCCCTGCTCCGGTCCCGGTCCCGGTCCCGGTCCCGGTCGTCTCGTCCGCCGTGCCCGTCCCGGCCCCGTCGAGGTCGAGCCCGACCTCCAGGAGCTCCTGGGCGTGCGTGTGCAGAGCGGCGAGGGTGTCCTCGCCCAGGATCAGCGACACGTGCGGGCGGACGGCGGCACCGGAGCCCGTCTCGGGCAGGTCGAGGATGCGGCTGGCGATGGCGTCCAGGGCGTCGGCGGCGGCCTGCTCGGGGGACCGGTCCTCGTCGGGGGCCTCACCGGTGGCCTCCAAGGCCCGACGCAGGCGGGCGCCGGCCATCAGGTCGATCCGCCCCCGCAGGTGCGTCCCGTCCGGGCGGTCGGACAGGACCAGGGACCGGGCGCGGCGTTGCCCCTGGTGGTCGGCCTCCAGCGCGGGCGGGTCGATCGCCGCGACCCGCTCCACCAGCGCCCGGCGGAACGCGCGCACCTCGTGCAACCGCGCCAGCGCGGTGACCGTGTCCTGACCGGCCGGTGACGCCAACCAGTTCCGCACCGAGCCCGAGGCCCGGTCCCGCACCTGCGCGAGGACCGCCAGGTGACCGACCGGCATCAGACCCTCGGTCACGTCACGGGCGATGGAGGGCATGTCGGCCAGCGCTTCGCCCTGGGACAGCTGCTTCCTCACCTCGACCTCGTCCACCCGTGTCACCGCCGCCACCACCACCACGGTCGACCCCTGACCCGGACGACGGGGTCCGGGGGTGTCGTGATGCGCCAGCAGCACCCGCGACGCCGGACCCACCAACGCCGCCCGCACCCGCTCCACCCCGGCCAACAAGGACGTGCGCTGCACCCCCGACCACGCCTGCGGTGCCCGAACCACCGTGTCCAGCCGCGAGAGGGCGGCCAGGGCCTCCTGCACGCACGCCGACGCCGCCGCGACCTCCTCGTCGGCGGTGTCAGCGGCAGCGGCCGTGACAGCGGCGGGAAGGGGAAAGGGAGCAGGAGCGGGAAGGGGAGCGGGAGCGAGAGCGGGAGGAACGTTGCCGGGATGAGCCTCGATCGACAGAGGACCTGCTGAGGCCTCAGGCGCCGGCGCCTTTGCCGGACCGTTGGTGCAGGATGCCGCATGGCCCGCAGTGGCGCGGTCCTGGCTGACCGGAGAATTCTCCCTGTGACTTTCTTCGCGCAGCGCCGCTGCGGTCGGGGAGGCGCCGTCCTGCGTCGTCGACGGGCTCCGACCAGGGCGGATGGGCGGGGCGTCGAGCAGTGGCGACGTCTCCTCCGCCGCTGCTGTCGCCCCGTCCGCCTCGAACATGTGCACGATCCTAGGGGCGGAACGGCCACCGTGGGAATGCTCGTCGGCTATCCCCAACCGATCGGGTGACACGGTGGAGAAAGGCGCGAAAAGGAGGGGCTGTGGGCGGCTCGCGACCACGAAGAATGCAGAGACCGCACGGACTGAGGGCGGCTCGGCGGCTCGGCGGCGCAGGACCCGGTCGGCACGCCAGGTCCACCGAGGCAGGACGAGCCAGCCGGGCGCCTCGACACCCGAGCACACGACACGCGAGCAGCGCTCCCGTGGTCGCGACCGCTGCCCCCGGACCGGCTCCCCTCCGAGCGCGGGCGGTTCCCGCCGACCGATCGCGCTCGGGCCGGTCGGCCCCCTCCGGCCGGCGGTGGCGGGCACCCCGAGCCAGGTCGTCAGGAGCTCCGTCGCCCGCGGTCGTCCGACACGGGTCCACCCGCCACCGGGCCGCGCCCCCCGCGCGACCGGGCAGTAATGTCCCGGCATGGCCAAGGACAAGAAGTCGTCCAGCACCGAGAACGGCGCGAGCGGGCGCAAGGGCCCGAAGATCGCGAACGACGCCTACGAGGCGGAGCTGTTCCGGCTGCAGTCCGAGCTCGTGAAGGTCCAGCAGTGGACCCAGGCGACGGGCGCACGGATCGTCGTGCTCTTCGAGGGGCGCGACGCGGCCGGCAAGGGCGGCGCCATCAAGCGCATCACGGAGTACCTCAGCCCCCGCGTCGCGCGCATCGCGGCGCTGCCGGCGCCCACGGAGCGCGAGCGCGGCCAGTGGTACTTCCAGCGCTACGTGCAGCACCTGCCCGCCGCCGGGGAGCTCGTCCTCTTCGACCGCTCCTGGTACAACCGCGCCGGTGTGGAGAAGGTGATGGGGTTCTGCACGGACGAGGAGTACTGGCGCTTCATGCGCCAGGCACCCGTCTTCGAGCAGATGCTCATCGACGAGGGCGTCCTGCTGCGCAAGTACTGGTTCTCCGTCTCGGACGCGGAGCAGCTCAAGCGGTTCCGCTCGCGGCTCAGCGACCCGGTCCGCCAGTGGAAGCTCAGCCCGATGGACCTGGAGTCCATCAACCGCTGGGAGGACTACTCCCGCGCCAAGGACGAGATGATGGCGCACACGGACGTCCCGGCGAGCCCGTGGTTCGTCGTCGAGTCGGACATCAAGAAGCACGCGCGGCTCAACATGATCGCGCACCTGCTCTCGACGATCCCGTACCACGACGTCCCGCACGAGAGGATCGAGCTGCCGGAGCGCCCGGCCTCGTCGCGCTCCTACCAGCGACCGCCCCGCGAGCTGTCCACCTACGTCCCCGACCACGTCGCGAGCCTGCTGGGCGACCCGGAGGCCGACCGCTGACGGACGCGGACGAGGGGCGCACCCCTCGTCCCCTGCCCGGCGGGACGGCCGGCGTCAGAGCCAGCCGTTCCGCCGGAACAGCCGGTGCAGCGCCACGCAGACCGTCACGATGACGGCGACGACCGCCGGGTAGCCGTACGTCCACGTCAGCTCGGGCATGTGCTCGAAGTTCATGCCGTAGACGCCGGCGATCGCCGTCGGCACGAGCGCGATGGCCGCCCACGCCGAGATCTTGCGCATGTCGGAGTTCTGCTGCAGCGCCACGCGGCTCTGGCCGGCGGAGACGCGGGCGCTGTTCGCCTGGAGCACGTCCGTGAGCTGGTGGTCGAGCGACTCCACCGCGTCGCCGGCGCGCAGGACGTGGTCGTGGACGTCGCGGAAGTAGGGCGTGGCGGCCTCGGGCACGCCCGGGACGCCCCCCGCCGCGAGGCGCTCCAGGGGGCGCGCCAGCGGCAGGACGGCGCGCCGGAAGTCGACCACCTCGCGCTTGAGCTTGTAGATGCGCTCGGCGTGGTCGTCGTCCCCGGGGCCGAAGACCCGGTCCTCGATCTCGTCGACGTCCCCGTCGATGCCGTCGGCGGCGTCCTCGTACCCGTCGACGACGAGGTCGGCCAGCCGGTAGAGCACGGCGGCAGGGCCGAAGGTCAGGGCGTCGGTCGCCACGCCGTCGAGCTCCGCGCGCACCCGCTCGACGACCGCACCGCGCCCGTGGTGGACCGTCACGACGAACCCCGGCCCGAGGAAGACCGCGAGCTCCTCCACGTCGACCACCTCGATGCGGTCGACGTAGACCACCGGCTTGAGCACGGCGAAGACCACGTCGCCGTAGACCTCGAGCTTCGGGCGCTGGTGCGCGTGGACGGCGTCCTCGACCGCGAGCGGGGGCAGGCCGAACCGGGCGGCGGCCCGCCCGACGTCCGCCTCCGACGGCTGCGCGAGCGCCAGCCACACGAAGCCGTCGCCGTCGCGGGCCGCCACGGCGGCCACGTCCCCGGCGTCCGCGGGCGGGGTCGGCGCCACGCGGTGCCCTCGGCGGTAGCGCGTGCAGTGGTGGACGGTCGCCTCGTCGGTCGTCGTCACCCCGCACCCCTCCGTCCGCCCGCGCCGGGACCGCGCACCGCCGGCCGGCCCTCGCGCCCCACCCCGGGGCGGCCGCGCCCGGCCGTCCTCAGGACGGTGCCGCGAAGGCGGCCCACACGTGCTTCGTCTCGGTCCTGGTGTACCACCCGACGTCCTGCGCCAGGCGCCGGGCGATGAGCAGGCCGAAGCCTCCCGCTCCCGGCCGCCGCTCCCCCGCCAGCACCGGGATGCTCACCACGTCGTGGTCCGCCACGTCGAGCGCGAAGCCCGAGCCGTCGCTGAGCAGCCGCACGACGGTCGGGGGCCGCCCGTGCCGCAGCGCGTTCGTCGCGAGCTCGGAGGCCACGAGGACCATGTTCCGCGGGACGTCGTCGAGGTCGCGCGGCTCGGTGCCGACGGCGGTGATCCGCCCGAGCAGCTCCCCGCGCAGCCGCGCCAGCTCCTCGAGGGTCGTCAGCTCCCACCGGTGCACCTCCACGAAGGTCTCCGGCGGCTCCGCGCTCGGCAGACCCGCGTCGGTGGTGCGTTCCAGACCGCCCGGCTCGATGCTCACGTCGTCCTCACGTCTCGGGATCAGCGAGCACGGTACGGCCCCGGCAGGGGTGCGGCGAGCGCACCGGGCCGTCGGCGGACGGCGCCCGGCGACGGCGACGCCCGGAGGGCACGATGGGCGGATGGCAGCAGCGCGACGCCCCTCGACGGGCCGGACGGCCCGCCCGCCCCGGTGGCCCTCGTGGCCGGGCTGGGTCGCGCTGCTCACGCTGGCCGCGGCCACCGTCGCCGGCTTCGGGACCGTGGTCGCGGCCCTGCAGGCGTGGGGTGCGGGCGACCCGGCCGAGCAGAGGGGCGCGTCGACGCTCGCGGCCGTCGCCACCGTCGTCACGGTCGCGGGCGTGCTCGCCACCGTCGGGCTCGGCGGGTGGGCGGTCCTCGCCCGCCGCGGGCGGGTCCCGGGCGCCGTCGCGCTCGCGCTCCTCGTCGCCGGGATCGTCGCACTGCTCGTGCCCCGCGCGGGCTGACCCACGACGGGAGGCCCGCCGCCCCACGCCCACCTCCCGCGCCACCGCGCGCCACCGCGCGCCACCGGGGCCGCGCCGGGTGAGGATGGCGCCCATGGCACGGGTCGTGGTGACGGGCGGTAGCGGCAAGCTGGGGCGCGCGGTGGTGACGCACCTCGCCGAGCACGGGTGGGACGTGACGAACGTCGACCTCGCGCCCCCGCCGCCGGGGCAGCCCGCCGCCTTCACGCGCGCGGACCTGACGGACCTCGGGCAGGTCGTGGAGGTGCTGCAGCGGATCGACGACCGCTACTCCGGCGTGGACGCGGTCGTCCACCTCGCGGCGATCCCCGCGCCCGGCCTGCGGCCCAGCGGCGCGACCTTCGCGAACAACGTCGTGAGCACGCACCACGTCTTCCACGCCGCCCGGCTGGCGGGCATCCGGCGGGTCGTGTGGGCGTCGAGCGAGACGGTCCTCGGCCTGCCGTTCGAGACCCCGCCGCCCTACGCCCCCGTCGACGAGGAGTACGCCGTCCGCCCGGAGTCGACCTACTCCCTCGGCAAGGCGGTCGAGGAGGAGATGGCGCGCCACTTCGCGCGCTGGGACCCCGCGGCGACGCTCGTCGGGCTGCGGTTCTCGAACGTCATGGACCCCGAGGACTACGCCCGGTTCCCCTCCTTCGAGGACGACCCGGCCTCCCGCCGCTGGAACCTCTGGGGCTACATCGACGCCCGCGACGGCGCGCAGGCGGTCCGCCGGGCGCTGGAGGCGGACCTCGTCGGCTTCGAGGCCTTCGTCATCGCGAACGCGGACACGGTGATGACCACGCCCAGCGCCGCGCTGCTCGCCGAGCACTTCCCGGACGTCCCCGTCCGCGGCGAGCTGCAGGGCACGCAGACGCTGCTGAGCATCGAGAAGGCGCGCCGGCTGCTGGGGTACGAGCCGCAGCACTCGTGGCGGGACCACGTCGGGGGCTGACGCCCGACGCCGCACGCCGGACCCGCAGCCCGGACCCCGCAGACCAGCAGGACCCGCCCGGACGTCCGGACGGGTCCTGCGGGTGGTCGAGGGGTCAGCCGCGCGTCGTCCCCGGCCCACCGGCCGGCGCACCGGTCCCACCCGCGGTGGCGGCACGCTCCTCGCGCGCCTCCTCCTCGGCGAGCGTCCCCGTGGGCTCGCCGGCGGTCGTCCCGGCGCCCGCCTCGGCGGCGCGCATCTCCAGTCCGGAGCGGCGCTGCAGCGGGACCTCCTCCAGCAGGAGCACCGCGACGAGGGTCACCAGCGCGATGGGCGTCGCGACGAGGAACAGGTCCGCGACGCCGTCGCCGAACGCCTGCTCCACGACGAGGCGCAGCGGCGCCGGCAGGGTCGCGAGGTCGGGCAGGGCGCTCGTGCCGCCGGAGCCCAGCGCCGACGGGTCGACGCCCTGGGCCACGAGGCCGGAGACGATGCTGTCCTGCACCCGGGCGGCCAGCACGGCGCCGAGCGCGGAGACGCCGATCGCGCCGCCGAGGGTGCGGAAGAAGGCGATGAGCGCGCTGCCCGTGCCCATCTCGCGGAGGTCGAGGGTGTTCTGCGCCGCGAGCACGAGGTTCTGCATGAGCATGCCGACGCCCGCGCCGAGCACCGCCATGTAGAGCCCCACGAGCCAGAAGTCCGTGTCGTAGTGGATGGTCCCCATGAGGGCCAGGCCCACGACCTGCAGCACGCCGCCGAGCACCATGAAGCGCTTGTACCGCCCGGTGCGGCTGATGACCTGCCCGACGAGCGTGGAGGCCAGGAACAGCCCCGCGATCATGGGGATCGTCATGACGCCGGACATCGTCGGGCTCTGGCCGCGCGCCAGCTGCATGTACTGGCTGAGGAAGACGGACGTGCCGAACATGGAGACGCCGACGGCGATGCTGCCGACCACGGCGAGGACGAGCGTGCGGTTGCGGAACAGCGTCAGCGGGATGACCGGCTCCGCCGCCCGGCGCTCGACGAGGACCGCGAGCACGAGCACGACGAGCGAGCCGAGGAGCATCGCGGCGCTGGCGCCGGAGACCCAGTCGAAGCGGTCGCCCGCGAAGGTCACCCACAGCAGCAGGCCGGCGACGCCGACGGAGATGAGCAGGGCGCCGAGGTAGTCGATGCGCACCCGGCGCCGCTCCGGGCGCGGCAGGTGCAGCGTGCGCTGCAGCACGACGATCGCGGCGACCGCGAGCGGCAGGCCGACGAAGAAGTTCCAGCGCCAGCCGGGCCCGTCGGTGAGGACGCCGCCGAGCAGCGGTCCGCCGACCATGGCCACGGCCATGACGGCACCCATGAGGCCCATGTACCGGCCGCGCTCGCGCGGGCTGATGATGTCGGCGATCAGGACGGTGCCCAGCGCCGTGAGGCCGCCGGCGCCCAGGCCCTGGAGGGCGCGCATCCCGATGAGCTGACCCGTGCTCTGCGACAGGCCGGCCAGGGCGGACGACACCACGGAGATGACCAGCGCGACCTGGATGAGCGTCTTGCGGTCGACGAGGTCCGCGAGCTTGCCCCAGATCGGCGTGGAGACCGTCGTCGTCAGCAGCGTGGCGGTGACGACCCACGTGAAGGCGGACTGGCTGCCCTGCAGGTCGGTGATGATCCGCGGCAGCGACGACGAGACCACGCTCGTCGCGAGCACGGAGACGAACATCCCCAGGAGGATCCCGGACAGGGACTCCAGCACCTGCCGGTGCGTCATGGCGGGGGCCGCGGGGGCGGCGGTCCCGGCCGCCGCGGGGGCGGTCCGGGTGTCGGACGTGCTGGTCACAGGTGCTCTCCGGTGGTGGTGCGGTCGTGGGGGTGCCCGACGTCCTCGGCGAGCGGTGCGGCACGGGGCCGTGGGCGGTGCGGGTCGTGCCGGGCGGTCGCGAGGGGTGCGGGTCCCGGGCGGGGCGCGCAGGTCGGCCGGCGGGGTGGTCGGCGCGGGGCGTCCGGTCGGGCCGGCCGGCTCAGACGGCGACGAGCGCGTCGGCCGGGGGTGCGTCCCCCGCGGCCGGGCGCTCCTCGTCGGGGTGCGCGGCGGCCGTGGCGAGCGCACCCGCGAGGCGCTCGACCGTGCGCACGAGGTCCGCGACGTCCCGCGCGGACCAGTCCGCGAAGGCGACGTCGGTCCGCCGCCGCAGCTCGCCCTCGATCCGCGCGTGGACGCGTTCGCCGGCGGGCGTGAGGGCGACGAGCCGCGCGCGCCGGTCCTCCGGGTCGACGGTGCGCTCCGCCAGGCCGTCGTCGACCAGCGCCGCGACCTGCCGGCTGGCGACGGACAGGTCCACGCCGAGCGCGGTGGCGACCTCGGCCAGCGGCACCGCGCCCTGTCGGGCCAGCATCCGCACGATCGTCACCCCCGCGTGGGGCACGTCGACACCCTGCCGCACCGCCGTCCCGAGGTCGCGCTGCGCGCGCACGAGCCCGCGCATCGCCTCGAGGAGCTCGGCCCTCGTCCTGTCGTCCATCACCGTGCGCCCCTCTCCCTGCCGTGCGGCTCCACCGTACGGGGGATGCCTGCACCGTGCAACCTTGCATCGTGCACACGTATTCCGGGCTGCCGCTCGCGTCCCGGTCGGCAGGGGCAGCCGGGCGAGGGGCCGCCGCGCGGCGGACGCGGCCGACGAGGGGGGTCAGGCCGCGCGGGTCCGGAAGGACGTGCGGTAGTCGGCGGGCGAGACGCCCACCGCCCGGCGGAAGTGGTGGCGCAGCAGGGGCGCCCCCGCGAAGCCGCACTCGCGCGCGACGAGCTCGACCGACAGGTCCGTCTCCTCGAGCAGGTGCTGGGCGCGCAGCACCCGCTGCCCCGTCAGCCACCGCACCGGCGTCGTACCCGTCTCCGCGGCGAACCGCCGCGCGAACGTGCGCGGGGAGAGCAGGGCCCGCGCCGCGAGGGACTCGACGGTGTGCTCCTCGTCGAGGTGCCCGACGACCCACTCGAGCAGGTGGCGGAGGCTGTCGTCGCTGCACGCGGGCACGGGCTGCGGGACGAACTGCCGCTGCCCGCCGTCGCGCTGGGGCGGGACGACCATGCGGCGCGCGATGGCGTTGGCGACCGCGCTGCCGAGCTCGCGCCGGACGAGGTGCAGGCAGGCGTCGATCCCGGCGGCGGTCCCCGCGCTGGTGACGACGTCCCCCTCGTCGACGAAGAGCACGTCCGCGTCCACGGTCAGCCCCGGGAACTCCGCGGCGAGCTGGTCGGCGTGGCGCCAGTGCGTCGCGACGGTCCGCCCCTCCAGGAGGCCGGCGTCGGCGAGGGTGAAGACGCCCGAGCACACGCTGAGCAGCACGCTGCCCGCGGCGTGCGCCGCGCGCAGCGCCGCGTAGACCTCCGGCGGGTGCCCGCGCTCGGCCGTGGCCGGCACCGCCACGAGGTCCGCACCGACCAGCCCCTCGAGCCCCCGCTGCGGCACGACCGGCAGGCCGACCGACGTCCGCAGCGGCTGCCCCGCCGACGGGCCGCAGATCCGGAAGTCGACGAGCGGCACGCCGTCGTCGCGACGGTCGATCCCGAAGACCTCGCACACCACGCCGAACTCGAACGGGGTCATGCCGTCGAGCGCCAGGACCGCCACCGACCGGAGCATGGCGCGACCCTAGGGCGGTTGGCAGGATCTTGTCGAGAGGCGTCATGCCTGCCACTCGTCGGCCGGCGGCGCCCGGGCCACGGTGGTGGGCATGGAGACCACCGCCCGCACCCTCGTCGTCCTGCTCGTCCTGTGGCCCCTCGTGGTGCTCGCCCTGCGCGGCACCCGGTGGGACCCGGTCGACCGCCACCGCGCCCGCCGCGGCCGCACGAGGACCCGCACGCCCGGCCCGGCGGCCGCCCACCACCGCCCCGCCCGGTCGGTCGGGCGCGTCCCCGGCATCCCGGCGGTGCCCGCAGCGGCCCCGGCGGGCACCGCCCCGGAGGCCGTCCCGCCGGGCGTGCCGGTCCAGCGGACGGCGGCGTCCGCCCTCGCCGCGACCGGCGCGGGGCGCACCACCACCTGACCCGTCCGGCCCCGGCGGGACCCGCGCCCGGTGCCCGCGCTCCGCGCCGATGAGTTCCGGCCGCCGCGCGGGTCGGTCCGGAGGACCGCTCGGCCACCGCACCCGGAGGACGCCATGACGACCACCCCGACCCGCCGCGCCGCCACGCGGCCCGGCCGCCCGCCCGTCGTGGACCTGGCGACGTGGCAGGCCGAGCGGGACGCGCTGCTGCTGCGCGAGAAGGCGCACACCCACGAGGGCGACGCGATCGCCGCCGCCCGCCGCCGCCTGCCGATGGTCGAGGTCGACGGCTCGGTGGAGGTGGTCGGCGCCGACGGCCCCGTCCCGTTCGTCTCCCTCTTCGGCGACCGCGACGAGCTGCTCGTCTACCAGCACATGTGGCACGACGGCGCGCCGCACCAGGGCCAGTGCGAGGGCTGCACGGTCACCGCCTGGCACCTGAAGGACGTCGTCTACCTCCGGGCACGCGGGGTCTCCTTCGCCGTGCTCACGGAGGGCGCCTGGGACGAGGTGGAGCCCTACCTCGCCTTCATGGGCTACACGGAGCCCTGGTACTCCGTGCGCGGCGTGCCGGACCCGGTCGGCGAGCGCATGGGGTCGATCACGTGCTTCCTGCGCGACGGCGACCGCGTGTTCCTCACCTACTCCACGACCGGCCGGGGCGTCGAGCCGGCCTCGGGCGCGTTCGCACTCCTCGACATGACGCCGTACGGCCGCGGCGAGGAGTGGCAGGACACCCCCGACGGCTGGCCGGAGGGCCAGGGCGCCTGCTGGTACTGGCGCCTCGACGGGGACGGCGCGGGCACCTGGGGCGGCACGGGCCGCCCGGCCCCGCAGTGGACCCGTCCCGGCGTCACCCGCGAGACCACGCTCGGCCGCCAGGGCCACCACCACTGACCCCCCGAGGAGGACACCGTGACGACCGCCGTCCCCGTCGGCCGCCGATCGCTCGACGACACCTTCGCCCGCGGCCTCGACCGCGACGTGTGGCTGCCGCACTACCTGCCGCACTGGGCGGGCCTGGACGCCTCCGCCGCGACGTGGGGCGTCGCCTCCGACGGCCTGCACCTCGTCGTCCCTCCCGACCAGGGCGTGTGGTGCGAGGGCCGGCACACGCCGCCGCTGCGCGTGTCCTGCGTGCAGAGCGGCCACCTCGACGGCCAGGCGCCGTTCGTCCCGGGGCTCGCGGTGCACGAGCCCGTGGCGCCCTTCGTCGGGCTGCTCGCCGGCTACGGCCGCGTCGAGGCCCGTCTGCGGATGCGCCTGACGCCCTCCTCCATGGCGGCGCTCTGGCTCGCCGGCTACGAGGACCGGCCCGAGCGCTCCGGGGAGGTCTGCGTCGTCGAGGTCTTCGGCGACGCGGTCCGTCCCGCCGCGGCCGGCGCGCCCGCGACCGCCGCGGTCGGCGCCGGGGTGCACCGGTTCCGCGACCCGGCGCTGACCGAGGACTGGTCCGCGGACCGCCTGGAGGTCGACGTGTCGCGGTGGCACACCTGGGCGGTCGAGCTCGCGCCCGGCAGCACGACGGTGCTGCTCGACGGCCGGCCGTTCCGGCACGTGCCGCAGGCGCCGGACTACCCGCTCCAGCTCTTCCTCGGCGTCTTCGACTTCCCCGGCCGGGGCGCCGACGTCCCCGGGGCCGAGCCCGGCCCGGCGGCCGGCGTGCCGGAGATGGTCGTCGGGCACGTGCGCGTCGAGCCGGCGGCGGGGCAGGTCGAACGCGCGCGTCCGTAGCGGGCCTGGAGGACGGCGCCGGCTCGTCGGGGTCCCGCTCAGCGCAGGACGAGCCAGGCGCCGGCGAGGACGGTCGCGACGAGGACCACCGTCTGGAAGAGGTCCAGCGACATCCGGCGGACGACGACGCGCCCCACAGCGGCCCCGAGCAGCAGACCGGGCAGCAGGGCGGCGGACAGGCGCACGGAGTCGACGGTGATCAGGCCCAGGCCGACGCTGAAGGGCACCTTGACGACGTTCACGACGAAGAAGAACCAGGCGTTCGTGCCGAGGAAGGCGACGGCCGAGAGGCGGGCGCGCACGAGGTACAGGCTCATCATCGGGCCGCCGGCGTTGGCGACCATCGTCGAGAGCCCGGCGCCGGCCCCGAGCACGGCCCGCGCCACGCGCTCCCCCGTCCCGGCGGCCGGGAGCCGGTCGTCGACGGGTGGGCCGCCGGCGCCGGCCGCGTGCGCCGGCCGCGTGTCCCGGCCCGTGGACGAGAGCGGCACCTGCGCGGAGGGGGCCGCGGGCACGGGACCGGCCCCGGGCCGGCGGGCGGCGGCCCGGCGGCGCTGCTCGCGCCGGACGAGCTCCCAGCCGCCCGCCAGCAGGAGCAGCGTCCCGACGAGACGCCCGGCCGCAGGCCCGTCGAGCAGGCGCAGCGCGGCCCAGCCGGCGGCGAGGCCCAGGACGACGGAGGGCAGCAGCGCCCGCAGGAGCCCCCAGCGTGCCTCGCGGGCGTAGAGCCGCAGGGCCAGGAGGTCCCCGCAGATGAGGACCGGCAGCGCGATCCCGGCGGCGGCGACGGGGTCGACCGCCGTGGCGAGCAGAGCCATGCCGAACGCCCCGAGGGACGGCACGCCCGTCTTCGACATGCCGAACACGGCGGCGGCGAGGGTCCCGACGAGCAGGGCGGCCGGGTCCACGCCGTCACCGTAGACGACGCGGGGGCGGCACCGTCGTCCGGACGGGTGACGGGGGCACCGGGGCGGCGCCCTGCGTGGCGGCGGCACCCGCGCGGTGCTGGGATGGCCGGATGACCTCCTCCTCCGCCGGTGGTGCCGGCTCCGCCCGTCGGGCCGCCACCCAGGCCGGCGACAGCCGGCTCCTCGAGACCGGGGCGCGGGTCGGTCACCTGGCCTCCGCGGTCCTGCACGCGCTCATCGCCTGGCTCGCGCTGAACCTGGCCTGGGGACGCGGCGGGGGCGGCGCCGACCAGACGGGGGCGCTCACCACGCTCGCCGCCACCCCCGTCGGCACCGCGCTGCTGTGGGTGGTCGTCGTCGGGTTCGCGCTGCTCGCGCTGTGGCAGCTCGCGGAGGCGGTGGCGCGGGGCGACCTCGCGGACCGCGCGAAGTCCGTCGCGAAGGCGGTCGTCGACCTCGTGCTGGCGTTCACGGGCGTCCAGGTCCTGCGGGGGTCGGCGCAGGGCGGGTCGCAGCAGACGGAGGGCGTCACGGCGCGGCTGCTCGCCGAGCCGTTCGGGCGCGCCGTCGTCGTGCTCGTCGGGCTGGCCGTCCTCGCCGTCGCGGTGCACCACGTCGTCAAGGGGTGGCGCCGGACGTTCCTGGAGGACCTGACCGAGCACCCGGGCACCTGGGCCGTCCGCGCCGGGCGTGCCGGGTACGTCGCCAAGGGCGTCGCGCTCGCGGTCGTCGGCGCCTTCTTCGTCCGCGCCGGCGCCACGAGCGACGCCTCCCAGGCACAGGGGCTCGACGGTGCCCTGCGCTCCTTCCTCGAGCTGCCCGGCGGGCCCGTCCTGCTGACGGTCGTCGCGCTCGGCCTGCTCGCGTTCGCCGTCTACGCGGTCGCCCGCGCGCGCTACGCCCGCGTCTGACCGTCCCCGGCCGTCGCGGCACGGTCCGCCGCGCCCGTCCCGGTGCGCAACCAGCCCCACGCGAGCAGCGCGCACCCCGACCCGTTGAGCAGGCCCGCGGCGACGTCCGTCGGGAAGTGCATGCCCCGGTAGACCCGCGCGGCCCCGACGAGGAACGGCACGAGCAGGCACACCACCGTCGCCGCGACCCGCAGGCCCCGCGGTCGCACCCGCTGCGCGAGCAGGGCGAGCACCACCGCGACCGCCGCCGACGCGCCCGTGTGCCCCGACGGGTAGCCGGAGGTCGGCGGCGCCTCGTCGAGCTGCGGCACCTCGGGGCGCTCGCGGTCGACGAGCACGGCCGAGGTGAGGAACACGCCGAGCTCGAGGAGCACCGCGAGCGCCGGCACGGCGGCGAACCACCACCGGCGCGTGCGGACGGCCACGGCCACGACGACCAGCGCGGTGACGAGGGCGACGACGCCCGTCGACGCCGCGCCCGACACCACGTGGCTGACCGAGTCGAGGAACGGCGTCCGGTCCGCCGCGAGCCCCTCGCTGACGCCCTCCTCCGCCGGCAGGCCGTCGCCCGGCCCGACGACGAGCAGGCCCAGGCCCGTGACCGCCGCCCACAGGGCCACGGCGGGCGCGACCGCCCGCACGGCGAGGTCGCGCACGACGCGCCCCGGCTCCAGGTGGGCGTGCCGTGCGCGGCCGTTCGTCGGGACGAGCCGGTCCCAGCGGTGCGCGAAACCCCTCACGACGAACCCCTCTCGTGCGCGGCACGCGCCGGCGGCGGGCGCCACCGGGACCAGCCGACGTAGGACGCCGCCGTCGTCAGCGAGCCCACGAGGAGGCCGGCGAGCACGTCGGACGGGTGGTGGACGCCGAGGAGGACGCGGTCGGCGGCCGTGACGGCGACGACGGCGGCCGCGAGCGCCGCGACGAGGCCGAGCGGGCGGCGCCGCAGGACCGGCCGCAGCAGCAGGACCAGCGCGGTGGCGCAGGCGGCGCTGTTCGTCGCGTGGCCCGAGGGGAAGCTGAAGCCCGGTGCGTGCTCCAGCGCGTCCTGGACCGTGGGGCGCGCGCGCCCGACGAGGTCCTTGAGCAGCACGCCGAAGCCCCAGACGAGCAGGACGGTCGCGGTCGCCCAGGCGGCCCGCGGCCCGAGCCCGTGCCGCCGCCACAGGACGAGCGCGACGAGCGCCACCACCGCGACGAGCCAGACCGGCTGCGTCGCCTCCTGCCAGGCGACGAGCGCCCGCGGCAGCCCGGGCTGCTGGCGCGTCCAGCCCGTCGCGGCCGCCACGACGGCGCGGTCCCAGCCGACGAGCGCGTCGGACTCCGAGCGGACGAGCCAGGCGAGCGCGGCGACGGGGACGCCCGCGGCCGCGGCGACGGCGAGGGCCCGTGCGAGCGCGGCCCGCCGCCGGCGCGGTGGCAGGCCGGGGGCGTCGCGGCCGGGGGCGTCGCGGCCGGGGGCGTCGTGGCCGGGGGCGTCACGGCCCCGCTGCGCACGCCCCGTCGTCGTCATCCCGTGAGGGTAGGGGCTCGCCGTCCCGGCGGCGCGCCGCGCCTACGCTGGGACGGTGGCCACGACCCCCGCCGCACCGGGCGCGGCACCCGCCCCCGGCCGGTTCCCCCTCGTCGAGCCCGGCCCCGAGCTCGACGCCGACGGACGACGGCGCTGGGCGCGGCACGCCCTCGTCCCGGAGATCGGCCTCGAGGGCCAGCGCCGCCTGCGGGCCGCGCGGGTGCTCGTCGTCGGCGCCGGCGGCCTCGGCTCGCCCGCCCTGCTCTACCTCGCCGCGGCGGGCGTGGGGACGCTCGGGGTCGTCGACGACGACGTCGTCGAGGTCTCCAACCTCCAGCGCCAGGTCGTGCACGGCACCGCGGACGTCGGGCGGCCCAAGGTGGAGTCCGCCCGGGACGCGGTGGCCGCCCTCGACCCCGGCGTCCGGGTCGTCGTGCACCCCGAGCGGCTGACCGCCGACAACGCCGCGGCGGTCCTCGCCGGCTACGACCTCGTGCTGGACGGCACGGACACCTTCGAGAGCCGCTACCTCGTCGGGGACACGTGCGCCGCGCTCGGCGTGCCGCACGTGTGGGGGTCCGTGCTGCGGTTCGACGGGCAGGTCTCCGTCTTCTGGTCGTCGCCCCCGGCCGCGCTCGGCCCGGCGGTGACCCTGCGCGACGTGTTCCCCGAGCCGCCCCCGCCCGGGACCGTGCCCTCGTGCGCGGAGGCGGGCGTGCTGGGCGTCGTCTGCGGGGCCGTCGGCTCCGCCATGGCCCTGGAGGCCGTCAAGCTCGTGTGCGGGATCGGCGAGCCCCTGCTGGGGCGGGTCCTCGTGCTCGACGCGCTGTCCCACCGCTGGCGCGAGGTGCCCGTGGCGCCGGACCCGGGACGGGTGACGCCGGACCCGTCCGTGATCGCCGGCGGGGCGCCGGGGGCACGGACGGCGGGCGCGGTCCTCGCCGGCCCCGCCGCCGCGCCGCCCGCCGCGGCCGCGCTGCCGGCCGTCACCGCGCGCGAGCTCGCCGCGCTGCTCGCCGAGCGCGACGCCGGCACCGCGGACGTGGACCTCGTCGACGTCCGCGACCCGGCCGAGCACGCCCTCGTCGCGATCCCCGGCGCGCGCCTCGTGCCGAAGGACCGGCTGCTGGCGCCCGGCGGCATCGCCCGGCACCTCGACCCCGCCCGCCCCCTCGTGCTGCACTGCCGGTCGGGCGCGCGCTCGGCCGAGGTCCTCGTCGCGGTGCGGGAGGCCGGGCACCGCGACGCCCGGCACCTGGCGGGCGGCCTGCTCGCGTGGGTCGACGAGGTCGACCCCTCGCTCCCCCGCTACTGACCGGTCCGCGGCGGCGCGGGCAGCGGCGGGACCGCCTCGCCAGGTGTACCGGCCGGGCCGTGGTCGCCGCCGGCGAGCTGGTCGACGGCGTGGCGCAGCACGGGGCCGAGGGTCTCCAGCGCGTCGCGCACCGCCCCGAGGGAGCCCGGCAGGTTCACGACGAGGGTCGCGCCCGCCACCCCTGCCAGGCCGCGCGAGAGCGCACCCGTCACGACGCCACGGCGGACCGCGTCGGCGCGCAGGAGCTCCGGGATGCCGGGCACCTCGCGGTCGAGGAGCGGGCGCGTCTCCTCGGGCGTGCGGTCCCGCGGCGCCAGGCCCGTCCCGCCGGTGGTCACCGCGAGCGCGTCCCCACGGCCGACGGCGGCGCGGAGCGCCCCGCCCACGGGCGGCCCGTCGGGCACGACGACGGGCTCGTCGACGGCGAAGCCGAGGGCGCGCAGCCCCTCGACGAGCGCCGGGCCGCTGCGGTCGGCGTAGACGCCGGCGGCCGCCCGGTCCGAGACGGTGACCACCGTGGCGCGCGGGCCCTCAGCCACGCGTCCAGGTCCCCGAGCGCCCGCCGGACTTCGCCGTCACCACCACGTCGGTGATCGACGCGCCGCGGTCGACGGCCTTGACCATGTCGACCATCGTCAGGCAGGCGACGACGACGCTCGTGAGCGCCTCCATCTCCACGCCCGTCCGGTCGGCGGTCCGCACCGTCGCCTCCACGCGGACGCCCGCGTCGTGGACCTCGATCTCCACGTCGACGCCGTGCACCCCGACGGGGTGGCACAGCGGCACGAGGTCCGGGGTGCGCTTGGCCGCCTGGATGCCCGCGATCCGCGCCACCGCGACCGCGTCGCCCTTGGGCACGCCCTCGCCGCGCAGCAGCGCGACGACCTGGGGGGTCGTGCGGACCCACCCCTCGGCGGTCGCCGACCGCGCCGTGACCTCCTTGGCGCTGACGTCGACCATCCGCGCGACGCCCCGGGCGTCGACGTGGGTGAGCGCCGTCCCGGCGGGGGCGTCACCGGCCGCGCCCCTCGTCGTGCCGCCCGTCGTGCCGTCCGTGCCCTCCGTGCCGTCCGTGCCCTCCGTGCCCGTCACCGCGTCCCCTCCGTCAGGTCGACCACCGTCACCTCCGTGCCCGCGGGCACGTGCGTCACGTCCTCCGGCACCACGACCAGCGCGTCCGCCCGAGCCAGGGCGCCGAGCAGGTGCGAGCCGGGCCCGCCCTCGGGCGTCACGGCCGGCGGCCGCGCGTCCCGGTCGAGCCGGGCGCGGGCGTACTGCCGCCGACCGGCCGGGGACCGCAGGTCCGCCGTCAGCACCGCCGTGGTCGCCCGGCGCCCCGACCCCTCCAGCCCGCGCAGCCGCCGCAGCGCGGGCCGGACGAAGAGCTCGAAGGACACGAGGACGCTCACGGGGTTGCCGGGCAGCGTCACGACGGGCACCCCCTCGACCCGCGCGAGCCCCTGCGGCTTGCCGGGTTGCATCGCCACCGCGACGAACTGCGCCCCCGGCAGCGGGGCGAGGGCCTCCTTGACCACGTCGAAGGCGCCGGCCGAGACGCCGCCGCTGGTCACGACGAGGTCCGCCACCGCCGCGCACCGCCGCAGCACGGCGAGCAGCCCCGCGGGGTCGTCGCCCGTGCGCTCCACCGCGACGACCTCCGCCCCGGCCTCGGCCGCCGCGGCCGCGAGCGCGACGCCGTTGGAGTCGTGGATCTGGCCGTGCGCGAGGGGCTCCCCGGGGGCGACGAGCTCGTCGCCCGTCGCGACGACCGCCACGCGTGGCCGCCGGTGCACCGGCACCGTGCCGAGCCCCGTGGCGGCCAGCAGCGCGAGCTGCGCCGGTCCGAGCAGGGTCCCGGCGGTGAGCAGCCGGGCGCCCACCGCGACGTCGTCCGCGCGGCGGCGCAGGTGCCGGCCGACGGCCGTCGGCGCGGTGACCACCACGCGCTCGGTGCCCCCGTCCGTGCTCTCGACGGGGACGACCGCGTCCGCCCCGGGCGGCACCGGCGCGCCCGTCATGATCCGCACGGCCGTGCCGGGCGCGACGGGCCCGTGGCGGCGGACGTCGCCCGCGGGCACGTCGGCCGCCACCGGCAGCGTCACGGGCGTGCCCGGGGCCGCCGCGGCGACGTCGGCCGCGTGCACGGCGTAGCCGTCCATCGCGGAGTTGTCCCAGGGCGGCAGGTCCACCGCGCTCGTGACGTCCTGCGCCAGCACCAGGCCCAGCGCCTCGCCCACCGGCACCGCCACCACCGGCGTGGGCGCGACGAGCCCCCGCACCGCCGCCGCGTGCTCCTCGACCGTCCGCACCCGCACCCCTCCGTCGCCGACCGCCGTCACCGTACCGGCGCCGACGGCACGGTACGGCGGCGCCGCCGGCCGTCCCCGCTCGAGCGGGCCGGGCTGTGGGGTGGCGGACGCCACGGCGGGTCCCGGGGACGGGCGACCTATGCTCACCGGGTGGCGCCGACCGGTCCGGGCAGCACGGGCACCGTCGGCCCCGACGGCCCGGCGCGTCCGGGCGACGGGGCGACGGGCCTCGTCGACCGCTGGGGCCGCACCGCGACCGACCTGCGCGTCTCCCTCACCGACCGCTGCAACCTGCGCTGCACGTACTGCATGCCGGCGGAGGGCCTGCACTGGCTCCCCTCGCCCGAGGTCCTCACCGACGACGAGGTGGTCCGTCTCGTCGGGATCGGCGTCACCGAGCTGGGCGTGCGCGAGGTGCGGTTCACGGGCGGGGAGCCGCTGCTGCGCCGCGGGCTGGAGGCCATCGTCGGCGCGGTGGCCGCGCTGCGGACGGCGGACGGCACGCCCCCGGAGACGTCCCTGACGACGAACGGCATCGGCCTGGCCCGCCGCGCGCCCGCGCTCGCGGCCGCCGGGCTGGGGCGGGTCAACGTCTCCGTCGACAGCCTCGACCGCGCGCAGTTCGCCGAGCTGACCCGCCGGGACCGCCTGCCCGACGTGCTCGCGGGCGTCACCGCGGCCGCGGCCGCCGGGCTGCACCCGGTCAAGGTGAACGCCGTCGTCATGCGCGGCGTGAACGAGGACCAGGTCCGACCTCTCCTGCGCTGGACGGTGGCGGAGGGGCTGCACCTGCGGTTCATCGAGCAGATGCCGCTCGGGCCCGCCCACTCCTGGGACCGGGGCGAGATGGTGACGACGGAGGAGATCCTCGCCGAGCTCGCCGCCGAGTTCGTGCTGGAGCCCGTCGCCGGGCGGGGTGCGGCCCCGGCGGAGACCTGGACGGTCGCGGGGACCGGCGGGGACGGGCGGCCCGCGGCGACGGTGGGCATCATCGGCGCCGTCACCCGCCCGTTCTGCGGCGCGTGCGACCGGACCCGGCTCACCGCCGACGGCCAGGTGCGCAGCTGCCTGTTCTCCCGCACGGAGACGGACCTGCGCGCCCTCCTGCGGGACGGCGCGGCCGACGCGGAGGTCGCCGACGCGTGGCGGACCGCCATGTGGGGCAAGCCGCGGGCGCACGGCATCGACGACGAGGGGTTCCGCCAGCCCCTGCGGCTCATGAGCGCGATCGGGGGCTAGGGATGACGACAGCGGTGCTCGTGCGGTACTTCGCCGGGGCGCAGGCCGCCGCCGGCGTGCCCGAGGAGCGGGTCGAGGTCCCGCCGACGACGACCGTAGCGCAGCTCCTCGCCGACCGGGCGGCCGCCCACGGCGACGCCCTCGCCCGCGTGCTGCCGCGCTGCAGCGTGCTCGTCGACGGGGTGGTGCGCCGCGACCTCGGCTCGCCGGTCGGCGACGCGGCCGGGCTCGACGTCCTGCCGCCCTTCGCCGGCGGCTGAGGCCCCCTAGGCGCAGTCGACCCACTCGTCGGTGCCGTCGGCGAAGACCTGGCGCTTCCACACGGGCAGACGCCGCTTCACCTCGTCGACGAGGTGCGCCGCCGCCGCGAACGCCTCCTGCCGGTGCGCGGCGGAGACGGCCACCGCGAGCGCGCAGTCCCCGATGCCGAGCACGCCGAGGCGGTGCTCGACGGCGACCGCGTCGACGTCGAGGGCGGCCGCCACGTCGGCGGCGACCTCGGCGATCACCGCGGCCGCCGACGGGTGCCCCACGTACTCGATGCCGGTGACCGCGCGGCCGTGGTCGTGGTCGCGCACGACGCCGGCGAAGGAGA
>NZ_RWJX01000036.1 GCF_004123805.1 Cellulomonas endophytica | reverse complement strand
TCATCAACCGGCTCGCCGACGCGGGGAAGGCCGTCATCGTCATCTCGTCGGAGCTGCCCGAGCTCTTGGGCATCTGCGACCGGATCTACACGCTGTCGGCCGGCCGCATCACCGGGCAGCTCCCCAAGGAGCAGGCCACCCAGGAGAGCCTCATGGCGCTCATGACGAAGGAGAGGGAGCAGGTCTGATGACCGCCGTCGCCACGCCCCAGCAGACGAAGGGGCCGCAGCAGCCCTCGCCCGTCGCGGGACTCAAGGAGCTCGTCACGCGCAACATGCGCACGAGCGGCATCTACATCGCGTTCGTCGCGATCGTCGCGCTGTTCGCGATCCTCACCGGCGGGCTCTCGCTGAGCCCCCGCAACGTCACGAGCCTGGTCCTCCAGTACTCGTACATCCTCATCCTCGCCATCGGCATGGTGATCGTCATCATCGCCGGGCACATCGACCTGTCGGTCGGCTCGGTGGTCGCCCTCACGGGCGCCGTCTCGGCGATCCTCGTCATCCGCAACGGCCAGCCCTGGTGGGTCGGCGCCCTCGCCGCCCTGGCGGTCGGCGTGGTGATCGGGTGCTGGCAGGGCTTCTGGGTCGCGTACGTCGGGGTGCCCGCGTTCATCGTCACCCTCGCCGGGATGCTCCTGTTCCGCGGCCTGACGCTCATCGTGCTCGACAACATCTCGCTGTCGCCCTTCGGCACGCCCTACACCGGCATCGCCGGCGGGTTCCTCAACGGCCTCCTCGGGGGCGACGGGTACGACGCCTTCACCCTCATCATCGCGGGCATCGCGGTCGTCGGGTACGCCTACAGCCAGCTCCGGGCCCGCCAGGCCCGCGTGCGGTACCAGCAGACCGTCGAGGCCATGCCGCTGTTCGTGCTGAAGATCGTCGCGATCGCGGCCGTCGTCATGTGGTTCGCGTGGCAGCTGGCGCACGAGCGCGGCCTGCCGATCGTCCTCATCATCATGGCGATCCTCATCGTCGCGTACTCCGTGGTGACGACCCGGACGGTCTTCGGCCGCCACGTCTACGCCATCGGCGGCAACCTCGCGGCGGCGCAGCTGTCCGGCGTGAAGGTCAAGCGCGTCAACTTCTGGATCTTCGTGAACATGGGCTTCCTGGCCGCCCTGGCCGGCGTCGTGTTCTCGTCCCGGTCCAACGGCGCGCAGCCCGCGGCCGGCCTCAACATGGAGCTCGACGCCATCGCCGCCTGCTTCATCGGTGGCGCGTCGGTGTCGGGCGGCATCGGCCGCGTCGGCGGGGCCATGGTCGGCGGTCTCATCATGGCCGTCATGAGCAACGGCATGTCGCTCATGGGCGTCAACCAGTCCTGGCAGGCCGTCGTCAAGGGCCTCGTCCTGCTGCTGGCCGTCGCCTACGACATCTACAACAAGCGCCGCGCGGCCGCCGCGCGCTGACGCCCCCGGTCCCCGCGCCCCGCGCGGGACCCGCGACGACGGCCGGCGCCGGAGCACAGGCTCCGCCGCCGGCCGTCGCCGCACCCGGCCGCGCCCCCGAGCGGGGCCGCGCCCCGCCCGAGCACCTCCGCCCGCCCGCTACGCTCCGCACCGTGAGGGGGTCGCCCGTGTCCGGCTCCCAGTCGTCGTTGCGCGGCGCGAACCGGGTCCTCCTCGTCGAGACCCTGCGCCGCTACGGCGGCCTCACGCAGGTCGAGCTCTGCGGCGCCACGCGCCTGTCGGCCGCGACGGTCTCCACCATCGTCCGCGAGCTCCTCGGGGCGGGGGTCGTCGAGACCCGGACCACGGTGCGCTCCGGCCGCCGCGCCCAGCTCGTCACGCTCGCCCGCGCCGTCGGCCTCGCGGTCGGCGTCCACATCGGCGAGCGCCACCTGCGGCTGGCCCTGTCCGACTCCTCGCACGACGTCCTCGCCGAGCAGGTCCTGCCCCTGCCGGTGGAGCACCGCGTCGACACCACGCTGGACCGCGCCGCGCTCCTCGTCGTCGACCTGCTCGAGCGCGTCGGGTCCTCGCTGGAGGACGTCGTCGGCATCGGCATCGGGCTGCCGGCACCGGTCGACGACGCGACGGGGATGATCTCCGTCCGCGGCATCCTGCGCGGCTGGGACGAGGTCCACATCGCCCAGGTGATGTCGAAGCGCCTCGGCCGGCCGGTCTTCGTCGAGAACGACGCGAACCTCGGCGCCCTGGCCGAGAGCCGGCTCGGGGCGGCCCGGGACTACCGCGACGTCGTCTACGTGCGCGCCTCCTACGGCACCGGCGCCGGGATCGTCCTCGGCGGCCACCTGCACCGCGGCTTCGCGGGCACCGCCGGCGAGATCGGTCACGTCCAGGTCGACCCCTCGGGCGACATCTGCCGGTGCGGCAGCCGCGGCTGCCTCGACACGGTCGTCGGCTCGCGCGCGCTCATCGAGCCCCTGCGGGGGTCCTACGGCTCGCTCGCGCTGCGCGACGTCATCGCCCGGACCCTCGAGGGCGACCCGGGCTGCCGCCAGATCGTCTCCGACGCCGGGGCGACGATCGGGTCCGTCGTCGCGAGCCTCGCCATGGCCGTGAACCCCCAGTGCGTCGTGGTCGGCGGCGAGCTCGCCGAGACCGGCGAGGTGCTCATCGGCCCCCTGCGCAACGCCATCCGCCAGCGCGTGCTCCTCAACCAGATCGCCCCGCTGGAGGTCCTGCCCGGCGAGCTCGGGGTGCGCTCGGAGGTCACGGGCGCGCTCCTGCTGGTGCTGCAGTCGACCGACGTCAGCCGCCAGGTGGAGGAGGTGGACGTGCTCGCCGCGGTCGAGGGCACGCCGTGAGGCGGCCGCCGGCGACCCCCGGGGTCGCCGAGGGGGCGGGGCAGGGGCCAGGATGGCGCGACGCGCAGCGACGAGCGGGCGGAGGCTCCATGGACGCGGGACGGACGGGCGGACGGGGTGCCCCGGCCCCGGACCTCGCCGCGCCCGCCGGCGCCACGGCCCCCTCCACGGCCCCTGCCACGGCCCCCTCCCCGCCCGCCGCCCCGGTGCCCCTGCTGGCCCTGCGCCAGGTGAGCAAGTTCTTCGGCGCGGTCGAGGCGCTGGTCGCGGTGGACCTGGAGGTCCACGCGCACGAGGTCGTCGCGCTCGTCGGGGACAACGGTGCGGGCAAGTCCACGGCCGCGAAGGTCATCGCCGGGGTGCTGACGCCCGACGCGGGCCAGGTCGAGATCGACGGCGAGCCCGTCACCGTCGGGAGCCCGTCCGGCGCCCACGACCTCGGGATCGCGACGGTCTTCCAGGACCTCGCGCTGTGCGAGAACCTCGACGTCACGGCGAACCTCTTCCTCGGCCGCGAGGTCCACCAGGGGCTCCTGCTGTCCGAGGGCGAGATGGAGACGCAGACCCGCGGCACCCTCGACGCGCTCAGCGCGCGCATCCCGTCCGTGCGCACGCCGCTGCACCAGCTGTCCGCGGGGCAGCGGCAGTCCGTGGCGATCGCGCGCACGCTCATCGGCTCGCCCCGGATCGTCGTGCTCGACGAGCCCACGGCCTCGCTGTCCGTGGTCCAGACGGCGGAGGTCCTCACCCACATCGAGCGGCTGCGCGACCTCGGCCTGGGCGTCATCATCATCAGCCACAACATGAACGACGTGCGGGCGGTGGCCGACCGGATCGTCGTCCTGCGGCACGGCCGCGTGAACGGCACCTTCGACGCGGCGTCCGCCAGCTACGAGTCGATCATCGGCGCCATCACCGGCGCGAGCCACGCCGCGCCGATGGCCTGACGTGGGCGGTGCGGCCCGCGTGGTCCCGGCCGACCGCCTCGACGCGGCCCCGCGCGTGCGGCCGCAGGGCCCGCCCGGGGTGCCGCGCCTCGTCGCGACGGACCTCGACGGCACCCTGCTGCGGCGCGACGGCACCGTGGGCGAGCGGACGGCGCGCGCGCTCGTGGCGGTCGAGGCCGCCGGCGCGCGGGTCGTCCTCGTGACGGGCCGGCCGCTGCGGTGGATGGGCACGCTCTGGGAGCACGTCGGGGCGCACGGCGTCGCGCTCGTCTCCAACGGCGCCCTCGCCTGGGACGTCCGGGCGGGCCGGCCGCTGGAGGTGCTCGGGCTCGACCCCGCCGTCGTGCGCGCGTGCGCGGCGGGGCTGCGCGCCGCGGTGCCGGGCACCACGTTCGCGCTCGAACGGGTGTCGGGCTTCACGTGCGAGCCGGGCTTCGGCGCGCGCGGGGCGGCGGACGCGGGCGCGGCGCCCCTGGAGGCGCTGCTGGACGACGAGGGGCCGGTGACGGTCCACCCGGCCGGCGACCCCGCGGTGAAGCTGCTGGCCCGGCACCCCGACCTCGACCCCGAGGCGTTCTGGCGGCAGGTGGCGGCGGTGGTCGGGGACCGGCTGACAACGACGCGCTCCGCCGCGAGCGCGCTCGTCGAGATGAGCGCCGCGGGGGTGACGAAGGCCTCGGCCCTGCAGCGCCTGTGCGACGACCTCGGGGTGGCGGCCTCCGACGTCGTCGCGTTCGGGGACATGCCCAACGACCTGCCGATGCTCACCTGGGCGGGCCGGTCGTGGGCCATGGCCGACGCCCACCCGGCCGTGCGGGAGGCGGCCGACGCCGTCGCCCCCGACTGCGACGAGGACGGGGTCGCGCAGGTCCTCGAGCGGCTCTTCGGGCTCGACCGTCGCTGACGCCCGGGGCCCGCGCGCGGGCGGCCCGCGCCGGGGCCCGCGGGACGTTCGGCCCGGGTGCGGCCCCCCGGGGCGCGGGATGCTGGCGGCAGAGCGCGAGGAGGCGCTCACCGGGACGACGGACCCGCCGCCCGGACCCCACCGGAGAGGTCGTCACCATGTCCACCATCTCTCGGCCGGCCCCCGCCACGAGCGCGGGTGCGACCGTCCACCAGGAGCAGCTCGTCCGCAGCCCGCTCGCCCGACGCGTCCTCGCGGTCGCCCGCCTCGTCATCGGCTTCACGTTCCTGTGGGCCTTCCTCGACAAGACCTTCGGCCTCGGCTTCATGACGCCGACCGAGCGGGCGTGGATCAACGGCGGCACGCCGGCGCAGGGCTTCATCGGGGGCATCGAGGGGCCGTTCGCGGGCTTCTTCCAGGTCTTCGCCAACCCGTTCGGCGACGTCCTGTTCATGGCCGGCCTGCTCGGCATCGGCGTGGCGCTCATGGCGGGCGCCGGGCTCCGCATCGCGGCCGTGTCGGGCACGCTGCTCATGCTCTTCATGTACCTCGCGGAGCTGCCCGCGGCGCTCGGCGGGACGAACCCGGTGGTCGACAGCCACTGGCACGAGGCGCTGCTGCTCGTCATCGCCGCGGTGACCCTGTCCGGGGACACCTGGGGCGTCGGCAAGCGCTGGGCACGGATCATCGGCCACCGCACCTGGCTGCGCTGAGCGGTCCGCCCGCACGCACGACGAGGGGCAGGTCCCGTCCGGGACCTGCCCCTCGTCGCGCGTGCCGTCGTCCCCGGGCCGCCCCCGCCTCAGCGGAAGACGGCCTCAGCGGAAGACGGCCTCAGCGGAAGACGGCCTCAGCGGAAGACGATGGTGCGGTGGCCGTCCAGGAGCACCCGGTGCTCGGCGTGCCAGCGCACCGCCCGGGCCAGGGTCCGGCGCTCCACGTCCTGCCCGAGCGCGACGAGCGCCTCCACGGGGTGGCCGTGGTCGACCCGCTCGACGTCCTGCTCGATGATCGGCCCCTCGTCGAGGTCCGCGGTGACGTAGTGCGCGGTGGCGCCGATGAGCTTCACGCCGCGGTCGTGCGCCTGGTGGTACGGCTTCGCGCCCTTGAACGAGGGCAGGAACGAGTGGTGGATGTTGATGACGCGGCCCTCGAGCGCCCGGCACAGGTCGTCCGAGAGGATCTGCATGTACCGCGCCAGCACGACGAGCTCGACGTCGAGCTCCGCCACGAGCTCGAGCACCCGTGCCTCGGCCGCGGCGCGCGTGGCGGCGGTGACGGGAACGTGGTGGAACCCGATGCCGTAGAACCGCGCCAGCGGCTCCAGGACGGTGTGGTTGGACACGACGCCGACGAGCTCCACGGGCAGGCCCTCGGAGCGCTGCCGGAAGGCCAGGTCGTTGAGGCAGTGGGCGGCGGTCGAGCCCAGGACGAGGGTGCGCACGGGGCGCCCCACCACGTCGAGCGACCAGCGCAGCCCGAACTCCGCCTCGAGGCCGCGCATCCCGTCCTCGAGCGCCGCCCGGGGGACCTGCGCGGTGACCTGGACCCGCATGAAGAACAGGCCCGTCCCGGCGTCGCCGAACTGCTGCGACTCGGTGATGTTGCCCCTCAGCCCGGCCAGCAGCCCCGAGACGGCGTGGACGATGCCGGGGCGGTCGGGGCATGACAGCGTCAGCACCCAGTGGGTGGGCGCGTCCAGGTGGGGGCGGAGCACCTCGTCGGCGGACTGATCCGGGTGGGGGGACACAGCGCCCGAGAGTAGTGCGGCACCCGCCCGGGCTGAGACGATGGCCGCATGACGGAGCCACCGATGGACATCCGCCCGGTCGGCGTCGAGGACGCCGGCGAGCTGCTCACGCTGCGCCGCGCGGCCTTCGTGTCCGAGGCGCAGGTCTACGGCGACCCGAACATCCCGCCGCTGACGCAGACGCTCGACGAGCTGCGCGAGGACCTGCGCGCCGTCGGGGTCATCACGCTGGGGGCCTGGCGCGGGCACCGGCTCGTCGGGTCCATCCGCGTGCTCGTCGAGGGGACGCGGGCCACCCTCGGGCGCTTCGCGGTGGCGCCGGACCTGCAGGGGCAGGGCGTCGGGACGCAGCTGCTGCTCGCCGTGGTGCCGCACCTGTCCGAGGGCATCGAGGAGGTGTGGGTCTTCACGGGCAAGGACTCCGTGCACAACATCGCGCTGTACAGCCAGCACGGGTACGAGCACCAGGAGGACCGGACCGCCGGCGACCTCACCTACGCCTACCTGCGCAAGATCGTGGGGGACGCCCCCGCGTCGGCGTGACGGGGTAGCCTTGCCCGCGTCGTGACTGGCGCAGGTGGGGCACCACCGGGGAGCGACGAGAGCAGCAGACCACGGGTCGGACGCCTGGGCCCCCGGTCACCCCGCACGCGGACCGTCCCCAGCCGACGACCACCGCCGCGAGGGGTGCCGGACGTGTGCCGCCGGCGCCGGACCTCGCGGCCGACCCCAGGAGAGCCATGAGCGCCGAGCCCCTCGTCCGTCCGTCGCTGCTCGACCAGAGCATCGCCGAGGTGGACCCCGAGATCGCCGCCGTCCTCGACGGCGAGCTCGCCCGTCAGCAGGACACCCTCGAGATGATCGCCTCCGAGAACTTCGTGCCCCGCGCGGTGCTCGAGGCCCAGGGATCGGTCCTCACGAACAAGTACGCCGAGGGCTACCCCGGCCGCCGCTACTACGGCGGCTGCGAGCAGGTCGACGTCGCGGAGAACATCGCGATCGAGCGGGCGCTGACCCTGTTCGGCGCGGAGCACGCGAACGTCCAGCCGCACTCGGGCGCCACCGCCAACGCGGCCGTGCTGCACGCGCTCATCCGGCCCGGGGACAGGATCCTCGGCCTCGAGCTCGCGCACGGCGGGCACCTCACGCACGGCATGAAGATCAACTTCTCCGGGCGGCTGTACGACGTGGCGGCCTACGGCGTCGACCCGGACACGTTCCTCGTCGACCCCGAGGCCGTGCGCGAGGCCGCGCTGGCCCACCGCCCCGACGTCCTCATCGCCGGCTGGTCGGCCTACCCGCGCCAGCTCGACTTCGCCGCCTTCCGCTCCATCGCCGACGAGGTCGGCGCCAGGCTGTGGGTCGACATGGCGCACTTCGCCGGGCTCGTCGCCGCCGGGCTGCACCCCTCGCCCGTGCCGCACGCGGACGTCGTGTCCTCCACCGTGCACAAGACGATCGGCGGCCCGCGCTCGGGCTTCATCCTCTCCCGCGAGGAGTACGCCAAGAAGATCGACTCCGCCGTCTTCCCGGGCCAGCAGGGCGGCCCCCTCATGCACGTCATCGCGGCGAAGGCGGTCGCGTTCAAGATCGCCGGCTCGCCCGAGTTCCGCGACCGCCAGGAGCGCACGCTCGAGGGCGCGCGGATCATCGCCGAGCGCCTCACGGCGCCCGAGGTGGCCGAGGCCGGCGTCTCCGTCCTCACCGGCGGCACCGACGTGCACCTGGTCCTCGTCGACCTGCGGCACTCGCAGCTCGACGGGCAGCAGGCGGAGGACCTCCTGCACGCGGTCGGCATCACCGTGAACCGCAACGCGGTGCCGTTCGACCCGCGCCCCCCGCGCGTCACCTCCGGCCTGCGCATCGGCACGCCGGCGCTGGCCACGCGCGGCTTCGACGCGCGGGCCTTCGCCGAGGTCGCCGACGTCATCGCCACCGCGCTGACGCAGGGCGCCGCGGCGGACGTCGACGCCCTCCGCGCCCGCACGGCGCGCCTGGCGGCCGAGTACCCCCTCTACGACGGCCTGCGGCAGTACTGATGGCGGCGCAGACCCTCGACGGCACCGCGACGGCCGCCGCGATCAAGGCCGAGCTGACGCAGCGCGTGGCCGCGCTGGCGGAGCGGGGGGTGCGGCCGGGCCTCGGCACGCTCCTCGTCGGCGACGACCCGGGCTCGCGGTGGTACGTGGCCGGCAAGCACCGGGACTGCGCCGAGGTGGGCATCGCCTCCCTGCGCGAGGACCTGCCCGCCACCGCGACGCAGGAGGAGATCGAGGCGGCGGTGCGCCGGCTCAACGAGGACCCCGCCTGCACGGGCTTCATCGTCCAGCTGCCGCTGCCGGCGGGCATCGACACCCACCGGGTGCTCGAGCTCGTCGACCCGGCGAAGGACGCGGACGGGCTGCACCCGACGAACCTCGGGCGCCTCGTGCTGCGCGTCAACGAGCCGCTGGACTCGCCGCTGCCGTGCACGCCGCACGGCATCGTCGAGCTCGTCGAGCGGCACGGGCTGTCCTGGAAGGGCGCCGAGGTCGTCGTCGTCGGGCGCGGCGTCACGGTCGGCCGGTCCATCGGGCTGCTGCTCACCCGGCGGGCCCTCAACGCCACCGTGACGCTCACGCACACGGGCACGCGCGACCTCGCCGGGCTGACGCGCCGGGCGGACGTGGTCGTCGCGGCCGCGGGCGTGCCGGGGATCGTCACGGCCGACATGGTCAAGCCCGGCGCGGTGGTCGTCGACGTCGGCGTCTCCCGCGCGACGGACCCGGCGACCGGGAGGAGCCGGGTCGTCGGGGACGTCGACCCGGGCGTCCGCGAGGTCGCGGGGTGGGTGTCGCCGAACCCCGGCGGCGTCGGCCCGATGACGCGCGCGATGCTCCTGCGCAACGTGGTGGAGACGGCCGAGCGGCTCGCGGCGGCCTGACCGCCGCCCCCGTGCGCACCGCCCCGACGGGGGCGCCCGAGAGGTCCGGGCGCCCCCGTCGGCCCGTCGCGGCGAGGTGCCGCAGCGGTGCTCCGCCGGGTCCTCCGCCGGGTCCTCCGCCCGGTCCCCGCCGGCCCTCGGCCCAGCACCGTGAACCGGTGCTGCCGGACCCCTCACGAGTGGGCGCCGACCGGCCGAAAGGGACGGAGGGCGCCTCGGCGGTGCCCGTGCGACGGACCGGGGAGGGGGACGAGCATGCCCGCCCGTGCGCGACGCCCGACCGTGCGACCCGACAGCGGCTCCACGCTGGTCGAGGTCGTGGTCGTCTGCGCGATCCTGGCGGTCCTGGCCGCCATCGGGACCCTCTCGATCTCCGAGCGGCGCCAGCGCACCGTCGACGCGGCCCTGCGCGCCGACCTGCGCGCCGTGTCCCAGGCGGTGGAGACCTTCTACTCCGACCAGGCGGTCTACCCCGCCGCGGGGGCCCTGGCCGCCACCGGCGCGAGCGTGACGATCGCCGGGTCCGGCGCGCCCGCCGTGCTGGTGTCGGAGGGCAACACCCTGCGGTACGTGCGCACCGCCGCGGGCGACGCCTTCTGCCTGTACCTGGAGAACGCGTCCTCCACGCTCGGCGCGGGCAGGGGCTTCGCCTACGTCTCCAACCGCGGCGGCGAGCAGGGCGCGGCCGCGACCGGCACGTGCACCGTCCCGTGACGGCCGACGGCCCCGGCGCGACCGCCACCGGCCCGCTCACCCCGGGAGAGGGCACCGTGCGCCCGCACGGCGACGCCCGTGCCACCGGCACCGGTGCGGGTGCCGCCGGCACAGGGACAGGCACCGGCACGGGGACCGGCACGGACGCGGGCTTCACGCTCGTCGAGGTCGTCGTCGCCCTGGCGCTGCTCGCGCTCGTCGCCACCGCGGCGCTGTACGCCTTCACCCACGGGGCACGCACCCTGCGTCACCAGTCCCTGTCCGGGACGGCGGTCACGCTGGCCAACGACACCCTGGAGAGCGTGGCCTCGATCTCCCCCCGCCTCGTCGACGGGGCCACTCCGGTGCTCGCCGGACGCTCCGCGACCGCCGTCGACGCGGCGTGGCACGCCGCCTCGGCGACCTCGGCCGCCGTGCTCGCGCCGATGTACCGCGGCTTCGACGCCACCGCGACGGCCACCTCGACGCCCGCGGTCCCGATCACGGCGACCCGCACCGTCGACGGCGTCCCGTTCACCATCACCACGCTGATCGGCGTGTGCTACCAGCCGAACGCCACCCCCGACGCCCCCTGCTCCCTGGTCCCCGGCAGCACCACGGACCCCGCCCGCGACGTCAGCGGGTACGCCCGGATGCTGCGCGCCGTGGTGCTCGTGGAGTGGGTGCCCGGTGTCGGCACGTGCACCTCGACCCAGCCGTGCCGGTACCAGGTGGTCGGCGTGGTCGACCCCCACGAGGACCTGACCTGGAACACCGTCACGCGACCCCTGGCCAACGACGACGCGGTGACCGCGCCGATGGGCTCGACCACCTCGATCGACGTGCTGGCCAACGACATGATCGGCCAGACCACGAGCAACCCGCTGCGCAACGTGCAGGTCGTCTCCGGGGGCGGCGCGCTGACGCAGGGCGCCGACGGGCTCCTCACCTTCGTGGCGCCGACGTCGGCGTCGGGCGTCACGGTCGTGCGGTACTCCCTCACCGACGGCGCGGGACGGACCTCGAACACCGCCACGCTGCGGATCGGCGTGCCGCCGCGCGCCCAGCCGGACACCGCCTCGGCCGTGCAGGCCACGACGGTGACGATCCCGGTCACCGGCAACGACGTGGGCACCATCACGGCGGTCAAGGTCACCACGGCGCCGACGCGCGGCAGCGCCGTCGCGCAGGGCACGTCGGTCGTGCTCACGCCGCCGAGCAGCACCGGCACGGTCACCTTCGAGTACGTCGCCGTCGACACGGCCACGGGGCTGACGTCCTCCCCGGCCGTGGTGACCGTCGAGGTGTCCCCGTACCCGACCCCGCAGAACGCGGCCGACCTGGCCTTCCGCGTGCCCGCCGGCTCCGCGCTCCCCGACCTGGGGATGGCGGCCCGCACCGGCAACGGTCCCGGGTACGTGGCGCACGTGGTGCCCGGGTCCGGGTTCCAGGGGCAGCTGACCGTCGGGGGAGCCCCCTGGAGCAGCGCCCAGGCAGCCGGCGCCACGGTGGGCTACACCGCCCCGACGACCGTCGGCCGGTCCACCGCGGCCTTCCGCATGGGCACACCGGACAGCACCACCGCGGCCGGGGTGTGGTCGGCGACGCGGACCCTCACCCTCGAGGTGGCGCCCGCACCGGCGCCCGACGCCTTCACCGCCCCGCCCGGGGTGCCCGTGCTGCTGGACGTCGGCGCGAACGACACCCCCGCGACCTACGGCGCCGGTGGGGTGCAGATCGCCTCGGTCAGCACCCCCTCCTGCGGGTCGCTGGCCGGCACCCAGGGCGAGCAGGGCCGCGGCGTGCTGACCTTCTCCACCCCGCTGACCTCCGGCTCGTGCACCTTCACGTACACGGTCGGCGGCACCGGGGCGAGCACCGGCCTGCTGTCCGCGCCCGCCACCGTGACCGTCAAGGTCGGTCCGTGAGCGCGCCGCCGGTGCGCGACCGCCGGCGCGGGTGGCGGTGCCGCGTGGCCGCGGACGGGCGGGCCGACGGCGGCATGACCCTCGTCGAGCTCCTCGTCGCGATGAGCGTCTTCACCGTCGTCCTGGCGATCGCGATGTCGGCCGTCGTGTCGATGACGCGGGGCACCGCCGTGGCCGCGCAGCTGGCGGACGCCCAGCAGGGCACCCGCACCGCGTTCCAGCGCCTGGACCACCAGGTCCGGTACGCCGAGGCGGTGAACCGGCCCGGCGCCGGGCCGAGCGGCGCGGTCTACGTCGAGTGGCGCACCGGGGCGGTGTCCACCCCGACCGGCACGGCGCAGTGCACCCAGTGGCGCTACGACCCCACCGCGAGGACCCTCGCACGACGGTCGTGGCCGGACGTGACCGCCCCCACCGTCCAGGACTGGCAGGTGATGGTCACGGACGTGCTGCGTCCGGCGTCCGCGCCCGCCACGTACCCGTTCGTGGTCGCCCCGGCGACGGAGACCCGCCGGCGGCAGACGCTGACCCTGACGCTGCTGGTCGGGCCGGGCGAGAACGGCGCCCGCGTGACCACCTCCTCGGTGTTCGCCGCCCGCAACAGCAGCACGGGGTCCGTCTCCAACGCCGACGCCGACGGCAACGGCGCGAGCGACCTGCCGGTGTGCCTGTCGCTGGTGGGACGCCCGTGACCGGCGTCCGCGCCCGGGTGGCCCGCGCCGGGCAGCCGGACGACGCCGGGGTCGCGATGCTCACCACCCTCGTGGTCATCATGGTGCTCACGGGCCTGAGCATCCTGGTCCTGGGCATGGTGGTGGCGCAGACGGTGCCCGTGCAGCTCCAGCGGCAGCAGACCCGCACCGTCTACGCCGCCGAGGCCGGGATCGAGGCGGTCGTCGCGCAGATGCGCGGCGCCGCGGCCGCCGCCGACTACACCGGCGCCGTGTACGGCGACGCGCGGGGGCTGCCGTGCGCCCGCGCCGGCACCCTCAGCGACTCCCTGGGGGACCTGCGCTACGAGGCCACCGTGCAGTACTTCACGCAGGACCCGAGCACCCAGACGGCGGCGTGGCGCACCGCCAACGCCCTGCCGTGCTCGCCCTCCTACGGGCTCACCACCCAGCCCACGTTCGCGCGCATCGTCTCGGCCGGGACCGCCGTGACCGGGCCGCGGGTGGGCGGCGGGGTGGGGGACCGGTCGATGGTGTCGGTCTACCGCTTCAGGACCACCAGCGTGAACGTGCCCGGCGGGCGCATCTGGATGAAGGGGCGCACCGCCTGCCTGCGCGCCGACGCCCTGGCCCCCGGGGCCCGGATCACGTACGCCACGTCGCAGGTCTGCAACGCCGAGGACCAGTCCCTCACCCAGTGGGTCTACGCCAAGGACTACACGATCAAGCTGGCGGCCAGCACCTTCCCCGGCGAGACACCGCTGTGCATCACCCACACCTCGACCTACTCCGGCGGCGCCACCCCGACCTCCCTCCAGGCGTGCCGCACCGACGGCACCCGCTGGCAGCAGCTGTTCTCCTGGGAGGGCGGGGCCCGGTGGGTCGCCGAGAACTCCTCGATCACCGGGTACGCCACCGGCTGGTGCCTGACGTCCGGGCAGAGCAGCGGCACCGAGTCCCAGGTCGTCGGCCGCAGCCTGCACGTGCAGAACGCGTGCGGCTCGAACACCGTGTGGGGGTCCTTCGACCCCGACCCGTCCGTCGGCGCGGGGGCGGCCTCGGCGGCGACGAAGCAGGTCGTCAACTTCCTGGAGTTCGGCCGCTGCTTCGACGTCACCAACCGTGACGTCACGTGGGCCTACATGATCGTCTACCCCTGCAAGCAGGACCCGAACCCCTCGCAGGCGAACCTGGACTGGAACCACAGGTGGTTCTACGACGAGCCCGCGGCCGGGCAGCCCTCGGTGGTCACGACGATCTCGGTGCTGAAGGACAACTCCACCAGCAGGCGCTACTGCCTGTCGGTCGAGCCGGGCGGCGTGAACCCCCACCCCACGCTGGTCACCCCGTGCAACCCCGAGGACGCCCGGCAGCAGTGGACCCGCTACGGCGACACCGGCGCGACCGGCACCTCGTACATCTTCGTCGACTCGTGGGGGCGGTGCATCGACACCGGGCCCCGGTACGGCGACTACTCGACGCTGGTGGCCGCCTCGTGCACCGGCAACACGAGCCAGAAGTGGAACGCCGCGGCGCAGAGCCCCACGGCCAGCCTGACCGCCTACGCGGAGGTCTACGGCTGACGGACGGCGGAGGGGCTCGGCGCGCCAGGTCGGGGGCGCCCGATGAGTCCGGGCGCCCCCGTGGGTCTGCCGGGGTGTGGTGCCGCACCGGGCGGCGCCGGGGACGAGGACGGCGACGATGACCGGTCTGCGCGCGCACCTGTGGTTCGACCGGGACGGCCACGACGCCGCCCGCTTCTACGCCGAGCACATCCCCGGCACGACGATCACCCGGGAGGTCTCCGCGCCCGACGGCACGCCGGGCGTCCCGGCCGGCGCCCCGTTCATCGTCGAGCTGACGATGATGGGCCTGCCCCTGACGTTCCTGTCCGCCGGGCCGTCGCAGCGGCTCTCGGAGGCGTTCAGCTTCTCCCTCGAGTGCGAGGACCAGGACGAGGTCGACCGCTACTGGGACCTGCTGACGTCCGACGGCGGCCGCCCCGGGCCGTGCGGGTGGTGCACGGACCGGTTCGGGGTGTCCTGGCAGGTGACGCCCGCGGGCCTGGACGCGCTCATCGCCGGCACGGACGACCCGGAGGCCTCGGGGCGCGCGATGCGGGCCATGCTGACGATGCACAAGCTGGACCTGGCGGCGCTGCGGGCGGCCTACGACGGGGAGAGCGTCAGCGCCTGAGCGCCTGAGCGCCTGAGCACCCGGGCCGGCGGGGCACGGGCGGGCCGGCGGCATGGGGGAGGATGTCCCGCGTGCTGACCGTCGCCACCGTGAACGTCAACGGCATCCGCGCCGCCTTCCGCCGGGGGATGGGCGCCTGGCTCGACGAGCGCAAGCCCGACGTCCTGCTGCTCCAGGAGGTCCGCGGCTCCGACGAGGTGCTGGCCGACCACCTGTCGCCCGACGACTGGCACCTCGCGCACGAGGCGTCGACGACGAAGGGCCGGGCGGGAGTGGCGATCGCCTCCCGGCTGCCGGTCTCCGCGGTGCGGGTGGGGCTCGGCACGGGCGTCGACGGCGACGCCGGGCGCTGGGTCGAGGCGGACGTCGAGGCCCCGGGCGGCACCCTCACCGTCGTCTCCGCCTACCTGCACTCGGCCACCGTCGGGACGCCGTCGCTCGACGAGAAGTACGCCTACCTCGAGCACGTCACCGCCCGGCTCGCCGCGCTGCGGGACACGGCCGCGGTCGTCGCCGGCGACCTCAACATCGCCCACCGCGAGGTCGACCTCAAGAACTGGAAGGGCAACCTGAAGGCGGCGGGCTTCCTGCCGCAGGAGCGCGCCTACCTCGACCGCTGGTTCGACGGGCTCGGCTGGCGGGACCTCGGCCGCGACCTCGGCGGCCCGGGGCCGGGGCCGTACACGTGGTGGTCGTGGCGCGGGAAGGCCTACGACAACGACGCCGGCTGGCGGATCGACTACCAGCTGGCGACGCCGTCGCTGGCGCCCGCCGCGGTGCGCGCCGTCGTGGACCGCGCCCCCACGTACGCGGAGCGGTTCTCCGACCACGCGCCCCTCGTCGTCGAGTACGACCGCTGACGCCGGGTCCCGGCCGCGCGGCCGGGACCCGGTCCCCGTCAGTCGAGCGTGCTCGTGTCGATGACGAAGCGGTAGCGCACGTCGGAGGCCAGCACGCGCTCGTACGCCTCGTTGACCTGGTCGGCCCGGATGGTCTCGATCTGCGCCGCGATGCCGTGCTCGGCGCAGAAGTCGAGCATCTCCTGGGTCTCCGCGATGCCGCCGATCGTCGAGCCCGCGAAGGAGCGCCGGAACGGGATGAGGGAGAACACCGCGAGGCTGAGGGGCTTCTCGGGGGCGCCGACGTTGACCAGCGTGCCGTCGACCGCGAGGAGCGAGAGGTAGGCGTCGAGGTCGATCTCGGCGCTCACCGTGTTGATGATCAGGTCGAACGAGCCGCGCAGCCGCTCGAAGGTGCCCGGGTCGGACGTGGCGGCGTAGTGGTCCGCGCCGAGGCGCAGGCCCTCCTCCTGCTTCTTGAGGGACTGGGACAGCACGGTGACCTCGGCCCCGAGCGCGTGGGCCAGCTGCACGCCCATGTGGCCCAGGCCGCCGAGCCCGACGACGGCGACGCGCGTGCCGGGGCCGGCCCCCCAGTGCCGCAGCGGCGAGTACGTCGTGATGCCGGCGCACAGCAGGGGGGCGGCCACGTCGAGCCCGAGCGCGTCGGGGATGCGCAGCACGAAGCCCTCCGTGACGACGATCTCCTGGGAGTAGCCGCCCTGGGTCGGCTGCCCGTCGCGGCCGACGGAGGCGTACGTGCCGGTGTTGCCGCGCAGGCAGTGCTGCTCCTCGCCCTTGCGGCAGCTCGCGCACTCCCCGCAGGAGTCGACCATGCAGCCGACGCCCACGCGGTCGCCGACGGCGAACCGGGTGACCTCCGGCCCGACCTCCGCGACGACCCCGGCGATCTCGTGGCCGACGACGATGGGGTACGTCGTCGGGCCCCACTCGCTGCGGGCCGTGTGGATGTCGGAGTGGCAGATGCCGGCGTACCGGATGTCGATGCGGACGTCGTGGGGGCCGACGTCGCGGCGCTCGATCGTCGTCGGGACGAGGGGCTCCGTCGCGGAGGGCGCGGCGTAGGCCTTGACGGTGGTGGGCATGCGTCTCCTGCACGTGGTGGTCCGGGTCCCTCGCCCGGGCCGCGGGGGCCGGCGGGCGGAGGGGGAGAGGGGTCGGCGACCCGCGGTGCGGGGGCCCGACACCGTCGAGACTAACGGCGCCGGGCGCTCCGGGCCGGTCCGGCGGGGGGTCGTGGGGTGCCCTCTCAGGGCGCGCCGGCGGAGGCCCACCCCGGTGCGCCGCGGCTAGTAGCGGATGGCGTCGATGACCTTCACGCGCACCGCGACGATCGCGGGGATGAGCCCGGCCAGCGCCCCGACGCCCGTGGCCGCGGCCATCCCGACGAGCGCGGCCGACACCGGGAACGGCGGGACCTCCTGGATCTGCCCGCCGAAGACGCGGTCGACGGGGATGGACTTGATGATGGCGACGGCCAGCACCACGCCCACGAGCCCGGCGACGACGGTGGCGACGACGGACTCCATGAGCACGCCGAAGAACACGCGTCCCGACGTCGCGCCGAAGGACCGGCGGATGCCGATCTCCCGGATGCGGTACCGGACGGTGACGAGCGCGATGTTCACCAGGCCGAGCCCGCCGAGCAGCAGCGCGAAGCCTCCGACACCGATGCCCACCCAGCGCGCGGCGCCGTCGATGTCGAAGCTCTCCGTGAAGCGGTTGTCCCAGATGTCGACCTGCATCCCGGGCACGGCGGCGGCGACGTCGCGGCGCAGCCGGGCCGTGAGGTCGTCGGCGAGCTCGGGCGGCACCCAGACGGCGAGCGTGGGCGCGCCGCCGCCGAAGGCGGAGCTGCCGTCCGTGCCCATCCACCGCGCCCTCTGGTCGTACAGGATCATCGCGGTGGGCTCGGGGTTCTCCCACGGCTCGTCCATGACGCCGATGACGGTGGCGCGGACGGGGTCGTCCCGGCCGAGCAGCACGGTCGGGTGCGTCTCGACGCCGCCGACGCCGAGCCGGTCGAGGAAGGCCCGGTTCACGACGAGCGTCGGCGCGAAGGCCTCGGCATCGGCCGTGGCGAACCAGCGGCCCTCCGACAGGCTGATGCGCTGGAGGATGCCCGCGGCGGGGTCGACGGCGCGCAGCGGCACCTCGTAGCGGCCGTCGGGGAAGCGGACGGAGCCGCCGGTCTGGAAGTCCCGGGTGGACCAGGTGAGCCCGTAGCGGTCCAGCGCCTCGGCGTAGGCGGCGTCGAGCGCGGCGTTCTGGTCGGCCGTCGGCACGCCCGTCGCGCTCCAGGCGTTGACGTTGAGGGTCACCTGGCGGCCGTTCGCGCGGTCGGCCTGCTCGTCGAACGCCTGCTGGAGCATGGCGACCGCCGCCGTGACCCCGGTGATCGCCGTGACGGCGGCCGCGACGCCGATCAGCGCCAGCAGCACCCGCAGCCGGTGGATCCGCAGCTCGTCCCAGGCCTCGACGAGCGCGCCGACGAACCCGCTCACCGCGCCCCCTCCCGGTCGCGCCGCTCGTCGGGCGTGGCGGCCGGCACGGACGGGCCGAGCACGGGCGGCAGGTCGAGCGCGCGCGCCCCGGGGACGGGGTCACCCGCCACGGCCGTCCCGTCCGGCCCCTCGCCGTGCACCACGTGCACCGGGACGTCGCCCACCCACTCCGTCACGCGGCCGGGGGCGTCCAGCGCGATGGGCACCAGGACGCCGTCGGTGAGGCGGTAGCACCGCTGGGCGCGGGCGGCCACGGACAGGTCGTGGGTGATGGTGACGAGGGCGGCGCCCGTCTCGGCGGCCACCTCGTCGAGCAGGTCCATGATCGCCCCGCCCGTCTCGACGTCGAGGGCGCCGGTGGGCTCGTCGGCGAGGATGACGCGCGGGCCGCGGACGAGCGCGCGGGCGATCGCCACGCGCTGCTGCTCGCCGCCGGACAGCTTCTCCGGCATCGTCTCGAGCCGGTCGCCGAGGCCGACCCGGTCGAGCATCGCGGCCGCCAGCGAGGTGCGGCGCCAGAACTGCCGGCCGCTGGCGTAGAGCAGGGGGGCGGCGACGTTCTCCAGGGCGGTGCGCCCGGGCAGGAGGTTGAACTGCTGGAAGACGAAGCCGAAGTCCCGGCCCCGGCGCTTCGTGCGGGTGCGGGAGGAGAGCTGCCCGATGGGGACCCCCTCGAGCAGGTACTGGCCCGCGGTGGGCGCGTCGAGCAGGCCCAGGATGTTCAGCAGCGTGGACTTGCCCGTGCCGGACCTGCCGACGACCGACACGTGCTCGCCGGTCCCCACGGCGAGGTCGACGCCGCGCAGGATCTCCAGCCGCCGGTCGTCCGGGAGCAGGACCGTGCGCGTCACGCCCGACAGCTCGAGCAGCGCCATCAGCCGCAGACCGCGGGGTCGTACTGCGCGGGGTCGGCGCAGTTCGTCGCGTCGTCGGCGACGGGGATGAACTGCAGCACCTGCTCGCCGACCTCGAGGCCCGAGGTGACCTGGACGTTCTCGCCGTCGGTCAGGCCGAGGCCGACCTGGCGCATCTCGCCCTCGGGCAGCTCGGGCGTGACCACCCAGACGTTGCCCGACTGCACGGAGCCCTGGACGGCGGTGACGGGCACGACGGGGCCCTCCGCCTGGCCGTTGGTGATGGACACGTCCGCGCCCAGGCCGGCGAAGGCCGTGACCCCGGCCGGGACGGCGCAGGAGACGGTGCCCGAGGCGGTCTCGGCCGGCAGGCCGGTGCCCGGGTCGACGCCCCCGCCGGCGCCACCGCCCGCACCCGCCGCGGCCGCGCCGATCCGCATGCCCGTGCAGGTGAAGGGCGCCGGGCCGCCGCGGAGCGTCACCTGCGCCTCCGTCGGCGGGTTGAGCAGCCGGTACTGCTGCTCCGGCGTCAGCGTGGCCGTGATGCTCAGCGTGCCGGGCGCGAGGGAGGCGACCTCGTCGCCGATCGTCACCTCCTGGCCGACGAGCGTCGGCAGCGTCACCGTGCCCGCGACGGGGGCCTTCACGGCCGTCACCGTCACCTTCGGCGCCCGCTCCTGGATCGTCTCGACCCCCGTCGCCTCGTCGAACGACACGACGGGGTCCTGCGGCGTCTCCGTGCGGATCTCCAGGAGCGTCGCGTCCTTGTCGACCGCCTGGCCCGTCCCGACGAGGAGCTTGGAGACCGTGCCGGCGGCGGTGGCCTTCACGGGGACGGCCGGGTCGGCGACGACCGACCCCGCGACGTCCACCGTGTTGACGACGGTGCCCGTCGTCACCTCGACCGTCGGCTCGACGAGCTGCCCGCCGGGCTGCAGCGGGTCGGCCTCGGCGGACAGGTCGGCGCCGGCGAAGGCGATGCGCACGAGCGCGACCGCGATGACGGCCCAGACCAGCAGGCGCAGGGACGGGAAGACGATGCGGCGCATGACGCCCACGCGGGCTCCTCGGTGAGATCTGCGCGGCTCCCCCTGAGCCCCGTGCGGGCGACCCTAGCGCTCGCGGGCCCCCCTCCGGGGCACCCCGGCCGGGACGGTCAGCGGCCCGCCGGGGTCAGGCCCAGGGACATCCCGGCCAGCCCGCGGCGCCGCGCGCCGAGCGCGTCGGCCACCGCCCGCAGGGCCCGCGCGCCGGCGGAGGCGGGGTCGGCGAGCACCACGGGGGCGCCCGCGTCGCCGGCCGCCCGCACCGGCACGTCGAGCGGCACCTGAGCCAGCAGCGGCACGTCCGTGCCCGTCAGGCGCGAGAGGTTGGCGGCGACCTGCTGCCCGCCGCCGGACCCGAAGACCTCGAGCCGGGAGCCGTCGGGGGACTCGAGCCACGACATGTTCTCGACGACGCCCACGACGCGCTGGTGCGTCTGGACCGCCACGGACCCGGCGCGCTCGGCGACCTCGGCCGCCGCCGGCTGCGGGGTGGTGACGACGACGATCTCGCTGCCCGGCAGCAGCTGGGCCACGGAGATGGCGATGTCGCCCGTGCCCGGGGGCAGGTCGAGGAGCAGCACGTCCAGGTCGCCCCAGAACACGTCGGCGAGGAACTGCTGGAGCGCGCGGTGGAGCATGGGGCCGCGCCAGACGACGGGCTGGCCCGGCGGGACGAACATGCCGATGGAGACGACCTTCACGCCGTGCGCGACGGGCGGCAGCAGCATGTCGTCGACCCGCGTCGGCGGGCGGTCGACGCCGAGCATGCGCGGGATGGAGAAGCCGTGGATGTCCGCGTCGACGACGCCCACCCGCAGCCCGTCCGCCGCGAGGGCCACCGCGAGGTTCGCCGTGACCGTCGACTTGCCCACGCCGCCCTTGCCCGAGGCGATGGCGTAGACCTTCGTGAGGGAGCCGGGCTGGGCGAAGGGGATGACCGGCTCCCCGGCGCCGCCGCGCAGCTGCGACCGCAGCGCCGCCCGCTGCTCCGTGCTCATCGCGCCGAGCACCACCTCGACCGCCGCGACGCCCGGCACGGCGGCGACCGCGGCCGTGACGTCCCGCGTCAGCGTGTCCTTCATGGGGCAGCCGGCCACCGTGAGGTCGATGCCGACGACCACCCGGCGCCCGTCGGCCCCGGCCTCGCCCAGGTCGACGCCCCGGACCATGCCGAGCTCGGTGACGGGGCGGCGGATCTCCGGGTCCTGCACCCTCCCGAGCGCCGTGCGGATCGCGGCGACGAGGGCCTCGTCGGCCGGGGGGCCCGCGACGGGCACGGCGGGGTCAGCGGGCATGGGCCTCATCGTAGGTGCCGTCCGCGGAGGTCCCCGGGGCCGGGGGTCCCGGGGGCGTGGCCCCGAGCGCGGTCGCCCCTGCCGGGCGCGCTCCGGCCGGGGGCGGATCCTCGGCCGGGGGCTGATCGGGGAGCGTGTCCTCGAGGGAGGGCCCGACGACGGCGGGTACGTCGGGGCCCGCGACCGCGGGCGCGGCGGCCGCGGGCTCGGCGACGGCGTCCGCGGTGACCACGGGCAGCGCCGTCGTCGCCGGCCCGCGCTCGCGGCGGCGCCGGGCCTTCTTGCTCCCCTTGCGCTCGCCCTTGCGCTCCCCCTTGCGGGGGTCGCCGCCCCGGGCCTCGCCGGCCTCGTCGTCCCCGGACCCCTCGTCGTCCTCGTCCTCGTCGGACACGAGCTCGTCGAGGAGGTTGCGCAGCTCGGAGCGCACGAAGTCGCGCGTGGCCACCTCGTTGAGCGCGATGCGCAGCGCGGCGACCTCGCGGGCGAGGAACTCCGTGTCGGCGAGGTTCCGCTCCGCGCGGTTGCGGTCGAGGTCGGCCTGCACCCGGTCGCGGTCCGTCTGGCGGTTCTGCGCGAGGAGGATGAGCGGCGCCGCGTAGGAGGCCTGCAGCGACAGCATGAGCGTGAGGGCGGTGAAGCCGTTCGCCGCCCGGTCGAACCGCACGTCCTGCGGGGCGAGCGAGTTCCACAGGATCCACACGATGCAGAACAGCGTGAGCCAGAGGATGAACGTCGGGGTCCCGAGGAAGCGGGCGATGGACTCCGAGATGCGCCCCGAGGCGTCCTGGTCGAACTGCGGCCGCGGGATGAGCCGGCGGCCGCGCTCGCGCGGGGTGTCGAGGCGGTCAGCCACGGCGCACCGCCGCGGGGCCGGTCGTCGTGCCCGTCGGGCGGACGGGCGCCGGGGCGTCGGTCTCCCGCCAGTCCTCGGGCAGGAGGTGGTCGAGCACGTCGTCCACGGACACCGCGCCGAGGAGCCGGCGGGCGTCGTCGACGACGGGCAGCGCGAGCAGGTTGTAGGTGGCGAGGTGCCGGGTCACCGCCTGGAGGTGGGCGTCCGCGTGCACGGCCTCGATGTCCGTGTCGACGATGGACCCGATGGGCTCGTGCGGGGGCTCGCGCAGCATCCGTTGCAGGTGCACGACGCCGATGAAGCGGCCCGTCGGCGTCTCCAGCGGCGGGCGCGCGACGAACACCATCGACGCCAGCGCGGGGGTGAGGTCCTGCCGTCGCACGTGCGCCAGGGCCGCCGCGATCGGGGTCTCCGGGCCGAGGATGACGGGATCGGTCGTCATGAGGCCGCCCGCGGTGTTGTCCTCGTAGGCCAGCAGGCGCCGCACGTCGCGCGCCTCCTCGGGCTCCATGAGCTCGAGCAGCTCGGCCGCCTGCTCGTCGGGCAGCCCGCCGAGGAGGTCGGCGGCGTCGTCGGGCTGCATGGCCTCGAGCACGTCGGCGGCGCGGTCGAGGTCGAGCACGCGCAGGATCTCGACCTGGTCGTCCTCGGGCAGCTCCTCGAGCACGTCGGCGAGCCGCTCGTTGTCCAGCGCCGCGGCGACCTCGAGCCGGCGGGTGCTGGCGAGGTCGTGCAGGCGGTCGGCGAGGTCGGCCGGCTTGAGCTCGGAGTACTGCGCGAGCAGGGACTGGGTGCCCTGCCGCGTGGTGCGCCCGCCGAGGCCCTCCACGGCGCGGACGTCGACCACCATCGTCTCGCCGCGGCGGCGCAGGAGGTTCTGCGCCTTGCCGACGGGCCGGCGCACGAAGAGGCGGGTGACCTCCCAGTCGCGGTTGCGCTGCCGCTCGATGGCGGCGTCCTCCACGACGACCTCGTCGCCGCTCTCGACGAGGCGCACGGCGCGGTCGAGGAGCTCGCCGACGACGAGGGTCTCCACCGCCCGCTGCTCGAAGCGCCGCATGTTCAGCAGGCCCGTCGAGATCACGCGCCCGGGGTCGATGGAGGTGACCCGGGTGACGGGGAGGAAGACGCGACGCCGGCCGGGGACCTCGACGACGAGGCCGACGGCACGGGGTGCCCGCTTCTCCCGCTGGAGCACCACGACGTCGCGGACGCGGCCCACCTGGTCCCCGATGGGGTCGAAGACGGCGGTCCCCGCCAGACGGGCGACGAAGACAGGGTTCCCGGCGCCGCTCACGCCGTCAGCCTAGACGGCGGCCGGAGGCCGGAGGCCTCCGGCCGGAGGCTGGGAGCCCTCTGGGCGGCGGCTGCCGGTCTCCTGCGGATGTGCTGCGACACCGCGACGGGCCGGGCCGCGGCGGCGATGATGGGGGCATGTCGTTCTCCGGTACCCAGCGCGTCCCACGGACCCCCACGCTGCCGAAGGGGGAGACCGTCGCGCTCTACGAGAGCTACCTCGAGGCCCAGCGCGCCGTCGACCACCTCTCCGACAAGGAGTTCCCCGTCCAGCACGTCACCATCGTCGGCAACGACCTGAAGATGGTGGAGCGCGTCATCGGGCGGCTCACCTACCCGCGCGTCGCGCTGTCGGGCTTCGCCTCGGGCGCCTGGTTCGGGCTCTTCGTCGGGTGGCTCCTCGGGATCTTCTCCGGGCAGCTGCTCTCGACGATCCTCGCCGGCGTCCTCATCGGCGGCGCCTTCGGCCTGCTCTTCGGCGTCATCGCGTACGCCTTCACCGGCGGCAAGCGCGACTTCACCTCGAGCAGCCAGATCGTGGCCTCGTCGTACGCCGTGCTCTGCCAGCCCGAGAAGGCGCACCAGGCGCGTTCGCTCCTCGCCGAGGTGGGCGGCGTGCAGTCCGGCTGGCCCGCGCGCCCGGCCCCCGCCGCCGGGCCGCAGGTCCCCAGTCCTTCCGCACCCGTCGGGCCGCAGGGCCAGGGCGGGCCCGGGCCCTTCGCGCCGCCCGCCCCGCAGCCGTCGCCGCAGCCGTGGGGCTCTCCCACCCCGCCGCCGCCCGCCCCGGGTGCCGGTGACGGGCGCGTCGCGGGCGAGGAGGGCCGGACGGGCTCCTCCGCCCTCTGACCCCCCCCTTGCCGCGGGGCGCTCGACCGCGGACGCGACGAGGGGCCCGGGGCGACCGGTTGACGGTCGCCCCGGGCCCCTCGGCGTCGGACCGGCGGTCAGCCGCCGAGCAGGTCCGCCATCCACGCCTCGACGGCGTCGGGGTCGCGCGGCAGGGCTGCGGAGAGGTTGACCGGGCCCTCGGCCGTGACGAGCACGTCGTCCTCGATCCGCACGCCGATGCCCCGGTACTCCTCGGGCACGAGCCGGTCGTCGGACTTGAAGTACAGCCCGGGCTCGACGGTGAAGACCATCCCCGGCTCGATGACGCCGTCGACGTACATCTCCTTGCGGGCCTGGGCGCAGTCGTGGACGTCCAGCCCCAGGTGGTGGCTCGTCCCGTGCACCATCCAGCGCCGGTGGTGCTGGGCGTCGGGGTCGAGGGCCTCCGCGGCGGTGCCGGGCAGCAGCCCCCACGCGGCGAGGCGGTCGGCGATCACCTCCATGGCGGCGGCGTGCACGTCGCGGAAGCGGGCGCCGGGCACCGCGGCGGCGAGGGCCGCGTCGGCGGCGTCCAGCACCGCCTGGTAGACCTTCCGCTGCGTCGGCGTGAAGCGGCCGTCGGCGGGCAGCGTGCGGGTGACGTCGGCGGTGTAGAGGGAGTCGACCTCGACCCCCGCGTCGACGAGCACGAGCTCGCCCGCGCGGACGGGGCCGTCGTTGTCCGTCCAGTGCAGCGTCGTCGCGTGCTCCCCGGCGGCGGCGATGGTCTCGTAGCCCACCGCGTTGCCCTCCTGGCGCGCCCATCCGACGAAGACGCCCTCGAGCACCCGCTCGCCGCGCCGGTGGGCCCGGGCCTCGGGCAGTGCGCGGACGAGGCGGGCGAAGCCCTCGACGGTCGTGTCGACCGCGAGGCGCATCTGCTCGACCTCGTGCGCGTCCTTCACCAGACGCAGCTCGGCGAGGGCCTCGACGAGGCGCTCGTCGGCGCGGCCGGCGGCCTCGTCGGCCCGGATCTCCGCCACGACGGCGTCGACCGCGGCGTCCACGCCCGGCACGGCGCGCAGCTGCACGCCGTCCGGGCCCACGTCCTTGGCGAGCGCGTCCCGCAGCGCGTCGAGGTCCGCGGTCTCCAGGCCCGTCTCGGCCGCCACGTCCTCCAGGGTCGGCCGGGCGCCCACCCAGAACTCCCCGGAGCGGGCGTCGGAGAAGAACTCGTCCGTGTCGCGGCCCGCCAGGGGCCGCAGGTGCAGCACGGCGCGGTGGCCGGCGGGGGTGCCGTCGGCGTCGGGGAGCGGGTGCAGGACGAGGACCGCGTCGGGCTCGCGCTCGCCGCCGAGCCCCGTGAGGTGCGCGAACGCCGAGTGCGGGCGGAAGCGGTGGTCCGTGTCGTTCGAGCGGACCGTCAGCGCGCCCGCGGGCACGACGAGGCGCTCGCCCGGGAACAGCGCCGACAGCCGGGCGCGCCGGGCGGCCGCGAAGGGGGCCGCCGGCAGCGGGACGGCCGAGGACGGGGGCCGCGGTGCCCAGCCGGACGTCATGTACGCGACGAACGCCTCCGAGCGCGGGCGCTGCGAGCGGTTGGACCCGCGGTCGGCGAGCGCCTGTGCCTGTGCCTGCGTCTGCGCCTCGGCGTCGGCCGGCTCGGCGGGCAGGTCGAGGGGGGCGGTGGCGGCGGGGCCGTCCGGGGTGCGCGCGTCGGTCACCGGCCCATCGTCGCACCGCCCGCCGACGCCCGGCACGGGGCGCGGTCGGGAGGGCCGCGCCCGCGTGGGTACGGTGGCCCGGTGCGTGCCGACCTCCACACCCATTCCGCGGCGTCGGACGGCACCCAGAGCCCGGCCGAGCTCGTCGGGGCCGCAGCCGCGGCGGGCCTCGACGTCGTCGCCGTGACGGACCACGACACCACGGCGGGCTGGGACGAGGCGGCCGCCGCGGCGGTCGCGCACGGCGTGGCCCTCGTCCGCGGCACGGAGATCTCCACCCTCAGCGGGTGGGTCAGCGTGCACCTGCTGAGCTACCTGCACGACCCGGCGGAGCCCGCCCTCGCCGCCGAGCTCGAGCAGACCCGGCGCTCGCGGCTGGGACGGGCCCGCGCGATGGTCGACCTCCTGTCCCGTGACCTGCCCATCACCTGGGACGACGTGCGGGCGCAGGCCGTGGGGGCGGTGTCCGTCGGCCGGCCCCACATCGCCGACGCCCTGGTGGCGGCGGGGGTCGTGCCCGACCGCGACACCGCCTTCGCGCACCTCCTGCGGGCCGGCGGCCCGTACTTCGTCCCCCACCACGCGCCGAGCACGGCCGCGGCCGTGCGCCTGGTCCGCGCGGCCGGCGGCGTGCCCGTGCTCGCGCACCCGGGCGCCGACGCGCGCGGCCGGACGATCCCCGACGAGGTCTTCGACGAGCTCGCCGCCGAGGGGCTGGCAGGCATCGAGGTGGACCACCGCGACCACACGCCCGCCCAGCGCGACCGGCTGCGCGCCATCGCCGCGCGGCTGGACCTGCTCGTCACGGGGTCGAGCGACTTCCACGGCACCGGCAAGGCCAACCGCCTGGGGGAGAACCTCACGGACGCGCACGTCGTCGCCGCGATCGAGGAGCGGGGCCGCCTGGGCGTGGTGCGCGCGTGACGGGCTTCGACCCGCAGCTCCTGCTGTCCGTCTTCATCACGCTGTTCGTCATCATGGACCCGCCCGGCACGGTGCCGATCTTCCTGGCGCTCACCGGCGCGATGACGCGGGCGGAGCGGGCGCGGGCGGCGCGGCAGGCCGTCCTGGTGGCGTTCGGCGTGGTGGTGGCGTTCGCGGTGTTCGGGCAGCAGCTGCTGGCGTTCATGCACATCTCCCTGCCCGCGCTGCAGGCCTCCGGCGGGCTGCTGCTCCTCGTCGTGGCGATGGAGCTGCTCACGGGCAAGGCGGAGGAGCCGGCACCGGCCGCGGGCGGCTCCGTGAACGTCGCGCTCGTGCCGCTGGGCACGCCCCTGCTGGCGGGGCCCGGCGCGATCGTCGCGACGATGGTCTTCGTCCAGCAGGCGGACGGGCCCCTGGACTGGGTCGCCATCGCCGTCGGCGTCGTGGGCGTGCACGTCTGCCTCTGGCTGGCCATGCGGTTCGCGGGTCTCGTGCACCGGGTGCTGGGGGACTCCGGCACGACCCTCGTCACCCGCATCGCGGGCCTGCTGCTCGCCGCCATCGCGGTGCAGCTCGTCGCGGACGCCGTGATCGCCTTCGTCGAGGCGGCCTGAGCCCTCCGCCGCTCCCGGCGCGCCGGGGCCGGGCCGGGACCGCACGGCCGCAGGAGTCAAGTGTGCTTGACCTCTGACGTGCGGGGGCCTACGGTCGTCGAGTCAAGCACGCTTGTCTCGTCGGAGGAGTGGTCATGGGTCGTCGGGTGCTGGCCGTGCTGGCGGGGGTCGCTCTCGCGGCCGCCCTCGGAGGGGTCGCGGCGCTGCTGCGCGACGAGGACCGCCTCCTGGTGTTCGCCGTCTTCACCGCGAGCACCCTCGCGCCCGCGGTCGCGACGGCCCTGCTGCTGCTCGTGTGGATCCCGCAGCGGACCGAGCTGGCGCCCGTGGAGCGGCCCGACGACGTCGAGCGGGTCTGGTGGCTGGCGGCCTCCTCGGGGGCGTTCCTCGACCTCATGGCCCTGCTGGGACTGGGGCTCGTGGTCGTCAGCGTGACGGACGTCGGCGCGGCCGAGCCGTCCGTCGTGCTCCTGGCCGTGCTGCTGCTCGGCTGGGCGGACGTGGCCGTGCGCTGGACCCGGCAGCGCCGCCTCGAGGCCGCCTGAGCGTGCGCAACGACATCGCCGACCGGCGGCGCGCGCGCGGCTGGACGCAGGCCGATCTCGCGGAGCGGCTCGAGGTCTCGCGGCAGACCGTGGTCTCGCTCGAGCGCGGCCGGTTCGACCCGTCCCTGCCGCTCGCGTTCCGCCTGGCACGGCTGTTCGGCACGACCATCGAGGACGTGTTCGACCCCGACGCGCCGGGGGGCTAGGGCAGGGACGGGCTTCGCGCCGACGGGCCGGGGCCGCGAGGGGCGGGGGCCGCGCCGGGCGGGGACGGGCGAGGGCCGGCACGCGGGTGCGTGCCGGCCCTCGTCGTGCCCGGCGGGCGCCGGTCGGGCGGCCTACTCGGCGGGGGTGCCGGCCGGGGCGCCGTCCTCGCCCGGC
>NZ_RWJX01000035.1 GCF_004123805.1 Cellulomonas endophytica | reverse complement strand
GTGAGACGGTCGACCTCGACGAGGCCGTGCAGGTCGCGCTCGAGTACGCCAAGACCGCGGGCGACACCCTCGTCGTCGTCACCGCCGACCACGCCCACTCCAGCCAGATCGTCTACCCGGGCAGCACCACCCCCGGTCTGACGCGCACGCTCCTGACGTCGGACGGCGCACCCATGACGATCGCCTACGGCACCGCCGAGGAGGGCGACTCCCAGGCCCACACCGGCGCCCAGGTCCGCATCGCCGCCTACGGCCCCCGCGCGACCAACGTGCTCGGCCTGACCGACCAGACCGACCTGTACTTCACCATGCGAAACGCGCTGCGTCTGCAGCCGGCTAGCTGACGAGAACCCACGTGGCGACAGCCCCGGTCCCCCGCAGTGGGGGCCGGGGCTGTCACGTCCGGCACGAGGCTGCGCCGACGCCGAGCAGCCGTGCGACCAGGTCCCCGGTCGGCACGGCGGCCGTGCGTCCTAGACGCGCGGGTCCGCGTCGGGGCCCGGGGATCGTGTGCCCGCCGCCGTGGACCGTGACCAGCACGACCGGCGGCAGCCCGTCCTGGGCGTACGTCAGGTGCTCCACTTGCGTACCCCGGGTCGCGGCCCACCGCGCCTGCTCCGGCGCTGCCAACAGATCCGGGGGAGTGAGGACGGGCGTGCCGAGGATACCGTTGCGGCGCGCCAGGTAGGCAGCCGTGGCCGGGGCCGACAGAGCGGTGCCGTCGACCTGGAAGACCACTCGCACCCACCACGGCACACGGCCGCCGTCGTAGGGCACGACGCGGTCCGCCGTGCCGTGCACCAGCAGCACCGGGACAGGCCGGGTCGCAGGCCCGGCGGGTAGCAGGAAGTCCTGCGGCACGGGCATGGTCATGGCCACGACGGCAGCACCGGCGAGCGGAGACTCGCCTTCATGGAGCAGGCGCAGCGCCATCAGACCGCCGTTGGAGTACCCGACGGCGTGCACGCGGCGAGGATCGATGTGGTGCGTGGACGTGAGCAGGTCGACTACGGCGCGGACGAAGGCCACGTCGTCCACGTCGTGACGTCGCGCCGGGAACCCGTTGTGACGCCGCGCGTCGTTCCAGTACCCCCGGTAGCCGTCGAGGTAGGCGAGGACCGCGCCGTCGCGGGTGGCGAGGACGTCGAGCGCCGCCCCCGTGACGTGACGCAGACCGGAGCCGCTCTGGCCCGACCCGTGCAGGACGAGCACCAGGTCTCGCCCCGGCGGTCCCTCGCGCGACCCGACGACGACCATCGTCCGATCGAAGGACCCGACGCGGATCCCGACGCGGATCCCGACGCGGTCCGCCGCGTAGGACGTGAGCCGCGCGTGCGTCACGCCGGTTGGTCCGCGGGCACGTCCGCCTCGGCGCGAGGGGTGGGAACCGCCGTGGACATCGTGCCCGCTCGTTGTGCCCAGGCCCGCCGGCGTGCCTGAGCGGAGGCCGAGTGCCACAGCCGGCGAGCCGCCTCGGCGTCGACGGTGCGCAGCCCCGCGGACATGCCACCGATCCCGCCGCCGATGAGGATCGCGACGTCGAGCATCGTCCTGGGGAAGGCCGGGCCTGGCCGGGCGGCGACGTGACGCTCCTCCCATCGCGGGTGGAAGCACTCCTTGAAGTGCCGCACTCCACGGAAGTTGTAGAAGGCGTCGCCATGAGCGAAGACGCGCCTGCCGATGCGATCCCACACCGGTGCCTTCGCGTCGGTGCGCAGCCCCGACAGCGGCGCCATGCCGAGGCTGAAGGTCGAGTACCCACGCTCCTTCGCCCAGAGCATGACCTCGAGGAACAGGTAGTTCATGACGTTGGGCACCTCCGTGCGCACCTGGCGCATGAGATCGATCGCGACCTCGCCCTCACCGTGCCCCACCCACAACGTGGCGAAGGCGATGACCCGGCCCTCGAGCCGTACCACGGCCAGCGGGAACCGCACCACGTAGTCGTCCTCGAACGGGCCGAGCGAGAACCGCTTCTCCGACGCACGGCGTCCGGCCAGCCACTGGTCGGAGACGGCTCGCAGCTCGGGCAGCAAGGGGCGGACGGCCTCGGGCGCAAGGATCTCGACGCTGCACCCGGCGCGCTCGTTGATGCTGCGCCAGCGCCGCATCTTCGCGCGGTCGCGGCCCTCCAACCCGAAGGACCGCAAGTCGATCAGGGCTTCCTCGCCGAGCTTGCTCAAGCCGAGGCCGAGCTCGCGGCAGAGAGGAGCCAGGGCGTCCCCGACGCCGTACAGCACCGGTCGCCCGTCGTGCCGCTCGGCCTGCTGAACGAAGGCGGTCAGCAGCTCCCGGAACTGGGTGGGGTCGCCGACGGGGTTACCCATGGTGACCCAGCTGCGGCCCTGCACCTGGTACATGAGGAACGCGTCGCCCCTGGCGCTGAACAACAGACGCTTGTCACCGGTAAAGGCCAGGTGAGCGGAAGCTCTGCCGAAGCGGGCAATGACGTCCTCGGCGCGGGCCAGGTCGTCAGGGCTACCCGTGGCAGGGCCGGGCACCACGGGGGCGAGCAGACGCGTGCCCGCCAGGAGGACACCGGCAAGCCCGACGGCCGCGGCGAGGCGGACAGACACCGGATGCGCGCCATCGAGGACGATCGCAAGCCCCGGGCCCTCGTCCTGGGTCGAGGAGCTGTGCCAGGCGAACCAGGACACCGCTGTCGCGGCCGCACCCGCGGCCACGGCGGACCAGGTCCAGCCCCGCGAGTGGCGGAAGACGTGGCTGCGCCGATCGAAAACCCGGGCCGCCACTGCCAGAGCGCCGAGCAGGCCCAGCGACACCAGGCCCGCGATCTGAGCCTGCAGGACCAGGCACAGGGCGGTCAGCAGCACCAGCACCAGCAGGGTGCCCAGCCACGCCTCCCGCAGGCGTCGGCGCAGACCCAGGGCGAGCAGCATGAGACCCAGCCCGAGCAGGCTCACGCCGGGCGCCGGAACGGTGAGCCGGTGCGTGAGACCGGCGACGTCACCGGTCACCAGGAGGACCGCACCGGCACCTGCCACCAAGACGGCGAGGACTCGCGGCGCCCAGACGCAGAGGTGCTGCACGGGGTCAAACCGCGGACGTCGCGGGCGCCCGTCGCGTCCGCGCTGCGCCTCGAGGACGGCGAACGCGGCGGCTCCTAGCAGCAGCGGCACGGTGTAGTAGACGAGCCGGAAGGCCACCAGTGCCGGCGCCAGGACGAGCGGGTCCACAGAGGTCGCCAGGAGGACGAGCAGGACGGCCTCGAAGACGCCGACACCGCCCGGCACGCTGCTGAGCAGACCCAGGAGCGTGGCGATGGCGAAGGCCGCGGCGAAGGGGAGGAACGGGACCTGCGAGCCGACCGGCAGCAAGAACCACAGTGCCGCCGCCATGGTCGCGATCTCGAGCGTCGAGAGCACCACCTGGGCCACGGCGAGCGGGCGCGCGGGCCGGTTGATCCGCACGTCCCGCCAGCGCAGGGGCCGCCCGCCGCGGCGTGCCCACGCCACGTAGCCGATGAGGGCCACCGTCAGCGAGGCGCCGCCGGCGACGACCAGCCACGGGCTCACGCGGAGCGCTTCGCCGACCCGTCCGGGTGCGGAGATCATGCCGAGGGCGGACAGCATTGCGAAGCCCAGCCCCAGGGTCACCGCGTTGAACCCCATGATGCGGGCGATCACGGCGGCAGGGACCTGCCACGCGGAGTAGACGCGGGCACGCAGCACGGCACCGACGACCGCCGATGCTCCTGTTGAGTTGGCGAAGGCGGTCGCCACGAACGAGGCCGCCGCGTACCGCCGGTACCGCAGCGGGTGCTCGACGTACCGCAGCGCAAGGGCGTCGTATCCGGTCATCGCGACGTACGAGACCACCGTCGCCAGGGTAGCCAGCACCAGGGCTGGGGCGCCGATCGCCGCGACGTCGCCGGGCAGCTGCGACCACCGGTACCCCTCGAGGGTGCGCTCCAGCTGCAGGAGCGCCACCCCGAGCACGCCGACCATCACCACCGGAGCCAGTCCCCGACGATGCGGGTGCCGACGAGGCCCACGGGGTGCACGAGGCCCCTGCAGGACGGCAGGAGTCAGGGGCGCGGTGGTCGTCTCCATAGCACCGGACAGATCGTCAGCCGTCCCACCGAGGTGAAGGATCGGCCGGCAACGGCCGCCGGCGGGCCCCTACCTGCCAGGGCTGGCGAGGGCAGCGCGCAGGAGGCGCTCGACGTCGTGGCCCAGGTGGATGTCCTCGCCGCGCGCCAGTCCCGCGGCAGTAACGAGCGTGCCCGTGCCGGCCGGATGCGGGCCGGCGCGCAACCACAGTCGTCGACGCGGGGCGAACAGGGAGACGCCCAATCCGGCGAAGGCCGACAGTGCGAAGGTCAGCACCCATCCCAGGGCCGGGTCGTGCCGCAGGTCGAAGGCGGCGAAGCGCGGGAGGTCCTCGAACGTCAGGGTGCCTTGCCCGTCCGGCAGGTCGACGCTGTCCCCGGGTCGCAGGTACAGGGTCACCGGTCGACCCTGCCCGTCCAGGCTCTGCCGCATCCGGGACTCATCCAGCTGATACACGTTCTGCGGGACACCGGTGTCCAGGCCGAGGTTCCCCGTCCACACCGAGAGCACCAAGAGCGGGTCGAGAGGCTCGGGGCGGAGCGAGCGCCACAGCTGGGGTCCGTACTGCTCGGCCGTCGGCAGCAGGTAGCCCACCAGGCCCAGCTGCTCCTGCTCGGCGGAGACGTCCGGGACCTTGATGACCCCGCGCGAGGTGTAGACGGCGTCCTGAGGAAGGAACGGCACTGATCCGGAGAAGGCCACCTCGCCCGAGGCGTCCCGGACGGTCACCTGCGGGGCGTACCCGTTGCCCATGAGATAGACGGTGGCACCACCGGCCTTGATGGGGTTGTTCACCGTGATCGACGTGGCCTGGGGCGCCTGCCCCGGCTCCGTCACAGTGACGTCGGCGCGGAAGAAGCGTGACTGCAGCGTCTCCTCGTCGAAGCGGGACTCGAACCGGTCCAGACGCAGCGTGAAGGGCACGAGGCTGTCGGACCGGAACGCCGTGCCCTGCTCGAAGGTGTCGTAGTTGACAACGGCGTTGGCGAACCCGCGGCCCTGGATCACGAGCTCCTGGCCGCGGTAGTGCAGCATCTGACCGGTGGCGATCGCGACCAGCAGCCCCACCAGTGACAGGTGGAACAGCAGGTTCCCGCTCTCGCGCAGGTAGCCGCGCTCGGCGCTGACCGACCAGGTTCCGGCGCCCTCGTCGAGCACCTGGACGCGGTGACGAGGCACAAAGCGCAGGAGAGGCCATCCGGCGCGCAGATCGGCGTGCGCTCGGGCCACGACGTCTTGCGGCGCGGCCGCGGTCCTGGCGCGACCGTGGGCTGGAAAGCGGTCGAAGCGGCGCGGGGTGCGCGGAGGCCGGGCGCGCAGGGCCGCCAGGTGAGCGCGTGAGCGCGGCAGGATGCAGCCGACCAGCGATGTGCTCAGCAGCAGGTAGATCGCCGAGAACCAGACCGAGGAGTACACGTCGAAGAACCCCAGACGGTCCAACCAGGGGCCGGTGGTGGGGTGCTCGTCGACATACTCCACGACCGCGACGGGGTCCTGGGCGTTCTGCGGGAAGATCGTCCCGGGTACGGCCGCCACAGCCAGCAGCATCAGCAGCAGCAGGGCCGTACGCATGCTCGTCAGCTGGCGCCAGGCCCACCGGCCCCAGCCCAGCCAGCTCAGCTGGGGCAGCTGCGGCCGCCCGTCCGGGCGCTGCGCGCCCTCGTCCGTCGCGGCGACCGAGGGCGCGCTGGAGGTCGCGGCGTTGCCGAGCGGCGGCGACGCCACTTCCTCGGGCGCCAGTGCGTCCTGGAGGCCCTCCGGTCGGTACGGACGTGTCGCCATCTCCGCTGTGGTCCCCCGAGGTCAGCTCTGCTGCGGGACGGACGCGGACGCCGTCGGCGCCGGTGAAGGCGTCGCTGCGCGGCGCAGCTCCTCGGCCCAGTCCAGCCCGGCCCGCACACCCCACCCCAGGCCCAGCAGCACAGCCACGCCCAGGATCACCGCAGTGCGCAGAAGGTGGTCATCACCAGCCCTGGTCAGGGACGGCAGGCGCTTCACGACCCGCCGTGTTCCTGCAGCAGGGTGCGCAGCACGTCCAGCTCCGCGTTCTGCGACGTCAGGATCCGCTGTGCCAGCGTCCGTACCGGCGTCGTCTCGGCGCGCTCGGCGGCCGCCGTCGCCATCGCCACCCCCGCTTCGTGGTGGGGGATCATCAGCTGCAGGTACACACGGTCGGCCTCCTCCTCGGCGGCCAGCGTCAGGCGCTGCAGATCCTCCGCACTCGCCATCCCCGGCATCGAGGCCGTCTCGGTCGCCCCGCTGTGATCCATGCCGCCCGTGCCACCCATGCCGGCCATTCCCGGCACGGCCTCGCTGGTCATCCATGCCATCGGAGCAGCTGACGAGGTCTGGGTCAGCCCCCACTGGACGAGCCAGCCGTACATCTGTCCCGCCTGCTGCTGCTGGGTGAGCAGTACGTCGGTGGCCAGGGTGCGCACCTCTGGGTCCCCGGACCGCTCCAGGAGCAGCAGCGACATCTGCACGGCCTGGCTGTGGTGCTGCTGCATGTCCCGGGAGAAGCCGACGTCCACGGACCGGTCGGCCGGCGAGGAGGAGAGGCCGCCGCGAGCGATCCACAGACCGGCCATCGCACCGAGCAGCAGCACGAACAGCAGGGTCCAGGTCACGGCCACGACCTGCAGCGGCCGCCAGCGCCTCCGGCGAGGCCCGTCCTCGACAGGAGTGGTCCCCTCCTCCGGGGGCGAGAGGGTGTCGCTCATGCCGGGGTGACACCGCCGGTGCAAGGAGCGCCCGGCTCAGGAGTCTGCTCGCCCTGCTGGTACTTCTGCACGAACAGCTCGACCCGCTCGTCCGTGGCCTCGGCCACGGCCAGCTGCACCCCCCAGGCGCTGAGCACCACGGGATCGCTCAGATCCGGGTCCGGGCTCATCAGTGTGTAGGGCTGGTCGCTGACGGTGTCCTGCAGCGCCAAGAGCTGCTCCTCCGGCAGGTCAGGCCGGTAGCTGATCCAGACGGCACCGTGCTCGAGGGCGTGCACGGTCTCCTCGGCCGGCAACGGGCTCTGGTAGACACCGCAGTTGGTCCAGGTCCCCGCGTGGTCACCGCCGACCGGGGGGTCCTGCTCGTAGGACACGGTGCCGCTGACGTGATCCTGGGACAGCCCCTCGTACTCCCGCACACCCTCGATGGGCGCTCCCGCGGCCGCTTCCAGCTGGCTCTGGCTCTGCGCCTCCCGGGCGATCACCCAACCAGCCCCGCCGACCAGCAGAAGGCCCAGGCCGGTCACCGCGGCGATGATGCCGCGCTCGCGCCGCTTCGCCGCGCGCTCTTGCGCCGCACGCATCGCCGCGACCTGTGCTGCCCGTTGCTTGGCCGACTGCCGAATGACCATGGTTCCTTCCACCTGTCGAGTGCGCTCGCGCCCTCAACGAACCGGGTAGCGGCACAGTTCCCCGGCGATGCCATCGCCATGGCGGGTATCTCTTGGCGGCGATCGGCGGCGTCAGAGGCCGAGGTAGGGCGCCGGGTCGGTGGTGGTGCCGTTGCGGTACACCTCCAGGTGCAGGTGGCAGGCACCGGACAACCCGGTGTTGCCGGAGTACCCGATCAGCTGGCCCGCACGGACCTGCTGGCCTGCGCTGACCACGGAGCGCGTCAGGTGGTTGGAGCTGCTCATGAGTGAGGCCCCGACGACCTGCCCGTAGTCGAGCATGACCTGGTTGCCGAAACCGTCGCGCCAGGCCGACCAGCGCACGGTGGCGTCCGCCGGGGCGTAGAGCGGGGTGTTGCAGTAGGTGCGTAGGTCGATGCCCGCGTGCAGCCGGGTGTAGCCCAGGATCGGGTGCAACCGCATGCCGTACCGGGACGTGACGTAGATCGGGTTGATGGAGGTGGGGTTCACGAACCGGGCACCAGAACCGGGGCTCGCAGCAGCGGCAGGCGGCGCAGGAGGCTCTGGCGCAGGCGCTCCTTGCGCTGCCGCTGCCGCTGGGGCGGCCGCGGCTGCTGCGGCGGCAGCAGCAGCCGCGGCAGCGGCCGCGGCAGCGGCCGCCTGCTGCTCGGCGATGATCGCCGCCAGCTCACCTTCGACGGCCGCCCGCTGCTGCTCGGCGACCTGGGCCTCAGCCTCGGCCTGAGCGCGCAGGCCGGTCAGGGTCTGCTCCCGAGCGGTCTGCTCGGCGATGAGCCGCTCGATCTCCGCCTGCCGCTCGGTGGCGATGTCACGGGCCCGGGCGGCCTCGGCAGCGCGGGCGTCGGCCTCCGCCTTGAGGTCGGCCAGCGTCGCGGTGACTGCCTTGAGGCGAGCCTGGGCGTTCCTGCTGGCCGCCTGCAGCTCGGTCAGCTCGGTCAACATGCGTGCCGTGCTGGAGGTGCTGGTGGTGACGGCTCGCGACTGCTCGAGGAAGTCCTCCAGATCGCCCGCGTCGACGACTGCGGCAAGCAGGGGGTCCGAGGGCCCGGACCGGTACATCGAGCGAGCGAGCTCAGCGATCTGATCGCGCGCCTGGCTCTCCCGGCTGCGGGAGGCCGTGATGGTCTCGGTCAGTGCGCTGCGCTGGTCTTGCGCGCTTCTGAGCCGGTCGGCCAGCATCAGCGCCTGGCGGTCCGCGGCGTCGGCCTGAGCCTGAGCCTGGGCGAGCTCGGCTCGCGCGGCCGGCAGTCGAAGCTGGGTCTGCTGCAGCTGCAGGACCGCCTGCGCGAGTTCAGAGCTGAGACCCTCGACCGAGGCCTGCAGCTGCTCGACCTGGCCGGCGGCCGCCTCGGCTCGCTGTTGAGCGGCCGCACGACGCTCGTCCAGGTCGTCAGCGACTGCGGGCACCGGGCCGGCCGGTGCGGCGAGCGTCGCCCCGAGGAGCAGGGTGGTGCACCATGCCACAGCGCGGGCCCTGCCCAGGCGTGCCCACGGCGAGCGGCAGGGCTCAGGCATGGCCGGGATGCTAAGCCAGCTACCTTCGAGACGGGCTTGCGACACGGCCGAGCCGGGGCGGGAAGGGGCACCTGATGCTGGGGGAGTTCGACGGGCCCGCGGTCCTGCCGCAACAGGCACCGTCGCTGGCCGCGTACCTGTCGTGGACCTCTCCGCAGCCGGTGCCAGTGCTCCCGGCGATCGGGCTGCTGCTAGCAGTGGCGTACCTGGCCGGTGCCGTGCGGATGTGGCGCGCCGGGCGGCGCTGGCCGGCGCGTGAGAGCGCCCTGTTCTTCCTCGGGTGCCTGGTGCTGATCATCGTGACCGGGGCCGACATCGAGGGTTACGGCTTGGAGATGTTCTCGGTCTTCATGTTCCAGCAGCTGACGCTGATGATCGCCGTCCCGATGCTGCTGGTCTTGGGACGGCCGGGGACGTTGCTGCTCAAGGCCACCCCCACGCAAGGGCGGGGACGGTGGGTGCGGGCTGCGGCCCTGCGGGCGTTGCGCTCGTCGGCGGCTCGCGCCGCCGTGCATCCGGCCGTCACGGTGCCCTTGTTCCTGGCTCTGTTCTACGGGTTGTACCTCGGCAGCACCGGCAGCTGGTTGCTGCAGCGCTGGCAGGGGCACCTAGCCCTGGAGGTCATGTTCTTCATCTCGGGGCTGCTGTTCACCGCTCCGGTGCTGTCCACCGACCCGCTGCCACGCCGGCAGGGGCATGGAGCGCGCCTGGCGGACATGGCTGTGGAGATGCCCCTGCACGCCTTCTTCGGGGTGCTCATCATGATGGCCCCGCAGCCCATGGTGGCTGCTTTCGCTCATCCTCCGACGACCTGGGGGGTTGAGGTCCTGGACGACCAGCGGCTCGCCGGTGGCCTTGCGTGGTCCTACGGGGAGCTGCCGAACCTCATCGTGGTGCTGGTGCTGGCCGCGCGCTGGCACCGGGACGAGGACCGCCGCAACCGCGTGAACGACCGCCGCACCGACGACCCTGAACTCGAGGAGTACAACGCCTACCTGCAGTCGCTGGCCGACCGCACTCAAGCACCCGGTCCGCTGCGCTCAGGCCCTGCCAACGTGACGGCTCCGACGGACTCCGATCCGACGCGCTGACGCACCAAGAGCCCCGTTGACTCGGACAGCCGCGATGGCGTCCAGGGCATGGCCGCGCCCGCACACCGATGGCCGGCGCCGCCCGACGCACAGACAGAGCGCTTCACCCCCGCGTCGCGACCCAGGGCGCTGAGCGGTGGATGCCTCATGACCTCCTCGAAGGAGCCGAAAGGAGGGGGAGCAGACCGTAGGGGTGTTCGACTCCAGGAAGCGTCAGGGACGGGACCAAGTGCCAGAGCAGCAGCGCGTGATCGGTGACTCCAGCAAGAAGATCGGCAACTCCCGGCCCGCGCCCACGGCGTCGGCGGACCCGGCGGAGGGCGCTGCCCCGACGCGTAAGGGTCGGGGCAAGAAGCTGCTCATCATGATCGCGGTCGCGGTGCTCCTGGGCGCCGGCGCCGGCTACTGGTTCTTCCTGCGCCCGGCTCCGGCCGAGCCCACAGCCGAGGAGGCGGAAATCGCTGCTGAGGAGGCCGCCGCCGCTGAGCTGGGCGCCGTCCAGCCGGTCGAACCGATCAGCATCAACCTCGCCGACGGGCACTATCTGCGCCTAGGCCTGGGCCTGCAGCTGACGATCGCAGTCGTGGAGGACGTGGATGTCTCCAAGGCCGTCGACAGAGCGATCGCCTTGTTCTCCATGCGCCCGGTGGAGGAGGTCGGCTCTGCTGAGGGCCGCGAGGCGCTCAAGGCCGAGCTGGCCACCCAGCTGGAAGAGGCCTACGAAGGCGAGATCGTCGACGTGTACTTCACGACGTACGTGACCCAGTAAGAGCACCGACACCACGTCGGTTCCGGCGGTCGGACACGGGCGAGGCGGCCAACCGGCGGCGACGGGCCTCAGCGAGCACTGACAGCGGCTGCGAGAGAGCTGGGCCGATCGACGAGACCGGTAGCGCCAAGTCATCGGGTGCCGTCTGCGGCTCGAGGGCCACGGGGATCAGAGCCTGATCGCCGCTATCATCCCACGGTGGCGATGACGACGACGGTCCCTCGTGCCGCCTTCAGCCGTCCGGGCACCTCCGGCGCGAGGTCGGCTCACGGTGAGCCGTCGGCGGCCGTCCACCCTGGTCGGCGTTCCGGCCATGCCGCCCTTGCCGGTGCGGTCCTCGCCCTCGCGCTCGGCGCCTGCACCACGTCCTCGCCCGATGACGGGCGCACGGCCACCGGTGCGCAGGCGGGGTACATCTCAGGTGACGGGTCGGTGGCGACGTGGGAGCCCGATGGCCGGGGCGATCCCGTCCGCCTGCAGGGGCAGGACTTCGCGGGCAACCCCGTGGACACCGGCCCATGGGTGGGAGACGTGGTCGTGGTCAACACCTGGTACGCCGCCTGTCCGCCCTGCCGGGTAGAAGCCCCGGACCTTGCGGCAGCGGCAACGGACTACGCCGACGACGGCGTCCGGTTCCTGGGTATCAACGGCACCGACGACGCCGGGGCCGCGCAGCCCTTCGAGCGCACCTTCGACATCCCTTACCCGAGCATCGCCGACGCCGACGGCACCGCGATCGCCGCCCTGCAGGGGCGGGTCCCGGTCGAAGCTGTGCCGACGACGGTCGTGTTGGATCGCCAGGGACGGGTGAGCGGACGAATCCTAGGGGTGGCGGACCCGACGATCCTGCGCGACCTGATCGACGACGTCCTGGACGAGCCGGCATGACGGCTGGCTTCTGGGACGGCCTCGCCAATGCCTTCCAGACCACGGCGTTCGCAGGACCCATGCTGCTCGCGGTACCGGTGGCGGTCGTGGCGGGTCTCGTCTCGTTCGCCTCACCGTGCGTCATCCCGCTGCTGCCCGGCTACTTCGCGTTCATCTCGGGTATGACCGGCGCCCACACAGGCCCTCGCGCAAAGACGATGCTGCTGGCCGGGGTCGCTCTCTTCGTGCTCGGCTTCTCCGCCGTATTCGTCCTCCTCGGGGTCGCGTTCGGCTCTCTCGGCCTCGCGCTGCGACCTTGGCAGGACCTGATCACACCTGTGCTGGGGATCGCGGTGGTGATCATGGGTGTGTCGTTCTTGGGCTGGATCCCCAGCTTGCAGCGGGAGCGTCGCCTCCACGTCGTCGCGCGGGGCCGAGGGCTGTGGGGAGCACCCGTGCTCGGCATCGCGTTCGGGCTGGGATGGGCACCGTGCATCGGGCCGACCCTGGCGACCGTGCTCTCGCTGTCGCTGGACCAGGCCAGCGCGCCGCGCGGTGCCGTGCTGGCCGCTGCCTACGCCGCCGGTCTAGGGATCCCCTTCCTGCTGATCGCGCTACTCGCGCACCGGTCAACCGCGGCCGTCGCGTTCCTTCGCGTCCACAGGGTCGCCATCATGCGGCTGGGCGGAGCGCTACTCGTACTGATCGGCCTCGCCCTGGTCACCGGCGTGTGGGGTCGATGGACGCAGAGTCTGCAGTCCCTCATCGGCGGCTTCGTGACGGTCATATGAGCCGAGCGATCCGACAGGTCAGCCCCCGAGAGCACGGCGGCAGTGGCTCGCCGGCGCCGTGCCAGCCCGTACACGAAGGGTCGCGCTGTGACGTCTGAACGGTCCCCGGTGCGCCCCGCACCCCTGCAATCACCATCACGCGGGCCAGCAAGCGTTGCCCCAGTAGCAGTCGCTGCGGCCATCAGCCTCCTCGTCGTCGCGGCGGCCGTCGCGGCGTCCGGCGGGGCCCGTCCGCCCGCGCTGGGTGATCCGGGCGCGCTGACGCGATGGGGACTGCCGCTGGTCTCGACTCTGACCAACCTGGCAGCAGCAGCCACCCTGGGGCCGCTCGTCCTGGCCTGCACCGTGCTGCCCCTGCTACCTGCACCAGCCGCGCCTCGAACCTCGTCCCAGCCGCCAGCCGCGTCAGACGTCCGCGGTGCGGCCATGCCCCGAGCGCTGAACATCGCCGCCGTCGCGGCAGCCGCATGGACGGTCCTGGCCCTGGCGAGGCTGATCCTTGCGTGCGCCAACGTCAGCGGACAACCGCCGGCTACAGCAGGATTCGGCGCCCAGTTACAGGTCTACGCCACCCAGGTCGAACTGGGGCGCACTCAGCTCTCCGTCGTCATCCTGGTCTCCCTCGTCAGCGTCCTGGTGCTGCTGGTTTGCACGCCCGTAGGAGCAGCGGTACTGGCAGCCGTCGCCGTCGTCGCGCTGTGGCAGGAGTCGCAGACCGGACACGCCGCCGGCGCCGCCAACCACGAGCTCGCCACCTCCTCCATGGTCATGCATCAGGTCGCGGCAGCCGTCTGGGTCGGTGGGCTGCTGGCGCTACCCCTGCTACGTGCGCATCTGGGCAGCGACCTGGCGCCCGTCGTCGCCCGCTACTCGACGATCGCCGGCTGGTGCCTGCCCGCCGTCGCAGTCTCAGGCGTCGTCAACGGCGCGCTGCGCACCGGCTGGGGAGGGCTGACCACCGCATGGGGCGCGCTTCTCATCGCCAAGGCCCTACTGCTGCTGTTCCTGGGCGGTCTAGGGCTGATGCACCGACGTCGCGTTGTGCGTCACCTCGCCGACGGTGAACCGGGCCGAGGGCTGCTCTGGCGGCTCGTGGGCGTCGAGCTCATGGTCATGGGAGCCGTCTCTGGTGTGGCCGTCGCGCTGTCCTCCACACCACCGCCGGAGCAGGAGGGCGCTTCGGAGAGCCTCACGCCGGCCGAGATCCTGACCGGCTCACCGCTGCCGCCCGAGCCCACCGCGATGAGCTGGCTCAGCGAGTGGCGGTGGGACCTGCTGACGGCTGCCGCTGCGACGGTCGGAGCAGTGATGTACGTCCGGTGGGTCCGACGACTGCACCGACGTGGAGACCGCTGGCCCGTGCTGCGAACGGCGTCGTTCCTGGCGGCGATGGCCGTCTTCGTCTGGGCCACCTCTGGTGGACCAGCCACCTACGGGCGGGTCCTCTTCAGCGCTCACATGCTTGCCCACATGGTGCTGGTCATGGTCGTGCCGATCCTGGTCGCCCTGTCCGCACCGGTCACGCTCGCGCTGCGAGCCCTTCCCTCTCGCGCCAGTACACACCGGGCGGACCGTTCCCGTGGGCCGCGCGAATGGCTACTGGTCATGGTGCACAGCCGGCTCGGTCGCGTCCTTGCTCACCCCCTGTTCGCTGCGGTCAACTTCTCAGGGTCGATGGTGCTCTTCTACTACACCGACGCCTTCGGATGGGCTCTACGCAGTCATGTCGGACACCTTGCGATGGTGCTGCACTTTTCCGTCGCAGGATATCTGTTCGTCAACGCGATGATCGGCCTTGATCCGGGCCCGACGCGGCTGGGATATCCGCAGAGACTCCTCCTGCTGTTCGTCACAATGGCCTTCCATGCATTCTTCGGCGTCTCGCTCCTGCAGTCCACCGCGCTGCTCGAAGCAGACTGGTTCGGTGCGATGGGACGACCGTGGGGACCATCAGCGATAGAAGACCAACAAGCTGGCGCAGCCATCACCTGGGGCATCGGGGAGCTGCCGACCCTGGCTCTGGCCGTCGGCTTGGTCTACGGCTGGGCACGCGACGACGACCGCGCCGCCCGTCGCCGTGACCGCCACGTCGAACGCGGCGGGGACCTGGAGCTCGAGGAGTACATCCGCATGCTCGCCGGGCTGACAGGTACAGCAGCTCGGACGCCGACAGAGCCTCCCAGCGCACCGCCCGCGCAAGACGGGGCACCCCGACAAGCGCCCTGAGATCAGCTTGTTCATCGGCTCACATGGGGCATGACTGGCACGGCCATGTGGGTCTTGGTGACGAGCATCGACCGCGAGGGCCGTGCCGGAAGGTCGTCCCCGGCCGTGGCATGCCCCCGCTCCGTCGCCGCGCCGGCGGCCCGGCTCACCAGCCGGGAAGCGGCGGCAGCGACGGCAGCGCCTGTGCCAGCCAAGGTGCGACGACGAACGCGGTGGGCAGCACGAGGACGGCCACCGCCAGGCCCAGGACGGCCGCGCGCAGAGCGCGCTCGGCCGTGGCCGGTCGCTGCAGCCGTCCGACCCGGCGGCGGCGGTCGCCCTGGGGGGTGCGGACCTGGCGGCGGGCTACCCGCCCGGCAGGGCCCAGGTCCTGCGCACCCAGGTCACCGTCAGTGCTCATCGCGGCCAGTGCCGAGGCCAGCGGCACCGGGCTGCAGCGGGCCCGGGCTGCGTCGTCGGCCACCATCTCCAGCAGCAAGGCCACCGACTCCAGGGGGACACGGCTGCGCAGCGACCTCGGGACGGCCTGGTACACAGCCGTGAAGGACTCGAGCACGAGGTCGTGGCGCGCCCGCAGGTGCGCCTGCTCGTGAGCCAGGATCGCTTGGACCTGATCGGCCGACAGCGCCTGCAGCGCTGCGCCACTAAGGACGACGCGCGGTGCCCGCCCGGGCAGGCAGTAGGCCAGCGGCAGGGGACCGTCCAGCACCCGCAGCGGTGCGCCGCCCGGATGCTGTAGGCCGCCCGTCTCGGCGCGGCTCAGCAAGTCCACCAGGTCCGCGTGCCGCGCCCGCCGCCGCCGTGAGCGCAGCAGCACCCCGGCGGTGGACCACATGAGCCGGGTGACGATGAGGCCGGCGACGGCCAGGGCGCCCACGAGCACCCACGCCTCGACGTCGGGCCCGGTGTCCAGTGCCCGCACGAGCTCCTCGGGGGCTACGAGCACGACCCCGACCGCCGAGAGCACAGACGCCAGGGTCACGGCCTGCCACAGCACAACGGCCGGCCCGGGCGCCCGATCGGTCCACCGGGCCCGGGCGAGCATCTCGGGCACGAGCAGGGACAGCGCCAGCCCGAGGCCACCGAGCAGCAGCGTCGTCATGGGGCGGAGGAGAGGTCAGGCAGGGGCCGCGGGCGGCCGGCTCAGGACCCGGAGCCCGCGCGTTCCAGCGCCGTGCGCAGGGCGGCGGCACCCTCGGGTCCGACCCTGCCGACGAAGTGCACGAGGGCCGCATCGCGCGCGGGCCCGTTGGGGGTGGCGCCCAGGGCATCCAGCATGAGCGCGGCCGTCATCTCCTCGCGGGTCTGCACTGGCGCGTAGCGGTAGGCGCGGTCGGCGCGCTCCTGACGCACGACGCCCTTCTTGGCCAGTCGGTCCAGCACCGTCATCACGGTCGTATAAGCCAAGGACCGCGCGCCGGACAGGTGCTCATGCACCTGCCGGACGGTTAGCGGACCGCCGGCGTCCCACAGGTGCGCCATGACCTCCCGCTCGAGGTCGCCGAATCCGCTGCTCGCCACAGCGCCCAGCATAGCCGGTCGGCACCTTCCTACGACAGGGTACGTACGCTCCTTGTCGTACGACAGAGGCAGTACGACGTACTGTAGTATGTCTGTAGGCATCGCACCGGCGCCTGACGTGCACAGCAGAAGGTGGGTGGGCGTGGACCTCGATGTCCTGGACATCACGCGGCTGCAGTTCGCGGTCGTGACGATCTACCACTACCTGTTCGTGCCGCTGTCGATCGCGCTGGCGGTAGCCACGGCCGGTCTGCACACCGCGTGGCACTGCACGGGCCGCGACCGCTACCGCCGGCTGACGCTGCTGGTCGGCAAGCTGCTGCTGGTGACCTTCGCCGTCGGTGTGGTCACCGGTCTGGTGCAAGAGCTGCAGTTCGGTCTGGGGTGGAGTTCCTTCGCCCGCGCCTACGGTGACGTCTTCGGGCCCGTGCTGGCCGTCGAGGGCATGCTCGCGTTCTTCCTCGAGGCGACCTTCCTGGGCCTGTGGTACTTCGGCTGGGGCAGGCTGCCGCGATGGCTGCACCTGGCGACGATCTGGGTGGTCGCCATCGGGACGCTGATCTCGGCCTTCGTCATCCTCGCGGCGAACGCGTTCATGCAGAACCCGGTTGCCTACCGCTGGGACGAGCAGGTGGGCCGAGCGCGTCTGACGAGCTTCACCGAGCTGATGCTCAACCCGGTCAACCTGGCCGCCTTCCCGCACACGATCGCCGGAGCGGTGATGCTCGGCGGTGCGCTGGTGATGGCCCTGGGTGCCTGGCGCCGCTGGGTGCACGTGCCGACGGCCTCGGGGCTGGGCGAGCCAGGAGAGCCCGAGAGCCGCGACGACCACGAGCAGCGGCTCGCCTTCGGGACGCTGGCGCGGGTCGGGGCCTGGTCGACGCTCGCGGGCGGGATCTTCGTGGCTCTGACCGGGGACGTGCTGGGCAAGGTCATGACCCAGGTCCAGCCGATGAAGATGGCGGCCGCGGAGGCGCTGTACACGACCACGGCCGGGGCGCCGTTCTCGATCTTCGCCGTCGGGCGTCCCGGGGGAGGGGAGCCCTTCTTCAGCCTGGACGTGCCCTACCTGCTCTCGGTTCTGGCGGTAGGCGATCCGACCGCCACGGTGGCCGGTATCGACGACCTGCAGGCGCAGTACGCCGAACAATTCGGTGCCGGCAGTTACGTGCCCGTGGTGTGGATGGCGTACTGGTCCTTCCGGGCCATGATCGGCATCGGAATGCTCGCGACCGCCGTGGCCGCGGCCTACCTGTGGGCCACCCGCCGTGGTCGTGAGCTGCCGGTCGGGCGTCCCGGTGTACGGCGGGCGCTCCGGCTGCTGCCGCTGCTACCTGCCCTGCCCGCCGCGGCCGGCACCTTCGGCTGGGTCTTCACCGAGACCGCGCGTCAGCCCTGGCTGGCGTTCGGCCTGACCCGCACAGAGGACGGCCTGTCCTCGGGCTTGACCGTCGGGGAGGCGCTGGCGGCCCTGGGGGCCTTCGCACTCGCCTACGGCGTCATCGCGGTCGTGTGGACCCGCCTGGTCCTGCACATCATCCGCCAGGACCTGGACGCCGAGGCCTTGGCCGCCGGCGAACGGGGCGAGGAAAACCCGCACCGACCAGCCCGACGAGCGCACCGGCGGCAGCACCCCGCAGGACTCCGACCTGGCTACCACCTACTGACCTGCACCGCTCCTCAGGGGTCGCCGCCCCTGAACCATCTCCGGGGAGTCCGCCATGGACCTCGTCACCGTCTGGTTCGCCCTCGTCGTGCTGTGCTGGGTGCTGTTCTTCGTCCTGGAGGGCTTCGACTTCGGCGTTGGCGCGCTGTCACCGCTGCTGGGACGCGACGACCACGAGCGCTCCGCCGCGCTGCGCACCATCGGGCCCTTCTGGGACGGCAACGAGGTCTGGTTCGTCGCGGCCATCGGGGTCACCTTCGCCGCCTTCCCCGACTGGTACGCGGCCCTGCTGTCGGGCCTGTTCCTGCCCTTCGTGGCCGTGCTGGTGCTGCTCGCTGGCCGCGGGGTCGCGCTGGAGTTCCGCGGAAAGCACTCCGCAGCGGCCTGGCGGCGCCGGTGTGACGCGTGGCTGGCAGCGACCTCGCTCGGCGTGGTTGCCCTGCTCGGGGCGCTGCTGACCGTCTTCGTCCGCGGGCTCGCCTTGGGCCCCGGCGGCGAGGTGCACTCCAGTCCAGGCGTAGGCGCCGGGCTCCTGCGCACCCTGGAGCCGCTGGCGACCTGGCAGGCACTGGCCGGTGCCGTGGCCGCGGTGACCCTGGCGGTGCTGCTGGGCTCGACCTTTCTGGGCCTGCGCACCACCGGACCGCTGCGACGTCGGGCCCGGCGCGTGGCTGTCGCCACGGCCTCCACGGGCGCCGCTGCCCTCGCAGGCGCCGCCGGCATCAGCGCCCTCACCGGGCACGGCCCCGCCCCGCTGTGGGTCGGCGGGGCCCTGGTTCTCCTCGTCGTCGTCGCGGCGGCCGCGGCCCACCGCGAGGCGCTGGCCTTCGTCGCCGGGGCGGCGGTGGTCGCCGCAGCGGTGGTGGCCGCCCTGACCGCCGGTGGCGAGGTGGTGCTGGCCAGCACGCTGGACCCGGCCTGGTCGCTGACCCGTGGGTCCGCCGCCGCCTCAAGCACGGCGCTGGCGGTCATCAGCTGGGCCGGCGTCGTGGTCCTGCCCGGCGTCGTGGCCTACCAGGCCTTCTCGTACTGGGTGCTGCGCCAGCGGGTGACCAGCGAACGGGTACCCACGTGAGCGCCGACCCTCGCCGTGGCCCCCTGGACCCCCGGCTGCTGCGCCGCGCGCCCTCCGCCCGGCCCTGGGTGGCCGTCGTCGTGCTGGTCTCCGGCGCCCAGGCGTTGGTCACCGTCCTGGTCGCCGGCGTCCTGGCCGCCTTGGTGACCGCCCTGGTCACCCTCGAGGACCCCGCCCGTGCGGGGGCAAGGCCGCTGCCCGGCGCGGGCGTCGGGACCTGGCTCGGGCTGCTCGCGGCCGCCTTCGGCCTGCGGGCCGCCCTGGCCTGGGGCGAGCGGGTGCTCACCACCCGCGCCGGATCTGTAGCCGTCGACGACGTGCGCCGGGCCGCCCTGGCCGCCGCACTGCGCCGGGGCCCTGCGTGGGTCGCCGCGCAAGGACCCGCCCGGCTGGGCGCCCTGCTCAGCAGCGGCCTCGATGCGCTGCGGCCCTGGTTCGAGGGTTACCTACCCTCCCTCGTCATCGCCGGCGTAGTCCCACCCCTGGTCGTGGCCGCGATGCTCCTGGTCGATCCCGCCTCGGGCATCATTGTCCTGCTCACCCTGCCCCTTGTTCCGGTCTTCGCCGCGCTCGTCGGCTGGGCCACCGCCGAGCGAGCCCGCCAGCGCTGGGTCGCCACCCGGCGCCTGACCGCCCACTTCCTCGACGTCGTCGCAGGCCTGCCGACGCTGCGCCTGCACGGGCGGGCCCACCGCCAGATCGACGTCGTCGCGCAGATGACCCGGGCCCAGGCCACCGAGACTGCTCGCGTGCTGCGGCTGGCGTTTCTGTCCTCGACCGCGCTGGACCTGGTGGGCACCCTGTCGGTCGGGCTCGTCGCCGTCGAGGCCGGCCTGCGCGTAGCCGCCGGCACGCTGGACCTGCTGCCCGCGCTCCTGCTCATCCTGCTCGCCCCCGAGGCCTACCGGCCCCTGCGCGAGGTTGGTGCCCGCTTCCACGCCGCCGCCGACGCCACCGCCGTGGTCGAGGAGGTCGAAGACCTCCTCGCCGTCCCTGACACCGCTGGGCCCCACCTCGGCACCCCCGCCTCGGGCCCCGCGAGGGCAAGCGCCGTGGATGTGCGGGTACGCCATCCTGGTACCGAGGTCGACGCCCTTAATCTGCCGCACCTGTCCGTCACCGCCGGGGAGCTCGTCGCGCTGCGGGGACCCTCCGGCGCAGGGAAGACCACGGCGCTGCGCGTGCTCGCCGGCATCCAAGAGGCCGCCTCCGGCGCCGTGGAGGTAGTCGGCGGAGGAGTCACCGGCGGTCGTGACGGCCTCGTCTACGTGCCCCAGCGCCCGACGCTGCCGCACGCCCGCACAGTCGCCGACGCCCTGGACGTGCTCGCGGGCGACGGCGAGCGCTGGGCCGCCCTGGCCGACGTCGGGCTCGCCGACGAGATTGCTGGCCTGCCGCTGGCCCTGGCGACCCCGCTCGGCGAAGGAGGCGCCGGGCTCTCCGCGGGTCAGCGCCAACGTCTGGCGCTGACCCGCGCCCTGGCACTGGTGGCCCACCACCCTCGTTTGCTGCTCCTGGACGAGCCCACCGCCCACCTCGACGCCGCCGCCGAGCAGCTCGTCATCGCCCGCCTGCGCCAGGCCGCCGCACGCGGCAGCGCTGTCCTGGTCGTCTCCCATCGACGGGCCCTGCTCGCCGCGGCCGACCGCACCCTCCAGGTCCACCCGCCCCAGCCCCTCGTCCCCGCACCCGTCCGCCCCGGTCCCGCCGCAGCGACTGGATCTGCCGGGCCACCAGATCAGGGCGTGCGCATGGCGTCCAATCAGGACAGACCCCAAGCCCTCCCACCGACTGAGGCAGCCTGGTCGCGACAGCTGCTGCGGCGGGCCTCCCGGTCGGCGCCGGTGGCTGTGACCCTGGGCGCCACCTCCTGGCTGGCCGGGCTGCTGCTGACGGCGGCGGCCACCTGGCTGCTCGTGCGCGCCTCGGCGATCCCACCGGTGCTGACCCTGTCGACCGCCGTAGTGCTGGTCCGCGGGTCCGCCGTGGCCCGTCCCCTGCTGCGTTACCTCGAGCGGCTGGTCTCCCACGAGGTCGCCTTCGACAGGCTGGGGCGCTGGCGCTCCCAGGTGTACGCCGTACTCGTGCCCCGCGTGCCCGGACCCGGCCCGTTGCGCCGCGGGACCCTGCTGACCCGGGTCGTCGACGACGTCGACGCCCGCGTCGACGGGCTCCTGCGTGGGCAGCTGCCCGCCCTGCCCGCACTCCTCGCGCTGCTCGTGGCGACGGGCGCAGCCACGGCCGCACTACCTCTCGCCGGCGCGGCGGTCGCCGCGGGGCTGCTCGTCGCAGGAGTGCTGGCCCCCCTCATCGGCGCGCGCGAAGCCGCCCACCGCGAGGCCGCGGTCGCCGGCGCCCGCGCCCAGGTCATCGATGCCCTCACCGAGACACTCGCGGGCGCCGAGGAGCTCGCCGCCCGCGGCGTCGAGGACGCCCTGCGCCTGCCCGACCGCCGCAGTGCCGCCCTCGCCGCCGCCGAGACCCGCAGTGCGTGGTGGTCCGGCGCCGCAACCGCGCTCGGCCACGTCGGCGTGGCCGTCTCCGTCCTCGGAGCCGCCGCCGCGGCCACCTCCTCCAGGGCGCTGGGCCCCGAGGCGGCAGCCGTCCTCGTGCTCGTCGCGCTGGCGCTCACCGAGCCCGCACAAACCCTCGTCGACGCCGCCGTCGCCCGTCAGCGCGCGGCCGCAGCGCGGACCCGCCTTCGCGAACTCGCGACCGCCCCGGTCGTCGCCGGCGAGCCCGCGGTGCCACGCCCCCTGCCGGTCTCTTCGGCGCTGACGGTCCGCGGCCTGGTCGCTGGATGGGACCCGACCCGCCCACCTGCACTTCGCGGCCTAGACCTGAAGGTCAACGAGGGGGAGAAGGTCGCCCTCCTCGGGCCCTCCGGCTCGGGCAAGTCGACCCTCGTGGCCGTCATCGCGCGCCTGCTCGACCCCGCCGGCGGCCATGTGCTGCTCGGTGGCATCGACATCCGCGAGCTCGCCGGCGCCGACGTCCGACGCCGCGTGGCCGTCGTCGGCGACCACGGCGACCACTTGTTCTACTCGTCCCTCCGGGAGAACTTGCGCCTGGCGGCCCCGAACGCCGACGACGCCCGTCTCGTCGCCGTCCTCGAACGGGTGCGCCTCGGACCGTGGCTGGCCAGCCTGCCCGCCGGTCTCTCCACGCGGCTTGGGGACGGCACCATCTCCGGCGGCGAACGTCGCCGCCTGGCAGCCGCCCGCGCGCTGCTGGTCAACCCTGCGCTGCTCGTCCTCGACGAACCGACCGAAGGTCTCGACGAACCCACCGCCGAAGCCCTCGTCGCCGACCTGCTCGACGCCGCCTCCAACCTAGGTGTCCTACTACTGACGCACCGCAGCGAAGGCCTGGACAAGGTCGACGGCGTGTACCAACTCCCCGCAGCCCACCCGGACCCCACCAGCCCCTCCGCTGCCTGCACACGCATCCGTCTAGACCGACGCGGGGACGGTTACGAGGTCTGATGGCAGCGTCCACTGCCTCTGCAGCGCGGCTCGATGCGGTCACCTGGCGAGTGCTGCAAGCGCCGACGGAGGAGCTCGGGCGGTACGTATGCGGAGGGATGGATCACATCTCGGCCACAAGGCCGGCGCCGCACGCGGCTCCGCGAGAGCCGCAGACAGGGTAGCCGCTGGTATTTGGGCGGCCATGTTCCGCCTCGCAGCGGTGGGATCGGGACTGCAGGGTTCAGTCAGTGCTTGTGTCGGCGTCCATGCAGGGCGCGGTGCAGAGTCTGCTGCAGTCTCCAGAACAAGGTCGTATTGGAGACCGAGGGAAGTCCGGCTGCTCGGCGAGCCGCCCAAAGGGCGCATCCGATACAGATATAGACGCCGGGGGTGCTGCCGAGCTCGTGCATGCGTCGGCCGTCGCGACCGCAGCAGCCGCATCGCGGTCGCGTAGTCGACGGGAGTGCGTCTGCCTGGGTCACTGCGACTCCTCGGATGTCGGGCTGCGGCTGCTTGAGGCCGCGCCAGCGGCTGCGTGCAGCGCTTGCTTGAGGGGTTCGACGTCGGGCACGCCAGCCAAGCCTGAGCGGGTCGAGTAGAGGCGGCATGCGACGGCGGGAGTCGCCGCAGGGTCTGCGAAGGGGTCTCGTCCGTCGATGAGGAACGTTGGCGAACCGAGAAAGTGGGCCTCGGCCGCCTGTGCGTCGGTGGAGATGACGCCGGTGCTGAAGTCGAGTTCTGGCAGCCCGGCGTCGTCGAGTGCCTGGCGCAGGAGCGCAGATGCGCCGGCCTCGTGAGCGCAATCGCTGACGACCAGGAGCTGGATGTTCATGGGCCCATCATGCGCTGAGGGATGAGTTGAGGCGTAGGCGCTCAGGGGCTTGCCTGCCGCAGCGGCGTGCCGGGCGGTGACCTGCTGGCTGTAGCCGAGCAGGGCGGCGACGACGGGGGCGGGTGCCTGCGTGACGAGGTCGCTCAGGGCGGCGTTGGGGCGCCGAGCAGGTCGATGCCGAGGTCACGGATCCGGGTTACCTGCTCAGAGCTCGGGCGCCAGGGACAGGCCTGATCGTGCAGCTGATGCACCACCGGACGCCCCATTTGACATAAGGTCAGTTCTGGGCACTCGAGGTTCTGACGCAGAGATGGAGAGTCGACTTCGCCGGCCGCTCGAGCCTGTTGACGGCGTCAACGCAACGCCCTCATCGACAGTAGAACGGGCCGACAGCCCTGGGCCGAGAAGCAGGTCACGGCGTTGGAGCCGGCTCTCCAGTCGTCGCCGGGCAGGTTCGATTCCCGCCACCTCCACCCCTGGTCCTCCTGCGAGGCAGCAGCATCGCGTGAGGGCCCCACGAAGGCCCGTCCCCGCCGGGGACGGGCCTTCGTGCGTGCACGCGCACCCGTCGACGGGGCCCCGGCCGGGGACGGCACCCGGGGACGGCCGGGTGTCGGGGGAGCCCGTCGCGGCCCGCATCCTGGGCGTCGGGCGGCTCCGGAGGCGCCCTCGTCGTCGGCGGGGCCGCGTGGAGGGCACACTTCAGCCAGGGGTCGCCACGTCGCGCCCGTTTCGCCCACAGGAAGAAGAGCGTGAAGATCGTCTACTACAGCTACGGGGGGCGGTACCGCGACAACCCGCGCGCCCTGCACCAGCGCGCGCTCTCGCGCCCGACGCTCGGCGCCGAGCACGTCTGGCTGGCCGACGCGCGGTACGCCGACGACTTCCCGGCCGGCACCGCGACCGTGCCGATCCGCACCCCTGAGGCGCTGGCCGCCCTCGAGGGGGCCGACGTCGTCGTGGCCGACAACCACCTGCCGGCGTGGGACAAGCGTCCGGGTACGACGTACGTGCAGACGTGGCACGGGACGCCCCTCAAGCGCATCCACCGCGACGCCCTCTCGCTCTTCAGCCCCGAGGACCTGCTGTCCCGCCTCGACGACGACATCACCCGCTGGGACGTCCTCGTCGGGCCGAGCGACGCGGGCGCCGTCCCGCTGCGGGCCGCGTTCCGGTTCACCGGCGACGTGCCGGTGACGGGGTACCCGCGCAACGACGCGCTGCTCGCCCCCGACGCCCCCGCACGTCGCGCCGCCGTGCGCGCCGCCCTGGGGATCGAGGACGGGCAGGTCGCCGTCCTCTACGCGCCGACCTGGCGCGACGACGAGCGCGTGGACGACGCGCTGGGGTTCCGGCTCGCCCTCGACGCGGAGCGCTTCGGGGAGCGTCTGGGGGAGGGCCACGTGCTGCTGCTGCGGCTGCACCACCTGGTCCCCGACGCCCAGCGCGGCCGCGACCTCTCCGGCGTGGTGGACGTGTCGGACCACCCCGACATCAACGACCTGTACCTCGCCGCCGACGTGCTGGTGACGGACTACTCCTCGGCGATGTTCGACTTCGCCCTCACCGGCCGCCCGATCCTGCTCTTCGCGCACGACCTCGAGCACTACCGCGACAGGCTGCGGGGCTTCTACTTCGACCTGCACGAGATCGCGCCGGGCCCGGTGCTGAGGACGGCCGACCAGGTCCTCGACGCCCTCGCCGACCTCGACGGGGTGCGGGCGGATTCCGTCGACCGCTACGCGGCGTTCCGGGCCCGCTTCTGCCCCGCCGAGGACGGGCACGCCGCCGACCGGGTCCTCGACCTCGTGCTGGCCGCGACGGCGGTGCGAGCATGAGCCCGTCGCGCGACCTGCAGGCCGTCGTCCTGGCCGCGGGCCTCGGTACCCGCTTGGCGCGGTCGCTGCCGAAGTCGCAGACCCTGCTCCGCGACGGGCGCACGATCATGCGCCAGCAGCTCGACAACCTGCGGTCCGCGCTGGGTCCCGCCGTCCGGGTCACGGTCGTCGTCGGCCACCAGGCCACCGTGATCATGCAGGCGCACCCGGACGTGCGCTTCGCGTACAACGAGCTCTTCGACGCCACGAACACCTCGAAGAGCCTGCTCCGCGCGCTCGAGACCTCCCCTCCCGGCGGGGTGCTGTGGATGAACGGCGACGTCGTCTTCGACCCCCGGGCCCTGCGGCACGTGCAGCCGTGGCTCGAGCGCGACGAGACGTTCGTCTGCGTGAACACCGAGGCCGTCGGCGACGAGGAGGTCAAGTACACCGTCGATGCCGCCGGGTACGTGTGCGAGCTGTCCAAGACGGTCCGCGACGGCCTCGGCGAGGCGGTGGGCATCAACTACGTCAGCGCGGCGGACAAGGCCGTGCTCGTCGAGGAGCTGCGGGCCTGCGACCGCACCGACTACTTCGAGCGGGCCCTGGAGACGGCGATCGCGCGCCGGGGCATGCGGGTGCTGCCGGTGGACGTGTCCATGTTCGACGTCGTCGAGGTCGACTTCGAGGACGACCTGGCGCGTGCCGACCGCATCCCGGCCGGCCACCTGCGGCTGGACTGAGGGGGGCGCAGGCCCCGGCCGCCGACGCGCGGGTGGAGCGGGTGGCGCGTGCGGCGTCGCCCCGGTCGGAGCCGCGGCCGGCCCGGTCAGGGCGGCGCCGCACCGCGCTGCTGCTCCTGCTCGACGACGGCCTCGCGGTCCCGGAGCCGGCCCAGCCCGGCGAGGGGCTGCGCCATGCGGCGGTTCGGGGCGAGCCGCTCGCGGTTGCGGTCGAGGAACCACCAGTAGCCCGCGCTGTAGGGGCAGGCGTCCTCCCCGACGCGCACGTCCGGCCGGTACCGGCAGCCGCCGCAGTAGTCGGACATGCGGTGGATGTAGGCGCCGCCCGAGGCGTAGGGCTTCGTCGCCATGAGGCCGCCGTCGGCGTGCTGGCTCATGCCGACGACGTTGGGCGCCATGACCCACTCGTAGCCGTCGACGAAGCACTCGTGGAACCAGTCGGTGAGCTCGGCCGGGTCGTAGCCGCGCTGGAGAGCCCAGTTGCCCAGGACCATCAGCCGCGGGATGTGGTGGACCCAGGCCATGTCGCGCACCTGGCCGAGCACGTCGCCCAGGCAGCGCGCCTCGACCGCGTCGGCGTCGAGCTCGCGGAACCAGGCGGGCAGCGGGGTGCGGGCCTCGAGGGCGTTCTTATGCTTGTAGTCCGGCCCGACGTGCCAGTACACGTGCCAGACGTAGTCGCGCCAGCCCATGAGCTGGCGGACGTACCCCTCCACCGAGGCGAGCGGCGCGCGACCCGAGCGGTAGGCGTCCTCGGCGCGGTCCACGGCCTCGCGCGGGTCGACCAGGCCCAGGTTCATCGCCGCGGAGAGCACCGAGTGCGACATCCACGGGTCGGCGGCCAGCATGGCGTCCTCGTACCGCCCGAACGTCGGCAGGCGGTGCTCGACGAACGTGTCCAGCGCCGCCACCGCCTCCGCGCGGGTCACGGCGAAACGCCGGGGCCCGTCCCGGCCGACGAAGCGGACGTCGCCGTCGGCCTCCCAGCGGTCGAGGTCGCGCCGCACCCCCTCGTCGATCTCGTCCTCCTGCGGCAGCCACGGCCCCGGGACGTCGAGCCGCGCGGTGCGGGGCGGCGGCTCGCGGTTCTCGTGGTCGAGGTTCCACCGGCCGCCCGCGGGCCCGTCGCCGTCCATGAGGACGCCGTGCACGCGCCGCGCGGTCCGGTAGAAGTTCTCCATGAGCAGCCCGCCGCGCTGGCCGCCGGCCCAGCGCTCGAAGTCGGGCCGCGCGGTGACGAACCCCCGGTGCGGCAGCACCTCCAGCCCGGGCTGCCGCTCGACGAAGGTCAGCGCGCCGCGCGAGGTCGGCGCGCACACGTCCAGCGGCTCGTCGACGCGGGCGAGCGCCTCGCGGTAGGTGTCGGCGCGCACGACGAGGGCCCGGTCGCCGAGCTCGGCGGCGCGGTGCCGCAGCGCCGAGAGCACGAGGTGCGCCTTCTGCCGGTGGAAGCGCCGGCGCCGGAACACGCCGCGCGACTCCACGAGCAGCACGGGCTGGTCGGGGTGGTCGAGGAAGTGCGGTCCGAGCTGGTCGGCGAAGAGCCACCGGCGTCGGGGGCCCGGCACGGAGGTCACCCGCCCATCGTCGGCGCTCGCGGGCGGCGCCGCGCGCCTGCGGCCCGCCGGGTCCGTGGCCGTCGCCTCAGGCCAGCGCGTGGCCGGTCGCGGCGCACCGGCGCCTACGAGAGCGCCAGCAGGGCCACGGCCTCGTCGAGCGGCGAGGTGCGGCGGCGGGCGAAGGCCCCGGGGGCCACGCCGTGCGCGCGGCGGAACGCCCGGTGGAAGGCGGCCTCGGACCGGTAGCCCACGCGCTCGGCCACCCGCGCCAGGGGCAGGTCCTCGGCACGGAGGAGCCGGGCCGCGACCTCCATCCGCCATGTCGTCACGTACGCCATGGGCGGCTCGTCGAGGCGGTCGCGGAACCGCTCGGCGAAGGCGGAGCGGGACAGGCCGGCCTCGCGGGCCAGGGACTCCAGCGTCCAGGGCGCGCCGGGGTCGGCGTGCACCGCGGCCAGGGCCCGGCCCAGGTGCGGGTCGCGCAGGCCGGCCACCCAGCCGCGCCCGGGCGCGTCGGACTCCAGCCATGCCCGCACGACCTGGACGACGAGGACGTCGGCCAGGCGGGCCGTGACCACGTCGCCGCCCGGGCGCGGGTGGCGGGACTCCGCGCCGATGACCTCGAACGCGGCGCGCACCCACGCCGCGTCGTCGCCCGTCCCGGCGCGGAGCACCGGCGGCAGGCTGCGGACGAGGCGGGCGACGCCCAGCCCGGTGAAGCTCACCGCCCCGCAGACGAGCCGCGTCCGTGGTCCGGGGCCGGGGACCTCGAGCCGCTCGTAGCGGTCGCCCGCCTCGACGCGGGGCAGGTCGAACAGGGGGACGGCCCGGCTCCCGGGGGCGTCGAGCACGGCGTGCCCCGTCCCGTGCGGGACGAGCACGACCTCGCCGGCGGCCACGGGCGTCGTCTGGCCGTCGACGTCGACCACGAGCGCCCCCTCGGTCACGAGGTGGAACACGACCGTGCCGGGCAGCGGGGGGATGGCCAGCCCCCAGGGCGCCGACAGGTCGGAGGCGGCGTAGAAGACGCCGGTCATGCCGAAGTCGCCCAGGGTCTCGCTGAGCACGTCGCGGTCCACCCCCTGATCCTCGCGCGGGCTGGACGCACGAGCAAGAGGGCCGGTCGATGCAGCATTGATCGTCCTGCTCCACGGCCGCAGGCTGGAGGCGACCCGGACGACCGGGCACGAGCGGAGGAGGAGCCATGAAGGTGCTGGTGGTGGGTGCGAGCCGGGGGACCGGGGCGGAGCTGGTCGCGGAGCTGGCGGAGCGCGGGCACACGGTGACCGCCTTCGCGCGGAGGCCTTCCGGCGGCGGGGGGAGCGTGCGCGCCGTCGCGGGCGACGTCCTGGACCGGGCCGCCCTCGACGCGGCGATGGTGGGCCAGGACGCCGTCGCGGTGACGCTGGGCATCCCGGACAACCCGTTCCGGGTCCGGCTGACCCGGCGCGCGAGCGCCCCGCTGGACGTGCGGTCGCGCGGGACGCAGGGCGTCGTCGACGCGATGCGCGCCCACGGCGTGCGGCGTCTGCTCGTGCAGTCGACGTACGGGATCGGCGACACCTACGCCCGGCTGCCGTTCGCGCTCAAGGCGTTCTTCAGCCTGGCCATCCGCCCGCAGGTCGACGACCACGAGCGCCAGGAGCGCCTCGTGCGGGGGAGCGGGCTGGACTGGACGATCGTGCGGCCGACCGTCCTGCACGACGGGCCGAGCCGGGAGCCGGCCGCGGTCGACCCCGAGGACCGCGCGCCGACGATGCGGGTCTCGCGCCGCCAGGTCGCCCGCGCCGAGGCGGACGCGCTGGAGCAGGAGGGGCCGGCGGGCCGCGTGCTGACGGTCACCGCTCCCGCCCCGCGCTGACGGGCGCACGTCGGCGGCCACGGCGGGCGCCCCGGCGCCCGCCGGACCACGCGGAGGACGACGAGGCCGTCGTGCGGCGGTCCTGGCGACGTCCCGGGCCGCCGGATGACGGCCTCGCGCCCGAGGTCGTCGCCGCCCGCGGCCGTGCTGTGGCCGCGCTCCCGCGGAGGGAGCATCCTGGCCCCACGCGCGGGCGACGACGCCCCGCGGCCACGGTGGACGACGAGGTTCGACCGAAGGGTGCTGATCATGACGAGGTTCGACCGACGGATGCTCCTGGGGACGACGGCGACGGCCGCGCTGGCCGTCGGGCTGGCGGCCGCGGGGGTGGCGACCGACGACGCGACGGACCACCGCGACCGGGGACGGTCCGCGACGGCCCGGAACGTCATCTTCCTCGTGGGCGACGGCCTGAGCATCGCCGCCCGCGAGGCCACGCGGCTGGCCACCGTGGGCAAGGACGGGCAGCTGGAGATGGACCAGCTGCGGTACGCCGGCTGGGCCTCGACGGACTCGGCCGACCCCGAGGAGGCGGTCACGGACTCGGCCGCGTCGGCCACGGCCTTCGCCACGGGCGTGCGCACGTACAACGGCGCGGTGTCGGTGGGGCTCGACGGCCAGAGGCTGCCGACGCTGCTCGAGGCGGCGAAGGGGCTGCGCAAGGCGACGGGGCTCGTGACGACGGCGCAGGTCACGGACGCGACCCCGGCGGCGTTCGGGGCGCACGTGCCCGACCGCGGCGACCAGACGGAGATCGCGCGGCAGCTCGTCGAGGAGTCGCAGCCGGACGTCATCCTCGGCGGTGGCGAGGACTGGTGGTACCCCGTGGGCGACGAGGGCGCCTACCCCGACGACCCCGAGGACCGCCGGCCGGAGGTCAGCTCGAGCACCATCGGCAACCTCGTCGAGCGCGCGGAGGAGGTCGGCTACGACTACGTCAGCACCCCCGAGGAGCTCGCGGCCACCGACGCGGACCGCATCCTCGGCCTGTTCGCGAACGAGGAGATGTTCGAGCAGGAGCCGGAGGGGCAGGGCGACGAGTACGCCCCCGTCGTGCCGCTGCGCACGATGACGGAGAAGGCGCTGGAGGTGCTGGAGCAGGACCGGCACGGGTTCTTCCTCGTCGTGGAGGAGGAGGCCGTCGACGAGTTCGCGCACAACAACAACGCCGCCCGCACGATCCAGGCGGCGCAGGCCTTCGACGAGACGGTCGCGCTGGTCCGCGACTTCGCCGCGACGCACCGCGGGACGCTCGTCGTGGTGGTGGGCGACCACGAGACCGGCGGCATGCAGGTCGAGAACGTCGACCCCGACGACGAGACGGGCGACCCGGCCAGCACGAGCGCGGAGGTGCTCCAGAGCCTGGAGGACGGGCCGTTCCCGGTCGCCGGCAGCGACCTGGAGTTCGTCGTCGACTGGACGACCTCGGGCCACACGGGCGCGGCGACGCCGCTGACGGCCGAGGGCCCGGGGGCGGAGCGCCTCGCGCGCGCCCAGCGCTCGACGGACGTGCACGACGTGGTCCTGTCCGCGATGGACCGCCGCTCCTAGGTGCGGCGGACGTACGCTGCCCCGGTCGCCGGGCCGCACGCCCGGCGACCGGCGGCAGGGGCAGGGGACGACGGTGGCGGGCAGCACGCGCGAGGACGTCGAGGAGTACGACCGGTTCGGGCCGTGGGTCGACGAGGTGCGCACGGCGGCGCAGGTGCCCCGCCTCTTCCGCGACCACGGGCTCGACCCGGCCGCCGCGCGGCTCGTCCTCAAGGTGCCGCGCGGCATCGCCCGTCGGGACGCCCACGTCGGCATGGACCTGTACGACCACCTGCTCGCCGTCGACGACGAGCGCCTGACGGTCCTCTCCCGCCACGACGGCACGCCGGTCCGCCGGCGCGGTGCCCCGGGGCCGGGCGGCTACACCGTCCAGGTCCTGCCGCTCGACGAGGTCGTCGCGACGGGTGACGTCGTGAGCCTGCTCGACGGCACGCTCTCCGTGCACGCCACCGGGGGTCGCACGGTCGTCGTGCGCTACAACGGCGCGGCCCGGGCCGCGGTGACGCGGCTCGTCGACGAGGTGCGCGCGGCGGCCTCCCACCGGTCCCCGAGCGCCGCCGGCTGGGCCCTGCTGCACGCCGCCCGGGCCGGGGGCCCTGTTCCGGCCCTGCGCCTCGGCCGCGACGACCAGGCCCTGGTGAGCGGGGCGCGCGACCTGCTGCGCCACCACGGTGACCTCGTGCCCTGGGCCCTGCACGGGCGCGTGCCCCTCGTGCCGGACGCCTTCGGGCCGGCGGGCACGGCCCACCGGCTGGGGCACCTCCTGCAGCCGATGACGCTGCACGGTGCGGTGCTGGCGGGCGACGACACGGCGCTCGAGGTGGTGGCCCGGCACGCGTGGCTCCTGCGCGGCCGCCACCCCGTGCACTCCGTGGCGCGGTTCGTGCTGCCGCTGCACGCGCTCGCGGGGACCGACGTGCAGCCGCACCCGCTCTACCCGGCGGTGACGGTCGTCGCGTGGCGCGCCGGGGGCGGGTCGGCCGAGCTCGTCGTGCCCACCGGGTCCCGCGCGCACGCGCTGCTCGCGGCGGCCGGGGCCTGACGCCGCGGCGCGCGGGGGCTACGGTCGCGGGAGGACGGGGTCGGCACCGGGCCGCCCGCCGTCGAGGAGGGGTGCGATGACGACGACGCCGGACGTGGCGGCGGGGTGGGTCGACCCGCGCGAGCGCATCGAGGTGACGGTGCTGCTGGCCAACGGGCGCCTGGCGCCGCGCTCGTTCGCCGACCGGGCGGAGGCGGAGGCCTGGGCCCGCCCCGAGGACGGGGACACGGTCGTCGAGATCAACGAGACCTGCGCCTGCGACCGCTGACGCCGGCCGGGTCCCGAGCGGTCAGGCGGGGGCCGGCACCGACGCGTCCGCGCCCTCGGTCGCCCACCACGACGCCAGCAGGGCCAGCGCGCCGGCCGTCGGCGAGCCCGGCTCGGCCGCGTAGAGCGTGAGGGTCAGCCCGGCCTCCGACAGCAGGTCGACGCTCTCGTAGGCCAGCACGAGCTCGCCGACCGCCTCGTGGTGGTACCGCTTCGTGCCCGAGCCGTGGATCCGGACGTCGTGGCGGCTCCAGCGCCGGCGGAACTCCGGGCTGCGCGTCGACAGCTCCCCGACGAGGTCGTGCAGCAGCCGGTCGTGCGGGTCACGGCCGGCCTCCGTGTGGAGGATGGCGACGCAGATGTCGGCGGCCTCCTCCCAGTCGGGGTAGAAGCGGCGGGCGTCCTCGTCCAGGAACGTGTACCGGGCGAAGCTGGGCCGCCCGTCCGCCGCCCGCGCGTACAGGGGCGCGTGCATGGCGCGGCCCAGCGCGTTCGCGGCGAGGAGCTCCATGCGCCCGTTGCGGACGATCGCCGGCCCGCCGGTGACGGCGTCGAGGACCCACTGCAGGGTGGGGGGCGGGCTCCACGCGCGGGGTGCCCGCCGCCGCGGCCGCGCGCCGCCCGCCGACCCGCCCGCGGCGCGCGCGAGGTGGAACAGGTGGCTGCGCTCGGCGTCGTCGAGCCGCAGGGCCCGCGCGAGCGCCTCGAGCACCGACGGGGAGGCGCTGCCGAGCGCCCCGCGCTCCAGCCGCGCGTAGTACTCCACGCTCAGCCCCGCGAGCGTCGCCACCTCGCCGCGGCGCAGGCCGGGCACGCGCCGCTCGCCGACGGCGGGGAGCCCCACCGCCTCGGGCGTGAGCCGCGCCCGCCGGGTCGTGAGGAAGTCCCGGATCTCGCCCCTGTCGTCCACGCCTCCCACGGTAGGAGCCGGGCCGCCCCGCTGGGACGCCCTGCCGGGGTACCTCAGCAGTGCTCGGGAGCCCCTGCGGTGCACGATGGTCCCCCGGTCCGACGACCGCCCCGGTCGGCGGGGCCGACGAGGAGGTCCCTGTGCGCGCAGCCCGGTTCCACGAGTACGGCGACCCGGACGTCCTCGTGGTGGAGGAGGCCCCGGAGCCGCACGCGGGCCCGGGGCAGGTCCGGGTCCGGGTCGCCGCGACGAGCGTCAACCCGTTCGACGTGAAGGTCCGCGCCGGGCGGCTCGCGGCGGTCGTGCGCGTGACCTTCCCCGTCGTCCCCGGCAGCGACGCGACCGGCGTCGTCGACGAGGTGGGCGAGGGCGTGACGGGCGTGTCGGTGGGGGACACGGTGTTCGGGCTGGCCCGGGGCGGCGCCGCCGAGCTCGCGGTGCTCACGGCCTGGGCCGCGGTGCCGGCCGCGTGGTCGACGGAGCAGGCGGCCGCGGCCGGGCTGGTGTCCGCGACGGCGCTCGCCGGCCTCGCCGTGCTCGGCGACCTCGCCGGGCGCACCCTCCTCGTCGAGGGCGCCGGCGGCGGTGTGGGGTCGGCCGCCGTCGAGATCGCCGTGGCCCGCGGGGCGACCGTGGTCGGGACGGCGAGCGAGGCCGGGCACGCCTTCGTCCGCTCGCTCGGCGCGGTGCCCGTCACCTACGGCCATGGGCTGGCCGAGCGGGTCGCCGCGGTGGCCCCGCAGGGTGTCGACGCGGCGTTCGACACCGCCGGGTCGGGATCGCTGGCGGACCTCGTGGCGCTCGTCGGGGACCCGTCGCGGGTCTCGACCGTGGCCTCGTCCGACGCCGCGGCGCACGGCGTCACGATGGTGCAGGGCGGCGCGGACGCCGCGGCGCACCTGCCGGCCGCGGCCGCGCTCGGCGCCACGGGCGCGTACACCCCGCGCGTGGAGGCGGTCTACCCGCTGGAGCGGATCGCGCAGGCGCACGCGCACGTCGCGGCCGGCCGGACGCGCGGCAAGGTCGTCGTGACCCTCTGACCGGGTCCCGCGGGGGCGGACCGGGCCGGGGGCCCGCGCGGCGGTCGGCCATGATGGGCGTCGCCGGGCACCCGTGCCCGGAGACGGAAGCGGCGGGCGGACGCCGCGGACCCCAGCGCCCCGAGCGGAGGCCGACCCTGTCCCAGCGCCCGACCCCGTCCCGGCGTCCGACCCCGTCCCGGCGTCCGACCCCGTACCGGCGTCCGGCCCTGTCCCCGCGCCCGGCCCTGGACGAGGGCGTCGTCCCCCGGCACCCCCGGGCCGCGCTCGCGTGCGGCGCGCTCGCGGTGACGCTGCTGGCGGTGCTGCCCGCCGCCGCGGCGCGCGACGCGTCCCTCGGCGCCGTCCCCGGCCCCGCGACCGGCGCGTGGTGGACGGCGGCCGTGGTGCTCGTGGCGCAGGCCGCCGCCGTGGCGGAGGTGGCGCGGCACCCGGGGCGCCTCCTGCCGGCCGTCGCGGCAGTGCCCCTCGTCCTCGCGCTGGTGGGGCCGTCCGCGGCGTCGACGCTCACCGCCGTCGCGGTGCTCGTCGCGGTCCACCTGGCCGCCGTGCACCACCCGCCGGCGCGGCTGCGCGCGGCCCTGGTCGTCACGGCGCTCCTCGTCGCGGTCGGGCAGGCGGTCGCGGAGCTGCGGGCGGGGACGGGCGTCGGGCCGGGGACCGCCGCGGTCGCGGGCACGGGGCAGGCGCTCGTCGTGGTGGGGCTGCCGCTCCTGCTGGGGTCGCTCGTCGCCGCACGCCGCCAGGCCGAGCGGGCCCGGCGGCAGGAGGTGGCCGCGGTGCGCCGCGAGCAGGACGCCCTGCTGGCGGCGGCGGCCGCCCGGGAGCGCACCGCGATGTCGCGCGAGCTGCACGACATCGCGGCCCACCACCTGTCGGGCATCGCGCTGCTGGCCGGGGCCGTCGAGCGGCAGGTGGCGACCGACCCGGACGCCGCCCGTGCGTCGGCGCGGCTCGTGCGGGAGCAGAGCCGCTCCGTCCTGGACGACCTGCGGCGGCTCGTCGGGCTGCTGCGCGAGGACGGGGACGGGGGCCGACCGGTGGAGACGCTCGCCGCGCTCGAGGCGCTCGTGCGGCGCCGCCGCGAGGCCGGTGCCGACGTCGTCCTCGTCACCGACCCGCCGGCAGGCCCGGCCGCCGACCTCGTCGGGCCGCTCGCCCAGCTCGTCGCCCACCGCATGGTGCAGGAGGCGCTCGCGAACGCCGCCGCCCACGCCCCGGGCGCCCCCTGCGTCGTCGAGGTGGCGCTGCCCGCGCCCGACCGCCTCCTCGTCACCGTGCGCAACGGCCCGCCGCCGGCCGGCCGGGGTGCCGCCGCCGGTGCGGCCGGTGCCGCCGAGGGAGCCCGCGGGGGGTTCGGGCTCGTCGGCATGGCGGAGCGGGCGCAGCTCGTCGGGGGCGAGCTGGCCTACGGGCCTGCGCCGGACGGCGGGTGGAGGGTGCGGCTGGGCCTGCCCGTCGAGACGGACCGCCCCGAGCGCGAGGACCCCCTCCTCGCCGACCCCCCGGAGGCACCGTGACCACCCGCGTCCTCGTCGCCGACGACCAGCACCTCGTCCGCGTCGGGCTCGCCGCGCTCCTGGGCGCGGAGGACGACCTCGAGGTGGTCGGCGTGGCCGCGGACGGCGACGAGGCGCTGGCGATGGCCCGCGCGCTCGTCCCGGACGTCGCCTGCCTCGACGTCCGGATGCCCGGCCTCACCGGCATCGAGGTGACCCGGCTGCTGTGCGCCCCGGACGCCGACCCCGCGGTGCCCGTGCTCGTGCTGACGACCTTCGACCTCGACGAGTACGTGTTCGGGGCGCTGGAGGCCGGTGCGTCGGGGTTCCTGCTCAAGGACTCCGAGCCCGACGCGATCGTCGCGGCGGTCCGCCAGGTGGCGGCGGGCCAGGGCACGATCGACGGGACGCTGACGCGGCGCATCCTGCGCGAGTTCGTCGAGCGGCGGCGCCTCCAGCCCGTCACCGCCGAGCGCGCCGCGGGGCTCCTCACCCCGCGCGAGCGCGAGATCCTGGGGCTGCTGGCGCAGGGGCTGTCGAACGAGGGCATCGCGCGGGCGCTCGTCGTCGAGGTCTCGACCGTGAAGTCGCACCTGGCGCGGATGCTGCCCAAGCTCGGCGTCACCTCGCGCCTGCAGGCCGTGGTGTGGGCCTACCAGAACCGCGTGGTCGCCGTGCCGGACGAGCCGGGCCGGGCGGGCGACCCGGGCCCCGGTCGGCCCGGCGCGACGAGGGGCTGACGCCGCGGCGCCGCCCCTCGTCGACCGGTGGTGGTGCGGCCGTCAGCGCGGCCCGGGGTACCCCAGGCGGCCCCGGGTCCGGACCACGAGCACGGCGGCGGCGACCGTCGCACCGGTGGCCATCGCGACCATCGCCCGGTCGGCGTCGATCGTCGGGAACGTCGTCCCCCAGATGACCGACGCGAAGGTGTTGACGCTGACGTGCGCCAGCACGGCCAGGGGCAGGCTCTGCCCGGTGCTGTTGAAGACCCAGGTCATGACGAGGTTGAACGCGACGCAGAAGACCGTGAAGGCCACGGGCCGCACCCAGCCGGCGTCGGGCCAGCCGCCCCAGTCGGACAGGAAGAGCGGCATGTGCCACAGCGCCCACAGCGGCCCGAGCACCATGGAGCCGGCCAGCGGGCCGAAGCGGTCCTGCAGGCGGGGCAGGGCGAAGTCGCGCCAGCCCGGCTCCTCGGCCAGACCCGTGGTGACGACCTGGAGCAGCAGGACGGGCACGTAGGCGAGCAGGGCCTCCAGGGGCGGCGTGCCGACCCGGCCGCCGGAGAAGACGGCGCCCGTGAGCAGCATGGCCGCCGGCACGCCGAGCAACGCGAGGGCGTACCAGCGCCCTGCCACCCTCCAGCGCGCCATCCGCCCGACCCAGCGGCGCAGCCCGGGACGTCCGTCGGCGATCGCGGTGACGACGAGGGCCGAGGCGATCGGACCCAGGTAGGCCCCGGGCAGCACGCCGAGGATCTGGCTGCTGCCGAGGGCCTCGGGGAAGCGGACGTCCCAGAGTCCGAGGCCGTGCTGCGAGAGCACGTAGGGGGTCCAGCCCAGCCAGCTCAGGACGTTCGCCAGCACGACGAAGGACAGGAGCGGGTGGCGCCGGACGACGTCGAGGGGGTCTCGTCGGCGTGCCGGTGCCCCGTCGGGTGCGGCCCGGCCGGCGGCCGGTGCGGTCGTGCGGGGTGTCGTGGTCATGACCTCGAGCCTCGTCAGCGGGAGGTCGCGCCGGAAGCGGCGGGAGGACGAACCGGCCGGCCTGCACCGAAGGGTGCAGGCCGGGCGTACGGCTCCGTCCCGGGGCGGAGGCCCGGACGGGCCCGCGGACGGGGAGCGAGGACGCCGTGGGGCTGCGACGACCGGCCCGGTCACGCCCCCGCGGGGCCCGCCGTGGCCAGCAGGACGAGGGCGACGCCGTGCCGGGCGGTGACGCGGGCCAGCCCGGCCATCGCGTCGGCCGGCGGTGTCCCCGCGGGCGCGGCGGCGGCGGCCTCCGCGAAGAAGCGACCCGCTCGCAGCCCGGTGGTGATGGCGAGGAAGCGGGCCGCGCCGCGCTCGACCCGGAAGGTGCACGGGACGCCGGCGGGCAGGGTCACGGCCCCGCCCGGCTCCACGGAGCACCCCTCGCCGTCCACCTGCACCTGCACCGTCCCCTCGAGGACGTAGAGCACGCCGCTCCAGGGCGACACGTGCAGGGGAGCGGCGGGACCCGCCGGCGCGTGCACCTCGAACAGCTCGAAGCCGCCGTCCGCGGCGGCGACGGACGCCTTGGCGACGTGGTCGCCGTCGAGCATGCGGTGGTGGACGCCCCCGCCGGGGGAGACGTAGGTGGCGCTCATCGTGGTACCTCCCGCTCTGCCGCCCGCAGGGCCGTCCCGCGCGGTCGTGCCCAGCCTGGGCGCCGGCCGCCGGCGGGGCGCGAGTAGCGGGCTACGCGGGTCCGCCCGGCCCGCCCAGCACGGCCGCGAGGCCCGCCCGGTCCGAGAGGTGCAGCTTCTGCCCCGCCCGGTAGAGGTGGCCCTCCACGGTCCGGACCGACACGGTCAGGCGCTCGGCGATCGCCCGGTTGCTCAGGCCGGACGCCGCGAGCGCGGCGACCTCCCGCTCGCGGGCGGTGAGGGGCAGGGGGTGGGTGGCGGCGACGAGGGCCGGCGTGCGGGCCCCGGAGCGCGCCGCGAGCCCCGCCGCGCGGGCCGCCGCGGCCAGCGCGGACCCGGGCCGGTCCCACCGCCGGTGCGCC
>NZ_RWJX01000034.1 GCF_004123805.1 Cellulomonas endophytica | reverse complement strand
CGCGGCCGCCCCGGCGGAGGGCACGGCGGAGGGCACGGCGCCGGCGCCCGCCGCGGCCGGAGCGGCCGATGCGCGTCGCAGCGCGTGCCAGCCGACCTCGACCTCGTCGGGCGCGACGGCGGCCACGGTGCCGAGGGAGCCGAGCGCGCCGGCGGCGGTCGTGGCGTCGCTGCGGGCGGCGGCGAGGCCGGCCAGGCAGGTGGCGCAGCCGGCGACGTGCGTGCGGTCGGCGTCGCTCACGCCGGCGGGCTCGTCGACGAGGCGGCGCAGGGTGCCGTCATCGGGGTGACGCATGGGGGATCAGCTCCTCGCGTAGGGCGGACTCGGCGCGGCGCAGGGTCGTGCCCACGCTGCCGGGGGAGAGGTCGAGGGCGGCGGCCACCTCGGCGTAGCTGAGGCCGCTGTGCCGCAGGACGAGCGCGACGGCCTGCCGCTCGGGCAGGCGCGCCAGGGCCGCGCGGACGCGCCGCCGCTCGTCGAGGGTGACGACGGTGTCGGCGACGTCGGGGGCCAGCTCGTCGCCGGGGTGGCGGACCGCCTCCTCGCGCAGGGCGCGGCGGCGGCCGGAGCGGAGGTGGTTGAGCGCGGTGTGCGCGGCGGCCACGGAGAGCCAGCCCGGCGCCTCGTCGGCAGGGACCGCGGACCGCCCGAACCCGAGGAAGACCTCCTGGGCGACGTCCTCGGCCTCGTCGCGGGAGCCGAGGACGCGGGCGGCGACCGCGACCACCCGGGGGTACGTGGCGCGGAAGACGTGCTCGAGGTCGGCGCGCACGGGTCCCGCGGGGGCGGGCCGGGAGGCGTCGTCGGTGCCGGTCAGGGTGACGATCCCTCCGGTGGTCGGGCCGGGGACGGGCCGAGGTGCGGTCGGGCGGGGCGGGGGCGGGGACTGCGGCGAGGCCCGGCCGGTCGGGCCGGTCCGGCCGAGCGGTCGGGGCAGCGCGGTCGGCCGGGCGACGACCGGCGTCGCTCCCGTGCCGGCGAGGGGCTCCATACCCTCTGAGCACCGCCGGACGCCCGGATGTGACACGTCGGCCGGCGGGGCATGCGGGGACGGTACCGCCGGCGCCGTCACGCGGTCCCGGCCGGGCGTGGGGACGACGCGCCGCCCGTGTCGGTGGGGCGCGGCAGGATGCCGGCATGCCCGACTACCTGGCCCACGTCACCGTCCCCGAGGTCCCCGACGCCGAGACCGTCGCCCTCATGCGCGAGGCCCTGGGGGCGCTGCGCGACGACGCCCCCGCCGGCTTCACCGCGCCGCGCACCGTCGTCTTCGACGTGCGGGGGGAGGCCGACGACCTCGAGACCGCCGTCCGCGAGGCGCGCTCGCACGCGCTCGAGGTGCTCGACGAGATGCCGCACACGGTCTCCGTCGCCCCCGTGGGATGAGCGGGGACGGTCGCGGGACGCAGGCACCGGCGGGCCGGGGCCCCGTGCTCGTCATCGACGCGGCGAACGTCGTCGGCAGCCGCCCGGACGGCTGGTGGCGGGACCGGGCGGGTGCCGCGGGGCGTCTCGTGGCCGCGCTCGTCGCCCGGGTGGGGCCGGGCCTGCCCGCGCCCGACGGCCGCCCGGTCCTGCGGGTTGTCGTCGTGCTCGAGGGGGGGCGGCGCGCGGGGCCGCGGACGTCGACGACCTCCGGGTGGAGGTCGTGCGGGCGGAGCGGGACGGGGACGCCGCCGTCGTCGCGGTCGTGGGAGGGCTCCGCGCCGGCGACGAGGAGGTGCTCGTCGTGACGTCGGACCGCGGCCTGCGCGAGCGGGTGCTGCCCCTCGGCGCTCAGGTCCGCGGGGCGGGTTGGCTGCGGGACCTCCTCGGCGCGCCCGGCTGACCCGGGTGGCCGTCAGGGGCGCGGCAGACCGGGGACGAGGGGGGTGCGCAGACCGCTCGCCCGCCGCACCGGCCGCGCGACCGCGGCGCGGACCGCGTCCTCCGACCCGATGACGCGCACCGCGTCCCGGGCCCGCGTCACGGCGGTGTAGAGCAGCTCCCGGGTGAGCAGCGGGGACGTCGGGGGCGGCAGCAGCACGCTCACGCGGCGGAACTGGCTGCCCTGCGCCCGGTGCACCGTCATGGCGTGCACGGTCTGCACGGGCGGCAGCCGGTGGACCGGGACGAGCACGGGCTCGCCGGCCGGGCCGCCGAACGCCACGACCACGCCGCCTCCGCCGTCGGCGACGACCACGCCCGTGTCGCCGTTGGCCAGCCCGCCGGCGCGGTCGTTCTCCGTGACGAGCAGGGGCGTGCCCAGGGGCCACGGCCCCGACGCGCCGCCTCCCGCCGCGCCGCCCGCGATGCCTCCCGCCGTGCCGCCCGCCGGGTCCGCCTCCTCGACCCACCGCTCGGCCAGCGCCGCCCACCCGGCGACGCCGTGCGGTCCCTCGCGGTGCGCGAGCAGCAGCCGGTGCCGCTCCAGCGCCGCCAGGGCACCGGCGGCGTCCCCGGACCGTGCCGCGCGCCGCAGGGTGCGGCCGGCGTCCACCACGTCCTGCCGCAGGCCCGCGACGTCGGCGGCGCCGGGGCGGTCCGTGGCCGGCACCACGAGCGACCGGTGCGGCCCGCCGGCCCGCAGGAGGGCCACCGCCTCGTCGCCGTCGCCGCGTCGGACGGCCTCCGCCAGGGCGGCGAGGTCCTCGCCGTAGCGGTGCGCGGTCGTCAGCCGCACGACGCCCTCGGGCAGGGCCTCGACGAGGTCGGCGAGCACGGCGCCCGCGTCGACGGAGCTGAGCTGGTCCGGGTCGCCGACGAGCACGAGCCGCGCGGTGGGCCGCAGCGCCTCCAGCAGCCGGGCCATGAGGGGCAGGGAGACCATCGAGGACTCGTCGACGACCACGAGGTCGTGCGGCAGGCGGTGGTGCCGGTCGTGACGGAAGCGGGTCGTCGTGCCCGGCAGCGGGCCGAGGAGCCGGTGCAGGGTGGTCGCCCTGAGCCGCTCCAGCGCGTGCCCGTCCGGCGCGTGCCGGTCCACGCCGTGCCCGTCCACGCCGTGCCCGTCCAAGACGTGCCCATCCGGCGCGTGCCCGTCCACCCCGCGCCGGTCCACCCCGTGCCCGTCCGGCCCGCCCCCGCCGGTCGCACCCCGGTCGGCACCGAGGCTGCGGAGCTCGGCGCCGACGGACTCCTGCAGGCGCGCGGCGGCCTTGCCGGTCGGGGCGGCGAGCGCGACGCGCAGCCCGGGGCCGGCGGAGGCCTCGAGCGCCGCGACGAGCCGTGCCACGGTCGTCGTCTTGCCGGTGCCCGGCCCCCCGGTGAGGACGGTCAGCCGACGGCGGGCGGCCGTGCGCACCGCCTCCCGCTGGCGGCCGTCGCCCTCGGCCGGCAGGAGGTCCGCCACCGCGGCCTCCAGCGCCGGGGGCTCGGCCGGCGGCGCCGGGTCCGCGCGGTCGTCGGCCGGTTCCGTGGCCAGGTCCCGCAGGACCCGCTCGTCGCGCCAGTAGCGGTCGAGGTAGAGGCGCCCGTCGACCCACCGCAGCGGCCGGTCGGGGTCGCCGCCGGGCCCGTCCGCGACGAGCGGGCTGCGGCGCAGGGCCGCGTGCCAGCCGTCGGGCCCGTCCGGCTCGGGCCACGCGAGGGCTGCCACGCCGTCGGGCCGGGCGTCGGCGGGAGCACCGGGGGCGAGGCCGGCCGGCAGGTCGGGGGCGGCGTCCAGCGGCAGGCAGACCGACCCGCCCCGCAGCGCGCGCACCGTGAGCGCGGCCGCGAGGGCCACCCGCTCGTCGTGCTCGTCGACGAACCCCACGAGCCGTCGCGCGACGTGCACGTCCGCCGCGGCCAGCACGCCCGCCGCGACGAAGGGGGCCAGGAGCCCCGTGACGCGCCAGGGCACCGACCCCGACGGCCCGGAGCCGAGAGGCGTGGGGCCGAGAGGCCCGGGGCCGGGACGCCCGGAGGCGGTGGCGGTGGCGGGGGCGGTGCTCGTCGCGTCGGTCACGGGCGTCCCTCGTCGAGCAGGTCGGACAGCGCGGCGACGAGCGCGGCCGGCGGCCGCCACCCCAGCACCCCGCACGGGGTGCCGTCCACGACCGGGGTGGTCGGCCCGGCCATGCCGCGGACGAACAGGTACAGCCCGCCGCCGAGGTGCTCGTCGGGGCGGTACCCGGGCAGCCGCCAGCGCAGGTAGCGGTGCAGCGCGACGGCGTAGAGCAGCAGCTGGAGCGGGTAGTGGGCGTCGAGCATCGCGTCCACGAGCGCGGAGGGGCGGTACTGCCAGGCCGTGAGGGGCTCGCCGACGGGACCGAGCCGGTTCGTCTTGTAGTCGACGACGAGGTACCGGTACCCGCCCGTCACCCCGGCCGCCGGGACGCGCAGCACGGCGTCGATGCTGCCCGTGAGGTAGCCCGCCAGGCGGGACGCGGCCAGCGCCGGGTCCTCCAGCCGGTCGGCGTAGCCGGCGAAGGGGTCGGCGCGGTCGAGGTGCGCCCGGAGCACCTTGGCCACGTCACGCAGCCCGGCCGGTCGCGGGGCACCCGCCCGCCCCGCCCGGTCGCCCCCGGCCAGCGGCAGCTCGAAGTCGAGCTCGGCGAGGCGGTCGGAGGGCGGGACGTCCCGCAGGCTCCGCCCCCCGGCGAGCGGTCCGAGCGGGGTGCGCAGGACCGGCAGCAGCCCGGTGGCCAGCGCCGTCGGGGTCGCCCCGGCCAGGTGCGCCGTGCCGACCTCCGTGCACCGCAGCAGCAGCTCGGCGGCGAGGTCGCCCGCCGCGGGGTCGACGCGCTCGAGCACGCGGTGGACCACCGTGCCGAAGCCCGTGCCGCCCGGCAGGTCCGCCAGGGGTGACGGCACGGCGCGCAGGGCCGCCTCGTGGTCCTCCTGGCCGGCCGTCCCGTCCCCCGCGAGCAGGGCGGCGAGCTCCCCGGCGAGGGCGCCGGCGTCGACCGCCTCGACGGGCTCGTCCTCGACCACGTGCGTCTCCGGCTCGGACCCGACGGAGCCGGCACCCGCGCCCGCGCCCGGCGGCGCCGCGGCCGTGCCGCCGCGGTCCGCGCCCGCCGGCGCCACCCCTCCGGGGGCGCCCGGGCCGTGCCCGTGCACCCCCGACGTGAGGGCCGTGTAGGAGGTGCGGCGCCACGCCGTGTCGGGCACCCGGTCCAGCCGGGCCAGCCCGAGGGCCGGGCCGGCAGGCGTCGGCGGGGACCAGGGCGTCGTCCCCGGCGGCCCCGCGACGAGCTCGAGCGCGAGCGCACCGCCGCCGGCCGTCACGAGCTCGCGCAGCCGCACCGTCGTCACCTCGTCGGCCGTCGCCCGGACGGAGGCCGCAGGGGTGCCCTCGGCGTCCCGCGGCGCGAGCAGCAGCCGCGTCAGCGGCGCCGTCGCGGAGTTCTTGCTCGGCGCCCACCAGAGCACGACCTGGCTCGCGGCGCGGGTGAGCGCCACGTAGGCCAGGCGCAGGCCCTCGCCGGCCTCGTCCTCGTCGTGGGCCCGCCGGGCCTCGTCCCAGCCCGGGCTGCCCCTGCCCCCGACGTGCAGCACCCGGCGGTCCCGGCGGTGCAGGTGCAGGGTGTCCGGCGCGTCCGGCGTCCACCGGTCCCACAGGTACGGCACGAGGACCACGGGGAACTGCAGGCCCTTGGCGGCGTGCACGGTGATGACCTGGACCGCGGCGGCGTCCGTCTCGAGCCGCCGGCTGCGCTCCTCGGCGTAGTCCTCGCGCGCCTCGTCGATGCGCTCGCGCAGCCACTCCAGCAGCGCCGACGGGCCGAGCCCGGCGCCGGTCGCGGCCTCGTGCAGCGCCTCCCCGACGTGGCGCAGGTCGGTGAGCCGCCGCTCACCGTCGGGCAGGGCGACGAGCCGCTCGCGCACGCCGTCGACCGCCGTCGCCTCGACGAGCGCGGCGACGCCGTGCTCGGCGAGCACCCGGGCCCATCCGCGGACGCGGTCGTCCACCGCGTCCCGCTCGGCGTCACCCGCCGCCGCGAGCCGGGCCGCCGACCAGCCGACGAAGGGGCCGAGCGCGACGGCCGCCGTCAGCCCGCGCACGCCCGGGCGTGCCAGCGCCGACAGGAGGACGAGCCAGTCCTGGGCGGCCGGCGTCCCGAAGACGCTCGCCAGCATCGAGGTCACCGCGGGGACCCCGACGGCGGCCAGGGCGCGCTGCGCGGCCAGGGCGTCCTGGTTCCGCCGGGCCAGGACCGCGATGTCCCGCGGCTCCACCGGGCGGGTGGTGCCGTCGGCCGCCACGACCTCCGCCTCCCGCAGCGTGCGCACGACCTGCGCCGCGACGTCCGCGTGCACGAGGTCGCGCACGGCGGCGACGGGGGCGTGCTTCGCGCCCGAGGTCCCGAGGGCCGCCCGCGTCACCTGGCGCACCACGACGGGCGCCGCGCCCCGCAGCCGTCGCCCCGTCCGCCCCGCCTCGACGGGGTGCACGACGATGCGGGGGTCGCCGAGGGCCGTGCCGCGCAGGACCGGGGCCAGGCCGGCCAGCACGTCGGGGTCGGCGCGCCAGTTGCGCCCCAGGGTCCGCGTGTCCGCCTGCTCCGCCGCGCGCAGGTACGTCACCACGTCGGCGCCCCGGAACGCGTAGATCGCCTGCTTGGGGTCGCCGATGAGCACGAGCGTCCGGTGCCCGTGGAACGCGGCCCGCAGGATGTCCCACTGCACGGGGTCCGTGTCCTGGAACTCGTCGACCATGACGACGCGGAACCGTGCCCGGACGCGGGCGGCGGCGTCGGCCCCCGTCGTGGGGTCGAGCAGGGCGTCCCGCAGGAGGACGAGCAGGTCGTCGTAGTCGAGCAGGCGGCGCTCGCGCTTGCGTCGGGTGAGCTCGGCACGGGCCGCGCGCGCCAGGCCCACGGCGTCGCGCACGGCCGGGTCGTCGCCGGGCTCCGCGGGCTCGACGAGCGCGGCGTGGTCGCTGATCGCCTCGTGCGCGACGGCCCGGGCGCGCGCCACCCGCAGCGGCGGGTCGGGCGTCCCGGCGTACTTGCGCAGGTACAGGTCGTCGACGACCTCGGCCTCGAGACCGGCGACGTCGGGCAGGAGGGTCGCGTCGTGGTCGACGTCGCCGACGGTGCCCAGGGTGCCGAGCATCTCCTGGCAGAAGCCGTGGGTCGTCGTGATGGTGGCCGCGTCGAAGGCCGCGAGCGCCTCCGTGAGCCGGCCCCGCCGGAGGTCGAGCTCGCCCGGGGCCGTCGCGGCGAGGTGGCGGACCACCTCGTCGGGCGAGACCGCGGCCCCCGGCGCGCCGAGGGCCGCCTCCACCTCGACGAGGCGGTCGCGCACCCGCTCGCGCAGCTCGGAGGTCGCCAGCCGGCCGAAGGTCACGAGCAGCAGGTCGGGCAGCCGCGCGACGCCCTCGGCCACGTACCGGGCGGCCAGCGAGGCGATCGTCGTGGTCTTCCCCGTGCCGGCGCTCGCCTCCAGGACGACGGTGCCGACGGGGAGCGGTCCGCGGACGTCGAAGACGGCGGCACCGGCCCGTCCCGGCGTGGCCGGCGTCCCCGGGGTGCCCGGGGTGCCCGGGGTGCCCGGGGTGCCCGGCGGCGTCGCGGCCGTCACCGGAGCACCGTGACCGTCTCGTGGGCGAGCAGGTCGCCGAGCAGCGCGACCGCCAGCGCCCCGAACCGCGTGCCCTCGTGCGGGGCGGCCGCCCGGTCGACGTCGCCGGGCAGGTCGAGGAGGAGGTCGTCGAAGGCGAAGCCGGGACCCCACACCGCGCGGTGGTAGGCGTCGTCGAGCTCGAAGCCGCCGGCGTGGCGGGCGAGCAGCTCGGGCGTCCCCAGCTCCTTGCGTGCCGCCGCGAGCCCGTCCGCCTCGCTCGCGTCGGGCCCCGACCGGGCCCGGGCGTAGGCGCAGGCCGCGGCGAGGGGGAGCGGGAGCACCTCGCGCAGGGCGCGGTCGTGCAGCGCGACGAGCCCGGCCAGCATCCGCCGTGCCACCTCCGGCGCGGGTGCCTCCAGGCGGGCTTGGCGGTTGGTCGTCCCCTCGCCGCGGCCGATCGTCGCCGCCGCGAGGGGCCGCTCCGGCGAGTCCGCCGCGAGCGCGAGCAGCCGGACCCACGCGCGGAGCCGGTGCTTGGCGGCCAGCCGGGAGTACACGACCGTCACGAGCTCGTCGCCGCGCAGGCCCTCGACCGTCCCCGTGAGCCGACGGCCGCCGGGCAGGGGCACGTCCACGTCGCGCGTCCGCGCCGGCACCGCGAGGGCCGCCGCCGCGGCCGCGAGGACGGGCTCCACCGTGGCGCGGACCTCGCGCATCGTCGCGCCGCCCAGCTCGCCGGGCGGGGCGTGGCCCCGCCGCCGCTCGGCGGCGACGGCTCGGTCCAGGTCGGCGCCCGCGAGCGCGGCGCGCAGCAGCCGGTCGCCGATCGACCACGTCTGCAGGCCGTCGAGCGCCAGCGGCAGCCGGTCCTCGAGCTGGGCCTCGTCCCGTGGCGGCACGACGCCGAGCCGCGTGCGGACGAGCGCGCGGACCGGGTGCTCGAGCACCGCGACGAGGTCCTCCAGGTCCACGTCCCCGGCCGGCAGGGGCGGCAGCGGCGCCGGCAGGAAGGGGGGTGCCGGCGTGCGCGGCCCCCGCGCGCGGCGGGCGGCGGCCAGGTCGACCGCGTCGGCGCTGAAGGGCCCGGGCCGCCCGAGCGCGCCGGGCACGAAGTTGCGCTCGTCGACGGTCTGCAACGGGTGCTGGACCACGCGCTCGCGTGCCGTCCGGCCGTCCGGCCAGGCGACGGCGTCGTCGAGCGCGTCGAGGAGCTCCCCGACGGGGACGGCCGGCGGCCGGCGCGCCCCCGTGCGCTCGTCGGCCCCGGCGTGCACGACGACGAGGTGCTCCTGCGCGCTCGTCACCGCGTCGAGGAAGAGCTGCCGGTCCTCCTGGCGGCGGTCGCGCTCGCCGACGAGGGGGCCGCGTGCGAGCAGGTCGTCCCCGTCGGTGGCTCCCGTGCGCGGGAAGGCGCCGTCGTCGAGTCCGAGGAGCGCGACCACCCGGTGGGGCACGGCCCGCATGGGCGCCAGGGAGCACACGGTGAGCGCGCCGGTGCGGAAGCCCGAGCGGGTGGGCCGGGCACGCAGCCAGGGCTCGAGCGCGGCGACGACGTCCGGCAGCCGCAGGTCCGGGTCGCCACCGGCCTCGGCCGCCGCCCGCGCCTCCGCGAGCACCCGCGCGGCCTCCTCCGCCTGCCAGCGGTCGGCGGCGGGGACGTCCGTGAGCAGCGCGAGCGCCCGCTCCAGCGTGCCGAACCACGCCGACGCGGGACGCACCCCGGCGAGGTCGGCCAGCGTGGCGGTGAGCCGGTCGAGCAGCTCCGCGAGCCGCCCCACGAGGTCGACGTCCGTGCTGCTCACGTCGTCGACGGGCAGCACCGCGCCCACGAAGCGCTGGTCCTCCTCCGCCATGGCGACCCCCAGCAGGAGCCGGTCGAGGGCGGTCGCGAACGTCCCCTGCGGGACCCGGCCCAGCCCGAACCGCGCCCGCCGGTGAGCGTCCTCGCCCCATCGGGCGCCCGCCTCGACCGCCCAGGCGCGCACCCGGTCGAGGTCGGCGTCGCCGAGGCCGAACCGGCGACGCACGGGCGGCCGGCCGGCGAGGTCCACCACCGCGGACGCCGGCACGCGCGAGCCCGCGAGCTCCAGCAGGGTCGCGACGACCGCCAGGAGCGGGTTGGCGCGGGCGGGGGCCCGGTCGGCGATCCGCACCCGGAGCCGGCGCCCGGGGTGCTCCGGCGCCCCGGCCGTCCCCGCGTCCGCGGCCGGCCCCCCGCCCGGGACCGCGGGCGACGGCGCGCCCGCCGGCCGCCCGGGCGCCCCGAAGGCGGCCTCGACGAGCGGCGCGAAGGCCTCCACGTCCGGGCACATCACCACCACGTCGCGGGGCTCGAGGGTCGGGTCGTCCGCGAGCAGGCCGACGAGCACCTCGCGCAGCACCTCCACCTGCCGGGCCCGCCCGTGGCAGGCGTGCACCTGCACCGTGCGGTCGTCGGCCGCGGCGCGGTGCCGGGGGCCGCCCCGGCGGTCCTCGGAGACGGCCGCCCGCAGCGCGCCGAGCACGGTCGGCGCCGGCGCCGGGGTCGGCAGCGTCCGGACCGCCACGGGCCGGGCCAGCAGGCGCAGCGCCAGCTCGTCCACGTCACCCGCCATCGCGGCGAGGAGGCGGTGCCGCGCCGGGCGCACCCGGTCCGCCCGCCGCAGGGGCAGGCCGACGGGCGTGCGCGCGGTGCGCTCCCAGAGCGCGAGGGACGGGTGCGGGAGCCACAGGTGCACCTCGCGGTGCCGCGCCAGCGCACCGAGGACGTCCAGGTGCGCCTCGGGCAGGGCGGTCGCGCCGAGGACGGACAGCCGGGGCGGCAGGTTGACCAGGCCCGGCTCGTCGGCCAGCCGTCGCAGCGCCCCGACGAGGCGCTCGGCCGGGGCCGGCGTGCCGAGGCGGGACCGGACGGCGCGCCACAGCCGGGGCTGCCACAGCAGGTCCGGCGGCACGGGCTCGCCGGCGCCGTCCTCGTCGGCACCGTCGGCCCACGCCCGCACGAGGGCGGGCCGCGCCTCGTCGTACCGCACCAGCAGGTCGGTCACGCGCTGGGCCAGACGCAGCCGCCGGCCGCGCCGCACCTCGTCGCCCTCCGTGCCGTCCCCGTCCGCGCCGAGGTGGCGGGCGACGGGGGCGAGCCAGGGCTGCCCCGCGGAGGCGTCGAGGACCGCGAGCACCTCCCACGCCAGCCGGTCCGCCCGCCACGGGTCGTCCGCGGCCGCGGTGCCGCCGGCCGCCGCGAGGACGTCGGCGACGAGGCGCCGGGGCGGGTCGAAGCGGACGTTCGCGCAGACGCCGTCGGCCGGGCCCCCGGCCCCGGGCGCACCCCCGCTCGCCGCGGTGCCGAGACGACGCGCGAGGCGCTGCGCGACCCAGCGCTCCACCCCCCGGGTCGGCACGGCGACGACCTCCGGGGCGAAGGTGTCCGCGCCGGGCGCGGCGAGGAGGTCCGCCAGCCCCTCGACCAGCACGTCCGTCCGCTCGGCGACGTGCAGGAGCAGCGCCCCGCCCGCGCTGCCCCCTGCCCGGACCGGCACCGGGGACGGATCCTCTGCCACGGACCGCACCCTACGGAGCCCCGCCGACACGGGCGCCCCGGGCGTCCACAGCCGGCCCTGCGCCGACCCGCGCCCGACCCGCGCCCGACCCGCGCCCGACCCGCGCCCGGCAGTGCGCCCGGCATCCCGCCCGGCCCGGGCACCCCTCGTCCGGGTGGTCCCGCACCGCCGCCGGGGTGACGCACGCGCCGGTCGGCGCACGCCGGACCTCTCCCGCCGATGGGGGGACCCGAGCCGTGGCGAGCAGCAGCCGCGACCGGGCGAGGGGGAGCAGCACATGGAGCAGACGGGCGACGCGACGACCGTCGACCGCGCCACGGGACACGCCGGGCCGCCGACCGGCGGGCTCCTGCCGACGCAGGCGGCCGTACCGGAGCGCGAGAGCACCACCGACCCCCTCCCCGTGGCGCCGGCCCCGGTGCCCTGGCTGCAGCGGGTCATCGGGCTCGTCGTGCTCCTCGTCGCCGGTACGGCGGCCACGGTCCTGTGGCTCGCCGTCGGGCGCGGCGTCCCGGAGGCGCAGAGGCCGGAGCGCACGACGCTGCTCGGCCTGTGGGAGGTCCTCTACGACACGCAGATGCCGACCGCGCGGGTGCTGCTCGCGGCGGTCGCGCTCGCGGTCCTCCTCGCCTCCGGCGTGGCGCTCCTCGAGCAGCGCATCGCGGCCCGCTCCCGGCGCTCGGCCGACGTGCGCCACGACCCGCTGTCGCCGAAGAACGTCATGGCCGGCAACCGCGGTCGGTGGGCGGGGCCCGTGACGGTCACGGTCCTCATCCCGGCGCACAACGAGGAGGCCTCCATCGGGGCGACGATCGCCTCGCTCCTGGCCCAGTCCCACCCGCCGGAGCGCGTCGTCGTCGTCGCGGACAACTGCACCGACGGGACCGTCGCGGTCGCGCTCGCCGCCGGCGTCGAGGTCATCCAGTCCGTCGGCAACACGAAGAAGAAGGCGGGCGCCCTCAACCAGGCGCTGCGTCAGGTGCTCCCCGGCCAGGGGGACAACGACGTCGTCATGGTGATGGACGCCGACACCCAGCTCGACGACGGGTTCCTCGAGGTCGCGGTCGCCCGCCTGACCTCCGACCGCGCGCTCCTGGCGGTCGGCGGCCTGTTCTACGGCGAGGACGGGGCCGGTCTCATCGGCCAGTTCCAGCGCAACGAGTACATCCGGTACTCCCGCGAGCTGCGCCGGCGCCGCGGGCACGTCTTCGTCCTCACCGGGACGGCCTCCCTCTTCCGCCCCGTCGCGCTGCGGACCGTGGCGGCCAGCCGCGGGACGGCGCTGCCGGGGACGCCGGGCGACGTCTACGACACCGCCGCGCTCACGGAGGACAACGAGCTGACGCTGGCCCTGAAGTCCCTGGGCGCGCTCATGATCTCGCCGCAGGAGTGCACGGTCGTCACGGAGGTCATGCCGACGTGGCGCGCGCTGTGGGCGCAGCGCCTGCGGTGGCAGCGGGGCGCCCTGGAGAACCTCGGCGCCTACGGCACCACGCCCCGGACCTTCCGCTACTGGGCGCAGCAGCTCGGCATCGGGTACGGCGTCATCGCGCTCGCCTCGTACTTCCTCCTCATGGGCCTGACCCTCCTGAGCTCCGACGGGTGGATCTGGTTCCCGTTCTGGATGGGGCTGGGGGCGGTGTTCGTCGTCGAGCGGGTCGTCACCGTCTGGCACGGCGGCTGGCGCGCCCGGCTGCTGGCGCTGTCCCTGTTCCCGGAGCTGTTCTTCGACGCCTTCCTCGACGTGGTCTTCGTCAAGGGCGTGGTCGACATCTCCCTCGGGCGGCAGGCGGACTGGAAGCACGTCGTCCACGGCGCCGGCGGCACCGGCCTCGCCCCGACCCCGGCGCCCGTCGCCGCCCCCGCGCCCACGGGGACCATCAACCAGCGCGCGGCGGGCGAGCCGGCGCGCGAGGCGGTGACCCCCCGATGACCGGACCCCTGGTCGCAGCGGCCCACGCGGTCGTGCCCGCGTCCGTGCTCGACGCCGGCCCGGCCCGCGTCCTGGCGGCCTTCGTCACCATCAACACGGTGATGTACGCCGCGCTGGCGCTGGCGAAGGTGCTGCCCCGCGTCTACCCGTCCACCTGGTTCCAGCGGGACAACCGGCGCGCCGAGGACCGCAGCATCTACCCCGAGGGCTGGACCGGCCCGCGCCTATGCCGTCCGGCCGCCGGTGCCGGCGCCCGTCCGGCGGGGGCGCCGAGCGAGCCGGGTCACGGCGCGCGGGCCGACGTGCCCGTCGTGCCCGGGCCAGCCGCCTGACGGCGTCGCCGCCGGGCCCCCGGTCCCCCCGGCCCGGCGCGGGCGGCAGGATGGGCGCATGGCGGCGACCGTGCAGGCGAAGGGGGTGGCCGTCGGCTTCGGCGACCGGGAGCTGTTCGCGGGGGTCGACCTCGTCGTCGCGCCCGGTGACGTGGTCGGGCTCGTCGGGCCGAACGGCGCGGGCAAGTCCACGCTCCTGCAGGTCCTCGCCGGCCGTCGGGTCCCCGACGCGGGCTCCGTCGGCGTGTCGCCGCCGACCGCCCAGCTGGGGTACCTCGCGCAGGAGGTCGAGCGGCTGCTGGGGGAGAGCGTGCGCGCGCACCTCGAACGCCGGACGGGGGTCGCCGCGGCGCAGGCCGCGATGGACGCCGCCGCCGACGCGCTCGGCGCCGGCGAGGACGGGGCCGACGACCGGTACGGCACCGCGCTGGAGACCTGGCTCGCGCTCGGCGGCGCCGACCTGGACGCGCGCCTGGAGCAGGTCGCCGACGAGGTGGGCCTCGGCGTCGGCGTGGACGCCCCCATGACGGCGCTCTCGGGCGGGCAGGCGGCCCGCGTCGGCCTCGCGGCGCTGCTGCTCTCGCGCTTCGACCTGTATCTGCTCGACGAGCCGACGAACGACCTCGACGCGGACGGGCTGGACCTGCTCGAGGGCTTCGTCGACCGCGCCACGGCGCCCGTGGTCGTCGTCAGCCACGACCGCGAGTTCCTCTCCCGGACGGTGACGTCCGTGGTGGAGATCGACCGCAGCCTGCAGCAGGTGCGCCTCTACGGCGGCAGCTACGACGCCTACCTGGAGGAGCGGTCCGTCGCGCGGCGGCAGGCCCGGGAGGCCTACGAGGGCTACGCCTCGCGCCTCGACGCGCTCCAGGCGCGGGCGCGGATGCAGCGCGCCTGGATGGCGAAGGGGGTCCGCAACGCCCGCCGCAAGGCCACGGACAACGACAAGCACGTGAAGGCGTTCCGCGGCGCCACCTCCGAGAAGCAGGCGGCCAAGGCCCGGCAGACGGAGCGCATGATCGAGCGGCTGGAGACGGTCGCGGAGCCGCGCAAGGAGTGGCAGCTCCAGATGAGCATCGCCACCGCGCCCCGCTCGGGGGCGGTCGTGGCCACGGCGCGGGCGGCCGTCGTGGAGCGGGGCGGGTTCCGGCTGGGGCCCGTGGACCTGCAGGTGGACTGGCAGGACCGGGTCGCGGTGACCGGGCCGAACGGCGCCGGCAAGAGCACGCTGCTCGGCCTGCTGCTCGGACGGGTCCATCCCGACGCCGGTGACGCGGGGCTGGGGCCGGCGGTGCTCGTCGGGGAGGTCGACCAGGCGCGGGCCGCGTTCGAGGGCGACGAGCCGCTCGTCGCCGCCTTCGCGCGGGAGGTGCCGGACTGGCCGGACGCCGACGTGCGCACCCTGCTGGCGAAGTTCGGGCTCGGCCGCCACCACGTGCCGCGGCCGGCTGCCTCGCTCTCGCCGGGGGAGCGCACCCGGGCCGCGCTGGCGCTGCTCCAGGCCCGCGGCGTGAACCTCCTCGTGCTCGACGAGCCCACGAACCACCTGGACCTGCCCGCCATCGAGCAGCTCGAGGCGGCGCTGGACACTTTCGAGGGCACCCTGCTGCTCGTCACGCACGACCGCAGGATGCTCGAGACCGTCCGCCTCACGCGGCGCCTGCACGTGGAGGACGGGGAGGTCACCGAGGTGGCGGCGGGCTGAGGGCGGCTCACGGCGCCCGCCCGCGGCCCCGTCCGGCACGGGCGTGGCACGCTGGGGCCGTGGGGATCCTCCGACGCCGGCCCGTCCTGCGCGTCGAGCTGCGTCCCGACGAGGCCTTCGGGCTCGGCGAGGCGGCGGCGCTGCAGACCGCCCTCGTCGGGGTCCTCCGGGCGGCGGAGCGGGCGGCCCGCGCGCCCGTCGCCGCCGACCTGGCCCTCGAGGCCGGGGCGGGGGCACGGGTCGTCGCCGTCTGGCGCAACGTCGTCGTCGGCTTCGTGCCGCCCGACCACGCGCCCGCCCTGCACGACCGGCTCGCGGGGGCGGCAGGGACGCGGCTCGTCGTGGCCGGGTGGGTGCACCGCGACGGGGACCTCTGGCGCGTGAGGGCCGGGCCCCGGCCGGACGACGGCTTCCCGCCGGCGTCCGCGGGGGCCGACCTCCTCCCGCCGCCCCCGCGTCGGGTCCTCGGGATCCCGTTGGCCGACCAGCCGTAGGCCGGGGCCGCGCCGGCCCTCGCCCCGGGCCCGGGCCGGCGGCACGCGTCGCCGGGCGTCGGGCCTGGCGCCGTGTCGGTGGTCGGGTCGAACATGTGTTCGTGGACGACGAGGGGCGGGGCGGCGCGCGCACGGGGCCGTGGGCCGCCCCCGTGCTGCACGCGGACCTGGACGCCTTCTACGCCGCGGTCGAGCAGCGGGACGACCCCCGGCTGCGCGGGGTGCCCGTGGCCGTCGGCGGCGGCGTGGTGCTCGCGGCCTCCTACGAGGCCAAGCGCCGCGGCGTGCGCACCGCGATGGGGGGCCGGGCGGCGCTCGCGGCCTGCCCAGACCTCGTGTTCGTGCGGCCGCGCTTCGAGGCCTACACGGAGGCGAGCCGGGCAGTCTTCGAGATCTTCCACGCCACCACGCCGCAGGTGCAGGGCGTGTCCATCGACGAGGCGTTCCTCGACGTCCGGGGGCTGCGCCGGATCGACGCGCCGCCCGTGGACCTCGCCGCCCGCCTGCGCGCCCGCGTCCGCGACGAGGTGGGCCTGCCCATCACGGTGGGGGTGGCGCGCACGCCCTTCCTGGCGAAGGTCGCGAGCCGGGTGGCCAAGCCCGACGGCCTGCTGCGGGTCGACCCCGACGCGGAGGACGCGTTCCTGCACCCCCTGCCCCTCGAGGTGCTCTGGGGCGTCGGCGAGGTGACGGCCGCGAAGCTGCACGTGTACGGGCTGCGGACGGCCGGCGACGTCGCGTCCCTGCCGGTCGGCGTGCTCGCGGGCATCCTCGGGCCGGCGGCCGGCCGGCACCTGCACGCCGTGGTCCACGGGCGCACGCCCGAGCGCGTCGTCGTCGACCGGCGGCGCTCGTCGGTGGGCGCCCAGCGGGCGCTCGGGCGCGGGCCGCACGCGCCGGCGGACGTGCGCGCGGCGCTGCTCGGGCTCGTCGACCGGGTCGGGCGGCGGCTGCGCGCGGGCCACCGGACGGCGGGGACCGTCGTGCTGCGCCTGCGGTTCGCGGACTACACGGCGGCCACCCGCTCGCGCACCCTGCCGCAGGCGACGGCCTCGACGCCCGAGCTCGGCGCCGCCGCGACGGCCCTGCTCGACGCGGCGGGACCCCTCGTCGCGGCGCGGGGGCTCACCCTCGTCGGTGTCGCCCTCACGGGGCTGGCGCCGGACACGTGGGTGCAGCCGGCCCTGCCGCTCGGGGGACCGGACGCGGCCGGCCTGGACGGCGCGCTGGACGCCGTCCGGGACCGGTTCGGCGCCGCGGGCGTCACCCGCGCGAGCCTCCTGCACCGGGGGGAGGGGATGGCCGTGCCCCTGCTGCCCGAGTAGCGTTCCCGGCGGCGACGGGCCGGCGCGGCCGGCGCAGGAGGAGCACCGCGGCGAGCGGCCAGAGCGCCTGACCCCCGGCGAGCGCGCGCTCCGACAGCCCCACGGCGTCCCCGACCCCCGGCACCGGCGCCGTGAGCTCCAGCACGAACCAGCCGAGCAGCCCGACGAGGACGGCGGCGGCGACCGCCCCGGTGCGCCCGGCGGGTCCGGTGCCCCCCGGGCGCACCGCCGCCGCGGGCCACACCGCGAGCGCGACGAACGCCACCCCGGCGGCCACGCCGTGCGGGCGGCCCGCGACGTCCGACGGCAGGGCCGCGACGGCCGCCGTCGCCACGCCGCCCACGGCGTGCAGGAGGCGGGCGCGGGCCGCCAGAGGCCGAAGGCCCGCCGCGGTGACGACGTGCGCCAGACCGGTGACCGCGAGCCCGGCGGTCATGACGGCCGGGGCGGCCGCATCCGTCGCCGCGAGCGCGCTGATGGTCTCGCGCACCGGGTCGAAGCCGGGCTCCCGGGAGGCCGCCACCGTCCAGCCCCCGACGAGGGCGACCGGCGCCAGCACCGCGGACGCGAGCGCCCAGGGCGGCACCCCGTCCGTCCCGCGGGCGGCGGTGGTCGGTCCGCGGCGGCGACCGGCGGTCGGGGAGCCTGTCATGGCGGCCACCGTCCCCGGGCGGCCGGGGGGCCGCAAGCCGATCCCCGGGCGGGTCCTCAGAGCAGGCGCACGACGCCGGCCAGCGCCGCGAGCACGGCCAGGGGCGCCGCGACGGCCGTGGTGCCCGCCGCCAGCAGGTAGGCGGCGAACCGCGCCCGTGAGGCGGCCGTGCTCCCCGGCGTCGGCGCCGGGTCGCGGTAGACGTGGTCGAGCAGGTCGTGGACGGTCGTCGCGGTCGTGCGGACGCCGGTCAGCGCCAGGGTGCTCATCGGACTCTCCTCGTGGGCGAGCGTGCGGGTGGGCCGGGGTCGCCGGTCCCCTCCAGGGTCGCCCGCCGCGTCCGCCACGGTGCGGGACGAAGGGCCCGGCCGTCCGCCGCTAGACGGCGACGAGGGGTGCCGGGCGCCCGAGGTGGTAGCCCTGCCCCAGTCCCACGCCCATCCGCCGCAGGTGCGCCAGCTCCTGCGGCGTCTCGATGCCCTCGGCCACCACGTCCGCGCCCGTGGCGTCCGCGAAGGCGAGCATGGACGCGGCCAGCGCCTGCCGGGCGCTGTCCGAGCCGATGTTCCGGACGAGGCCGATGTCGAGCTTGATGAGGTCGGGGACGAGCTCGAGCACGTGCCGCATGCTGGCGAACCCCGCCCCGACGTCGTCGACGGCCAGGCGGACGCCCCGGGCGCGCAGGGGCGCGAGGGAGCGCCGCAGGGCGCCGTAGTCCTCGACGGGGACGTGCTCGGTCAGCTCGAGCACGACGCGCGCCGGGTCGACGCCGTCCAGGGCGCGGGCCAGCGACGGCAGGCCCGCGGTGCGTGCCGAGACGTTCACCGCGACGAAGCCCGTCCCCGCGCCGCGCTGCGCCCGGGCGTGCTCGGCGAGCGCGCACCGCACGGCGGCGAGCTCGAGGTCCTCCTCGACCCCCGCCGCCCGGGCCTGGTCGAACCACGCGCCCGGGTCGCCGTCGGGGAAGCGGCTCAGGGCCTCGTGCCCGACGACGCGGGAGCGGGCGAGGGCGACCACGGGCTGGAACACCATCGTCGGCCCACCGGACCCCAGCACCCCGTCCAGCCGGGCGAGGAGGGCGTGGCGCGCCGCGCTGGCCCGGTCCTGACGTTCGAGGATCCCCATGACGAGGCTGCCCACGACCCGCAGCACGCCCGCGTCCCGGTCGGAGAGCGCGGGCTCGGTCCCGTGCGAGTACGCGCAGAGGGTGCCGTAGAGGGACCCGTCGCTGCGGTGCAGGGGCGTGCCGACGTAGGCGGCGATGTCGAGCGCGGCGCGGATCGGCAGGGCCGCGAGCGCCGGCTCCGCGGTGGTGTCGGGCACGGCGGCCGGGATCGACCCCTGGACGAGGAGCTCGCAGAAGCTGTCGGCGGTCTCCGACTCGTCGTCGACCCGGATGCGGTCGGAGGGTCCGGCGTGGACCGCCCGGAAGCGCCACCGGTCGGCGAGCCGCTCGTTGACGAAGGCCACGTCGAGCCCGAGCTGCGCGGAGACGAGGCGCAGCAGGGCGTCCACGTCGCGCACCGCCTCGCCGCCCGTGCCGACGAGGGCCGCGAGGGCGCCCTCGTCGACGGGCCCGGCCCCGCGCGGGGGCCGGCTGCCGGACGGAGGGCCGTCCGCACCGGGCGCGGCCAGCCGGCGGCGCTGCTTGTCCACGTACATCGCCGCGTCGGCCTGGCGCCAGGCCTCCTGGAGCCCCGACCCGGCCCGGCGCACGGCCCAGCCGACGGACACCTCGACGCCGCGGCGCTCCCAGGCGGCCCGCAGCGCGTCGACGACGGCCGAGGTCCCCGTGGCCCCCGTGTCGGGCAGGAGGAGCCCGAGCTCGTCCCCGCCGAGGCGCGCGGCGAGGTGCTCCGGCGCCGCGCAGGACCGCAGGGCCTCGCCCGCCAGCACGAGCACGTCGTCGCCCGCGGCGTGCCCGACGCCGTCGTTGATCGCCTTCATCCCGTCGAGGTCGGCCACCACGACGCCCACGGAGGTGCCCAGGACCTCCGAGCGCTCCTCCTCGGCGCGGACCGCGAGGTCCCAGGCGCGCCGGTTGCCGAGCCCGGTCAGGGGGTCGGTGAGGGCGGCGGCCTCGGCCCGCTCCGCGCGGCGGCGCTCCTGGAGCGCGTGCCGCTCGAAGGCCAGGAGCGACCCGAGCAGGGCGGCCTGCACCTCGGCGGTGGCGCGGTGCTCGTCGAGCCCGACGACGGGCTGCGAGCCGAGCCCGCACAGGGCCCCCACCCAGTCGCCGTCGGGGGTGACCACGGGCACGGTCAGGACGGCGCGCACCCGGGGCGCCGTGCGCCGGGCGAGGTGCAGGTAGGCGGGCACGTCCCGCACGTCGTCCGCCGCCGCGGGGGCGCCCGCGTCGCGGACGGCGCAGAAGGTGTCCTCCCAGCGCACGACCCGGGCGTCGCCGGGCCGGCCGATCGACTCGCCGACGGCGTCGAGCACCACGTAGTCCTCGCCGTCGCGCCGGGCGAGCACCCAGCTCTCGAGGCCGCTGCGTCGCTGCAGGTCCTCCAGCGCGCGTCGCACGACGTCCTGGACGTGCCCGAGCACGTCGTCCTCGACCACCGCCTGCGTGCTCATCCCAGCCCCCTCGGGACGGGCGGCGCCCCCTGCCCGAGCGCCCTCCGTGCGCCTGATCATGCCGTGCGGGGGCCCGTCCGGCAGGGCTGTGGCGCGCCTGGGTGCCGCAGGCCCCTCCGCGGGCCCCCGCCTACCCTCGCCCGGTGCCCGAAGGCCACTCCGTCCACCGCGTCGCCCTCCAGCTCGGGGCCGACCTCGTCGGCCACCGGCTGCGCGTGTCCTCCCCGCAGGGGCGGTTCGCCGCCGGAGCCGAGCTGCTGGACGGCCGCGTCCTCGAGCGCTCCGACGCGGTGGGCAAGCACCTCTTCCTCACGTTCGCCGGCGCCCTCGTCCTGCACGTGCACCTCGGGCTGTACGGGTCGTGGGACCTGGCCGGGACGGTGTCCCCGCTGCCGGGCGGCACCCAGCGGGTGCGGAGCACGTCCCCGCGGCGCCGGGTGCGCATGGCGGAGGGGGAGGACGAGCGCGAGGGCGCGGTGGCCGCCTTCCCGCCGCCGCCCGTCGGCCAGGTGCGGGTCCGGCTGCTCGCGCCCGGCACCGTGGCGGACCTGCGGGGCCCGACCGCCTGCGAGGTGCTGAGGGAGGACGAGGTGCTCGCCGTGCTGGCGCGCCTGGGTCCCGACCCCGTCGAGGACGGGGCCCTCTCGCGCCACCTGGGCGGCGCCCCCGCCCCCGGTGGCGCGGCGCAGGAGCGGGTGGTGCACGCGGTGACGCGGCGGGCCGTGCCCGTCGGGCGGCTGCTCATGGACCAGTCCGTGGTCGCCGGCATCGGCAACATCTACCGGGCGGAGCTGCTGTTCCGCGCCCGCCTGGACCCGTGGGTGCCGGGGCGGGCCGTGCCGCCGGAGCTCGTCGCCGGGCTGTGGCAGGACTGGTCGGGCCTCCTGCGCGACGGCATCCGCGAGGGCGTCATGGTCACGCGGGAGGACCTCGACCCCGCCGGCCGCCGGCACGCGCTGCGGCACCGGGACGCGCGCCACTGGGTGTACCGCCGCACGGGCGAGCCGTGCCGCGTCTGCGGCACGCCCGTCCTGCTCGAGACGATGGAGGCCCGCAAGCTGTACCGCTGCCCCGTCTGCCAGCGGCGGCCCTGAGGCCCCGCCGCGCGCGTCCCGTGCGCTTCCCGCGGCCGGCGCCGCGCTGACCTGCGGGGACCGGTGCCGGGCGGCCCGGCCGCGGGTCGTGTCGGCGGCAGGCCCTACGGTCGGCCCATGGACGTCCTCCTCATCCCCGGTTTCTGGCTCGACGCGTCCAGCTGGGCGCCCGTCACCGCGGCCCTGCGCGCCGCCGGTCACCGTCCGCACCCCGTGACACCGCGGGGCGCCGGCGCCCCCGCCGCGGAGGCGGCCGGGGTCACCCTCGCCGACCAGGCCGCCGCGGTCGTCGAGCTGCTCGACGGACTCGAGGGCCCCGCGGTGGTCGTCGGGCACAGCGGCGGCGGCGCGGTGGCCCACGCCGTCGCGGACGCCCGGCCGGACCGCGTCGCGCGGGTCGTCTACGTGGACAGCGGGCCACTGGCTGACGGCGGGGTCGTCAACGACGGGCTGCCGGTCGTCGACGGGCTCGTGCCGCTGCCGGACTGGTCCGTCTTCGAGGAGGAGGAGCTCACCGGGCTCACCGACGAGCTGCGGGCGGCGTTCCGCGAGCGGGCCGTCACCGTCCCGCCGCTCGTGGCCGCGGGTCCGCAGGTCCTGCACGACGAGCGACGCTACGACGTCCCCGTCACCCTCATCAGCTCGACGATGCCCGAGCCGGTCCTGCGCGGGCTCATGGCGCAGGACCACCCGTACGTCCGCGAGCTCGCCCGGGTCCGGGACCTCACCGTCGTCGAGATGCCGACGGGGCACTGGCCCCAGCTCAGCCGCCCCGACGACCTGGCCGCGGCGGTCGTCGCGACGGTGGCGGCCACCGCCGGGTGACGAGGGGTGGTGCGGCGGCGGGCCCGGCCGCGCGCCGGCCGGACGCCACCCGCACGGCCGACGTCCCCTCGCCTCCGATCGCCCGGCGCGCGGGTCCAGCCCGTCTTAACGGCCCCGTTCTACAACGATGGACGTCGCTTCCTCCATCGATGTACGGTCGCAGGGTCGGGGTTGCGCGGCGTCGCGCCCCTCCGACCGCCGGGCCTCTGCAGCCCGGCCGCCCCTGCGTCCAGTGCTGCACCAGGAGGACCCGTGCCCCTCGTCCGCCGTCGTCCGTCCCTCGTCGGGGGCCTCGCCGCCGCCGCGTCCCTCGCCCTCGCCGGCCCCCTGCTGGCCGGTGGCCTCGCCGGCGCGGCCGGCGGTGCCCCCCTGGCCGCCGCGGCCGCGGCGTCGCGAGCGCCCGCGCCGCCGCCGGACCCGGTCTTCGCCGACGTCTCGGTGCACGACCCGTCCGTCGTCGTGGCCGACGACGAGGTCTGGGTGTTCGGGTCGCACCTCGCCTCGGCCCGCACCGACGACCTGATGCGGTGGGAGCAGGTCTCGGAGGGCGTGTCCGCCGACAACCCGATGTTCGAGGACGTGCTCGCCGAGCTCGAGGAGACCTTCGACTGGGCGCAGACGGACACCCTCTGGGCGGCGGACGTCATCCGGCTCGCCGACGGCCGCTACTACATGTACTACAACGCCTGCAAGGGCGACTCGCCCCGCTCCGCCATGGGTGTGGCCGTCGCGGACACCGTCGACGGCCCCTACGAGGACCTGGGCCTCTTCCTGCGCTCGGGCCAGGAGGGCGACGAGCCGACGGTCGACGGCGAGCCGTTCGACGCGCGCGTGCACCCCAACGTCGTCGACCCCGACGCCTTCCGCGACGCGGAGGGCACGCTCTGGATGGTCTACGGCTCGTACTCGGGCGGGGTGTTCATCCTCAGGATGGACGAGTCGACCGGCTTCCCGGTGCCGGGCCAGGGCTACGGGACGCACCTCGTCGGCGGCAACCACAGCCGCATCGAGGGCCCGGCAGTCCTGTTCGACGCGGCGAGCGGCTACTACTACCTGTTCCTCTCCTTCGGCGGCCTGGACGCCGACGGCGGGTACAACCTGCGGGTCGCGCGCTCGACGAGCCCGGACGGCCCCTACCTCGACGCCGCCGGGAACGACATGTCGCAGGTGCGCTCCGACCCGTCGCTGCCGCTGTTCGACGACGCGTCGATCGAGCCCTTCGGCACGAAGCTCCTGGGCAACCACCTGTTCCCGCGCGAGGTCGGCGACCCGGGCGAGGGCGTCGGCACGGGCGCGGTGTCGCCGGGCCACAACTCGACGTACGTCGACCCGCAGACGGGCCGGATGTTCCTCGTGATGCACAGCCGCTTCCCGGGCGAGGGCGAGCACCACGAGGTGCGCGTGCACCAGATGTGGATGAACGAGGCCGGCTGGCCGGTCGTCGCGCCCCACCGGTACGCGGGGGAGACGGCCGCGACGGTGCAGCGGTCGCAGATGGTCGGCGAGTACGCGTTCGTCGACCACGGCACGGGCATCTCGGCGGACGTCGAGCGCGCGACGGCCGTCCGCCTGGAGCAGGACGGCCGGGTGACCGGGGCGGTGAGCGGCACGTGGGAGCGCCACGGCCGCTGGGGCGCGCGCCTCACCGTCGACGGGCACCTCTACACCGGCGTCTTCGCCCGGCTGTGGCGCGAGGACGTCCGCCGCTGGGCCATGACCTTCAGCGTGCAGTCCGCGCAGGGCGTCTCCCTGTGGGGCAGCGCCGTGGCGCCGATGACGCCGCGCGCCGCCGTGGACGCGGTGCTGGCCGACCTGTCCCTCGGGGACACCTCCGCGGTGGTCGCCGACCTCGCCCTGCCGACGACGGGCACCCACGGCACGACGATCGCGTGGGCGTCCTCCGACCCGTCCGTGGTCTCCGCGACCGGCGACGTCCAGCGCCCCGCGGCGGGGGAGGGCGACGCGACGGTGACGCTCACCGCCACCGTCGCGAACGGCGGCGTGACCGCGACGACGACCTTCCCCGTCACCGTGCGGGCGCGCACCGCCGGGGGCCTCGTCGGGACGTGGTCCTTCGAGGACGACCTCGCCGGCGCCGGCGGCGCCGGCGCGGCCACGACGACGGGCCCGCGGATCGACGCCCCGGGCGGCGCGGTGTCGTTCGTCGACGGGGTGCAGGGGCGAGCCGTGCACCTCGACGGCACGAGCGGCGTGCGGCTGCCGGACGGCCTCGTGAGCGGGGGCACGTGGTCGGTGGGCCTGTGGCTGCGGCCGGAGGTGGTCACGCCGTTCACCACGGCCTTCTTCGCCGCCCGGGACGCGGACAGCTGGGTGAGCGTGGTGCCGCAGGGCCCGGCCGGCGGGACCATGGTCTGGTCCGGCTCCCGGTGGTACGACGCCCCCGTGGGGAGCACGATCCCGGTCGGCGCGTGGACGCACGTCGCGCTGACGGTCGACGAGGGCGCCGTCGCCGTCTACGTGGACGGCGAGGCGGCCTTCACGGGCACGGGGTTCCCCGACGTCCTCACGACCACGACCGGCGTCTTCGCCCTCGGCGTCAACTGGTGGGACACCCCGTTCCGCGGCGACGTGGACGAGCTGCGCGTGTACTCCTCCGCCCTGTCCCCCGGCGAGGTGGCGGCCCTCGCGGGGGCGTGACGCCGTCCGGCCGGGGCGGGGGTGGGAAAGCCCTTGTCCCGGCCGCCGGCGCAGGAGTAGACCGGCACCAGGTCGTCGAGGACCGGAGGGGAGGGTGCGCGCACCGTGCTGCCGCCCGTCCCGTTCGTCCCGTCGTCCTGAGCAGAGGTCACCCATGCTGACGAAGAGCACCGTCGAGGCCAACATCCCCGCACACGACCTGGCGCGGGCGCGCGCGTTCTACGAGGACACCCTCGGCTTCACGCCGTCCGACGAGGGCGTGCCGGGCAGCGTCCACTACGTGGCGGGGCCGGGGACGGCCTTCAACGTCTACGAGACGGAGTTCGCCGGCCGCGCCGGCCACACGATCGCCCAGTTCCACGTCGACGACCTCGTCGCGGAGGTGGACGAGCTCAAGCGCAAGGGCGTGGGGTTCGAGGTCTACGACCTGCCGGGCCTGGAGTGGGACGGCGAGGTCGCCACCATGCCCGGCATGGGCAAGGCCGCCTGGTTCAAGGACAGCGAGGGCAACATCCTCTGCCTCGACCAGGACGAGCGGGGTCGCTGACCCCTGCGGTCACCCGCGCGGCCGCGCGGGCAGGGGTGCCGGAGCGGTCACCGGCACCGCGTCGTCCAGCGGCAGCCCGGGCCGCGGGACGACCGCGGCCGCGACCGGTTCGAGCGCCTCCGGCGGGCCGGGCCGGCCGAAGTGCCAGCCCTGCCCGAGGTCCACGCCGAGCGCGCGCAGCGCCACCACGTCGTCGACGGTCTCGACACCCTCCGCGACGACGGTGGTGGCGCTGCCGTGCGCGAACTCGACGAGGGCGCGCACCAGCGTGCGCAGCACGTCGTCGGCCGCGACCCCGTCGACGATGCTGCGGTCGAGCTTGATGACGTCCGGACGGCACAGGACGATGTGCCGGAGCGAGGAGAAGCCCGCGCCGACGTCGTCGATGGCCAGGCGCATGCCGCGCCCGCGCGCCTCGGCCAGCGCCGCGTGCAGGGCGCCGTAGTCCTCCACGGGGTCGTGCTCGGACAGCTCGAGCAGCACCCGGGGCGCGGGCAGCCGCCGCAGCAGCGCGGCGCAGCCGTCCGTGAGGAGCGTGCCGGGGGAGACGTTCATGGCCACGTAGCCGCCGACCCGTGCCAGGTGCTCGACCGCCCGCTCGAGCGCGAGCAGCTCGAGGTCGTCGCCGACGCCGGCGGCGTGCGCCTCGGCGAAGACGACGTCGGGCGCCTTGCCCCACGCGGCGGGGAAGCGGCTGAGGGCCTCGGCGCCGACGCGCCGGCCGGTCGCCAGGTCGACGATGGGCTGGAGGACGACGGTGGGGCCGCCGGAGGCGAGCACGGGCAGCAGGCGCCCCTCGACCTCGGCACGCTGCGCCGCCGCGGTGACCTCCGGCTCGATGACGACGGCGGCCGCGGAGGCCAGGACCTCCAGCAGCGCGCGGTCGCGCTCGCTGAGCCCCTTGTCGGTGGTGAGGCCGGCCGCGCAGAAGGTGCCGTAGTACGTCCCGTCGCTGAGCGTCACGGGCACGGAGACGTAGGAGCGCAGGCGCGGGAAGCGCGCGGCGGGCAGGGCCATCGCCTCGGGGAAGCGGCGGACGTCCGGGATGACGGCGGGCAGGCGGCCCTCGCGGATGACCTGGCAGAAGGACGTCGCCTGCGCGACCTTGGCGCCCTCCTGGAAGAGGAAGGGGATGGAGGAGTCGACCACCTCGAGGTGCTGGGTGGTGCCGTCCATCCGCGAGAGGAAGGCGACGCTCAGCCCGAGGGCGTCCTTGGCGGTCCGCAGGAGCTCGGCGACCTGCTCCTCGGCGCTCGAGCGCTGGCGTCGCACGGCGTCCCCCCTCCCGCGCGGCGGGTCCGCGTCCCTCCGCCCATCGGCGCTGCCGGCACCGGGGTGAGCGGTGCGCCGGTGCGTCGCCCGGACGGCGGCACCCGCGCCCCGTGGGCTCGACGACCTGGCCCCGACGACCCGGCCCCGACGTCCTGGCCCCGACGTCCGGTCCGCCGGCTCCCGTCAGCCGATCGGCGCGTCGCGGACGCGCAGGGTGAAGCCCTGGGCACGCAGCCGCCGGACGAGCGCGTCGCCCAGGGCCGTGGCCGGCGTGAGCGACCCGGCCCGCGGCGGCAGGTCGTCGTCGAGCGCCATTGCCAGCGCGGTCTGGCCGAGCATGACGGCGGTCGCGGCGTAGCCGGGGTCACCCGGGCCGGAGACCTCCGCGACGAGGGTCCGGCCGCTCGTCGTCGTGCCGAGGAAGCGGTGACGGAACCAGCCGGCGGCGCGGACGTCGGCCCCGGGGCCCTCGCCCGGGGCGGGCAGGAGCCGGTCGACGAGGGGCCGCGTCCACCGGCCGCGCATCGCGGCGACGAGGAGCACGGAGCCGGCGGTGACCCCGGCCGCGGTGAGCGCGCCGACGGGCCCCGTCCCGGCGTCGACGACCTCCCCGTAGCGCAGGCCGCGGCCGTAGGACCACCCCGTCAGCGCGTTGGAGCGGCGGACCACCCGGGTGTTGAAGGGTGCCATGACGAACGGCGCGGTCCAGCGGCCCGCGACCCGGCCCGGCGGCGGGGTCGACGAGGGCTGCGGCGTGGCGGGCTCCGCGGGGCGGTCCGGCGAGAGCGCGAAGGGGTCGCGCCCGAGCGCTGCGGCGGCGGGGTCGTCGCGCCGGGCGTCGAGCTCGCCGCGCAGGGAGTCGACGGTCCCGCCCGAGACGCCGCCGCGTGCCGTGGCCAGGGCCCGCACGTCGAGGAGGTCCCCGGCGCCGGTGTCCCGGGCGTGCGCGTGGAGGACGTGGACGCCGAGGTCGGAGGGCACGGAGTCGTAGCCGCAGGCGTGCACGAGACGCGCCCCGGTGGAGCGCGCCACGGCGTCCGTGCGGTCGATCGCCGCGCGCACGAAGCGCAGCTCGCCCGTGAGGTCGGCGTAGTGGGTCCCCGCCGCGGCACAGGCCTCCACCACGGGCAGGCCGTGCCGCGCGTAGGGGCCGACCGTGCTGACCAGCACCGCGGTGCTCGCGGCCAGCCGGTCGAGCGCGGGCCGGTCGGTGACGTCGACGACGTGCAGGTCCCAGCCGGCGGCGCCCGGGGGCAGGTCCGCCCGCAGCCGCTCGAGGCGGTCCCGCGAGCGGCCCGCCAGCGCGACGCGGGTGCCGGCCGGCGCGTGCCGGGCGAGGTGCTCGGCGGTGAGCGCCCCGACGAAGCCGGTCGCGCCGAGCAGCACCACGTCGTGGGGACGTCCGGCCGCCCGGGCGCGCAGGCCTGACGCCGGGCCTGACGCGGGGCCTGACGCGGGGCCTGACGCGGGGTCTGACGCGGGGTCTGACGCGGGGTCTGACGCGGGGTCTGACGCGGGGTCTGACGCGAGGTCTGACGCGGGGCCGGACGCCGGGCCCGGGACCGAGGGGCTGGTGCCCTCGCCGGGACGGGGGTCGCGCCCGTGGGTCTCGTCGTCGGCCGGGGTGCTCGTCGGGGTCACCGTGCGACCGTACGGACGGGGCCGCCGGCCGGCGCGGCGGGTGGGCCCCCCGACCCTCAGGCGACCGCGACGAGGTCGAAGGCGTTACCCTCCGGGTCGGTGAGCGAGACCCGCTGCGCGACGGGCCGCACCCGCACGGCGACGGACCCGGCCCCGACCGCCCGCTCGCCGGCACCCGCCCGCTCGCCGGCACCGACCCGGTGGACCGCGCCCACCCGGCGGGCGCCGAGCCGCACGAGCCGCTCCGCCTCCCGCTCCGGGTCGTACGCGACGAGGTCCAGGTGCAGCGCGTTCCGCAGGGGACGGCTCTCGGGCACCCGGTCGACGACGATGCGGGGCGCGCGGCCGTCGGGGTCGTCGAGGAGCTCGGCGTGCTCGACGGTCGCGCCGGGGGCGACGTCGCGGCCGAGGGCGGCCGCCCAGAAGAAGGCGACGGCACGGGCGTCGTAGGCGTCGAAGGTGACGCCCTGGAAGGAGCTGGGCACGGTGGCCTCCGAGGGGGACGAGCGGCCCGCACGGGCCGACGGACGGTGGGTGGCAGGAGGACGGGCGGAGGACGGCAGGGAGCGGTGCCGCCACCCCGGCTCGATCCCCGGCCCCGGAGGCGTACGCTGAGCGGAGGCGCCTCCGGTTGTGGTGCCAGACTAAACGGAGGTCCCTCCGCTTCGCAACCCGACCTCGCCGCCACCGGCACACCACCCCGCACACCACTCGGCACCGGTCGCCTGCACCGACCGGCCGCACCCCTCACCCCCGAACGCGGAGGAACGACCTCGTGAGCACCACCGCCGCCCGCCCGTTGCGCGCCGACGCGCGCCGCAACCGCGAGCGCCTCCTGGCCGTGGCCGCGCGCATGCTCGCGGCGGACGAGGCGGTGGCGCTCGAGGCGATCGCGCAGGAGGCGGGGGTCGGGATCGGCACGCTGTACCGGCACTTCCCGCAGCGCGCCCTGCTCCTGGAGGCCGCCTACCGCCACGAGGTGGAGGCGCTGTGCGACGCGGCGCCGGAGCTCGTCGCGAGCGCGCCCACGGGGATGGACGCGCTGCGCGCGTGGACCGACCGCTTCGTCGGCTACGCCGCCACGAAGCGGGGGATGGGCGGGGCGCTGCGTGCCGCCGTCGGCCCGGACGCACCGCTGTTCACGGAGACGCGGGAGCGGCTCGTCGGCGCGCTGGAGACCCTCGTCGGGGCGGGCCAGGCGGACGGGACCGTGCGGCCGGACATCGCCGCGGACGACGTGCTGCGGGCCGTCGGCGCGGTCTGGATGGTCCCCGACGGCCCCGAGTGGGACGCGCAGGTGCGGCGGCTGCTCGACCTCGTCGTCGACGGCCTCCGGCACGGCGCACCGCGCGGGCGCGTCACCGCGCCGACGTCCTCGCCGACCCTCTAGCCGGCGCCGAGGAGCAGCGCCGCCGCGGGCACGACCGCGACGAGCGCCGGGAGCCCCTGGCCCGCCGCCGAGCGCGCGAGCCGCGGCTGGGAGGAGAGCAGGACCACCGCCGCGGCGAGCATGGAGCCGCACGCCGCCAGCACGAGGGCCAGGCCCGCGGTCTCGCCGCCGCGCAGGGCGACGACGACCCCCACCCCGGCGACCACCGCGAGGAAGAGGTTGTAGAAGCCCTGGTTGAAGGCCCAGGGGCGGACCGCGTGCAGGTCGTCCCCGGCCACCCCGAAGCGGGGGTGCGCGCTGTCGAACAGCACGGACTCGACGAGGAAGATGCCCACGTGGAGGACGGCGGCGACGGCCGCGGCGACGAGGGCGAGGGTCAGCACGGCTGCAGTCTGGCACGGCCCGGCCGGCCGGCCGCGGGGGCCGGCGACGCCGACGCGGGCACCCGGACCGGACGTCCCGCCCGCTTCCGTTTGCGGAGGTGTGGTCACGTTCCTACGGTCCGACACGTACGCGTGGACGTCCCGCCCACGCCCGCCCGTGGGAGGACGCATGAGTGCGACGACGCACGAGGCACGGCCGGACGCGGTCCGCAGCCTCATCCCGGCCCGGCTGGACCGCCTGCCCTGGACCCGGTTCCACTGGATGGTGGTCGTCGGGCTGGGGGTCTCGTGGATCCTCGACGGGCTCGAGGTCCAGCTCGTGGCCAACGTCGGCTCCATCATCACGCAGGAGGAGAGCGGCCTCGGGATCACGGGGGCGCAGGTGGGTCTGCTCGCCTCCGTCTACCTCGTCGGCCAGGTGGTCGGGGCGCTCTTCTTCGGTCGGCTCACCGACCGCCTCGGGCGGCGGCGGCTGTTCATCCTCACCCTCGCGATCTACCTCATCGGGTCGGGCCTCGCGGGCCTGTCGTGGGACCTGTACTCGTTCCTGTTCTTCCGCTTCATCGCGGGGATGGGCATCGGCGGGGAGTACACCGCCATCAACTCGGCCATCGACGAGCTCATCCCGGCGCACTACCGCGGGCGGGTCGACATCGCCGTCAACGGCACCTACTGGGGAGGCGCGCTCATCGGGTCCCTGGGTGCGCTCGTGCTCCTCAACCCCGACCTCGTCCCGGTCTTCTGGGGCTGGCGGATCTGCTTCTTCCTCGGCCCGGTGCTCGGGCTCGTCATCATCTACGTGCGCCGGCACATCCCGGAGAGCCCCCGGTGGCAGCTCACCCACGGCTACGGCGACGAGGCCGAGCGCACGCTGAAGGGCATCGAGGAGACCGTCGAGCACCAGGGCGGGAAGCTGCCGCCCGTCGACGAGAGCAAGGCGATCGAGGTCGTCGGCGAGAAGTCGATCCCCATCGTGCAGGTCGCCCGGATCATGTTCCGCGAGTACCCGCGCCGGGCCGTCCTGGGCGCGACGATGATGATCACCCAGTCGTTCCTGTACAACGCGATCTTCTTCTCCTACGCGCTCGTCCTCACGCGGTTCTTCGAGGTGGAGGAGGGACGTGTGCCGCTCTACTTCATCCCGTTCGCGATCGGGAACCTGCTGGGTCCGCTCCTGCTCGGTCACCTCTTCGACCTGTGGGGTCGTCGGAAGATGATCCTGCTCACCTACGGTCTGGCCTCGGTGGTGCTCGCCGTCGCGGCAGTCCTGTTCAGCGCCGGGGCGCTGACGGCGGCGACCCAGACGGCTCTGTGGTGCCTGTGCTTCTTCTTCGCCTCGGCCGGTGCCTCCTCCGCGTACCTCACCGTCAGCGAGATCTTCCCGCTCGAGCTGCGCGGCCAGGCGATCGCGTTCTTCTTCTGCATCGCGCAGCTGTCCGGCGCCGTGGCGTCGGCGGTGTACGCCTCGCTCGTCGGGGACGGGTCGGAGCGGGGACCTCTCGCGATGGGCTACTTCCTCGGCGCCGCGCTCATGCTCACCGGCGGGCTCGTCGCCTGGTTCATCGGGATCAACGCCGAGCGCCAGTCGCTCGAGGACATCGCCGAGCCCGTGACCTCGACGACCCGCCGCCGGGGCGCCGTCCGCGCGGAGGGCGCCAACCCCGCCGCCCGCTGAGCGGCACCCGCCCCGGACCGGCCGGCGACCCCCGGGTCGCCGGCCGGTCCGTCGTCGTCAGGACCCGACGCCGAGGACGAACGGCAGGACCGCCGCCGCGCCGGCCCGGCGCAGGAGCCGGGCGGCGACGGTGAGCGTCCAGCCGGTGCCGGTCCGGTCGTCGACGAGGAGCACGCGGCGCCCGGCCAGGCCGGCGAGCGCCGGCTCCGACAGCCCGAGGGCGAGCCGGCGGTGCACGTCGGCCAGCCGCTGGGCCGAGTTCACGTCGTGCCGGCCGGGCGGTGCCCCCTCCTCGGGCACGATCGCGCCGACGAGCGGCACGCCGAGGTGCCGCGCGACGCCACCGGCGAGGTGCTCCACGAGCGTCGGCCGCGACGCGGAGGCCACGGCCACCACGCCGGCGACGTCCGGCGCCCACGCGTCGAGCACCTCGAGCACGGGCGTGCGGAGGGCCGGCGGCAGCGGGCCGTCCGGCGCACCGGCGGCGAAGAGCTCGCGCAGCAGCGTGCCCCACCCCAGGCCGTCCAGCCGCGCCACCGCCCGGCCGTCCTCGGCGCGCTCGCCCTCGGCGACCTTGCCGGACAGCGCGACCCCGAGCGCGGACATGCCGGAGGGCCACTGCCGTCGGGCGCCGACGTCCGTGCCCGGGACCGCGAGCCCCGCGCGGGCGGCGTCGACGAGGCCCTCGGCCGGCGCCACGTCCTCGGGCGCGCCGCCGCACCGGTCGCACCGCCCGCACCGCCAGCCCGGGTCGTCCGCGAGCAGCGGGTCGTCCAGCACCCGGCGCAGGAAGGCCATGCGGCACCCCTCGGTGCGCACGTACTCGCGCACGAGGTCCTGCTCCTCGCGCCGGGTGGCGGCGACGCGGGCGTAGCGCTCCTCGTCGTACGTCCAGGGCTCGCCCGTGGCCTCCCAGCCGCCGCGCACGCGCCGGACCGCGCCGTCCACGTCGAGCACCTTGAGCATGAGCTCCAGCCGCCCGCGGCGCAGGTCCACGTGCGTCTCGAGCGCCGCGGTCGACAGCGGACGGCCCGCCTCGCCCAGCGCGGCGAGGGTGCCGCGGACGGCCTCGGGCGAGGGGAACGACATGGACGCGAACCAGTCCCAGATGGCGCTGTCGTCCCGTCCGGGGAGCAGCACGACCCGGGCGTGCTCCGTGGCGCGGCCCGCACGGCCGACCTGCTGGTAGTAGGCGATGGGGGAGGACGGCGCCCCCACGTGCACGACGAACCCCAGGTCGGGCTTGTCGAAGCCCATGCCGAGGGCGGAGGTGGCCACGAGCGCCTTGACCCGGTTCTCCAGGAGGTCCGACTCGCACGCGAGGCGCTCCGCCGCGTCGGTCTGCCCCGTGTAGGACCGGACCTCCATGCCGGCCGAGCGCAGGTGCGCGGCCACCTGCTCGGCGGCCGCGACCGTGAGGCAGTAGACGATCCCGGAGCCGGGCAGCAGCGGCAGGTTCGCCACGAGCCAGGCCATCTGCGCCGCGTGGTCGGGCAGCGTCCGCACCGCCAGGTGCAGGCTCTCGCGGTCCAGCGGGCCGCGGAGCACGAGCACCTCGCGGCCGTCGCCGTGCTCGAGCTGCTCCGCGACGTCGGCCGTCACCCGCGCGTTCGCCGTCGCGGTCGTCGCCAGCACCGGTGTGCCGGTGGGCAGGTCCTCCAGCAGCGTGCGGATGCGGCGGTAGTCCGGGCGGAAGTCGTGCCCCCAGTCGGAGACGCAGTGCGCCTCGTCGACGACCACGAGGCCCGCGCTCTCCGCGAGCCGGGGGAGCACCTCGTCGCGGAAGCCGGGGTTGTTCAGGCGCTCCGGGCTGACGAGGAGCACGTCCGTCTCGCCGTCCTGCACCCGCCGACGGACCTCGTCCCACTCCGTCACGTTGGCCGAGTTCATCGTCTCGGCGCGGATGCCGGCGCGCCGGGCCGCGTCCACCTGGTTGCGCATGAGCGACAGCAGGGGGGAGACGATCACCGTCGGGCCGGCCCCGCGCTCGCGGAGCAGGGCCGTGGCGACGAAGTAGACGGCCGACTTGCCCCATCCCGTGCGCTGCACGACGAGCGCGCGGGCCCGGTCCGCGACGAGCGCCCGGATCGCCGTCCACTGGTCCGTGCGCAGCTGCGCGTCCTCGCGGCCCACGAGCCGCCGCAGCACCGCGTCGGCCTGCGTGCGCAGGTCCTCGTCCGTCGTCACCGTCACGGGGCCAGTCTGGGGGACGCCGCCCACACGCCCGGCGGGGTCGTCCCCAGGGCGCTCCCGGTCCGGCCCGGTGTGCGCTCCACCGACCGGGTGACGCCGCTGCCGATCCGTGACCGGGCGTGACGCAGCTGTGATCCAGAACCGCCGCCCCGGCGCCCTCACCAGCCCTAACGTCCTGTGTGCCGCTCGGACGGCCGTTCCGGGCGCCGCGGCTCCCGGGCGCGGCCGGGCGTGCGCCCTTCGTCCCGACCCCTCAGCAGGAGCACCCCGTGGTCGTCCTCGACCCGTCCCCGTCGCCGTCCCCGTCCCCCTCGCCGCGGTCCCGTCCCGCGCGGCCGCGCCGCAGGGCCGTCCGCGCGGGCGCCGCTCTCGCAGCGGCCGTCACCGCCCTCGTGGCCCCCGCCCTCGCCGGGGCCGCGCCCGCGGGCGCCGCCCCGGCCGGGGGAGCCGCCACCACGTTCGGCGGCACCGTGCTCGACGCCGCCGGAGCGCCGCTGGCCGGAGTCGCCGTGCAGCTCAGCACGACCGACGGGCCGGAGCGCCACGGGGAGACCGTGACCGGGGCCGACGGCCGGTGGTCCCTGTCGGAGGTGCCCGGCGACTACTGCCTGCACTACCTCCTGGAGCACGAGGGCGCCCGCTACCCCTTCGCCCACGGGGGCACGTGCCGGATCTCGGTCGGATCCGGCGGGACGGCGGAGGAGCTGTCGGCGGCCCTCGCGGGCACGGAGGTGGGGGGCGCCGTGGTCGGTCCCGGCGGCGCACCGGGCCCGGGCGCCGACGTGCACCTCGTCCCCGTCTGGGCGGCGGGCCGGCTCGTCGGGTCCTCGCGGAGCGCCACGACGGACGCCGCCGGCCGCTGGACGGCGCACCTCGTCCCGCCGGGCGAGTACCACCTGCGCGTCGAGGCCCCGGCCGGCAGCGGGTGGCAGGACCGCTACCTCGGCACCGACGGGAACCTCGCCACGGCGACCACCGTGACGGTCCCCGGCGGCGGCGCGCCGGCGGTGGCCCCGACGGCGACGCTCGCGCCCGCTCCCCGCCTGACGGGCCGCGTGGTGACGGGCGACGGCACGCCCGCCGCCGGGGCCGACGTGTGGGTGTGGCCGGCGGGCTCCGGCGACCTCGCCGAGCCGGTGCCCGTGGCGACGGCCACGACCGGCGCCGACGGCACCTACGCCGTCGGGCTCGGGGACGCCGTCCCCGGCACCTACGACCTCACCCTCCTGCCCGGGACGTGGGCGCTCGCCGGGGAGCCGGTGGCCGTCGCGGTCGGGACGGCGGACCTCGTCGCGCCCGACCTCGTCGCGGTGCGGACGGGGGAGGTGCAGGGGACGGTCGACCTCGGGGAGGGGGACGAGCGGTCGGGCGACGTGCTGCTCGTCGGCGAGGACGGCCGCCTCCGGTACGCCGACCGCGTCTCCGGCACGGGGGTCGTCGGCTTCGGCACCGGCACCTCCGGCACCTCGGTGCCCCCGGGCACGTACCGGGTGCAGCTCCGCGACGGCGCCGGCCGGGTGTGGTGGGCCGGCGGGGTGTCGGCCGCCACGGCCCGGCCGGTCGAGGTCCGGCCGGGGGAGACGACGGACGGCGTCGTCCTGCGTGCGCGGCCGCAGGACGTGGGCCGCGCGGACGTGCCGCCGGAGCTCCCCGGCCTCGACCCCGGGGAGAGCACGCGGCGCCCGGCGCAGGTCGCCGCCGTGCCCGCGGGCGGGACGGTGACCGTCCCGGGCCTGGAGGCCTGGACCTGGTACCACGTCCGGCACCGCCTCCAGGACTCCGCGACGCGGACCGACGAGCAGCGCCAGGTGCACGACCTGACGTGGGTCCTCGCGGACGGCTCCGGGACCGCCGCCGTCCCGCTCCCCCCCACCCTGCCGGTCGACGAGCACGTCCTGTTCTTCACCGCCGACGGCCCTCCGGGGCTCGCGGGGTGGACGCCGGTGACGGTCGTCCCGCCCGCCGGTCCCTCCGCGGCCCCCACCGGCACCCCCGCCGCCGCGGCCGTGACCCCGGTCCGGCGTGGCACGGCGGGCCCCGGTGCTTCCGTCACCCGGCTGCCCGACACCGGTGCCGTGGCCGGCGGCGGCGCGCTGGTCGCCGGCGGCCTCCTCGCCGCGGGCGCCCTGCTGCTGGGGGTGGCCCGCCGCGGGCTGCGCGGCGCCGCCGGGGGTGCCGACCGGACAGGGTGAGACCGGGGGGCGACGCCACCCGGCCGTCTCGGCGGGCCGGGTGGCGCCTGCGTGCCTATCGTCGGGCCGGTGACCGCTCCCCCGGCCCCCGCCCCGACCCGGGCGCCCGCGCCCGGCACCGGCTCGGCACCGGGGGCACGAGGGCCGCGCCTGCGGACGCTCGACGGGCTGCGCTTCGCAGCCGCCGCCGCCGTCCTGCTCTACCACTTCGCCGCACGCGACAGCACGGCGTGGGAGGGCGCCCGGGAGGCGGGGGAGGGCACGCCGTTCCCGTCCCTGGGCGGCGCGGCCGTGTACCTGTCCCTGGCCCCCGAGCTGTTCTTCGTCATCAGCGGGTTCGTCGTCCTCTGGACCGCCTGGGGGCGCAGCGTGCCGGCCGTCGTCGCGTCCCGGGTGGCGCGGCTCTACCCCGCCTACTGGGCGGCGCTGGCGCTGACGGGCACCCTGCTCCTCGTCGTGTGGCCCGAGGGCAAGGAGGTCTCCCTCGGGCAGGTGCTCGTCAACGCCACGCTGCTGCAGGCGGCGGTCGGGGTGGACCACGTCGACGGCGTGTACTGGACCCTGTGGGCCGAGCTGCGGTTCTACCTGCTCGTCGTGCTGCTCGTCGCGCTCGGGCTGACGCGCCGGCGCGTGCTGGCGTTCGTCGCGCTCTGGCCGCTGGCCGCGCTCGCGGCGGAGCACTCGGGCGTGGAGGCGCTGGTGACGCTCACCGTCGCGCCGTACGCGCCGTTCTTCGCCGGCGGGATGGCCCTGTTCCTCCTCTGGCGCGACGGCCACGCACCCGTGCCGTGGCTGCTCGTCGCCGGGAACGCGGCCCTGGGCGTGCACACCGTCGCCCTGGGCAAGGTCGCCACGCTCGACCGGACGACGACCTTCACCGCGAGCCCGGTCGTGCTCGCGCTCGTCGCGCTCGCCTGCTTCGCGCTCGTCGCGCTCGCGACCCTCACGCCGCTGCGGCGGTGGGACGCCCCGGCGCTGACGTCCCTGGGCACGCTCACCTACCCGCTCTACCTCGTGCACCTGTTCTGGGGCTGGTGGGTCATCGACGTGCTAGCGGGGCGCGTCCCGCCGCCCGTCGCGCTCGCCGCGGCCGCGGCGGTCGCCCTCGGCCTCGCGTGGCTCGTGCACCACGGCGTGGAGAAGCGGCTGAACCCGCCCCTGCGGCGCGGCGTCGAACGGGGGCTGACGGACGCCGCGGCGGCCACGACGGCCGTGCTCAGGCGAGCACGCCGCCGTACACGCGGGCCCGGTGCGCCGCGAACTGGCGACGGCCGACCGCCCACCACAGCGCCCGTGCCGGCGCCGGCAGGTTCGCGCGCAGCCACCCCGCCCGCTCCGTGACGGGGATGGAGTCGAGGATCCAGCCGAGCTGCACGAGCAGGCGGCGCTTGGGGATGCTCGACATCCCGTGCTCGGCGAGCTGGTCCCACTCGCGCTGCGACAGCACGCTGCTCGCGGTGGGGAGGATGCGGTCCTCCTCCTGACCGAGGTGGACGAGCAGCAGCGCGCGGATCTCGTCGAGGACGCACGCCACCGTCTCGCGGTCCTCGGCGGAGGCGGTGCGGGCCCAGGCGGGCAGGACCTCGCGCAGCCGGTGCAGCAGCTCGCCGACCGCGGCGTGCTGGCTGCGCATGAGGCCGACGTGCAGCGCGCAGGCCGGCGCCCGCTCCTCCAGCGCGTCCCACAGCAGCAGGTCCTCGCCGTGGTGGTGGCGGTGCAGGCCGTCGGCGATCTCGCGCACGTGCTCGAGGACGACGTCGCGGCGGTCCGTGTCGCCCTCGGCCACCCCGCGGACCAGGACGGGCGCGTCGACGAACGCCCGGCGGAACAGGCCGTGGATGTGGAGCATGTCGGAGGTGTCGCAGCCGAGGCGCTCGGGGGCGGTGGCGGTGGGGCTCATGGGGTGTCACTCCTGCGGGGGGTGGTGCTCGGGTGGTGCGTCCCGCTGCTGCGGGGCCTGGTGTCCACCCTGGCCGCGGGCCCGCCACCCCCGACAGGCACAGCACCCGCTCACCACCTGCACAGTGCGGGCCGTGCAGGTGCACGGGCGCCGGCGGACGTCAGGCGGACGCGTCGTCCCCGACCGCCAGCGCGACGGCGGCCGCCGCGTCCAGGGCGCTCGCCGCGCGCACCCGGGACGCGAAGGCCGCCGGCCCCAGCGCCTCCCGGGCCGCGTCCTCCGCCCCCACCCGCAGCGCGGGGTCGGGCAGGTAGAAGCCGTACACGGTGGTCGCGGCCCGGCCCCGCAGCGCCGCCGCCGCCCCGAGCAGGTCCGCGACGCGCTCGTACCGGCCGTCCGCCCCCTCGACCACGGCCAGGCTCTCGAGGAAGTACGCGGTGTTGGCCGGGTCGCCCGTCTCCTCGGACAGCCGGATGCCCTCGACGAGGTGGCCCCGCGCGTCCTGCCGCCGGCCCTGCGCCAGCGCGGCCTGCACGAGGTTGTACAGGGCGGTGTACGTGGCGAGGCGGTCCCCGCGCGCGCGGGCGGCGCGCAGCCCCGGCTCCACGTGGCGGACGGCGCCGTCGGGGTCGCCCGCGAGCAGCCGCACGGTGCCGAGCCAGACCTGCACGAGCGGCACGACCCATGCGTCGTCCTGGCCCGTGGCGGCGGCGTGCGCGAGGGCGGCGTCGAACCGCTCGCCCGCGCGCGCCAGGTCGGACTGCGCGAGCAGCACCAGGCCGTGGCCGGTGAGCCCGTAGAGCACGCCCTCGGGGTCCTCCCCGGTGCGCGCCAGGGCCTCGGCCTCCTGCCAGCGGGGGGCGCTCGCCGCCAGGTCGCCCTGCGCGAAGGTGAGGACGCCGACGGTGAGGGTGACGCGCACCCGCACCGCGTCCGGCAGGGGCAGGGTGAGGGCCGCCTCGGCGAGCCGCCGGCCGCGCCGCAGGTGCCCCCGCAGCCACCAGAACAGCCACAGCGCCCACACGATCGTGCCGGCGGCCCCGCCGTCCCGGGCCTCGAGGTACCACTCGAGCGCCGCGGCCAGGTTGCCGTCGTCGCGCTCGGACCGGTCGAGCCAGAGCACCTGGTCGGGCAGCTCGTAGTGCGGCGCGGCCTCCAGGGCGAGGGCGCGGAAGTGCCGTGCGTGCGTCCCGCGCACGGCGGCGAGCTCGGCGGGGGCGAGCAGCCCCCGGGCGTGCTGCTGCACGGGCTCGAGCATGGAGTACCGCGCGCCGGACCCGTCGTCGAGGACGACGACGAGGGAGTGCTCGACGAGCCGCTCCAGCGAGCCGAGCGCGTCGTCGAGGTCGTCGCCGAGGGCCTCGACCGCGGCGAGGTCGCCGCCGCCGACGAGGACGGACATGCGGCGCAGCAGGGTCTGCTCGTCGCCGGTGAGGAGCCGGTAGCTCCAGTCGAGAGTGGAGCGCAGGGTGCGCTGGCGCTCGGGCAGGTCGCTCGCCCCGGCGCGGTTCGTCGCGTCCTCGAGGCGGGCCAGGAGCGTGGGGGCGTCGAGGACGCGGGCGCGGGCGGCCGCGAGCTCCAGCGCGAGGGGGATGCCCGCGAGGCGGCGGCACAGGGCGGCGAGGGCGGGGGCGTCCGAGGGGCGCGTGCCGAAGCCGGCCTGCACGGCCCGCGCGCGCTCGAGCAGGAGGGCGCCCGCCGGTGACGCCGCCACCGCCTCCAGGCCCGGCTCGGGGCCGATGGGCAGGGCGAGGGGCTGCACCGCGTACTCCGACTCCCCGCGCAGCCGCAGGGCGGCCCGGCTGGTGGCCAGCACGACGACGTCCGGGCACTCGGCGAGGACGCGGGCCACGTGGTCGGGCGCCTGGGCCAGGTGCTCGAGGTTGTCCAGCACGACGAGGGCGCGCTGCGGGCGCAGGGCGGCGAGCACGGCCTCGTCGGCGGTCTGCGCCTCGGCGGCGGCGAGCCCGAGGGCGCGGCCGAGCGCGGGGAGCACGAGGGCGGCGTCGTCCACACCGGCGAGCGGCACGACGACGACCCCGTCCCGGTAGCGGCGGACGGCGGCCCGGGCGACGGCGTGGGCGAGCACGGTCTTCCCGACGCCCCCGGTGCCCGTGAGCGTGACGAGGCGCGCGGTCGTGCGCTCGAGCAGCGAGGCGACCGCGACCACGTCGCCCTCGCGGCCGACGAGGGAGGAGACAGGTGCCGGCAGGCCGCGCACGGCGGGCTCCGGGGCGGGGACATGCACGCCATCGGCCACTACGCCCAGCACCTCTACCCCGCGGTGCGCGTGCGGTTCGT
>NZ_RWJX01000033.1 GCF_004123805.1 Cellulomonas endophytica | reverse complement strand
GACCCCGGCGGCTGGGCCCCGGCGGCGGGCTGGGGCGCGCCCCCCGGCTGGGGCTCCCCCGTGACGACCTCCCCCTCCGGCGGCCCGGCGCCCGTCCCGCCGGCGCCCGGCGGCGCCCCGGGCGGGTGGGCCGGCTACGGCTCGCCGGCGTGGGCCCCCGCACCCCTGCAGCCGGGCATCGTGCCGCTGCGGCCCCTGAGCCTGGGCGAGGTGCTCGACGGCGCGTTCCGCGCCGTCCGCGCCAACCCGGCCGTGATGTTCGGGCTGTCGGCGCTCGTCGTCACCGTGGCCGTGGCCATCGGCGCCGTGCTGCAGTGGTACCTCAGCGGCTACCTCGTCGGCGGCGTCGACGACGCCTTCGGCAGCGCGGACCCCTCGGGGCTCCTGGCCGAGCAGCTCGGCGCGGGGCTCGGCCTGGCCTTCGTGTCGGTCGTGCTCCTCGTCGCCACACCCGTGCTGACCGGGCTCGTCATCGTGTCCGTCTCCCGGTCCGTGCTCGGCCGCAAGATCTCCTTCGGCGAGGCGCTGCGCCAGCCGCGCGCCTGGCTCGTGCTCCTGTTCACCGTGCTCCTCGGGCTGGCCGCCACGGTGGCGGTCGTCCTCGTCGTCCTGCTCGTCGTCGCCGTCGCGCAGCAGAGCGAGGGTCTGGCCGCGGTCGTCGGGCTCGTCGCCGCGCTCGCGCTCCTCGTCGTGACCGTGTGGGTGTCCGTCCGGACGCTCCTCGTGCCGCCGGCGATCATGCTCGAGGGCGGCCGGTTCTGGCCCAGCGTCCAGCGGGCGTGGCGGCTGTCGCGCGGCAGCTTCTGGCGGCTGCTGGGGACGTACCTGCTGGTGAACGTCCTGCTGAGCATCGTCCAGCAGGTCGTCCTCACCCCCGCGGGGGTCCTGGCCGGCGTGCTCGGCGCGTCCGTCGGGACGGGGCCGTACCTCCTCGTCCTCAGCGTCGCGACGGTCCTGGCGACCACCCTGGCGACGACCTACCTCGCCTCCGTCGTGGCCCTGCTCTACATCGACGTGCGCATGCGCCGCGAGGGTCTCGACATCGAGCTGGCACGCGCGGCCTCCGCGACCGCGTGATCCCGTCCCTGCCCGGCCTGACGGCGGCGTCCCCCGGCGCGGGGGTGCTCGACGTGCTGGCCGCCCTCCCCGGGTCCGTGCCGGTCGACCCCGACGCGCCCACCGCGCGCCGCTGGCTCGTGGAGGAGCTCGCGCGGCCGGAGTACCACCGCCGGGGCACCCTGCTCGAGTCGCTGCTGGCCTGGCTGGACGGCCTGTTCGCCGACGTGCGCCTCGGCTCCCTGCCGTCCCCGCTCGCGACCGGGCTCGTGGCGCTGGCGGTGCTCGCCGTGGTGGCGGTCTCGCTGTGGGTCGGCGGGCCCGTGCGGCGCTCCCGCCGGACCGCGTCCGCGCGCGGGGTCCTCGCGGCGGAGGACGACCGCGACGCGGCCGCCCTGCGCGCTGCGGCCGACGCCGCGCTCGCCGCCGGCGACCCCGCGCTCGCCCTGGCCGAGCGCTTCCGCGCGCTCGTGCGCGCGCTGGAGGAGCGGACGGTGCTCGACGAGCGGCCCGGCCGCACCGCCCGGGAGGCGGCCGCGACCGCGGGCGTGCGCCTGCCCGCCCACGCCGCGGACCTGCGGGCCGCGGCCGACCGGTTCGACGCGGTGGTGTACGGGCACCGTTCAGCGACCCGCGGCGAGGCCGAGGCCGTCCGCGCCCTGGACGAGGCCGTCGCGCGCGCACGTCCGACCGCCCCCGGCGCACCCCCCGGCGGGGACGGGGCCGCGGGCCCGGACGACGCCGGCGCCGCCGTGCCTGCGGGCGTCGGCGGCGGGCACGTCCCGGCGGCAGGCCGCGCCGGCGCCGCACCGGGCCGCGTGGAGGCCCCGCGGTGAGCGCCACGACCGAGGTCCCGTCGGGCGGGACGCCGGGGCCGGGACCGGGTTCCGGGTCCTCCCTCCCGCCCTCACCCGGGTCGTCCCCCACGTCCTCCCCGGTGCCCTCGCCCGCGGCGGCGCCCGCCGGGGTGCTCGGCGTCGTCGGGGACGGCACCGACCTGCGCGCCCGGTCGGTCCGCCGCTGGCGCCGCCTGCGCGCCCCCCTGGCGGTCGTGGGCGCGCTCGTCGTGACCGGCGTCGTGCTCGCCCTGCCGCAGCCGCGGACGTCGACCGTCCCGCTCGCCCCGGACAACGTGGAGGACGGCGGCGGCCGCGCCGTCGCGCAGGTGCTGGGCGACCGGGGGGTGGACGTCCGCTACGTCCGCACCACGGCCGACGCCCTGGCGGTCGCCGCGCCGGGCACGACGCTGCTGGTCACGAACGACTTCCTCCTCGCGGAGGACCAGGTCCGTGCGGTCGCGGGCTCGGGCGCCGACCTCGTCCTGCTCGCGCCCGGCTTCAGCCTGCCGCTGGTGACCGACGCGCTGGCGCCGGCCTTCAGCGGCTCCGCCGCACCCGCGGAGCGCGCGGCGGGGTGCGACGACCCGGACGCGCTCGCCGCCGGCACCGTCGACGCGGCGGGCGGGGTGAGGGCCACGGGGACGGGCGATGCCACCGTCTGCTTCACCGACGGCGGCGACGACGGCGGCACGTGGGCCGTGGCCCACGAGGACGGGCACCGGGTGACGGTCGTCGGCGACGCCGGCCTGCTGTCGAACGCCCGGGTCGACGAGGCCGGCCACGCCGCCCTCGCCCTGCGCACGCTCGGCCGCCACGACACCCTCGTCTGGTACGTGCCGTCCTTCGACGACACGGGCGTGGACCCGGCGGACGAGGGCGGGGTCGGGGGCTCGACGGACGCGCTGCTGCCGCCCTTCGTCCGGCTGCTCGTGCCGCTGTCCGTGCTCGTGGTGGCGGTCGCCGCGCTCTGGCGGGTGCGCCGCACCGGGCGGCTCGTCACCGAGCCCCTGCCCGTCGTCGTGCGCGCGGGCGAGACCGTGCGCGGCCGCGGGCGCCTCTACCGCCGCGGGCGTGCCCACGGCCGCGCGGGCGCCGCCCTGCGCGCCGGGTCCGCCTCGCGGTGCGCGACCCGGCTCGGGCTCCCCCGCACGGCTGCCGCGCCGGTCGTCATCGACGCCGTGGCGCGGGCGACCGGCCGCGAGGCGCGCGCCGTGGAGGCCCTGCTGTACGGCCCCCCGCCGCGCGACGACGCGACCCTGACCCGACTGGCCACCGACCTGGACGACCTGGAGAGCGAGGTTCACCGACCGTGACGCACACCCCCTACCCGCCGCCGCCCGAGCCGTCGACGGCACCGGAGGGCGGGACGACGCACCCGCCCGCGCCGGAGGCCCCGGCCGGGCCGGCCGCGCCCGTCGGCCCCGAGGCGCCGGGCGCCGACGCGGCGCTGCGCGCGACGCTCGCGGGGGTCCGTGCCGAGGTCGGCAAGGCCGTCGTCGGGCAGGACGCCGCGGTCACCGGGCTCGTCATCGCGCTGCTGTGCCGCGGGCACGTGCTGCTCGAGGGCGTCCCCGGGGTCGCGAAGACCCTGCTCGTGCGCTCCCTGTCCGCCGCCCTGGACCTCGGCACGAAGCGCGTGCAGTTCACGCCCGACCTCATGCCGGGCGACGTCACCGGTTCCCTCGTCTACGACGCCCGCACGGCCGAGTTCTCCTTCCGAGAGGGCCCCGTCTTCACGAACCTGCTGCTCGCCGACGAGATCAACCGCACCCCGCCGAAGACGCAGGCCTCCCTCCTCGAGGCGATGGAGGAGCGGCAGGTCTCCGTCGACGGGGTGCCGCGGCCGCTGCCGGACCCGTTCGTCGTCGTCGCCACGCAGAACCCCGTGGAGTACGAGGGGACGTACCCGCTGCCGGAGGCGCAGCTCGACCGCTTCCTCCTCAAGCTCGTCCTGCCCCTGCCCGAGCGCGCCGACGAGGTCGAGGTGCTGGCACGGCACGCCCGCGGCTTCGACCCGCGCGACCTGCACGCCGCGGGGCTGCGGCCGGTGGCCGGCCCGGACGCGCTCGCCCGTGCCCGCGCGGAGGTGGCGCGCGTCGAGATCGCCCGCGAGGTGCTCGGCTACGTCGTCGACCTGTGCCGCGCGACGCGCGAGTCGCCCTCCCTGTCCCTGGGCGTCTCGCCCCGCGGCGCCACCGCGCTCCTGGCCACCTCCCGCGCGTGGGCGTGGCTGAGCGGCCGCGCGTTCGTCACCCCCGACGACGTGCAGGCCCTGGTGCACCCCACCCTGCGGCACCGCGTGCAGCTGCGCGCGGAGGCCGAGCTCGAGGGCGTCGGCGCCGAGAGCGTGCTCGACACCGTGCTGGCCGCCGTCCCGGTGCCCCGGTAGGGCCGGCGTGGTCCTCACCGGCCGCGCCGTGCTGCTCGCGGCGGCGGGCGTCGTGGCGCTGGCGCTCGTCCCGTCGGCCGGCACGGTGCTGGTGTGGGCCGTGCTCGTCGCGCTCGTCTGCGTCGTCGACGCGCTCCTCGCGGCCTCGCCGCGGCGGGTCGCGGTGCACCGGGAGGTGCCGGCGTCCGTCCGCCTCAGCCAGAGCGCCACGTGCACGCTCACGGTCACGAACGTCGGGCCCCGGCGGCTGCGCGGGCTCGTGCGCGACGCGTGGCAGCCCTCGGCGGGGGCCGTCGTCGACCGGCACCGCGTCGACCTGCCGCCGGGCGAGGGGCGCCGGCTGCGCACCGTCCTCGTGCCGACCCGGCGCGGGGACCGCCGGGCGGACCTCGTGACCGTGCGCACCGTGGGGCCGCTCGGCGTGGCCGGCCGCCAGGCGTCGGTGCCCGTGCCGGCCCGGCTGCGGGTCTTGCCCGAGTTCGCCTCCCGCCGCCACCTCCCCAGCCGCCTGGCGCGGCTGCGCGAGCTCGACGGCCGCTCCGCCGTGCAGGTCCGCGGCGCGGGCACGGAGTTCGACTCCCTGCGCGAGTACGTCGTCGGCGACGACGTGCGCTCCATCGACTGGCGGGCGACCGCCCGGCGCAACGACGTGGTGGTGCGGACCTGGCGGCCCGAGCGCGACCGGCGCGTCCTCCTCGTCCTCGACACCTCCCGCACGTCCGCCGCACGCGTCGGCGACGCGCCCCGGCTCGACGCCGCCCTCGAGGCCGCGCTGCTGCTCGCGGCGCTCGCCTCCCGGGCGGGCGACCGCGTCGAGCTCCTCGCCTACGACCGGCGGGTGCGCGCCCGCGTCGTCGGGGCGAGCGGGCCCCGGCTCATGCCCGCCCTCGCGGACGCCCTGGCCGGCGTGGAGCCGACGCTCGTCGAGGCCGACTGGCCGGGCGCCGCCGCGCAGGTGCGCGAGCGCCTGAGCCGCCGCGCCCTCGTCGTGCTGCTGACCGCGCTCGAGCCGGCCGCCGTCGAGGCGGGGCTCCTGGCGGTCGTCGGCCCCCTCGCCCAGCGACACCAGGTGGTGCTCGCCTCCGTCGCCGACCCCGAGGCCGAGGACCTGCGCCGGGGACGCGGGGACGCGGCGGCGGTGTTCGACGCGGCCGCCGCCGAGCGCGCGGGTCTCGAGCGCGCCGCCGTGGCGCTCCGGCTCCGGCAGCGGGGCGTCGAGGTCGTCGACGCCCTGCCCGACGACCTCGCGCCCGCCCTGGCCGACCGCTACCTCGCGCTCAAGGCCGCCGGACGGCTCTGACCGGGGCCCGCCCGGCGCCGACCCGCGGACCGCACCACGCGCGCCCACGTCGTGGGCCCCGGACCGGTCGGAGCGGGCCGCGCGCGTCCGCGTCGGGCGCGTGTGCCGTCCGGGGAGGTCAGGGGCGGCGCGCCGCGTCGGGATGCCGCCGGAGGTACGCGGCGACGAAGGCGCAGGCCGGCTCGACGGCGAGGCCGCGCCGCGCCGCGTCCGCGAGCGCCTCGCGCACGAGCACGGTGCCCAGGCCCTGCCCGCCGCGGTCCGGGTCCACCTCCGTGTGCGTGAAGACGGCGACCCCGTCCCCGAGGCGCACGTCGGCGCGGCCGACCGGGGACCCGTCCACCTCGAGCACGTAGGCGCTGCTCCCCTCGTCGAAGCGGACCGACGGCTCCCCCGCCCCACCGCTCCCCGCTCCGTCCGCGGCCGGGCCGCCCGCCGCGCCCCCCTGCCGGTCACCGTCGTGCGTGCCGTCGTGCCCGCCGTCCTGCGTGCCGTCCTGCGTGCCGTCCTGGGCCATGCGCCACCTCCGCGGCCGACGGTACGCCGCCCGGCCCGGGCGGCGCCCCCGGTGGGCACCCGACGTGGCGTGCCCCCGCTACGGTCGCGGCAGGGCGCGCGGCACCGCGCCAACCGGCACCGCCCGGCGCCGGCCGGCACCGGCCGGCAGGACCGGGACGACGACGGACGGAGGGCCGGCGGTGACGACGAGCCGCACCACGGTGACGACGGCCGGCCTCGGCCGGGCCCTGCTCGGGCGCCAGCACCTCCTCGAGCGGGCGTCGGGTGAGCCGGTGCCGCTCGTCCGGCACCTCGTGGGTCTGCAGTCGCAGAACCCGCCGTCGCCGTACCTGGCGCTGCGGGACCGCCTGACCGGCTTCGCGCACGCCGACCTGTCGGCCCTCGTGGCTTCCCGCCGGGTGGTGCGGCTGGCGGTCATGCGGAGCACGGTGCACCTCGTCGCCGCGGAGGACGCGCACGTCCTCGCCGCGCTCAGCGCGCCGCGGCTGCGCCGGGACCTGCGGGGGAACGCCGACCGGCGTGCGGACCTGGAGGGCACGGACGTCGACGCGGTCGCGGCCGACGCGCGCGGCCTGCTCGAGGACGCACCCCGCACCGCGCCCGAGCTCGGCGCCGCGCTCGCCGCGCGCGGCCACCCCGGGCGCCCGGACACCCTGGCCATGGTCGCGCGCTGCCTGCTGCCCCTGGTCCAGCTGCCGCCGCGCGGGGAGTGGCGCCGCTCGGGCAGGACCACCTGGACCACGGTCGAGGCCGCCCTCGGTCCGGGGCCGGACCTCGACCTCGCCGACCCCGCCGTGCGGGACTCCGCCCTGGGCGTGCTCGTCGAGCGCTACCTCGCCGCCTACGGCCCGGCCACGGTCGCCGACGCGCAGTCCTGGTCGGGCCTCACCGGGCTGCAGCCCGTCGTCGACGCGCTCGGCGACCGGCTGCGCCGCGTCCGCCACGAGCGGGCGGACGACCTCGACGGCGCCGGGACGCGGCCGCGCGAGCTGCTCGACGTGCCCGGCGCCCCCCTGCCCGACGCGGACGTCCCCGCGCCGGTGCGCCTCCTGCCCGACTTCGACGACGTGCTGCTGGCCCACGCCGACCGCACCCGGATCGTGCCGGCGGCGGTGAAGCCGCACCTGGCCAGCAAGAACGGGATGCCGCCGCCCACGGTGCTCGTCGACGGCCGGGTCGCGGGCGGGTGGCGCGTCGAGCGCGAGCGGTCGGGGGGTCGCGGGTCCGCGCGGCGCGAGACCGCGGTCCTGCGCGTCACGCCGTGGACGGCCTGGACGCCGGCCCAGCGGGACGAGGTGGTGGCCGAGGCGGAGGCCGTGGTGCGGTTCTGGGCGGACGACGCCGACGGGCACCGCGTCGACGTGGACCCGCCGGCGGCCGCAGGCTGAGGCAGCCGGACGTCGGTTGAGGTGCGGCCCGACCGGGGCGGGCGGGTACGGGCGGGGGTGGGCGGGGGCGGGCGGGGGCGGGCCGTCGTCCGCCCGGGCGGGTGGCCCGGGCGTCAGCCGCGGACGGCGGCGCGGTAGCCGGCGGCGTCGTCCTCGAGGTCACCCGTGTGCCCCTCGCGCACGGCACGCCCCCCGACGACGAGCGTGTAGGCCCAGAAGGCCGCGAGGACGAGTGCGCCGATGAGGATCTTCAGCCACCACGGCAGGCCGGACCCGGTGACGAAGCCCTCCACGAGCCCGGAGACGAGCAGCACGCCGACGAGCCCCACGGCGACCGTGATGAGCGCGCGGCCCTCCTCCGCCAGCGCCCGCGAGCGCGGCCGGGGCCCGGGGTCGACCCAGGTCCAGAAGAGCCGCAGCCCGGCCGCACCCGCGACGAAGACCGCCGTGAGCTCCATGAGCCCGTGCGGGGCGATGAGCTGCAGGAACACGTCGAGGCTGCCGTGGGCGGTCATCATCCCGCCGATGGACCCGAAGGAGACGGCGTTCTGCACGAGCACCCACAGGGGCACCACGAGCGTGATGCCGGTGCCGATCGTCACGGCGGCGATCCAGGCGTTGTTCGTCCACACCATCGCGGCGAAGCCCGCACCGGGGTCGTAGTACTCGGCGAAGGCGGTGTCGACGTACTCCTGGCGCGCCTGCTCCGGCCCCATGGCGGCGAGCGCGGCGGGCTGCGTCGCGACCCACCACCCCGCGGCCGCCGCGAGGCCCAGGAACGCGACCATGACGCCGACGGTCCACCACCGCAGCCGGTGCAGGGCGGCGGGCAGGTGCAGCACGAGGAACCGCGCGACGTGCCGCCACGACGGCTCCTGCGCCCCGGCGATGCGGGAACGCGCCCGCGCCAGGACCTGCGAGAGCCGGCTGACGGTCTCGGGGTCCGGCGCGCCGGAGCGCACGGCCGACAGGTCGGTGGCGGTGGCCTGGTAGAGGCGGACGAGCTCGTCGGCCTCCTCCCCCGTCAGGCGGCGGCGGCCGGCGAGCCGGTCGAGCCGGCGCCACTGCGGGTCGCGGGCGGCCACCAGGGCGTCGAGGTCCACCGGGACAGACTGCCCCATCGGCGGCCCGGCCGGGGACCGCACCCCTCGACCCGTGGCGGTGCTCCCTAGACTGCCGGGGCGGGACCGGGGCGGCCCGGCCGCGGCGACGACGGGGGGCGCATGGACGACGGGATCCTCACCGGAGAGGGCGTGCTCCTCGACGCGCGTCCGGCGTCCTTCGCCTCGCGCCTGCTCGCGGCGGTGCTCGACCTGCTCGCGCTGCTCGCACTCGGTATCGGGGTCGGCGTCGTCCTCGCCAGCACGGGGTTCGAGGTCCGGGACGAGGCGACCGCCCGGATCCTGTCCGTGGTGCTGATCGCGGGGGTGACCGTCGTGCTGCCCACGGCGGTCGACACCCTCAGCCGGGGGCGGTCCCTCGGCAAGCTCGCCGTGGGCATCCGCATCGTGCGCGACGACGGCGGGCCGATCACGTTCCGGCAGGCCCTCGTGCGCGCGCTCGTCGGGCTCGTGGAGCTGTGGGCCACCGGTGGGGTGGTCGGGCTCCTCACCTCGATGGTCCACCCGCAGGGCAAGCGCCTCGGGGACCTGCTGGCGGGCACGTACGGCGTGCGGGTGCGCGGGCGGACGCGCCGGCCGCAGCCCGTGGCCATGCCGCCGCACCTGCAGTGGTGGGCCGGCCGGGCCGACGTCGCCCGCCTGCCCGACGGCCTCGCGCTGGCCGTGCGGCAGTTCCTCGCGCGGGCGCGCACCCTGCACCCCGCGTCCCGGGTGGCGCTCGGCACGGAGCTCACCGCGCAGGTGCAGCGCTACGTGCGGCCCCTGCCGCCGCCCGGGACGCACCCGGAGGACTTCCTCGCAGCGGTGGTGGCGGAGCGCCGTGAGCGCGAGCGCGCCGCCCGGGAGCGGGCCGCCCGCCTCGATGCCGCCGAGGCCACGCTGCTGCACCGCCTCCCGCACGGGGTCCCCGACCCCGTCGAGTGACCCGACGGCGGGGACGTCACACGCGCAGGGCTCGGGCCTCGTCGGCGAGCAGGACCGGCACGCCCTCGCGGACGGGGTACGCCAGGGGCCGGTCGGGGTCCGTCGAGTGCAGCTCCGGCTCCCCGTCGGGCCCCACGCCGTCGACGAGGGGCGCGTGCGTGACGGGGCAGCGCAGCAGGTCGCGGACCCACGGCTCCAGGCCGGTGGACGGACGCGGCGCGGACGCCTCGGGCTCGTGGCTCATGCGGGCATCCTAGGAGCGCGACCGACCCCGCCCCGCCGCCGCGCGACGCTCCGACCGCGGGTGCCGGCGGTGCCCTCAGGTCTCGTCGCGGCCGAGCGCGGTGCCCGGGTCGAGGGGCGTGCCGTCGCCGTCGACGGCGAACCAGCCGCTCGTCTCGCACCGCGGGCACGTGACGTACACGGCCGGCAGGCCCGAGGGCAGGGCCATGCGGATACGGGTGAGGCGCTCGTTGCCGCAGGTGCGGCACGCCTCCGTGCCCGGGGCGAGCGCCGCCGCGGGCTGCATGACGGTGCCCAGGGGCTCCGGGGGCTCCTCGGCCCGCCCGCGCCGCCGCGGCACGTCAGACCTCGTCCGGCCGGACGACGCGGAGGTGGCCGCGACGTACGTCGGGAGTCCCCGGACGGAGCGGCGCGGACTCGGCGCCCCGCGAGGAGGCCGCGCCCACGGCGTCGGCGAGGTCCTCCGGCGCGTCGGACCGGCGGCCGGCCTCGCGCACGGCCTCCGCGAGCGCGACGAGGTCGTCGGGCGTCGGGGCGAGCGGGGCGAAGCGCGGGCTGAGACGCACGACCTCCCACCCGCGCGGCGCCGTGAGGCGCTCGGCGTGGGCGGGGCACAGGTCGTACGAGTGCGGCTCGGCGAGCCCGGCCAGCGGGCCGAGGACCGCCGTCGAGTCGGCGTACACGTACGTCAGCGTGGCAGCCGCGGGACGGCCGCACGCCGTGCGGGTGCACGTCCGGACGGATCTCACGCGCCGACGGTACAACGACGACGGGCCGGCGTCCCGCCCTCCGCGCCGGGCGGGTGCCGGCGGCGGCCGGTGCGCCCGGTGCCGGCGCCCTTGGGTAGGGTCGCCCGGTGAGCAGCACGGGGCACACCTCGTCCGGGGGCGGCCGCGGGCCGGGCCGCCGCCCGGGGCGCGACGAGGCACGCGGCGACCGGTCCGTCGACCGGTCCGGCGACCGGGGCGGGGACCGCGCGGGCGACCGGCGGGGCGGGCGCACCGACGTCGGCGCCGACGACCGCGGCCTCCCTCTGCGCGGGGTCGACCTCGGGCCCGTCCGGCGCCGCGACCGCCGGGGGCGCGGCCTGCGCGGTCCCCTGCTCCCCCCGACCCTGCCGGCCTACCGGACCCGCGCCGAGCGCTTCGACGACCTCGTGCTCGACGCGGTCGAGCGCCTGGAGGAGCGGTGGTCGGAGCAGCTCGACGGTGCCGAGTTCGCCGTGGAGGACGTGCCGCCCTCCGACCCGGCGCCCTGGGAGGTCGGCGGCGTGCCGCTCGGCCGCTGCTTCCCGGCGGACGCGGGGCTGCCGGCGCGGGTCGTCGTCTACCGGCGCCCCGTCGAGGTGCGCGCCGAGGACCCGGCGGACCTCGCGGACCTCGTGCACGACGTCGTCGTCGAGCAGGTGGCCCACCTGCTCGACCGGCCGCCGGAGGACATCGACCCGGAGTACGACCCGGAGCGCTGACCCGGCCGCGCCCCTCGCGCCGGACGGCGCCACGGCTCAGGGCAGGTCGACCCCGAGACGGCCCGCGTCCGCGACCCGCACGGCGGGCACGGCGGCGGCGGCGGGCACGGGGTCCAGCACCGTGACGAGCGTGCCGTCGGCCTGCTCCAGCGTGAGGACCAGCGCCCAGGCCAGCCCGGCCGCGGGGTCGGCGGTGCCGGCGGTGCCGTCGTCGGGCGCCGCGCCGCCCGCGCCCGGGGTGTCGACGACCGCGGACGGGTCGACGACCTCGACCGCGACGGCGTCCGCCCCGCGGGGCAGGTCGCCCCGCGCCACGGAGACCGTCGTGCCGCCGGGCACGGCCACGTCCAGGGTCCCGAGCACGGCGCCGTCGGCTCCCAGGGTGCGGAGGCGGGCGGTCCGCGTCCCGTCGGCCGAGGTGTCGGGAGCCTGCGCGGGCAGCAGGTCGAGGGGCACCGCCCCCGGGTCCTGCGGGACGGCGCCGAGGACGAGCCGGGCGTCGAGCCCCGCGGGCAGCACGACGGCGCCGGCCGGCGTCGCGCCCGTCGCGGCCGCCCACGCCCGCTCCAGGCGGGTGACGCCGGGGTCGAGCTCGTCCGCCCCCCCGGGCCGCGTGAGGAGGGCGCCCGCGACGACGGGCACGTCGGCGTCGACGACGACCGTCCACGCGCCCGCGGGCAGGCCGGCCAGCGGCACCTCCGTCACCTCGCCCGCGGCGAGCGGCACCTCCGCCACGCCGGGCAGCGTCGCGGCTCCGGTCGGGCCCAGGAAGGAGACCGTCGCCGTCCCGGCGGCGGCCGGGGCCAGGAGGCGCAGCACCGGCCCGTCGGGGTCGCCGACGACGGAGGCCGTCACCTCCAGGCCCGGCAGCACCTGCCGCAGGGCCGGCGCGGCGCCCGGGGCGACGAGGTCCGTCCCGCCCGCCACGAATCCCCGCAGGCGGGAGTCCTGGAGGAGGGCGGTCACCTGCCCGCCCTCCGCGGTGAGGTGGACCACCTGCGCGCGCTGGGGCTCGCCGAGCCCGCCGAGCGGCACGGCGCGCTCGCTCCGCGGCGGGAGCACGAGCCCGCTCGAGCCGAGCTCCACCACGCCCGACGGTCCCCAGACCTCGACGGCGACGGTGACGGGCGTGCTCCCGGGGTTCTGCACGACGAGGGTCGCGGTGCTCTCGAGGTCCGTGGCACCGCCGACGAGCCACACCTCGGCCGACGGCGCCGCGCAGGAGGCGCCCGACAGCCCCCGCAGGTCGCCCGCGGTGACGAGCGTGACGCCGGCGCCGGCGGCGACCGCCGAGCCGTCCCCCGGGCCGACGCGCAGGACGGAGCCCGCACCCGGGTCCGCGGCCTCGGCGGTGCCGCCGCCGGCGGGCAGCTCCGCCAGCGACGTGGCCCCGTCGACCGTCGCGAGCGTGCCCGCGCCGGGCGCGCCCTCCGCCGCCGCCGCCACGGTCACCGTGGTGACGGGGTCGACGGGCGTGGGGTCGAAGGCGGCGTCGCCCCGGCCCGTGGCGTCCGGCAGCGTGAGCGGCCCGGGGCAGACGAGGGCACGGTCCGCGGCCTCCACGGCCACCGCGCGAGCCGTCGACGGCGGCGTCCCCGCCGGCTCCGCCCGCAGCGAGCGGCCGGGTGCGCCCGCGGCCCCCGACGGCCCGACCACGCCGAGCGCGACGACCCCCGACACCGCACCCACCACGACGAGCCCGCCCAGGACCCGGGCGGCCCGGCCGCGTCGGACGCCGGCCCGGGCGGCCGTGGGCTCCGAGGACGGCGCCGCGGTCGCACCGCCGCCGGACCGCGCCGGGCCCGCGGGCCCGGGTGCCGGTGCCTCCCCCGCCGTCCAGGTCCCCTCCGCCATGCCCGACCCCTCGCTCCTCCTCGCACCGTCCGGCGCCCGGTCCCCCGGCGTCGCGGCGTCCCGCACCGCGTCCTGCACCGCGTCCTGCACCGGGTCGTCCCGCACCGCGTCGTCCCCCGGAAGGCCCTCGGGGGCGTCGCCGTCCCGCGCGCTCACCGCCGTCCCGCCCGACGCCGGCGCAGCGGGAGCGCGAGGACCGCGGCCAGGACGAGGAGCACGGAGGCCGCCACGACGAGCGGGCCGCGCCCGGCCGGCGCCCACGCGACGACGAGCCGCCCGCCCTCGGCGGGCACGGCGAAGGCCTGCCGCCAGCCGGCGTCCGCGGCCGCGAGCTCGCGGCCGTCGAGCCAGGCCCGCCACCCGGGCGACGCGGTCTCCGCGAGCACGAGCAGGCGGTCCCCGTCCCCGGGCGCGACCGTCGTCGCGACGCGCGTCGGGGCCGCCCCTCCCGCCACGGCGGGCACCGCCGTCGCCGGGGTGGCCGGGTCCGCCAGGGCGGGCGTCGCCGTCCCGGCGGGGACGAGGCGTGCCCAGGCCGTCACGACCTCCGCGGCGCCCGTCGACCCGGCGGCACCGGCGGGCCGCACGCGCCACAGCGTGCCGGCCTCGCCGTCGGTCACCCGCTCGAGCCCGGCGGTCGCGTCCAGGCGCCCGACGAGCGCCACGCGGTCGGCCACCGCGGCCAGGCCCGCCGCGTCGCCGGCGTCGGCCGCGGCGAGGGCGGCGGCGGGCACCGGCGGCACGAGGACGTCGGCCACGGCCAGCGCGCCGAGGGCGCCGGCGACGTCGCCGCCGGACCCGGCGGCCAGGGCGGCCGCCGCCGCGTCGACCTCGGCCGTGCCGGCGCCCACCGCGCGCACCGCGGGGTCCGTCAGGCCGCCGACGAGGGCACCCGTGGCCGCCGCGGCGGAGGCGTCGCCGAGGCCCGGCCCGTCGCCGCGCAGGAGCTGCCACACGACGTCCGGCGCCGGGTCCGTGCCGGTCCCGCCGGCCGCCCCGGACGGCAGGGCCCCCGGCCCGACCACGGCGGGGTCCGACACGGCGGAGCCGGGCAGCAGGGCGAGCACGCGCGCGGCGCCCGCACCCGTCTGCTCACCCTGCCCGACGGCGGGGACGACGGCCCGGTCCGTCACGGCGAGGGCCGGCCCGGCCCCCGTCCGGGCGGCCCAGACCCAGCCCGTCAGCTGCGCGGCGGGCACGAGCACCGCCACCACGACGGCGCCGACGGCGACCGGCTGACGCCAGCCGAAGACCGCCCGCCGCAGCCGCTCCCGCGTGCCGTCCGCACCGAGCACGGCGGCGGCGAGCAGCCCGCCCGCCGCCAGGCCCACGGCGGGGGCCACGTCGCCGCGGACCCACGCGCCGTCGACGGCCGCGACGGGCAGCGCCGCGGCGAGCGTCGCGACCGCCAGCCCGAGCGCCGCCGCCAGCCAGCCGAGGCGCACCCCGCGCGCCACCTCCCGGCCGCGCAGGAGGGCCACCAGCGCGAGGACCAGCACGACGAGCCCCGTCGCGGCCGGCGCCCACGCGCGCACCGCGTCCGGGAGGGGGCCGGGGAGCAGGGCGGTCGCCTCCGCCGGGACGCCGAGCAGGCGCAGCACGGCGTCGGGCAGGGCCACGCCGCCCTCGGACGGCGCCCCGGCCCCGGCGGCCGGCGCGGTCGGCACCGCCGTCCCCGGTGCGGCGAGCAGCAGGCGCAGCGCCGCGGCGCCGTCGGCCGCGGCGGCCGCCGCGAGCACGGGCGCGAGCACGACGAGCGCGGGCACGGCGGTGAGGAGGACCCGACCGCGGCCCCGCGGGGCGGCGAGCGCGACGACGACGAGGAGCACGAGGACGGGTGCCAGCAGCACGGGCGCGCCGGCCAGGACGAGCACGAGCGCCAGGGCGGTCCCCGCCGCCGCCTCCGCGCTGCCGAACCGCGGCGGGGTCCCGTCGGCGCCGGCCCCGCCCGACGAGGTCGCCCCGGGCACGCCGTCCGGCCCGGCCCCGCCCAGCACGGGCACGCCGCCCACGGGCGTGACCGTCCCCTCGAGGTGCAGGGGCTCCGTCACGGCCGGCCGCACGCGGTCGCCCCGCGCGACCCCGACGGTGCGCGCCAGGCCGAGGGCCGCCCACGGGAGGGCGACGTGCGCCAGCACCGCCCCGACGCGCCCGTCGCCGAGCGGCAGCAGCAGGGCGGGCGCGACGGCCCACACGAGGCCCGCCCACAGCCGGAGCCCGACGGAGCGCGTCGCCGCCCCCGCCGCGGCCCACGCCCCCCACGCCGCGAGCACCGTGCCCCCGAGGACGAGCCCGGCGACGGCGAGGCCCGGGGACCCGCCCGTGAGCACCGTGCCGGGGAGCAGGGCGGCGAGCAGCGCGTCGGCCGGCGCCTCCGAGCCCAGGCCCGCGGTCGTCCAGCCCGAGGTGGCGGCGGCCCACAGGTCGCCGAGCCCGCCGGTGACCGGGGGCAGGGCCCGCCCGACGAGCCGCCCGCCCGCGGCCACGGCGCCGAGCAGCGGGCCGGCCGCCGCGGCGGCGGTGCCGAGGGCCACGACCAGGAGGAGGGCGAGGCCGAAACGCCGCCGCGTGGTCAGCGCCGCGAGCTCGGCGAGCTCGATCTCGCTCGGCGCCACGACGACCCGGCGCTCCTCGCGCCGCGCCAGGCGCAGGTCCCGCCACTGGCGCAGCACCTCGCGGCGGGGCGCCTGCAGCGGGCGCAGCGTCCGGCGCGGGAGGCGCCGGGCGGTCCGGGCCCGCGCGCGGCCCCGCATTAGGGCGCCGGGCCGGACCAGGACGCCCAGCACGGCGGCCACCTCGTCGCGGGCGAGACCGGGCTCCTTCGTCGCGGTCCGGACGACGAGACGCACGAGGGCCGAGGCGAGGGCGGCAAGGAGCACGAACGGGACCAGCGGGGCCGCCGTGCCCGTGGCGCGCAGGTGCAGCTGGGCCCGGCGGCGGGCGCGGTACGAGCGCCGGGGGTCGCCGACGTCGGGCTCGCCGTCGCCGTCGAGGTCCGTCTCGAGGGTCCGCTCCCGGGGGTCGCCGGGCCGGTCCGCACCCCGCAGCCCCAGGTAGGAGGCCTGGGCGTGCCGGACGACGGCGGAGGGGACGACGACGACGCGGTGCCCGGCCAGGCGCGCGCGCCGGCACAGGTCCACCCCGTCGCCGAACGGGCCGAGCGCGGGGTCTGGCCCCTCGAGCTCGTCCCACACGCGCCGCCGCACGAGCGCACCGGCCAGGCCCACGGCGAGGACGTCGTCGGCCCCGTCGTGCTGCCCCTGGTCGAGCTCCCCGACCTCGACGCCCGTGACGCGGCGCCCCGAGCGCGAGAGGCGCACGCCGACCTCGAGGAGCCGCTCCGGGTCCGTCCACGTCCGCTGCTTCGCGCCGGCGACCCCCACGGAGGGCGCGCCCGCGACGGCGCGGACGAGCTCGGCGAGCGCCGGGGGCGCGGGCGCGCTGTCGTCGTGCAGCAGCCACAGCCACTCCGTCGGCGCACCGGGGTCGGCCGCGAGGGCCGCCCGCACGGCGGCGCCGAACGTCGCGGCACCGGGCACGGGGATCACGCGCACCCCGGGCGGGGTGCCGGGCGCGGTCCCCCGGGCGGCCGCACGGGCGGCGCCCTCGGCGAGGGTGCGGGCGGCGGCCTCGGCCAGGCCGGGCGCGGGCACGGGACCGACGTCGACGACGAGGACCCGGGCCGGCCGACGCACGCCGTCGGCGAGGGCCCCGAGGGTCCGGGGGAGGTAGTGCGTGACCCCGCGCGTGACGAGCACCGCCGTCACCGGCGTCAGCACCGGGAGCGACGCGGTGGTCGTCGACGTGGGCTCCACGGGCACCAGGGTCTCAGTCATCCCTGTCGACCCGCCCGCGCGCGGTACCTCCGCACCGGCGGGCCGGGCGCCCGGGCCGCGCGTCGCTGCGCGGGGGCGCCCCGTCGGGCGTCAGACGACACGCCGCTTGAGCTTGCGCCGCTCGCGCTCGGACAGACCGCCCCAGATGCCGAACCGCTCGTCGTTGGCCAGCGCGTAGTCGAGGCACTCGGAGCGCACCTCGCAGGAGACGCACACCTTCTTGGCCTCGCGGGTCGAGCCGCCCTTCTCCGGGAAGAAGGCCTCGGGGTCGGTCTGGGCGCACAGCGCGCGCTCCTGCCACCCCATCGGCCCCTCGTCCTCACCCGTGGCGGTCGGGAAGAGGGCGAGCACGTTGGACGGCGCGGGCACCGGCGGCGCGGTGCGGGCGTCGGAGGAGAACGCCTCGTCGTCGTGGTCGTCGAGCAGGTTCCACATGGCGTCCTCCGGGCGGGTGCCTGTTCTCGGCTCGGCCGGCGGGGCGGGTGTCCCGACCGGGTGTTGCCGAGAATTACACGCGTGTCGTTCCTCCGCGTCAAGCGGACCCGTGGTAACCGACGAGGGTCCCGCCGCCCTCCCGCCCCGGCCCCTATCCTCGGACGGTGCCCGACGCCGCGGTCCCCGCCCTCCTCGACCTCCTCGTCCGCGAGCCGGGGCGCCCCCGGCTGACGTGGTACGGCCCCGCCGGCGAGCGCGTGGAGCTGTCGGGCGCCGTCCTGGTCAACTGGGTGCACAAGACGACGAACCTCCTCGTCGACGAGCTCGACGCCGTCCCCGGGACCCGCGTCCGCGTCGACCTGCCGGCGCACTGGCGCGCCGTGCTCTGGGCGCTGGGGACGTGGCGCGCCGGCGCCGCCCTCGTGCTGGCCGACGCCCCCGCCGACGTCCTCGTCGTCGCCGAGCCCGCCGCCGAGCCCGCCGCCGGACCCGCCGCCGGACCCGACGCCGGACCCGCCGCCGGGCGCGACGACGCCGCCGGGCTGCCCCTGGCGGTCGGCGCGCCGCTCGTCGTCGTGCCCCTGCCCGCCCTCGCCCGCCGCGTCGCCGGCCCGCTGCCCGCCGGCGGGATCGACGGCGCCGCCGAGGTCATGGGCTCCCCCGACGCCCTGGGGTGGGTGGCGCCCGCGGAGCCCTCGAGCGCCGCCCTCGTCGTGCCGGCGGGGCCGCAGGTCGCGCACGCCGACCTGCTCGCCGCCGCCGACGCCGCCCTGCCCGGCACGGCCCGCGAGCGCGTCCTGCTGCCGACGGGCGGGGCCGACCGGGCGGCGCTGCTGCTCGCGGTGCTGGCGGTGCTCGCCCGCGACGGCTCCGTGGTGCTCGTCGACCCGGCCGCCGGTGCGGCCGCGGCGCCGGGCCCGGAGCGCGACCGCCTCGTCGCGACGGAGCGCGTCGACCGGACCGCCGCGGTCCCGGGGGCCCCGGCCGTCTAGGCCTGCGGGCCCGGGCCGCCCCCGCGCAGCAGGGCGAGGTCGTGGTCGACCATCCGGGCCACGACCTCCTCGAAGGGCACGGTGGGCCGCCACCCGAGCACGCGCGCGGCCTTCGAGGCGTCCCCGACGAGCTCCGCCGCCTCGGCCGGACGGACGAAGGCCGGGTCCGTGCGCACGTGGGCGCGCCAGTCCGCGACGCCGGCCCGGGCGAACGCCAGGCGCACGAGGTCCTCGACGCTGTGCGTGGTGCCCGTGGCGACGACGAAGTCGTCCGGCCGGTCGTGCCGCGCCGCGCGCACCATCGCGTCGACGTGGTCCTCGGCCCAGCCCCAGTCGCGGCGCACGGACAGGTCCCCCAGGACGAGCTCGCCGCCGCCCTCCGTCGCGATCCGCGCCGCGCCCGCCGTGATCTTGCGCGTGACGAAGCCCGGCGGCCGCAGCGGCGACTCGTGGTTGTAGAGGACGACGGTGGCGGCGAACAGCCCGCGGGCCCGCAGCACGCCGGCCATGTGGTGCGCGTAGGCCTTCGCGGCGCCGTACGGGGAGGCGGGACGGACCGGCGTCGACTCGTCCTGGGGCGCGCGGTCGGGCACGCCGAAGATCTCCGCCGACGAGGCCTGCACCACGTGGACCGCCCGGCCCGTGGCGTCCTGGTGCCGCCGCGCCGCCTCGAGCACGGCGACCGCGCCGAGACCCGTCACGGCGCCCGTGAGCACGGGCCGCTCCCAGGACAGCGCGACGGAGCTCACGCCGGCGAGGTGGTAGAGCTCGTCGGGGTCGGCCGCCGCCACCACGTCCGCCACCGCGGCGTGGTCGGTGACGTCGACGACGTGGACGTGCAGCCCGGGCCGGTCGCCCAGGCCGGCGGCCTCCTCCGGCGAGCGGACCGTGCCGTGCACCTCGAGCCCCTCGGCCAGCAGCCGCAGCGCCAGCAGGGTGCCGTCCTGCCCGGCGAGCCCGGTGACGAGCGCGCGCCGGGGCGCGGCCGCCGCGGGGACCACGCGGCTCACCGCCCCGCGAGCGCGCGCTGCTCGGCCAGGTCGTGCTCGACCATCATGGCGACGAGCTCGTCGAAGCCCACCCGCGGCTCCCAGCCGAGCACGGTCCGGGCCTTCGTCGCGTCCCCGACGAGCAGGTCCACCTCCGCCGGCCGCATGAAGGCGGGGTCCTGGTGGACCAGGCCCGACCAGTCGTCGATGCCCACGTGCGCGAAGGCGGCGTCGAGCAGGTCGCGGATGGAGTGGGTGCGGCCGGTGGCGACCACGTAGTCGTCCGCCACGTCCTGCTGCAGCATCCGCCACATCGCGTCGACGTAGTCGCCCGCGAAGCCCCAGTCGCGCTGCGCGTCGAGGTTGCCCAGCACGAGCCGGTCCTGCAGGCCGAGCGCGACGCGTGCCACGGCGGTCGAGACCTTGCGCGTGACGAACTCCGGGCCGCGCCGCGGGCTCTCGTGGTTGAAGAGGATCCCCGACGAGGCGTGCATCCCGTAGGACTCGCGGTAGTTGATCGTCATGTGGTGGCCGTAGACCTTGGCGACGCCGTAGGGCGAGCGCGGCCACAGCAGCGTGGACTCGCGCTGCGGCACCTCCTGCACCTTGCCGAACATCTCCGAGGAGGACGCCTGGTAGAAGCGCACGCCGCGCTCGCGCCCGCCGTGCAGGCGGACCGCCTCGAGCATGTTGAGCACGCCCAGCCCGGTGATCTCCGACGTCACGCGCGCGTTCTCCCAGGAGTAGGCGACGAAGGAGATCGCCCCGAGGTTGTAGACCTCGTCGGGCTGCGCCTCCTGCAGGGCCCGCAGCAGGGAGGACAGGTCGGCGAGGTCGCCGGTGAGCAGGCGGACCCCGGGGACGGTCGTCTCGACGAGCGGCCGTTTCGGGTTGTTCTGGCCGCGGAGCAGCCCGAACACCTCGTAGCCCTCTCCGAGGAGGAGCTCGGCGAGGTAGAGGCCGTCCTGGCCGGTGATCCCGGTGATGAGTGCGCGGGGCATACCGGCGGACCCTAGCCTCGCCCCGCGGCACGATGCGGCAGACTGGCGCACCATGCGCGGAATCATCCTGGCCGGTGGGTCCGGCACCCGGCTGCACCCCATCACGATGGGCGTCAGCAAGCAGCTCGTGCCCGTCTACGACAAGCCGATGGTCTACTACCCGCTGTCGACGCTCATCGCGGCCGGCATCGACGAGGTCCTCGTCATCACCACGCCGCACGACGCGGAGCAGTTCCACCGCCTCCTCGGCGACGGCTCGCAGTTCGGCATCTCCCTGTCGTACACGGTCCAGGCGGAGCCCAACGGCCTCGCGCAGGCCTTCGTCCTCGGCGCCTCCTTCGTCGGGCAGGAGTCCGTGGCGCTCGTCCTGGGCGACAACATCTTCTACGGGCCCGGCCTGGGCACGCGGCTGCAGCGCTTCGAGGGCATCGACGGCGGCGCGGTCTTCGCCTACCGGGTCGCCGACCCCACCGCGTACGGCGTCGTCGAGTTCGACGAGGGCGGGCGCGCGCTGTCCCTGGAGGAGAAGCCCGCCAAGCCCAAGAGCCGGTACGCGGTGCCCGGCCTGTACTTCTACGACAACGACGTCGTGGCGATCGCCCGGGACCTGCAGCCGTCGGCGCGCGGCGAGTACGAGATCACCGACGTGAACCGCACGTACCTCGAGCAGGGCCGCCTCCAGGTGGAGGTGCTGCCCCGCGGCACCGCCTGGCTCGACACGGGCACCTTCGACTCCCTGCTGGACGCGAGCGACTACGTCCGCACCATCGAGCACCGCCAGGGCCTCAAGGTCGGCTGCCCCGAGGAGGTCGCCTGGCGGCGGGGCTTCCTGTCCGACGAGGGGCTGCGCGCCCGCGGCGAGGCCCTGCGCAAGTCCGGCTACGGCGCCTACCTGCTGGGCCTGCTCGAGGAGTGAGCCCGTGCGTCCTCGACCCCCGGCCCGTGCCGGGCGTCGAGGGCGCGGCAGCCGGGGCGGTCAGCAGTCGCGGTAGGGGGCGTGGCCCGTCGCGGCCCACTGCGCAGCGGTGAGCGGGTGGTAGGACAGCGTCTCCCCCACGTAGTACAGCTGGGGCGAGCCGGAGCGCTTGCAGATGTGGTCGCCCGGCAGCATCGGCAGCGCCTCGGGGGTCGGGGAGCCGGCCGCCACCCACGCCGCGTAGCCGATCGGGGACGCGTCGACGTCCGTGACGTAGTGCGCGATGGTGGGGTCCCACGTGAGCCTGCGGAACCCCGCGTGGGACTGCTCCGGGGAGCGCGCGCCGGTGGCGGCCCACTCGTCCCACGTGAGCCGGTGGGAGTAGCCGTCCAGGAACGCGATGATCTCCGACGAGGTCGTGTACTTCACGAGCCGCGTGCCGTCGATCCAGGCGTCGCCCCACCGCACCTCGGGCATGCCGGCGGCGCGCCACTCGTCGGCGGTCAGGTGCCGCCACCCCCAGGACGCGGTCGTCGGGCCGTCGAAGGCCGAGACCGCGTAGACCGAGGGCGCCCAGGGGTACCCCACGTAGGACGGCTCCGGCGCGCGCCCGAGCGTCGGGCTGCCCAGCGGGCCGTAGAAGCTGAACCCCGAGGCGTGCCCGTGGTAGAAGCCGTAGGAGTTCGACCACGGGACGGTGTGGTAGCCGCTCGGCTCCGCGTGCGCGGGGCCGGCGAGCAGGACGCCCGCCACGAGGGCGGCGAGGGTGGTGAGGGCGGAGAAGGCGCGGCGCATGACGTCCTGTCCCGTCGGGGCGCCCCGGGCGGGCGCATCGGTCGAAGGCTAGGGGGGAGCCCGCACCCGTCGGGCCGTCGCGGCGGGTGAGAACCGGGGGCCGTGCGTCCTGCCCCTCCGGCGTCAGCCGACGTACTCGAAGTGCCAGTACTCGGGGTTGGAGCCGCCGAGGCGCGCCCAGGACGGCGCCACCCAGCCGAAGGCGGGGCCGTTGGCGACGACCCAGTCGTACCGCTGCGTGCCGAAGGCGCGCCCGACCGCCTCGGGGATGTCCACGGCCGTGCCCCAGCCCTGGTTGGACGTGCCGGGCAGCGCCGCGGTGCGGCCGAGCTGCAGCCGCAGCTGCACCTGCCGCCAGTAGGTGCGGTAGCTGTCGCCGACGACGATGTCCGTGCCCCACCGCGCCCGGTAGGCGGCGTTGAAGCGCGCGAGGGCGTCGGCCGCGTCGCAGCGCAGCCGCTCGGCGGCGTCCCACGCGATGCCGCACAGCGTGCTGACGTCGAGCTGGCCGTTGCGGCCGCCGTAGGGCGCCGGGGCGCCGGCGGCGCGCCACTCGGAGAACGAGATGGCCCGCTCCAGCGAGGGGCCGAAGTAGTAGACGGTGGGGCCGGAGGGGTCCTTGGCGATCGCGTCGCCCGGGAGCCGCGGGGAGGCCTGCGGGGTCGGCGCACCGGCCGCCAGCCACTCCGCGTACCCGACCTTCGTCCCCTGGCCCCGCTCGAGGTCCTTCATGGCGAGGATCGTGCTGTCCCACGTGAGGCGCACGAACCCGCGGTTCGCGCGCAGCTCGGCGCGGGGGGAGCCCATGGCCGTCCACTCCGCGTGGCTCAGGGCGTGCACCGTGCCGTCCGACGTCGCGAAGACCTCGTCGCCGGTCGCCCAGCGGTGCAGCGTCGTCCCCGGCACCCACGCGACGTCGCGCGGCGCGGGCGTCCCGAGGGACGCCCACTGGGACCAGCCCAGCCGCGTCCAGGCGGTCTCGCCCGTGGCCCACCGGACGACGCCGTAGAGGCTCGACGACCAGGGGTAGCGGACCACGTCGACCGGCAGGGGCGCCGCCGCCGGGGCGCCGAGCGCGAGCCACTCGGCGTAGCCCAGCGCCCGGTGCGCCGTGTCCCGCCCGTCCGGCCCGAGCGTGACGGCGTAGATGGTCCCGGCGAGCGGGTCCATCCGCAGCTCCTCGGTCGCCGCGTGGGCGGCCGTCGGGGCCAGCACGCCGGCGCCGCCGACGAGCGCGGCCACCAGGCAGGCCCCCGCGCGGCGCACCGCGCCCCGGCCGAGCCGGTCGCAGAGGCCGCGCAGCCGCCCTGCTCGTCGCTCGCCGTGTGCCGTCATGGGTGCTCCTCTCGCGGGGCGGCCGACCTGCCGCCGGGACCGCGGCCCGCCCGGCCCCGACCCGCGTGCCCTATCGGCACGCGACCGCCGCGACCTGAGCCCGGCGCCCGGTCAGCCGGCGAGGACGCTGGGGGCCGCCGCCGCCCAGCGCTCGGCCCAGCGACCGACGGGGGCGACACCCGCGGCCTCCAGACGGCCGTGGCCGAGCACGGAGTAGGCCGGCCGCGGGGCGGGCCGCGCGAAGTCGGCGGAGGTCGTCGGGCTCACCGTCTCCGGGTCCAGGCCGGCGGCGGCCACCACGGCGCGGGCGAAGCCGAACCAGGACACGGCCCCGGTGGCCGTCCCGTGGTAGACCCCGCCCGGGGCCCGGGCGGCGACGAGCCGCAGGACGAGGTCGGCCAGGTCCACGGTCCACGTCGGCTGGCCGACCTGGTCGTCCACCACCGACACCGCCCCCCGCTCGCGGGCCACGCGGGCGATGGTGCGCGGGAAGCACGGGCCGTGGGCGCCGTAGAGCCAGGCGGTCCGCACGACGAGGTGGTCCCGGGACGCGGCCAGGACGGCCCACTCCCCCGCCGCCTTCGTCCGCCCGTAGGCCGACCGGGGCGCCACGTCGTCGTCCTCGTCGTAGGGGCGCGTCCCGTCCCCGGCGAAGACGTAGTCCGTGGACACGTGCACGAGCCGCGCGCCGGCGGCGGCCGCGGCGCGGGCCAGGAGCGCCGGCGCCGTCGCGTTGACCGCGAACGCCGCGGGCTCCTCCGTCTCCGCCGCGTCGACCGCCGTGAAGGCCGCGCAGTTCACGACGAGGTCCACGTCCTGCACGGCCGAGCGCACCGCGGCGGCGTCCGTCACGTCGAGGGCCCGCCGGTCCGGGGCGACCACGTCCTCGCCGGCACGCACCAGCGCAGCCCGCAGGTCCGTGCCGAGCATCCCGTTGCCACCCACGACCAACCAGCGCACGTCTCTCCTGCTCTCGCGGACCACCCCGCCCCCGCGCCGGGCGGGGGCAGGCGGCCGGACGGCCGCGGGGCAGACCACACCCTAGGGTCCGCGGGGGTGGCGCGGACCGGCGTCCCGCCGTGGCCCGCGCCACCCCGCGCCCGTGCCCGCGACGGGCCCGTGACGTGCCGCTCCCGTAGGGTGAGCCCGGCGCGCCGGCGGGGCGCGACGGGCCCGCGACGGGCGTGACCGGCCGCGAGGCGGGAAGGGGACGCCGGTGGAGCTCCGGGAGCTGCAGGTGCCGGGGGCGTGGGAGATCACCCCGCGCCAGTTCGGCGACCCCCGCGGGGTCTTCCTCGAGTGGTTCAAGCAGGAGGGGCTGGCCGAGAGGCTGGGCCACCGTCTCGACCTCGGGCAGGCCAACCTGTCGGTGTCGGCCGCGGGCGTGGTGCGCGGGGTGCACTTCGCGGACGTGCCGCCCGGGCAGGCCAAGTACGTCACGTGCGCCCGCGGGGCCGTGCTCGACGTCGTCGTCGACGTCCGGGCCGGCTCGCCGACCTTCGGGCGCTGGGACGCGGTCCTCCTCGACGACGTCGACCGCCGGGCCGTGTACCTCTCGGAGGGGCTCGGGCACGCGTTCTGCTCGCTCGAGGACGGCTCGACCGTGCTGTACCTGTGCTCGACCCCCTACGCCCCCGGGCGGGAGCACGGCATCCACCCGCTCGACCCCGCGATCGGCATCGAGTGGCCGACGCAGGCGCGCGACGGCAGCCCGCTCACCCCGCTGCTCTCGGAGAAGGACGCGGCCGCACCGGGCCTGGCGCAGGCCGAGGCGGACGGCCTCCTCCCCCGCTGGGACGAGGTCCAGGGCTACCTCGCCGGGCTGCGCTCGCACTGACACCGCCGCCGCACGGGCGGGTGCGCGGCGGGCCCCCACCCGGCCGACCACGGGCACGCCGGGCCGACCCGTGGGTCGGCCCGGCGGCGCGCTCTACCGGCCCAGCTCGGTGTAGCGGCGCTCCGTCGCGTCCTTCTGCGGCCGCCACCACGCCTCGTTCGCCCGGTACCACTCGACCGTGGCCGCGAGCCCGTCCCGGAACGTCGTGTAGCGCGGCTCCCACCCGAGCTCCGTGCGCAGCTTCGTGGCGTCGATCGCGTACCGCAGGTCGTGGCCCGGGCGGTCCGTGACGAGGTCGTAGGCGTCGGGCTCCTGCCCCATGAGCTCGAGGATCGTCTCGACGACGGTCCGGTTGTCCTTCTCGCCGTCGGCGCCGATGAGGTACGTCTCCCCGGCCCGGCCCTTCTCGAGGATGGTCCAGACCGCGGAGTTGTGGTCCTCGACGTGGATCCAGTCGCGGACGTTCTCCCCCGTCCCGTAGAGCTTGGGCCGGACGCCGTCGAGCACGTTCGTCACCTGCCGCGGGATGAACTTCTCCACGTGCTGGTACGGGCCGTAGTTGTTCGAGCAGTTCGAGAGCGTGGCCTGCACGCCGAAGGAGCGCGCCCAGGCCCGCACGAGGAGGTCGGACGAGGCCTTGGTCGAGGAGTAGGGGCTCGAGGGGTTGTACGGGGTCTCCGGGGTGAACCTCTCCGGGTCGTCGAGCTCCAGGTCCCCGTACACCTCGTCGGTGGAGATGTGGTGGTACCGCACCCCGTGCCGGCGGACCGCCTCCAGGAGCTGGTACGTGCCGAGGACGTTCGTCCGCACGAAGGGCCACGGGTCGTGCAGGGAGTTGTCGTTGTGCGACTCCGCCGCGAAGTGGACCACCACGTCCGTCGCGGCGACGAGGCCGTCCACGACGTCCGCCTCCGCGATGTCGCCGCGCACGAAGGTCACCGCGTCGGCCACCGGGGCGAGGCTGCGCTCGTCGCCCGCGTACGTCAGCGCGTCGAGCACCGTGACCTCGACGTCCGGGTGCTCCCGGACGGTCTGGTGGACGAAGTTGGCGCCGATGAAGCCGGCGCCGCCGGTGACGAGCATGCGCATGGGTCCGCCTCCTGGTCCCCGCGGGGGGCCGGGTCGCCCCCGCGCGCGGGCGCGGCGGGGTGTGGTCAACAGCCGCCGAATCTAGCCCACCGGGCGCCGCGGCCGGCGCGGCTCGGGCGTCGCGTGCAGCGCCCCGGTGACGTCGACGAGCGTGCGGTGGATGCCCGCCGCGAGCGGCGTGCGCGCGTGCCGGTCCACCGACGGGAGCACGACCGACCGCAGCCTCAGGTCGCGCGCCTGGAAGCGGGCGGTCGGCGAGGCGCCGAGGACCACCCGGGGGCGGCGCCCGAAGACCCGTCGGCACTCCCCCAGCAGCGCCCCGACGGACGCGGCGTGCTGGGAGGCGAGCACCTTGACCTGCACCCCGTCGACGGGCGTCGTGCGCGGGTCGAGCAGGTCCAGGACCATGAGCGCGCAGTCGTCGACGAACACGTAGTCGCGCAGCGTGTCGAGGGACACGTAGACGCTCAGCGGCTGCCCGACCACGTGCGCGCGGCACAGCTGCGAGATCAGCCCCTGGGGCTTGGCGAGGTTCTGACCCGGCCCGTAGAGGTTCGCGATGCGTCCGAGCACCACGCCCACGTCGGGCGAGGCCAGCGCCGCCACGACCGCCTCGGCCCGGAGCTTGCCGTGCCCGTACGGCGCGAGCGGGGCGGGGACGGTCCGCTCGTCGAACGGGGCGCCCCGCGCCCCCGCGTACAGGCCCCCGGCGGACGAGGCGAAGAAGACGCGGCCGGGCGTGCCCGCGGACGCGGTCCGCAGGTGGTCCGCGGCGGCGGCGAGGACCCCGAGCTCGACCTCGAGCTGCGCCGGGGTGGAGGCGGTGACGGCCGCACCCGCGCACCAGGCGACCGACCACGGGCCGCCCCCCGCCCGGTCGAGGAGCTCGTCGACCGCGACGCGGAGCGCGGCGACGGAGTCCGCGGGCCGGGACCACGGCACCCGGGGTGCGACGACGGGGACGCCGCGGCGGCGGAGGGCGCGGACCACCGCCGACCCGAGGAGGCCCCCGGCGCCGACCACGAGCACCGCCCGCGGGCCCTCCGCCGGGTGCGGCGGGCCGAGGGGAGGCACCGGGCCGTCCGGGGCGGCGGCGCTCACCGCTGCCGGCGGCCCAGGGGACCGTCGGCCGGGTCGCCGACGATGAGGTAGGGCGGCTTGCCGATGGCCATGTTGACCGCGACCCCGACGTACTCCGCGACGATCCCCAGGGCGAAGAGGATCGCGCCCGTGCCGACGAGCAGCACGACGATCGTCGACGTCCAGCCCTCCGCCACCGGCCCGCCGACGAGCCGGCTGACGAGCAGGTAGAGCGCGAAGGCGATCCCGAGGATGGCGAACGCCACCCCGGTGACGCTCACGGCGCGCAGGGCGCGCGTGCCGCTCGAGAGCACCATGCGCCAGAAGTGCGACAGGAGGCTGCGCAGGCGGTAGCCGGACTCGCGGTCCTCGGCGCGCAGCGTCACGGGCGCCTGCGCCACGCGACCCGCGACCCAGCCGAGCGCCACGTCGAGGTAGACGCCGGGGCCGGCGTAGGCGGCCACGGACCGGCCGATCTCGCCGAGCACGAGGCGGAAGCTCTGGTACACCGTGGCGTCCGTGCCGCCCGTGAGGGACCGGACGACGACCTTCGAGCCCCGCGACGCCGCGTTGCGGAGCGCACCGTGCGGCGGGGAGTTCGTCGGCCGGCCGTAGACGACGGAGGCGTCGGCCGCGAGCGCCGCGTCGAGCAGCGACCCGATGTCGCCCGGGTCGTGCTGGCCGTCCTCGTCGAGCGTGACGATCCAGTCCCCGCCGGAGGACGCCATCCCCGCCAGCGTGGCGGGGTGCTGCCCGAAGTTGCGCGACAGCCACACGGGGCGGACGAACTCGTGCTTGCGCGCGAGCTCCCGGATGACCCGGGCGGAGTCGTCGGGCCCGTTGTCGTACACGGGGAGCACCTCGTCGACCACCGCGAGGTGCCCGGCCGCCGTGCGGAACGGCACGGTGAGCCGCTCGATCTCCGCGACGAGCGCCTCGAGCGTCTTCTCGCCCTGGTACACGGGGATCACGAGGGACAGCCGGTGCGGCTCGTCGGCCCGCCCCGGCTCCTCCGTCGCGCTCACGCCGCCGACTATAGTCGAGGGGTTCCCGCGCACCCGGACGCCTCGCGCCGGGGCGCGCCACCGCGTCCGCCGCGACCCGGCGCCGCCGGCGAGAGCGAGACCCCCGACCGTGCCCCAGCCCCAGGACGCCGCCCCCGGGCGCGCGACGGGACCCGGGGCGGCGGCGCCCCCGGAGCCCCTGGCGCCCCCGGTGGCCGGCGGCGCCCCGGCCCCGACGGCGGGCACCCCCGCCCCGCCCGCCGGGATGGAGGGCTCGCTCGGCCCCCTGTTCCGCCTCGTGCGGGACCAGCGCGTCGCCTTCCTGCTCGTCGGCGCCTTCAACACCGCCATCGGCACGGCGTGGTTCGTCGTCTTCGAGCTCAGCATCGGCCAGCGGTTCGGCTACATGGCCAGCCTGCTGTGCGCGCACGTGGCGGCCGTGCTCACCGCGTTCGTCCTCTACCGGCGCCTCGTCTTCCGCGTCCGGGGCCACGTCTGGCTCGACCTGTTCCGCTTCGAGCTGGTGAACCTCACCTCGCTCGGCGTCAACGCCGTCGCCCTCCCCTTCACGGTCGAGGTGCTGGGCCTGGCGCCCATCGTCGGGCAGCTGCTCGTCACCCTCGTGACCGCCACCATCAGCTTCTTCGGGCACCGGGGCTTCTCGTTCCACCGCCGGCGCCCCGCCGACGACGCGCCCCCGACCTCGCCCCCGACCTCGCCCCCGACCTCGGAGGACCCCGCGTGAGCGACCGGCCCGACGCCCCCCAAGCCCCCGGCCCCCGACCCCCGCGGGTCTCGGTCGTGGTCCCCGCGTTCCGCAACGCGGACTACATCGCCGCGACGATGGACTCCGTCCTCGCGCAGACCTACCCCGACCTCGAGGTCGTCGTCGCCGACCACTCCTCGACGGACGGGACCTGGGAGATCCTCCAGCGCTACGCCGCGGACCCGCGGGTCCGGCTCCTGCGCACGCCCGCGGGCGGCGGGGCCAAGCGCAACTGGGACGCGGTGAGCCGGGAGGCGCGGGGGGAGCTGCTCAAGCTCGTGTGCGGCGACGACCTCGTCCGCCCCACGCTCGTGGAGGAGCAGGTGCGCGCGTTCGACGAGGGCGGCGAGGACGTCGTGCTCGTCGCCTCGCAGCGCGACCTCGTCGACGCCGACGGGCGCGTCTTCGTGCGGGGCCGCGGGCTCGCGGGGCTGCGCGGCCGGCTGCCGGGGGCGCAGGCCCTGCGCGTGACGGTCCGGGCGGGCACGAACGTCTTCGGCGAGCCCGCCTGCGTCCTGCTGCGCCGCTCCGCCCTCGAGGCGGCCGGCTGGTGGGACGACACGAGCCCGTACTACATCGACGCGGGCACCTACGCCCGGGTCCTCGTCCAGGGCGACTTCGTGCCCGTGCGCCGCTCGCTCGCGGCGTTCCGCGTGTCGGCGTCCCAGTGGAGCGTGCGCCTCATGCGCGACCAGGCGCGCCAGGCGGCGGTCTTCCACCGGTCCGCGCGGGCACTGGCCCCCGAGGCCGTCTCCGCCGCCGACGTCCGCCGCGGCGACGCGCTGGCCCAGGTCGCGGCGCTGCAGCGGCGGGCGGCCTACCTCGTGCTGGGGCGGCGCATGCGCCCGCGCGCGGGCGCGGGCGCGGCCGCCTCCGCCTGAGCCAGTCCACGCCCGGCCCGGACCGGTCGGGCCCGGCGCCCGGGGCCGGTGCGTCCGCGGGCACCGGGCGGGCGCGTGCACCGCGGCGGCGCGACGAGCGGTTACCGTCGGTGGGACGGGACAGGGCGCGCCGCCGAGGGTGCGCGGCGAGGACGGCGGGGGCATGCGCGCACGGGGGACGACGACGGGACGGGGCGGGGCGCGGCACGCGCGCGGCGGGGCGGCCGGGGCGGCGCTGCTGGCGACCGGGCTCGTCCTCGCGCTGACGGGGTGCACGGGGGGCGGCCCGGCCGCCGCCGGCAGCACGCCGCCGTCCGCCGGCCCCACGGAGGCGGCGCCGACGTCCGCCGCCCCCTCCCCCACGGCGAGCGGACCGGCCGAGCCGGCCGCGAGCGCCACCCCCGACGCTCCGGGGACGGCCGAGCCGGCCCCGTCCGCCACGGCCGACCCGCCCCCCGTGGGCGCCGACGGCCGCCGCGCCGCCACGCCGAGCATCACCTACGCGGCGGCGCTCGGGGACGGGACGGCCGAGGTCGACGCCGTCGTCGCCGAGGTGGTGGAGACGGGCGGGACCTGCACCGTCACGCTCCGCGCCGGCGCGGAGGTCCGCCAGGCCAGCGTCGCCGCGTTCGCCGACGCCACCACCACGGTCTGCGAGCCGGCGCTGCTCGACGTGGAGGGCCTGACCGGCGCCGCCGTCGTCGACGTCGAGTACTCCTCGCCGACCTCGACGGGCACGTCCGCCCCGACCTCGCTGGAGCTGGGATGAGCACCGTCCGCACCGCACGCCCCGGCCTGCGCGGGCTCGTCGCCCGCGTCCTGGCCCTCGCCCTCGTGGCCGGCACCGCCGTCACGGCCGGCGTGGCCGGGCAGGTCGCCACGGCCCCGCCCGCGGCCGCGGCCGACGCCCGCGACTTCGACCCGGGCTCCATCATCTCGGACAGCGTCTTCTACGACCCGGGCACGATGAGCGCGGGCCAGATCCAGACCTTCCTCGACGCCCGGGGCTCGAGCTGCGTCGACGGGGAACGGCCGTGCCTCAAGCGGTACACGGAGGACACGCCCAGCCGCCCGGCGGAGGCGGGCCTGTGCGCCGGCTACGCCGGGGCCGCGGGCGAGAGCGCCGCGACCATCGTCGCCCGCGTGGCCGACTCCTGCGGGGTCAACCCCCGGGTGCTGCTCGTGCTCCTGGAGAAGGAGCAGAGCCTCGTCACGCGCACCCGACCCACGCTCTACGCGTACCAGCGCGCCACGGGCTTCGGGTGCCCGGACACCGCGCCCTGCGACGCGGAGTACTTCGGCTTCTCGAACCAGGTGTACCGGGCCGCGCGCCAGTACAAGGTGTACGCCTCGCGCCCCACGCGGTACGCGTACCAGGCGGGCCGGACCAACACCATCGGCTACCACCCGAACGCCGTCTGCGGGTCCGCCCAGGTCACCATCCGCAACCAGGCGACGGCGGGCCTGTACATCTACACGCCCTACGTCCCGAACGCCGCCGCGATGGCCAACCTGTACGGCAGCGGCGACAGCTGCAGCGCCTACGGCAACCGCAACTTCTGGCGCATCTTCACGGACTGGTTCGGCAGCACGCAGGCCGGCAGCCACCTGCTGCGCACCGCGACCGACGACCGCGTCTGGCTCGTCGTCGACCAGGAGCGCTACCACGTCCGGGACCTGGCGATGCTCGACGCGCTGGCGCCGCTCGGGCCCGTCGGGGTGGTCTCCCAGACCTACCTCGACCGGCGTGCCGACCGCGGGCCGGCCTCCCCCTTCGTCGTGGACCGGGGCGACGGCGCCGTGTACCTGCTCGACCGGGGCACGCGCCGCCACTTCCGCAGCTGCACCGACGTGGCCGCGTACGGCGCGTCCTGCGGCGCCCTCACGGCGCTCAACCCGGCACAGGTCGACCTCTTCGCCGACCGGGGCGACGTGACGCGCCTCGTGCGCACGCCGCAGGGGCAGCACTACTGGGTCACGGACGCCACCCTGCGGGAGATCCCCGACCTCGTGGCGCTCCAGGCGACGCTGCCCGGCGTCGCGCCGACCGACCTCCCGCGCGCCGCCGTGGCGCACCTGCCCGTCGGCGTGCCCGTGGTCCGGGACGCGACCGTCGCGGTCCGCCGGGAGGACGGGGCCGCCGTGCTCGTCGACGGCGGCGCCACGACCTCGCTCGACGCCTCCCTGATGGCGACCCCGCTGTGGGGCCTGCCGCGCGGCGTCCTCGACGGCGCCTCCATCGAGCGCCTCGGCGCCGGCGGCGTCACCACCGGCGTCTTCGCCGACGGCGCCCGGCGTCTCCTGCTGACGACCGACGGGCTGCTGCCCCTGGCGGACGCGGGCACCCTCCCCGTGCCCGCCCCGCCGGCGAGCACGGCCCTGCGCCGGGCCCTCGGCGTCCTCCCCGCCGCCACCGCCCCGCCGGTGGTCAAGGAGCCGGGCACGCCGACGGTGTGGCGCCTCGAGGCCGGCGTCCGCCGGGCCGTCGGGAGCTGGGCCGACCTCGTCGCCCTCACCGGCGGGACGCCCGCCGTGCGCACCGTGGCCACGTCGACCCTCGCGCGCGCCGCGACGGGCACGCCGGTCCTGTCCCCCGGGACGCTCGTCCGGCCGGCCGACGGCGCGGAGATCTACCTCGTGGACGGGGTCTCCGGGCTCGTCCACGTCGACGCGCTGGCGGTCCCGCGGCAGCTGGGGCTCACGGGCTGGACGACGGTCCCCCGCCCGGCCCTCGCGGGCTACACGGTGGCGCGCGCCTACCTGTCCCCCGTGCTCACGTGCTTCGGGCGCAGCTACCTCGGGGACGGCACCGGTCCCGTGCTGCGGACGCCGGCCGTGGCCGACCCGCCGACCCTGCCCGTGACCCGGCCCGCGGACGCGACCTGCCGGGCGCTGCCCCTGCGCACCCCGCCGGCGCCGGAGCGCGGCCCCGTCTTCGTCCGCTCCGCGGCGGCCGACACGGTCTACCTCCTCACGGCCACGCAGCGGCGTCCGGTGACCGGGTGGTCGGCGCTCGTCTCGCTCGCGGGGTCGCCCCGTCCCCTCATCGCGGTCCTGTCCGACGCGTCCGTGGCGGCGATCCCCCTCGGGGCGCCGGCACCCTGACGGCCGCGGGCACCCGGCGGCGGCCGCGGGCCGCGCCGGCTGGCCGGTCGCCGGCCCCGTCGTCGCCGGCCCCGGTCGCCGGTCCCGTCCTCGGCGGCGTCAGACGCCGTCGGTCGACCGGCCGGCCGTGCCGCTGCTCGTCGCCCCCGCCGGCAGCGGCGTGGCCTCCCCGGCCGCGGGCCGGACGGGTCGGCCGGGTGCCGGGTCCGCCGGGGCGACCCCGGCCGGCCGGCCGCGGCGCCGGCGGAGCACACCCGCCGCGAGCGACCACGCCAGCAGCCCCGCGACCCCGACGACGGCCGCCGGCCGCCCGACCCCCCACCCGGCGGCCTCGAACGAGACGTCGACGACCCGCCCGGCCCGTCCCGCCGGCACGTCCACGGTGACGAGGAAGTCCTCTGCCGGGGCCGCGAGGGTGCCGCCGCTCACGCGGTAGCCCGGCCAGTCCAGCCGGCTGAGGACGACGCGCCCCCCGGCGGGGGACGCCACCGACATCCGGACGCGGGTGTCCGACTGCTCGACGGTGGTCACCTCCAGGCCGCGGGACGTCGAGACGACCCCGCCCGCGCCGGGCACGGGCGTGTCCCGGCTCCACAGGAGGGTCGTCGGCGTCTCCTCCGACAGGTGCCAGCCCTCGGGGACGACCGGGTCCCCGTCGAAGGCGGCGCGCACGAGCTGCACGTGGGAGACGGCGAGGAGGTCGACGAGCAGGCGCTCGCCGTTGCCCACCTGGACCGGCGTGAAGAGCGCGCCGAGGGCCTCGGGGCAGGTCTCGCCGCGCCAGTTCATGCACAGCCGCCAGGCGTAGGCGCGGTAGGACAGCGGCGTGTAGACGTTCTGCACGCTGGCGTCGTTGAGGTACCAGGCGTTGGCCACGAGCGTGTCGTCCCAGGTGCCGCGGGGAGGGGCACCGCGCTCCCCGGCCTCGGTGGTGGGGGCGCCGACGACGATGACGTCCCCGGGGCCGACGTCCGCCAGGGGCGCCCGGTACTCCTCCACGGCGGCGGGCAGGCCGAAGTCGGGCAGCCAGGTCCGGGGGAACCAGTGCTGCTGGGCGAACCCCACGAGCAGCACCGTCGCGACCGCCACGCCGGCGAGGGCCCGCGGCCGCACCGCGGGCCGGAGGGCGCCGGGACGCCGCGCGAGGCGCGCCACCCGCGCAGGCAGCACCCCGCCCAGGGCCCACCACGCCGCCGTGAGGCCGGCGGCGGCGAGGAGCCCGCCGACGACCGCGATCGTCCGGTGCTCGGGCACCTGCGCGTAGCCGAGGTAGGTGCCGAGCGCGACCACCGCGAGGGCCAGGCCCAGCCGGCGCACCGAGGGCCGCGGGGCCGCCGCCCGGGACAGGCCGACCACCAGCAGGAGCACCACGGTGAGGACGAGGTACGGGTGCATGCGGACGGGGAACCGCAGCGGGCCCAGGTTGCTCGGGCCGACGAGGAAGGCCGTCGCCACCACGAGGAGGACGGCGATCGCCGACCAGCGGCGCCAGGTCGCGGCGAGCCGCCGCACGTCGACGAGCGCCACGAGCGGCAGCGCCCACGCGGAGTACAGCAGGGGGACGCTGGCGGTGCCGCCCCACCACCCGCCGACCTGCGGCTGCGTGAGCGGCACGACGCCGGCGAGGAGCCCGGACAGGTCGGCGACGAGGAAGTTGTCGTTCGTGACCTCCTCCGAGTCCCGGACGGTGACGTCCGCCGCGAGGATCCCGGGCAGGTACACCGCGAGCGCCACCAGCCCGAGGAGGACCCCGAGGCCGACGACGCGCACGACCGGGACGGCCCGCGCCCGGGCCGGGCGCCCGTGCCCGCCGAGCCAGGCCTCGAGCGCGACGCCGGCACCGACGACGACGAGGGCGATCGTCCCGTGGACGTACCCCACGGTGACGACGAGGTACCCCAGCACGCCCGCGAGCAGGGGGTTCCCGCCGGCCGCCGCCCGGCGCAGCGCGGCCCAGAACCCGGGCAGGAGCGCCCAGGTGAACAGGCCCGTGACCCAGGACGCGGCGTCCATGTACAGCGTGAAGCCGCCGAACGGCACGAGGACCGCGGCGAGGAGCGCCAGCTCGTGGCGGACCTCGTAGGAACGGGCCAGGGCGAACGTCGTCAGCGAGGCCACGACGAGGAACAGCACCTTCACGGCCGTCGTGAGCAGGACGGCGTCGCCGACGACGGTGGCCGCCAGGCCGAGCAGGAGGACCACCGGGTTGAGGACGCCCCACTGGCCCTCGGCGAGGACGTTGCCGGCCTGCCAGGTGGACACCTCCAGCAGCGGCAGCGTCCCGGCGCGCAGGCGCTCCCCGAGCTCGTACCAGATGCCGTAGGCACCGGCCTGGGTGTCGTCCGCGAAGTAGAAGCGGCCGTCGCCCAGCAGGGGCAGGAGCGCACCGACGAGCACGGCGAGCGCGGCGGCGGCAGCCCAGAGGGACGTGAGGCGGCGAGGCACCGGCCGATCCTACCGAGCGGGCACCCGGCGCAGGCCCGGGCGTGCCGGACGGACGCGGCGGGCCGGCGGCGGACGCCGCCCGCCCTAACCCTCCCGCATGCGACGGACGACCTCGTGCGACGGCCCGTCGGCCACGAGGCGCCCGCGCTCGAGGAGCACGCCACGGGTGCACAGGCCGGCGACCATGTCGAGGTCGTGGCTGACGACGACGAGGGTCCGCCCCTCCCCGGACAGCGCGCGCACCCGGTCCAGGCACTTGCGCTGGAACGGCTCGTCGCCGACGGCGAGGATCTCGTCGATGAGGAACACGTCCGGGTCGCTGTGCACGGCGACGGCGAAGGCCAGGCGCAGGAACATGCCCGAGGAGTAGTGCTTCACCTCGGTGTCGATGAAGCGCTCGATCTCGCTGAACGCGACGATGTCGTCGAACCGCTGCGTCACCTGGCGCTCGTCCATCCCGAGGATGGCGCCGTTCATGAAGACGTTCTCGCGGCCCGTGAGGTCCGGGTGGAAGCCCGCGCCGACCTCGATGAGGCCCGCCACCCGCCCGCGGACGCGCACGCGCCCCCGGTCCGGGCGCATGACCCCGGACACGACCTTGAGCAGCGTCGACTTGCCGCTCCCGTTGAAGCCGAGCAGGGCCACGCTCTCGCCGCTCGCGACCGTGAGGTCGACGTCGTCGAGCGCGCGGAACTCCTCCGTGGTGCGCCGCCCGCGGACGGTCGCGACGACCCGCTCCTTGAGCGAGCGCTCGTGGCTGAGCCGGAAGTCCTTCGTCACGCCCTGCACCTCGACGGCGGTGACCATCACAGCTCCTGGGCGAAACGGCCCTCGAGGCGCCGGAACACCAGCTGGCCGACGAGGACGACGAGGACGGACACGCCGAGGCCGAGCAGCCCGGTCCACAGCAGGTGCGGCGGGAGCGCGGCCTCGCGCGAGGTGGCGGGCCACCAGAAGGCGCGGTGGGAGAGCTCGACCGCCACCGTGAGCGGGTTGAGCTGGTAGAGCGTGAACACCCAGCCCGGCAGGACGGCCGCCACCCGGTCCCACGTGTAGAGCACCGGCGAGACCCACGTCGCCAGCATGATGACGAGGTCGACGAGGTTCTCCGCGTCGCGGAAGAGGACGTTCACCGCCCCGGCCAGCATGCCGAGGCCGAGCGCGAGGAGGGTCACCATCACGAAGGCGAGCACGGCGGCCACCACCGCGCCGAGGTCGGGCCGCCAGCCGAAGCCGACCGCGCCGACGAGCAGCACGAGCACCTGCGGGAGCAGGTGCACGGCCGACACCCAGACCGACGCCGCCGGGAACAGCTCCCGCGGCAGGTACACCTTCTTGACCAGGGGGGCGTTGCCGACCACGGACCGCGTCGCGTTCCCGAAGCCCTCGCCGAAGTAGTTGATGACGACGATGCCGGAGAACAGGTAGACGGCGTAGTCCTCCGTCCCCCGGTTGAGCTCGAGGAAGACCCCGAGCGCCAGGTAGAACGCGAGGAACTGGGTCGCCGGCTTGACGTAGGACCACAGCATGCCCAGCGCCGAGCCCCGGTACCGGACCCGGAGCTCCTTCTTCACGAGCAGCCGCAGGAGGAACCGCCGGTCGAGGACGTCGAGGAGGCCGCGCCCCCGCCCCGGCTCGACGAGCGCGGTGGCGCTCACCCGTCCTCCCGCGGGGCGAAGGCGGGGCGCCACGCCTCCGGGGAGACCAGGTCGTCGAGGGACGCGCGGTAGCGCTGCGCGAGCTCCGGCCACTCGCGCAGCACCCGGGCGTGCAGCTCCCCGCTGCGCCGCAGGAGGTCGCGGAACAGCTCGGGGTCCCGGTGGTACCAGGCCGCGCCGCCGCCGTCGGACGTCGAGACGACCGCCGAGTCGAACTGCGCGAGGAGCCACCAGCGGGCGTCGACGGCGGCGACCTGCGCCTCCGGGGCCTCCTGGGCCGACGGCCGGGTGGGTCGCAGCTGCTTGACCACGCCGACCGCGGCCATCGCCAGCGCCGGCAGCCGGCCCTCGGGGAGGGTGACGTCCTCGCCCTTGCGGGGCAGCTTCTCGCGTCGCGGCGCCGGGTAGGCCCCGGGGTCGGAGGACACGCGGGCGTCGGGGAAGCGCGCGCGGACCTGCCGGATGCGCGGCAGGCGCGTGGCCAGGTCGCGGTGGAGGTGCTCCGGGCCCTCGAGCAGGTCCTCCAGCGCCTGGAGCCGCAGCTCGGCGACGGAGTACTGGGAGGACAGCAGGTGCCGCACCTGGTGCAGGAAGCTCTCGCGGACGAGCCGCCCGCCGCGCTCGTACCGGGAGTGCAGCAGGGCCGCGACGAAGCGGTTGCGCTGGTGGTAGTACGCCTGCCAGTCCAGGGAGTCGTCCTTGTCCGTCCACGGCACGTGCCAGACGGCGACGCCGGGCAGGGACACCGTCGGGACGCCGGCGGCCTTGGCGCGCAGCCCGTACTCCGCGTCGTCCCACTTGATGAAGAACGGCAGCGACAGGCCCAGGTCGCGGACGACGCCCGTGGGGATGAGGCAGTTCCACCAGCCGTTGTAGTCCACGTCCACGCGCCGGTGCAGCTCGGCCGTCGTGCGCAGCGAGGACCGGTCGAGGTGGAAGCCGTGGCTGTCGCGCAGCACCGGCCCCCACCAGAAGCGCCACGGCTGCACCCGCTCGCCCATGGAGTGCAGGAAGGCGCGGTCGAACATGCTGAACATGTGCCCGCCGACGATCGTCGGGGTCCGGGCGAGGTCCCCGAAGGCGACCGCCCGCAGGAGCCCCTCGGGCTCCGTGCGCACGTCGTCGTCCGAGATGAGCACGTAGTCGCTGCGCCCGGCGTCGACCGTCTCGAGCATGCCCCGGGAGAACCCGCCGGAGCCGCCGAGGTTGCCCTGGTGGATCACCCGCAGGCGTCCGCCGAGCGCCGCCTCGGCCGCCGCGAAGCCCTCCGCGTCCTCCGGGTGCTGCGTGCCCTGGTCGACGAGCAGCACCGCGTCGAGGACCGGCAGCACCTCCGGGTCCGCCCCGAGCTGCCCCAGCAGGGCGACGACGTCGTCGGGCCGGTTCAGCGTCGTGATGGCGACCGTCGCGGTGCCCTGGTGCGTGCCCTCCGGCACCTCCGCCGTCCAGGCGGCGTGCTCGAGCGTGCAGGGGCCGTCCCCGGCGACGACGTCGAACCAGTACCAGCCGCCGTCCGCGAAGCGGGTCAGCGGGAGCTCGATCGCCAGCTCCTCCCCCGACGCCGGGGCCGCCTCCGAGGTGACGCGGCTGACGTCCCCCTTCGCGTTCGACCGGTACACGAAGACCGAGCCCGTGCCAGACACCCGCACCCGCAGCGTCACCGAGGCCACGGTCGTCCAGCGGCGCCAGTAGGAGGCGGGGAAGGCGTTGAAGTAGGTGCCGAACGAGCTGCGGCCCGAGGCCGGCACGCGGTACCGGTGCCGGTCCAGGACCTGCTCGAGCCGCTGCGGCGCCGCCCCGGCCGGCTCGTCCTCGGGCGCCCCGGCCACGGCGGCGGCGCGCACGGAGGTCCCCTCCACGTACAGCGGGAGCACGTCGAGGTCGCCCTCGACCGGCAGCACGACCCGCTGCAGCACGCGGGTGGTCGTCGGGGCCGCCGTCGTCGTGCTCACAGGTCCACCCCGCCGCTCTCGAGCCCGGCGCCGCTGCGCAGCGCGGGGACCACCCGGTTGTCGACGGCCGTCAGGGCCGCGCCGATCGCCATGTGCATGTCGAGGTACTTGTAGGTGCCCAGACGCCCCCCGAAGAGGACCTGGCGCTCGCCGCGGGCCAGGTCGCGGTACGCCAGCAGCCGCGCACGGTCCGCGGCCGTGTTCACGGGGTAGTACGGCTCGTCGCCCCGCTCGGCGAAGCGCGAGTACTCGCGCATGACCACCGTGCGGTCCGTCGGGTAGTGCGTCCGCTCGGGGTGGAAGTGCCGGAACTCGTGGATGCGGGTGTACGGCACGTCCAGGTCGGGGTAGTTCATGACGGGGGTGCCCTGGAAGTCGCCGATGTCGAGCACCTCCTGCTCGAAGTCCAGCGTGCGCCAGCTGAGCTCGCCCTCGACGTGGTCGAAGTAGCGGTCCACCGGGCCGGTGTAGACGACGGGGACCTGCCCGACGACGGAGCGGCGGTTGACGGGCTGGCCCTCGTCGAAGAAGTCGGTCCCCAGGCGCACCTCGATGCGCGGGTGGTCGGCCATCCGCTCGATCCAGCGCGTGTACCCGTCGACCGGCAGGCCCTCGTACGTGTCGTTGAAGTACCGGTTGTCGTACGTGTAGCGCACGGGCAGCCGGCTGATGATGCCCGCGGGCAGCTCGCGCGCGTCCGTCTGCCACTGCTTGGCCGTGTAGTCGCGGATGAACGCCTCGTACAGGGGGCGCCCGATGAGGGAGATGCCCTTCTCGTCGAGGTTCTCCGGCTCCTTGCCGCCCAGCTCCGCCGCCTGCTCCCGCAGGAGGGCGCGGGCGGCGTCGGGACCGAGCGCCGAGCGGAAGAACTGGTTGATCGTGCCGAGGTTGATCGGCATGGGGTACACCTCGCCGCGGTGCGTGGTGTAGACCCGGTGCACGTAGGACGTGAACGCGGTGAACCGGTTGACGTACTCCCACACGCGCTCGTTCGACGTGTGGAACAGGTGCGCCCCGTAGCGGTGCACCTCGATGCCCGTCGTGGGCTCGTCCTCGGTGTAGGCGTTGCCGCCGATGTGGTCCCGGCGGTCGATCACCAGCACCCGGGCGCCGAGCTCCTCCGCGCACCGTTCGGCGACGGTGAGCCCGTAGAACCCGGAACCCACCACGACGAGATCGACGTCCACGCCCACTCCCTCTCCTCGGACAACCGCCTCAGGCTAGTCGGTGCTCCACCGCGGCCCGCGCGCGGCGCGGCGTGGCCGGTCCCGGACACCGCGGCCCGCCCGGGTGGCGGCGGTGCCACCCGGGCGGTGACGCTCGGGGGACGGCACGGTCGCCGATGACCGGGCCCCGACGCCCGAGGAGCACCATGACGTCCCGCAAGTCCCTCGCCTCCGCCGCCGCCGCGGCCGCCCTCCTCGCCGCCGGGCTCACCGCGGCCCCCGCCGCCGCCGCCCCGGGCACCATCGGCGACCTCTGGCAGGTCGAGTGGTCCGGAGCGCTGTTCGACGTCTACTCCGACGAGGGCGTGCCCGTCGCCGTGCAGCTCACCTACGACGAGTGGGTGGACCTGGGCCGCCCCGCCCCGGACGGCATCGCGCCGGTCGAGGTCTACCGGGCCCCCTGGTCCCGGGTCGTCTCGGCGGTCGCGTACTTCGGCGACCCGGCCGACCCGGAGACGACGTTCCTCGCCGAGGCGCTCACCTTCTCGGACTGGCAGTCCATCGGTGCGCCGGACCCCGCGGTCGAGGTCTACCCGGGGTCCGGCTTCCTGCAGTGGGGCACGTCCGCCGAGGTGTTCGGCGTCGATCCCGGCTCGTACACGAAGCTCTCGTACGACCAGTGGTCCGACCTCGGCCGGCCGGAGCCCGAGGTGCAGGCCGACATGGGCGTGGCGAAGCTCTCGTGGGACCCGGGCATCGCCTACATGACGTCCCTCGAGGCCGGCCAGGGCACGCCGCTCGCCTACGCCGAGTGGTCCGAGCTGGCCATGCCGACCCCGCTGGTCGTCACGAGCTTCCCCGGCGAGACCGTCTACCGGATCGGCTCGGGGTCGACGGTCTACTACGCCGGCCCCACGGTGAACCGCGCCCTGACCTTCGCGGAGTGGACGGCGCTCGGCCGCCCGACCCCCGAGCGGCGCTGACGCCGGGCGTCGCCCGGCGACGCCGCAGCACCGCCGGGCCCGTCGCAGCCGCGGCGGGCCCGGCGGTCGTGCGGGCGGCCCCGTGCCGCCCCCGGCCACGCC
>NZ_RWJX01000032.1 GCF_004123805.1 Cellulomonas endophytica | reverse complement strand
CGCCGGGGCGCGGGGGCGCGCGGCCCGCGCCGCCCGGCGGCGGACGGGCGTGTCGGTGGGGTGTGCTGGGATCGGCGCCGTGACGACGACCTCCCTCGACGCCCCCGCCGGCGGGGTGCCCGGCCCCGACGTCCCCGCGGGCCCGGACGCGGGCGGCGGTGCCCACGGCTCGGGGGGAGAGGGCGGTGCCGGCGGCGCGGCGCCCGTCCGCCTCGTCCGGCCGCGGCTGGCCGACGGTCCCGCGCGCGGGCCGGGTGCCGGTGTGGTGCTCGACCCGACGCAGCGGGCCGCCGTCGAGCGGGCGGTCGGCGCGGACCGGCACCTCGTGGTGACGGGGGCGCCGGGCTCGGGCAAGACGACCGTGCTGCTGGAGGCCGTCCTGGGTCTCGTCGCCGCCGGGGCCCCGGCCGAGCGCGTCCTCGTGCTGGCGGCCGGGCGGCGGGCGGCGGCGGACCTGCGCGACCGGATCGCGTCGCGCCTGCGCGGCACGTCCGGCCGGCCGCTCGTCCGCACGCCGGCGGCCGCGGCGTTCGCCGTGCTGCGGGCCCGCGCCGTCGCCCGGCGCGAGCCGCTGCCGGCGCTGGTCTCCGGTCCGGAGCAGGACCTCGTCATCGCCGACCTGCTCGCCGGGCACGCAGGGGGTGACGGGCGGGCGGTCGTGTGGCCCTCCGGCGTCCCCGACCGGCCCGGGACCGTCCGGGCGTTCCGCGACGAGCTGCGCGACCTGCTCATGCGCGCGGTCGAGCGCGGCCTGGGGCCGGCCGACCTCGCGCGCCTCGGGCGGCGCCACGCCCGCCCCGAGTGGGAGGCCGCGGCGGAGGTGCTCGAGGAGTACCTCGACGTGCTGCTCCTGCGGTCGGGCACGCCCGACCTCGGGGAGCGGTACGACCCGGCGGCGGTGGTGGCCGAGGCCGCCGACGCGCTCGGCCGCTGGGCGCACGAGGTCCCCGACGCCGACCCGCCACGCTGGGACGTGGTCCTGGTCGACGACCACCAGGAGAGCACCGCCGCCACGGCCGCCCTCCTGCGGCGGCTGGCCGACGACGGGGCGCGCCTGGTGCTGCTGGGCGACCCGGACGTCGCGGTCCAGACCTTCCGCGGCGCCCTGCCGCCCCTCCTCGCGCGCGCCTCGGTCGCGGGGACGGGCCGCGGCGAGCTGGGTGCGGAGGAGCGCGTGCTCGGCACCGTGTGGCGCCACGGGCCCGCGCTGCGCGGCGTGGTCGAGCGGGTCGTCGAGCGCGTCCCGGCGTCCGGGACCGTGCGGCACCGCGACGCCGGCGCCGCCGGCCCGGACGGGTCGGGGGCCGAGGTCGTCGTGCTCCCGAGCCCCGCGCAGGAGGCCGCATGGGTGGTGCACGCCCTGCGGACCGCCCACCACGAGCGCGGCGTGCCCTGGGAGGAGATGGCGGTCGTCGCGCCGACGGGGTCGCGGGTGTCCGCGCTGCGGCGCGCGCTCGTCCACGGCGGGGTGCCGGTGACGGTGCTCGGCGCCGACGTGCCCCTGCGCGAGGAGCCGGCCGTGCGCCCGCTCCTGGAGGCCGCACGGGTCGCGCTCGGCGTCGACGTGCTGGACGCCGCCGCCGCCGCCCGTCTCCTGCTGTCCCCCCTCGGCGGCCTGGACGCCGTGGGGCTGCGCCGGCTGCGCCGTGCCCTGCGGGCGGAGGAGCTCGCCGACGGCGGCGGCCGCCCGAGCGACGCCCTGCTCGCCGAGGCCGTGGCCGGGCCGGGGCGGGCACTCCCGCTGCCGCCGTCCGTCGCCGGGCCGGTCCGGCGGGTCACCCAGGTCCTCGCCGCCGGCCGGGCCGCGGCCGCCGAGCCCGGCGCCGACGCGCGCACGGTGCTGTGGTCCGTGTGGGACGCCGCAGGGCTCGCCGAGCGGTGGCGCACGGCGGCCCTCGCCGGTGGCGTGGCGGGGGAGCGGGCGGACCGGGACCTCGACGCCGTGGTCGCGCTCTTCCGTGCGGCGGAGACGTTCGTGGAGCGCATGCCGCAGAGCCCGCCGGCCGCCTTCACGGACTGGCTCGCCGGGCAGGACGTGCCCGCGGACTCCCTGGCGGCACGCGGCCGTCGCGCCGCGGTCGCGGTCCTCACGCCGGCCGGCGCCGCCGCGCGGGAGTGGGACCTCGTCGTCGTGTGCGGCGTGCAGGACGGCGTCTGGCCGGACCTGCGCCTGCGCGGCTCCTTGCTCGGGGCCCAGGCGCTCGTCGAGGTGCTGGACGGTCGGGAGGGCGCCGGGGACCCGGTGGCCGCCCGTCGAGGGGTGCTGGGGGACGAGCTGCGGGCCTTCGCGCTCGCCTGCTCGCGGGCGCGCGAGCGGCTGCTGGTGACGGCGGTGCAGGGGCCGGACGACCAGCCGTCGCCCTTCCTCGACCTCGTCGAGCCGCCGGTGGGGCCCGACGGCGGCGTGCCCGACGCCGCGGCGGCGCGCCCGGTGACCGACGCCCCGCCGCCCTGGGACCTGCGCGGGACCGTCGCCGTGCTGCGGCGCCGGCTCGAGGCGGCGGCCCTCGAGGGTCGCGAGGACGCGCCCGCCGCCCGGGCCCTGGCCCGGCTCGCCGCCCACCGGGTGGAGGGCGCACACCCCGACCGCTGGTTGGGGCGCGCCCCCGTCTCCACCGACGCGCCCCTGTGGGCGCCGGGGGAGCGCGTCCCCGTGTCGCCCTCGCGGCTCGAGACGGCGCACACGTGCGCGCTGCGCTGGGCCCTGGAGTCGGCGGGCGGGACGGGGCCGGACGACCAGCGCCAGAACCTCGGGACGCTGCTGCACGCGATCGCCCAGGAGCACCCCCGCGGGACGCTCGCGGAGCTGCGGGCCGCGCTCGACGCGCGTTGGTCGGAGCTCGGGCTCGGCACGGGCTGGCCCGCGGTGGCGACCCGCCGTCGCGCCGACCGCATGGTGGAGCGACTGGCGCAGTACCTGCGGGCCGCGGACGAGGCGGTCGCCGTCGAGGGCCGGTTCCGTCTCGAGACGGACCGGGCCCGCGTCACGGGCTCGGTCGACCGGGTCGAGCGCGCGGCCGACGGCACGGTGCGGGTCGTCGACCTCAAGACGGGCAGCAGCGTGCCCAGCGCGGAGGACGCACGGACCAACCCCCAGCTCGGGGCGTACCAGCTCGCGGTCGACGAGGGCGCCGTCGAGGGGGTCGCCCCCGGCGTCGCGAGCGGCGGTGCACGCCTGGTGTTCCTGTCGCAGGGCACCCGGGGGCCCGCGACGCGCGACCAGCCGGCCCTCCTGGGGTCGGAGGACCCGGGGTGGTCCCGGGCGCTCGTCGACGAGGTCGCGGAGCGGATGGCGGCGTCCGCCTTCACCGCCTCGGTGAACAAGCGCTGCGACCGCTGCCCCGTGCGCCGGGCCTGCCCCGCCCGGCCCGAGGGCGCGGAGGTGGCGGGATGACGGCGACCACGCCCCCGCCGGCCGTCGCGCGCCGGTCGGCGGTCGAGGTCGCCGCCCTCCTGGGCCAGCACCCGCCGACGCCCGAGCAGCAGCGCGTCATCGAGGCGCCGCTGGAGCCCGCGCTCGTCGTGGCCGGGGCGGGCTCGGGCAAGACGGAGACGATGGCCGGTCGGGTCGTGTGGCTCGTGGCGAACGGCCTCGTGGAGCCGTCGCAGGTCCTCGGGCTGACGTTCACGCGCAAGGCCGCGGGCGAGCTGGCCCTGCGGGTGCGCCGCCGGCTGCGGCAGCTCGCGCTCGCCGGGGGCCTGCCCGGTGTTGCCGCCGACGCGGGGGAGCTCGACCGGCCGACGGTGTCCACCTACAACGCGTTCGCGGCCGGGCTCGTCGCGGACCACGCCGTCCGGCTGGGGGTGGAGCCGACCGCGCGCCTCCTCGGCGAGGCCTCGCAGTGGCAGCTGGCGAGCGAGGCGGTGGAGGCCTGGGCGGGCGACCTCGGGACCGACCGGGCGACCTCCACCGTCGTGCGGGCGGTCCTGGCGCTGTCGAACGCGCTCGACGAGCACCTCCTCGACCCCGCCGCGGCCGCCGCGGCGATCGAGGCCCTGGCGGACGCCGTCGAGGCGACCCCGCCCGTGGGCCGCGGGCCCAGGGCCGACCTGCGCGACGTGCTCGAGTCGCTGCGCCTGCGCCGACGGCTGCTCGACGTGGTGGGCGACCTGCGGGCCCGCAAGCGCGCGGCGGACGCCATCGACCACGGGGACCAGGTCGCGCTGGCCGCGCGGGTGGCCGAGGAGGTCCCGGCCGTCGGTGCGGCGGAGCGCGCCCGGTTCCGCGTGGTGCTGCTCGACGAGTACCAGGACACCTCCCACGCCCAGGTGCGCCTGCTCACGGCGCTGTTCGGCGGCGGGCACGCCGTCACCGCCGTCGGCGACCCGCACCAGTCGATCTACGGCTGGCGGGGCGCGAGCGCCGGCGGGCTCGCCCGCTTCCCGGCCGGCTTCCCCGTGGTCGCGCCGGACGGCCGGCGGCGTCCGGCGTCCGTGCACCCCCTGTCGACGTCGTGGCGCAACGACCGCGCCGTGCTCGCCGCGGCGAACGTGGCGGCGGCGCCGCTGCACGCCGGCGTGCGGGGCCTGGAGCTGCCGGTGCTCGGGGCGCGCCCCGGCGCCGGGGAGGGGCGGGTGCGGGCGCTCGTGGCGGCGACGGTCGAGGACGAGGCCGCCGCGATCGCGGAGCACCTGCTCGCGGTGCGCGCTGCTGTGGACCCGGACGGCGAGGTGCCGACCGCCGCGGTGCTCTGCCGGCGGCGCTCGCAGTTCGGCCTGCTGCGCCAGGTGCTCACGGCGGCCGGGCTGCCCGTCGAGGTGGTCGGGCTCGGCGGGCTGCTGACGACGCCCGAGGTGGTGGAGCTCGTCGCCGCGCTCCAGGTGGCCCACGACCCGGCCCGCGGCGACGCGGCCGTGCGGCTGCTGGCGGGGGGCCGGGTGCGGCTCGGTGCGGCCGACCTGCACGCGCTGTCGGACTGGTCCCGCGAGCTCGTCGAGCGGCAGGACGCGGCGGTGCGCCGGGCGCGAGCGGCCGGGTCGGGCGGGGAGGGCGTCGTCAGTGCGGGCGCCTCCGAGGGTGCGACGGGCGGTGCGGGTGCGTCGGCCGGTGCCGGGTCCGGTGCCGGGTCCGTTGCCGGATCCGCTGCCCCGGCCGGTGCGGGCGCGGGCGCCGGCGGGCCGTCGGTCGAGCACGACGCGGTGGACGGGCGCAGCCTCGTCGACGCGCTCGACGACCCGCCCCCCGTGGGTTGGGTGAGCCGGACGGGCCGGAGGCTGAGCACCCCGGCGCGCGAGCGCCTGCGCGAGCTCGCCCACCTGCTGCGCGTCCTGCGCGGCCAGACCTACCTGACGGTCCCCGAGCTCGTCGCCCAGGCCGAGCGCCTCCTGGGCCTGGACATCGAGGTCGCTGCCCGGCCCGGCACGACGCCGGGGCTGGCCCGCGCCGCCCTCGACGCGTTCGGCGACGTCGCGGTGGAGTTCACGCGCACGGCCGACCAGGCGACGCTCGGCGCGTTCCTCGCCTGGCTCGAGACCGCCGAGGAGGTGGAGGACGGCCTGGACGCACCGGTCACCGCGCCCGACCCGGCCGCCGTGCAGCTCATCACCGTCCACGGCGCGAAGGGACTGGAGTGGGATGCCGTCGTCGTCGCCGGGCTCGTCGACGGCACGCTGCCGAAGATCCGCACCTCGGGGGCGGACGGGCCGCGGGACTGGGGCTGGACGAAGGACGTCGGCGCGCTGCCGGCGCCCCTGCGCGGCGACCACGCCGACCTCCCGGCGCTGGACCTCACCGGGGCGGCCGACACCGCCGAGTTGGCGGAGCGGCTCGAGCGGTACCGCTCCGACGCGGGCCAGCACGAGCTCGCCGAGGAGCGTCGCCTCCTGTACGTCGCGGTCACGCGCGCCCGCGCCGACCTGCTGCTCACCGCGGCGTGGTGGGGCGAGGCGGGTCGGCCGCGCACCCTGTCGCCGTTCCTCACGGAGCTGGTGCCCGGCCTGGAGCCGGCGCCGGCCGCCGCGGACGAGGCGGACCGCGAGCCGGTCCCGCCCGTGCCCACCGGGGGCGGGGTCGAGGTCGTCGGGCTCGCCCCCCGCCCGGCCCTGCGCGACCCCAACCCGCGCGAGGACGCGGCGCACGCCGTCGCGTGGCCGCCGCCGCCGTTCGGGGGCGGTCCCCGACGCCGTCTCGTCGAGGAGGCTGCGCAGCGGGTGCTCGCCGAGGCGGCCCGGGTGGAGGAGGCCGGGGACCTGCCGACGGGCGAGCCCGAGCTCGACCTCCTGCTCGACCGCCTGCTCGCCGAACGCCGACGGGTCGCCGAGCCCGAGCGGGTCGTCGAGCTGCCCGCGCACCTGTCGGCGTCGGCGCTCGTCCGGCTGGAGCAGGACCGCGACCGGTTCGCCCGTGACCTGCGCCGGCCCGTGCCGCTCGAGCCCTCGCCGCAGGCCCGGCGCGGGACGGAGTTCCACGCGTGGGTCGAGGGCTTCTACGGCCGCCCGAGCCTCGTCGAGCTCGACGACCTGCCCGCCGCGGACGACGACGACGTGCCGACCGACGCCGACGCCGTCGCGCTCCGCGAGGCGTTCCTGCGCACGGAGTGGGCCGGGCGCACGCCCGTCGCGGTGGAGGTGGACATCGAGACGAACGTCGACGGCTACGTGCTGCGCTCGCGGGTCGACGCGGTCTTCCCGGACCCGGAGGTGCCTCCGGCGCGCGACGGCCGCGGCGACCCCGTGGTCGTCGTGGACTGGAAGACCGGGCGGCCGCCGACGGACCCGAAGGCCCGCGCCGACCGCGAGCTGCAGCTGGCCGTGTACCGGCTGGCGTGGTCGCGCTGGACGGGGACGCCGGTCGAGCGGGTGCGGGCGGCGTTCTGCTACGTCCCGACCGGCACCACGGTGCACCCCGAGCGGCTGCTCGACGAGGACGGCCTCACGGCGCTCCTGCGGTCGGCGGCATCGGGCTGAGCGTCCGCGGGCCGTCGGCCGGAGCGCTCACCCACCGCCCGTCCGGCGGGGCGTCCTGCCGTGCGCGCGGGTCGGTGCACCGTCCCCGGGGCGTCGGGGCGTCGGGGTGTCGGGGTGTCAGGGTGTCGGGGTGTCGGGGTGTCGCGGCGCGGTCAGCCGGCGACGGCCTCGGGGACCGGCTCCGCCTCGCGGACGCTCTCGTCGAGCTCGCGCAGCATCGCCACCGCGTCGGCGACGACGACCTGGTCCCCGGTGCGCACGCCGTGCAGGAGCCACCGGGCGAGCGCGAGCTCGCCGGCGAGGAGCGCGCGGTCCGCCAGGTGCGGGTCCGTCAGCTCCGCCCGGTGCAGCAGGTAGGCCTCGAGGACGGACTCGGCGGCGTCGGGCGAGGCGGCGACGAGCAGCCACGACAGGTCGTCGGCGGGGTCCGCGACGCGAGCCTCCGACCAGCCGAGGACGGCGCTGACGACGCCGTCGCGGACGAGGACGTGCTCCTCCGTGAGGTCGCCGTGCACCACGGTCGGCCGGAAGCGCCACAGGGACACGTCCTCGAGGTGCCGCTCCCAGCGGCGGAGCAGGGCGGGCGGCACGAGGCCGGTGCGCGCGGCCTCGTCGACCTCCGACAGCCGACGCTCGCGGTAGCCCTCCGCGTCGTAGACGGGCAGCCCGTTGCCCTCGACGAGCGCCGTGGGCAGCTCGTGCAGGCCGGCCAGCGCCCGGCCGACCGAGGCGGCGAGACCGGGTCCCGGCGCCAGCGCCGCGAGCCGCAGCGGGACCCCGGGGAGCTGGCGGTGGACCATGGCGCGCCCGCCCTCGGGCAGGGCGGCGAAACCGGCGGGCCGGGGCACGGCGAACGGCAGCCGCCCCTCCTCGGCGTGCTCGTCGAGCGACCCGAGCAGCCCGACCTCGGCCTCGAGCGCCGCCCCGGCCAGCGGCGTGCGCGGCGCCCGGACGACCCAGCGCGTGCGCTGGGCGTCGACGACGACGGCGGTGTCGTCGTCCGCGCCGGAGGTCCCGGGGTGCGCGTCCCAGGCGTCGAGGCCCGGCACGGCGGCCGTGGCGATCGCAGCGAGGGCGAGGGGCGAACGGGTCATGGGCCCGAGGGTAGGCGGACCGCCGACGCGGGCGGCCCAGGCGCCGGGGTGTGTCACCGGCCGGCGCCCGCCGGGCCCGGCCGTGCCCGTGCTCGCGTGTGCCGCCGCGCGGGCGTGCCTAGGGTGACGCCGTGATCCTGCCGGAGCTGCCCCTCTCGCGTGCCGCCGTCGACCGGGCCGCCGAGCTGCGCACCCGGCCCGGCCTCGTCGCCGACCTGCTCGCGGACCCGGCCACCCGGGTCCTGCTCGTGCGCGACGGCACCGTCCCGATCCGCACGGATCGCGCCGACGGCAGCCACGGCACCGACGGCACGCACGCCCCCGCGCTCGACCTGCGCTCCCCGCACGGGTGGGGCGACGCCGCCGACGCGGACCACGCCCGGTGGATGTTCCTCGGGGAGGACCCCGAGGGCGTCCGCTACCTGGCCCGTGCCTCCGCGCAGGACGAGGTGCTGCCCCCGCGGGCCCGCGGGCCGCAGCGCTCGGACGCGGGGACCCACCCGGACGTCGAGGCCGCCGCCGACGGCGGGCACCCGCCGATGGAGGGCGGGGAGGGCGCGACGATCCCCGTGGCCGGGACGGAGGGGGCCGTCACGGGCGACGACGGACCCTCCTTCGCGACGCTGCGCGAGGTCGGCCACCGGCTGTCCGCGCGCGACGCGGGGCTGGCGACCACGGCCGTCGCGCTCGCCGCGTGGCACGCGCGCCACCCCCGCTGCCCGCGCTGCGGGGGCACCACGAGCGTCGTCGAGTCCGGCTGGGCCCGGCGGTGCGACGTCGACGGCTCGGAGCACTACCCCCGCACGGACCCCGCGATCATCGTCGCCGTCGTCGACGAGCGGGACCGGATCCTCCTCGGCCACTCCGCGACCTGGGCGCCGGGCCGGTACTCCACGCTCGCCGGCTTCGTGGAGGCCGGGGAGCCCGCGGAGGCGGCCGTGCGCCGCGAGGTGATGGAGGAGAGCGGCGTCCGCGTCGACGAGGTCGAGTACCGCGGCAGCCAGCCCTGGCCCTTCCCGGCCTCGCTCATGCTCGGGTACCGCGCCCGGGCGCGGGGCGGGCCCGTCACCCCGGACGGGGTCGAGATGACGGACGCCCGCTGGTTCACCCGTCAGGAGGTGGCCGACGAGGTGCGGGCGGGCCGGCTCGTCCTGCCCGGGCGCTCCTCGATCGCGCACGCGCTCGTCGCCGAGTGGTACGGCGGCCCGCTGCCCGAGAGGGACGGCACGGCCTTCTGAGCCGCGGGGCCGGCCGCTCAGGCGCCGAGGCGCTCCCGCACCTGCGCGAGCGAGGGGTTGGTCAGGGCGCTGCCGTCGGGGAAGACGAGCGTGGGCACCGTCTGGTTGCCGCCGTTGACCCGCTCGACGACGAGCGCGGCGTCGGGGTCCTGCTCGATGTCGACCTCGTCCCACGCGATGCCGGCGGACGCCAGCTGGGTCTTCAGGCGCCGGCAGTAGCCGCACCACGTCGTCGTGTACATCGTCAGGGTGCCGGTGCCGTCGGTGGTCGTCGTCATCGCCGGGCCTCTCGCGCGGGCGCCCCCTGCGGGCGCCGTCCGGCGTGCCACAACGCGCGCGGGGGCACCCGTGTTCCGGGCGGCGCCGGCACCGCGCGGGCGACGGAGGGCGACGGCGGGCGACGGCGGACGAGGCGGCACGGCGCCCGGCGTCCACAACCCGAGGACGGCCCCGGGGTCGTGTCGGTGCCGGCTGCGACACTGGTCCCGATGTCCGCCGACGCCCTCCTCGACGCGCTCGACCCCGAGCAGCGCGCCGTCGCCACCGCCCTCACGGGACCCGTCTGCGTGCTGGCCGGCGCCGGCACCGGCAAGACCCGCGCGATCACCCACCGCATCGCCTACGGCGTCCGTACCGGCGTGTACGCGCCGGGCAGCGTGCTCGCGGTGACGTTCACCGCCCGGGCCGCGGGGGAGATGCGCACGCGTCTGCGGGACCTGGGGGCGGCGGGCGTCCAGGCCCGGACGTTCCACGCGGCAGCCCTGCGCCAGCTGGGCTTCTTCTGGCCGAAGGTGGTCGGCGGTGCGCCGCCCCGCCTGCTGGAGCACAAGGCGACCGCCGTGGCGGACGCGGCGCGCCGGCTGGGCGTCGAGGTCGACCGGGTGGGCGTCCGCGACCTCGCCGCGGAGATCGAGTGGGCGAAGGTCAGCCTCGTCGCCGCGGAGGACTACGAGAAGGCGGTCGCCGCGGCCGGCCGCCCGCTGCCCGAGGCGTACGACGCCCGGACGGTCGCGCGGCTGCTCACCGCCTACGAGGACGTCAAGGGCGAGCGGCACGTCATGGACTTCGAGGACGTCCTGCTGCTGCTGTCGGCGATGCTCGCCGAGCGCGGGGACGTCGCCGACCAGGTGCGCAGCCAGTACCGGCACTTCGTCGTCGACGAGTACCAGGACGTCAGCCCGCTCCAGCAGCACCTCCTCGACCAGTGGCTCGGCGGCCGGCGGGAGCTGTGCGTCGTCGGGGACCCGAGCCAGACGATCTACTCCTTCGCCGGCGCCAGCCCGTACCACCTCCTCGCCTTCCGCCGGACGTACGCGGACGCGGAGGTCGTCCGGCTCGTCCGCGACTACCGCTCGACCCCGCAGGTCGTCGCGCTCGCGAACCGGGTGCTCACGGTCGGCCGCCGTCCCGGGGACGTGCCGCCGCTGGAGCTCGTCGCGCAGCGGCCCGACGGTCCTCCGGTCCGGTACTCCGTGCACGACGACGACGAGGCGGAGGCGCGCGGCGTCGCGGCCCGCATCGCGCGCCTCGTCGCGGCGGGCACGCGGCCGAGCGAGATCGCGGTGCTGTACCGGACCAACGGGCAGTCGGAGGTGCTCGAGCAGGCGCTGGCGACGGCGGGCATCGGGTACCAGGTCCGCGGCGGTGACCGCTTCTTCGCCCGGCGCGAGGTGCGGGACGCGATCGTCCTGCTGCGCGGCGGGGCGCGGTCGGCCGACCCGGACGTCCCCATGCCGGAGACGGTGCGGAGCCTGCTCCTGCCCGTGGGGTGGGCGCCGCAGCCGCCGGCGGCCCGGGGCGCGGCCCGGGAGCGGTGGGACCTCGTGCAGGCGCTCGTCGCCCTCGCGGACGAGCTGGCGGCCAAGGCCACGGCCGGCGGCACCGTCGCCACGGTGCAGGACCTCGTCGCCGAGCTCGACGAGCGCGCGGCGGCGCAGCACGCGCCGACGGTCGAGGGGGTCACGCTGGCGTCGTTGCACGCGGCCAAGGGCCTGGAGTGGGACGTCGTCTTCCTCGTGGGCCTCAGCGACGGGCTCCTGCCGATCTCGCTCGCGGACACCGATGCGGCCGTGGCCGAGGAGCGGCGCCTGCTCTACGTCGGGGTCACGCGGGCGCGGGAGCACCTCGAGCTCTCGTGGGCGCGGTCCCGGACCCCCGGGGGGCGCGCCAACCGCAGCCGTACGCCGTTCCTGGCCGGCATCTGGCCGGACGACGAGGCCCGCCGTTCCCGCGCGCTCCCGGGCGGGGACCGGCGCCGCACGGGCCCGGCCGCCGTCGGCCCGGTCGACGAGGCCCTGCTCGCCCGCCTGCGGACCTGGCGGGACGGGGTGGCGCGCGAGACGTCGAAGCCTGCCTTCACCGTGCTCACGGACGCCGCGCTCGAGGCGGTCGCACGGGCGCGCCCGACCACCGACCGCGAGCTGGCCCTCGTCGACGGGGTGGGGGCGGTCAAGCTGCGACGGTGGGGGTCCGCGGTGCTCGCGGTCGTCCGCGACGGCCCCGGCCGGACGGATCCGGACAGACCGGGACGAGAGATCCGGCTGGGAACGTTCTCGACGTGACCTAGGTCACACCGGTACGATCCCGGAAAAGAGGTTGTCCCCGTCATCGGGGCGTCCCTAGTCTGACGTCGTCCTTGAAGAGGGACGGGCCGCAGAGGCCTGTCCGGCACCGGAGGGAGGTGGAACGCGGTGAAGAACATCATCGGTGAGTACGCGGTCGCGACGGCCTGCGGACACCTCCTCGCGCCCGCCTCCGGCCGCTTCCAGGGGACCGCTCTGCCCGCGTCCGGACAGCCGGATGCCGTCACGGGTCGCGTCGACGCCCTCCTCCTCGGTGGGCGGGACGCCCTCCGCGGCGGCTGGACCGGCGTCGACGTCCGGACCGTCGTCCTCCGTGGTGCGTCCCCGGTGACCGACCCGGCCACCCGCCTGCGCGCCTCCGGCGCCACCCCCCGCTCCTCCAGGACTCCTCCCGTCTGACCTCGGTCGGACAGCCGACACACCGGCCGCGGAGTCCTCTGGGATCCGCGGCCTCGCTGTCTCTCCTGGTCCCCGACCGGACGAGCGCGAGCACGGATCCCGTGCCATCGCTCATCTGCAAGGACATCAGGAGGAATCGTGCGGCTCACGACGCTGCTCGACACCGCATCGCACACCGGCTCCGGCCGGTGGCCCCTGAGCGTGACGCCGAGCGTCGCCGACACCCGACCCACCGCCCTGCAGACGGGCGCCGCTCCGACGGACCCGCGGACCTCGACGCTCGACGAGCGCCGGGAGTTCACCTCCGTCGTGGCGGGTCTCATCCCGTGCCGCTCCAACGACGCGGAGCTGTGGTTCGCGGAGCGCACGGCCGACGTGGAGCAGGCCAAGGCGCTGTGCCGGGACTGCCCGCTCCTCGAGGGCTGCCTCGCCGGCGCGCTCGAGCGCGCGGAGCCCTGGGGCGTCTGGGGCGGTCAGGTCTTCGTCGACGGCGTCGTCGTCGCGACGAAGCGGGGCCGCGGCCGGCCGCGCAAGACCGCGCAGCCGGCGGCGTAGGGACGGACCCACCCGGTCAGGTCCCCTCCGGCAGCCCGCCGCACCCGCACGAGGGGTGCGGCGGGCACCGCCGCAGCACCGTCGTGGGCTCCGGCACGGTGAGCTCGAGGACCGCGTCCCGGGTGCGCGGCCGGCGGCCGTCGACGGCGGCGAGCACCTCGCCCGCGGCGGCGGCCGCCGTCGCCACCGCCAGGAGCACGGGCTCCGCCGGCTCCGCCCGTGCGCCCCGCGCCGTGCGGGCACCCGGACGGTGGTGGCGGGGACCGCCGTCGTGCGCCGCCGGGGGACGTCGCGGCACGAGCTGGGCGACGAGCGCCGGCCAGCGGGGGTCCTCGTCGACCCGGTGCAGGTCGGCGCACCGCAGGCATGCGCCTCGGCCCGGCACCACGAGGGGCCCGACCTCGGCGGACGCCTCGTGCAGCACGACGGACAGGTGCGCCACCCCCGAGGCCACGAGCACCGGGGCCCGCGTCGGGTCGGCCGCGCCGTGCTCGACGACCACGAGGACGTCCGGGCGGCGGGCCGACGCGGTGCGCACCCCGACGGCCACGTCGCGGAGGGCCCGCTGCGCCGCGCCGACGCGGGCCGCGCCGACGTCGGACCAGCGGTAGCCGCCCGGGCCGACGTCCGCGTCGCGGACGGTGCCGGGGTCGTCGAGGAGCACGGTGCCCACCCCGAGGGCGGCGAGGGCGGCGGCGACCCCGAGGCCCGTCGGGCCGAGCCCGACGACGCCGACCACCGCGGCCGCGCGACGCTCGACGAGAGCCCGTGCGCTGCCGCCGCCCTCGGCCAGGCGGGCGACGAGCGCGTCCACCGCGCCGTCGAGAGCGCCGTCGTCCTCGTCGAGGAGCCCGAGCGCCGCCAGCTGCCCCTCCACGGCCGCCGGCACCGCGACGGCCCGACGACGTCCGGCCCCGGACGCGACGGCGGGCGGGGCGTCCGCGGCAGCCGCCACCAGCGCCTCGACCTCGGCCGGCGCCAGGCCCTCGACGCGCACGGCCCAGCGTGGGTCGGTGCCGACCTGCACCTCACCCGGCCCGCGTCGCAGCACCCGCAACCCCGCCCGTAGCCGCACGCCCGCCCCTCGTCCTCACCGCCGCACCGGCCCGATACCACCGGGGGACCGCCCCCGACCCGGCGGGCACGGCCCACCGTCCTGGCCCGGGCAGGACCGGTCGGTCCCGCGGGGCGGCACTGTGGCACGGGGCGCCGTGGCGCGCTCGCGCCGGTCCACAGGCGCGCGGTCGCGCCTCTCGTCGGGCGCGCGGACGGCCTGCCCTGCCCGGGACGCACGACGGGGGCGCCACCGCGTCGCGGTGGCGCCCCCGTGGGTCGTCGGTGGGGCTCAGGCCTTGCCGAGGATCCGGTTCAGCTTCGTGCCGCAGACCGGGCAGATGGCCTTGGCCATCTTGCGGCCGGACTCGGAGACGACGACGTCGCCCTCGGCCTCGCGCTTCTCCTTGCACTTCACGCAGTAGAACTCGCCCGCGTAGGTCTCCGCCATCTGCACTCTCCTGTCGATCGCACCGCCCGCAGGGGCGGCAGTCCCGGGGCAGGGAGACCGGTCGGGCTCCCCGCGCGACGCCCACAGTAGACCGAGCCGCCGCCCGGACCGCGCCACGGCGCGGCGACCGCGCCCTGCCTCCACCGCACCCGACCCCCGCCCGACATCCGGCCGGCTCCCGCCCGACGCGTCGTCAGCCCGGTGCCGGTCCCGCGACGCGCCCGGCCCACGGGCCCGCCGGGCGCGTCGCGCCGCAGGCCACCCGGGCGCCCACCGCGCTCCGCTACCGTCCCCCTGTGCCAGCCCAGCACGACCTCGGGGACGTCGAGGTCCGCCGCTCCCGCCGCCGCCTGCGGACGGTGACGGCCTGGCGCGAGCACGACCGGACCGTCATCGCGATCCCCGCACGGTTCAGCGCCGCCCAGGAGCGCGAGTGGGTCGGGCGGATGCTGGCGCGCCTCGAGTCCCAGGAGCGTCGCCGCCGGCCCTCGGACGACGAGCTGGGCGCCCGGGCGGCCGAGCTCTCCGCCCGGTACCTCGCGGGTCGGGCGCGGCCGTCGCGCGTCTCGTGGTCCTCGCAGCAGGGGCGCCGCTGGGGCTCGTGCACGCCGGCGGACGGCACGATCCGCATCTCCGACCGCCTCCGGGGCATGCCCCGCTGGGTCCTGGACTACGTCCTCCTGCACGAGCTGGCGCACCTGCTGCACGCGGGCCACGGCCCCGAGTTCTGGGCCGAGCTGCGCCACTACCCGCGCACGGAGCGGGCACGGGGCTTCCTCGAGGGGTACTCCTACGCCCTCGAGCGGGGGGTGGGGGAGGGCGGGGTCGCGGACGGGCCGCCGGCGGCCGGCGGCCCGGACGGCCTCGACCGCGACGTCGACCACCTCGAGGCCGACGCCGACGACCCCGGCCGCGACGACCCCGGCCGCGACGACCTCGGCCGCGACGACCCCGGCCACGACGACCTCGGCCGCGACGACCTCGGTCGAGACGGCCGCCGGGCGGGCGAGGCGTCGGCCTGACCCCTGCCCGACCCGGTCACCGACGCACCGGAGGTCAGGCGCGCGGCGCGGGACCGTCGCGGCCGGGACCGCCGTCGGAACCGTCAGAACCGTCGGACCCGTCGGACCCGTCGGACCCGTCGGACCCGTCGGACCCGGTGCCCTCGGCGGCGCCCGCGGAGGGCCCGCCGTCGAGGATCTCCGCGAGGACGCGGTCGAGGTCGGCCGACTCCTCGTCCTGCGTCGCCCGGCGGCCCGCGTAGCCGGCCGGGTCGTCGAGGTCCTGCGCGTCGGGCAGCAGGTCCGGGTGGTCCCAGACCGCGTCCCGGGCGGCCGCGCCGCCGTCGGCGGCGATGCGCGCCCAGAGGGCGGCGGCGTCGCGGAGCCGGCGGGGCCGCAGCTCCAGCCCGACGAGGGTCGCGAAGGTCTCCTCCGCGGGCCCGCCGGCGGCCCGGCGGCGGCGCATCATCTCGCGCAGCGCCACGGCGTGCGGCAGGTGCGGCAGCGCCGCGGCGGCCGTGACCTCCTCGACCCAGCCTTCGACGAGCGCCAGCGCCGTCTCCAGGCGGCCGAGCGCGGCCGTCTGCTCGGGCGTCGTCTGCGGGGCGAAGACGCCGCCGGACAGCGCGGTGCGCAGGGCGTCGGCGTCCGTGGGGTCGATGGACCGCACGGCCTCGTCGAGCTGGTCGAGGTCGATGCGGATGCCGCGGGCGTACGTGCCGACGATGTCCAGCAGGTGCGCGCGCAGCCAGGGGACGTGGGTGAAGAGCCGGTTCGCCGCCGCCTCGCGCAGGGCGAGGAAGAGGCGCACCTCCTCGGGCGGCGCGTCCAGGCCTTCGGCGAACGCCTCGACGTTGCGGACGACGAGCGCCGGCCCCGGCCGCTCGAGCAGGGGCAGCCCGATGTCGGTGGTGCCGAAGGCCTCGCCGGCGAGGGTGCCGGCGGCGTGCCCGACCTGCATCCCGAACCCCGCCGACCCGAGGCGGCGGAGCAGCTCGCGCGGGTCGCTCAGCCCGGGCATGCCGCCCAGGCCCGGCAGCCCCGGCAGCCCCGGGAGGCCCGGCATCCCCGACCCGCCCGTGACGCCCGGGATCGCGAAGCCCGCCGGGCCGCCCGGCCCGCGCCCGGGCTCGGCCTCGGGCTCGGGCTCCTCCGGCAGCGCCGCCGCCAGCGTCTCGGCCAGCGCCGAGGACAGCGACGCGGCGACGGGCTCGGTGAGGGTGCGCCACGTCGGCAGGGTCGCCTCGACCCACTCCGCGCGCGTCCACGCCCGGGGGGCCCCGGTGGCCGGGGGCAGGTCCGTCACGGCGTCGAGCCACAGCTCCGCCACGGAGAGCGCCTCGAGCGCGGACCGCTGCTGGGCGGGGCTCAGCGACGGGTCGCCGCCCTGCGCCGCCTGCTGGCGCGCGAGGTCGTGCGCGACCTCCCAGTTCACCGCGCCGTCGCCCGGGGTGGCGAGCATGCGCTGCACCTGCTGCATCGCCGCGGCCATGAGCTGGGGGTCCGCCGGCATCCCCGAGGCCTGCGCCATCGCCGCGGGGTCGAGCCCACGCTCGCGCATCTCGCGCAGCGCCTCGTCGGCGGCGGGGCCGAGCATCTGGCGGAGCATCTGCTCCCACGGGGGCATTCCCCCGCCGTCGGGTGCGGGGCGGTCGGCGCTCATGGGTCCTCCGGTCGACGGCGGACCGGCGGGGGCCGCCGGTCACCCCACGCTAACGACCCGCCGCGGCCCGGTGTCCCCGTCCCCGTCCGCGGTTCGCTGTGGGCGCAGCGGGACCGCCCCCGCGGGGTGCGGCCCCGACGGGCCCGTGCCCAGGAGCCCCACGGCGTCGTGCGGCAGGATGCCCGCGTGACCCTCTCGACGGCCCCCGACGACGACGGCCCCGCCCCGGAGGCCCCCGACGAGCGGCCCGACGAGCGGCCCGACGTGCGCTCGGCCTCCCCGCGCGCGGTCACGCTGGCCGTCTCCGGCGCGGTGACGGCGCTGCTCGCGGCGGGCCTCGTCGCGCTGCCGGCCCCGTACGCGGTGTCCTTCCCCGGCCCGACCCGCGACGTGCTGGGCGAGCACGACGGCGAGCCGCTCATGACGATCGAGGGCGCCCCGACGTACGGCTCGACGGGCGAGCTGCGCCTCACGACGGTGTCCGCCCTCGGGGGGCCGGGCTTCCCGGCGTCGGTCGTCGACGTCCTGGGCGGCTGGTTCCGCGCGGACTCGCTCGTGCAGCCCGTCGAGGCCGTGTACCCGCCGGACCTGCAGCGGGAGCAGCTCGAGCGGCGCAACGAGCAGGAGATGACGTCCTCGCAGGAGAACGCGACGGTCGCGGCGCTGACGTTCCTCGACTACGAGGTGCCGGCGACGCTCACGGTCGCGGGCACGGTCGAGGGCAGCGGGGCGGTCGGCCAGGTCGAGGAGGGGGACGTCCTCACGGGGGTCGACGGCGTGCGGCTCGGCGACTACACGACGCTGCTCGAGCACCTCGCGGGGGTCACGCCGGGGGCCACGGTGACGCTCGCCCTCGTGCGCGACGGCGCGGACCTCGAGGTGCCGATCGTCACGGGCGAGGCGGACGGGCGGGCGCTCATCGGCGTCTTCATCGACCCCACGTTCCGCTTCCCGGTCGACGTGACGATCCGGTCCGACGACATCGGCGGACCGTCGGCGGGGACGATGTTCGCCCTCGGCATCATCGACGAGCTCACGGAGCGGGACGAGGCGGACGGCGAGGTCATCGCCGGCACGGGGACGATCGACGTCGACGGCACCGTGGGCGCGATCGGGGGCATCCGCCAGAAGCTCGTCGGGGCGCTGCGCGACGGGGCGGGGTGGTTCCTCGCGCCGGCGGCCAACTGCGACTCCGTCGTCGGGCACGTGCCCGACGGCCTCCGGGTGGTGAGCGTGACGACCCTCGAGGAGGCCTACGCCGCGGTCGTCGCGATCGGCGAGGGCGCGGCCGACGCCCTGCCGACCTGCACGTCCTGACGGGCGCCCGTCTCCGGCCGACCCATCCCGACCGGCCCCGGCCCCGGCGCCGCCCCGGGCCGGTGGCGCCGGCCCGGCCGGCGGGCGTCAGGCCAGCGTCGCCCGCAGCGCCTCGACGAGGCCGGGCACCGCGTCCGGCCCCTGCCCGAGCGACCCGTCGTCGTCGTGGGACCGGGTCCGCACGACGCACCACGACGGCCCGTCGCGGAGCACGCCCACGGCGAGCCGCACGTCCGTGCGCTCGGGGTGGTGCCGCAGCACCTCGAGGGCGGCGGCGGGGTCGTCGGGCAGCCCCTCCTCCACGTGCGGCGGCACGACGAGACGCTCGACCGTGAGGGCGACCCCGTCGACGGTCGGCGGCCACGCCATGCCCCCGAGCAGCCCCTCCAGGTCCTCGGCGGCGGGCAGCCCCTCCTGCTCCACGGAGGTCAGGTGCCACGGCTCCCGCCGGGCGGCGGCGACGACCGCCGGGTCGAGCTGGTCGGCCAGCCCGGGCTCCGCCTCCAGCGCCGCCCGCGTCCGCACGAGCGCGAAGACCCGGACGGGACCGTCCCAGCCCGCCGCCGCGACGTGCTGCTCGACCTCGCGCACCGCGTCGACGAGCGCCCCGGCCGCGTCGTCGGTGCCGCCCCCGGTGCCGCCGCCCGTGCCGCTCCCCGTGCCGACCCCCGCCCCGTCCTGCGTGCTGTCGCCCGTGCCCTGCGTCACCGCTCGTCCCCGCCTCTCGTCGCCGTCCGTCCCGGCCGGTGCCGGCCGATCCGGGCCGGGCGGGCGTGCCCGTCGGGGCCCCGCTGAGGAGACCGACGGCCCCCGTCCACCCGCAGGCTGCAGCCTGGCACGTCCGGTGTGGGAACCTGGCGCCCGGACCGACCGTTCCTGTGACCGGACCGGGTGCCCGCCCCGCGGGCGCTGGACGTCCGCGCCACCCCGACGACGAGGAACCACCCGACGTGACCTTCGCCAGTGCACCACCCCCTCGGACCCCGCGCGGACCCCGCGCGCCGCGCCCCGGCGGCCGCCGGCGGCCGCACCCCATCGCGATCACGGCGGTCGTGCTCGGCGTCCTCGTCGTCGCGCTGCTGACGCTGTCCCAGATGTGGACCGAGATCCTCTGGTTCAACCAGCTCGGCTTCACGCGCGTGCTCGTCACGGAGTGGGTGACGCGCGCCATCCTGTTCGTCGCGGGCGGCGTCGTCATGGCCGCGGCCGTGGCGCTGAGCCTGTCGCTGGCCTACCGGTCGCGGCCGGTCTACGCGCCCTCCACGCAGGAGCAGCAGAGCCTCGACCAGTACCGCGAGGCCATCGAGCCGCTGCGGCGCGTCGTCATGCTCGTCGGCCCCGCGGTGCTCGGCCTCTTCGCCGGCGCGGCGGCCTCGCAGCAGTGGCAGACGGTCCAGCTCGCGCTCAACGGCGGCGAGGTCGGGCGCACGGACCCGCAGTTCGGGCAGGACCTCGGCTTCTACCTGTTCTCGCTGCCGGCGCTGCGGTTCGTCGTGTCCTTCCTCCTGACGGTCGCGGTCATCGCCGGCATCGCCGGTGCGGTCACGCAGTACCTGTACGGCGGCATCCGCGTCGGCGGCCCCGTCGGGACGCAGCGGTCGACCCGTGCCGCACGGGCCCAGCTGCTCGGGACGGGGGCCCTCGTCCTCCTGCTCATCGGCGCCAACTACTTCCTCGACCGGTACTCCCTCCTGACGAAGGAGTCGGGGGTCGGCCGTGCGAACTTCTTCGGCGCGAACTACACCGACGTCAACGCGGTCATCCCGGCGCGCGGCATCCTCGCCGGCGCGGCGGTGCTCGTCGCGGTCGTCTTCGTCGTCTCCGCCATCCGCGGGGCCTGGCGCCTGCCGCTCATCGGCGTGGGGATCATGGTCGTCGCGGGCGTGGCCCTCGGGGGGATCTACCCGGCCGTCGTCCAGCGCCTGCAGGTGAACCCGAACCAGCAGGACTTCGAGGCGCCGTACATCCAGCGCAACATCGACGCGACCCTCGACGCCTACGGGCTCGACGAGGTCGAGACGAACGCGTACTCGCCGACGACCGACACCGAGGCCGGCCAGCTGCGCGCGGACGCTGAGACGGCGGCCTCGATCCGCCTGCTCGACCCGCAGGTCGTCGCCCCGTCCTTCCGGCAGCTGCAGCAGGTCCGCGCCTTCTACGACTTCCCCGACACGCTGGCGGTCGACAAGTACGAGCTGTCCGACGGCAGCCGCGACACCGTCATCGCGGTCCGCGAGCTCAACCTCGGCGGCCTCAACGACGCGCAGCGCAACTGGACGAACGACACCACCGTCTACACCCACGGGTTCGGCGTCGTCGCGGCGTCCGGCAACGCGGTCGCCGCGAACGGCGGCCCGTCCTTCTGGGAGTCGGGGATCCCCTCGTCGGGCGAGCTCGGCGACTACCAGCCCCGCATCTACTTCAGCCCCGAGGCCCCGCCGTACTCCATCGTGGGTGCGCCCGAGGGCAGCGGGAACTGGGAGCTGGACTACCCCGACGACGAGTCGGGCGGCGCCATCAACACGACGTTCCCGACGGAGTCCGTCTCCGCCGGCCCCAGCGTCGGCAACCTGTGGAACAAGCTCCTGTACTCGCTGAAGTTCGGCGCCACGCAGATCCTGCTGTCGGACCGCGTGACCCCGGAGTCGCAGATCCTCTACGAGCGCGACCCGCGGGCCCGCGTCGAGAAGGTGGCCCCGTACCTCACGCTCGACGGGCGCGTGTACCCGGCGGTCGTGGACGGCGAGGTGAAGTGGATCCTCGACGGCTACACGACCTCGGACCAGTACCCGTACTCGGCCTCGCAGACGCTCGACGACGCCACGGTGGACTCGCTCACGGGCACGGCGAGCACGATCCAGGCCCTGGCCCCCGAGACGATCAACTACATCCGCAACTCGGTGAAGGTGACCGTCGACGCCTACAGCGGCGAGGTCACGCTCTACGCCTGGGACGACCAGGACCCCATCCTGCGGGCCTGGCAGCGGGTCTTCCCCACCTCCGTGCAGCCCCTGTCGGAGATCAGCGGGGAGCTCATGAGCCACATCCGCTACCCCGAGGACCTGTTCAAGGTGCAGCGCGAGCTGCTCGGGCGGTACCACGTCACCGACGCCAACCAGTTCTTCTCGGGCAACGACTTCTGGGCGACGCCGAACGACCCCGCCGACGAGCGCGAGGTCGCCCAGCCGCCCTACTACCTGACGCTGCAGATGCCGGGCCAGGAGGCGCCGACGTTCTCGCTCACGACGTCGTTCATCCCGTCGGGCTCGGGTGCGCGCAACGTGCTCACCGGCTACCTGGCGGCGGACTCCGACGCCGGCAGCGAGGCGGGGGTGAAGGGCGAGCGCTACGGGGCCCTGCGCCTGCTCGAGCTGCCGCGCGACTCGACGGTGCCCGGGCCGGGACAGGTGGCGAACAACTTCAACACCGACCCGGACGTCTCCACCACGCTGAACCTCCTGGCGCAGCGGTCCACCACGGTGGTCCGCGGCAACCTGCTGACGCTGCCGGTCGGCGGCGGCCTGCTCTACGTCCAGCCCGTCTACATCCAGGCGGCCACGGGCACGAGCTTCCCGCTGCTGCAGAAGGTGCTCGTCGGGTTCGGCGACGACATCGGCTTCGGCGACACCCTCGACGAGGCCCTCGACCAGGTGTTCGGCGGCGACTCCGGCTTCGAGGCCGGCGAGGACACCGGTCCCCAGGAGCCGGCCGTGCCGACCGAGCCCGGCACGGAGGAGCCCACCGACCCGGGCACGGAGGAGCCGACCGACCCGGGCACGGAGGAGCCGGCCGACCCGGGCGCCACCGGTGACCCGGCCACGCGCCTGGCGGACGCCCTGGCCCGTGCCGACGCCGCCATCGCGGCGGCCGAGGCGGCCTTCACCGCCGGCGACTTCGCCGCCTACGGCGAGGCGCAGGAGGACCTGCGGCAGGCGGTCGAGGACGCGGTGACGGCGCAGCAGGAGCTCTCGGGCACGGCGACGGGCACGACGACCGGCACGACGACGGGCACGGCGACGACGGAGGACGCGGGCGCCACGCCCTCGGCCACGCCCTCGCCGTGACGGCCCCCGCCTGACGGGCCGCGCGCCCGTCGGGCACCCTCATCGGCCCCGGTCGCACCCGCGACCGGGGCCGATTTGGTCCCTCGCCGGGCGTCGCGTAGAGTTCACATCACCGACGCGGGGTGGAGCAGCTCGGTAGCTCGCTGGGCTCATAACCCAGAGGTCGCAGGTTCAAATCCTGCCCCCGCTACACAGAAGGACGAAGGCCCGGACCCGATGGTCCGGGCCTTCGTCGTGGATGCCACGGCCGGGGTTCCCGGCCGGGGCGCGGGCGGGCGAGGACGGTCGCATGCGGGACGGTACGGCACCGGAGGACGACGGCGGGACGCTGCGGAGCCGGACGGAGCACGACGTGCCCGTGCCGCTGCGGGACGGCACGGTCCTGCGGGCGGTCGTGACGCGCCTCGAGGTCGACGGCGCGGTGCCGGTGCTGCTCGTCCGCTCCCCGTACCCGCTCGAGGCGGTCCGCGGCGAGCTGGACCCGTGGGCCGTGCTGCGGCGGGGGCTGGCCCTCGTGCTCGTCAGCCACCGCGGGACGGGGTCGTCCGGGGGCGTGTTCGAGCCGTGGTGCGACGAGGCCGCCGACGGGGCGGACGTCGTGGCCTGGTGCGCGAGCCGGCCCTGGTCGAGCGGGGACGTGGTGACCTGCGGCCGCTCCTACCTGGGCCAGACCCAGCTCTACACGGCCGCCGCCGCGCCCCCGGCGCTGCGCGCGATCGCCCCCGCCGTGTGCCCGTCCGACCCGTACGACCTGCTGCACGTCGGGGGCGCCTTCCTGCTCGGCAGCGGCCTCGGGTGGGCGCTGGCCCAGTCCGGCGGCGGCCTGGCGCGCGCCGCCGCGGAGGGCACGGGCGACGCCGAGGACCTGGGCGCGTGGCGGGCGCTCATGGAGCGGCCCGAGGCGCTGCTGGACGTCCGGCGGCCCCTGGACGTCCCCGTGCTGGACCGGGGCCTGCCGAGCTGGCGGCACTGGGTCGAGCACCCCGCCCGCGACGGGTGGTGGGCGGCCCGCGCCGTCCCGGAGCGGCCGCCGCTGCCGGCCTTCTTCGTCGCCGGGTGGCACGACATCTTCCTGCGGGGCACGCTCCGCGAGTTCGGTCGCTCGCCGCACCCCGGGTCGCGCCTCGTCGTCGGGCCGTGGGCGCACGGTCCGGGCGGGCCGTCGCTCGGGGAGGTCCGGTACGGGTTCGGCGCGGGCGCCGCGGCCGTGGGGCTGGACGACGAGGTGCTGGACTTCCTCGCGGCCCGTGCGCACGGCCACGGCGGGGGGCCGGAGCCGGCCGCCGCGCCGGTGCGGTACCACCTCATGGGGGCGGGGGAGTGGCGGACCGCCGCCGCCTGGCCCCCGGCCGGGACCGTGCCCCGCACCCTGCACCTGCACGGCGACGGCCGGCTGGCGCCGACGCCGGCCCCGGCGGGGTCGGACCCGGTGACCTTCGTCCACGACCCCGCGGACCCCGTGCCCACCGTGGGCGGGCCGAACATCTTCCTGCACGGCGACGCGGCCGGCGGTGCCGGGCCGTGGGACCAGCGCCCGCGGGACGGACGTGACGACGTCGTGCGCTTCGCGACCGACGTGCTGGACGAGGACCTCGACGTCGTGGGCACGGTGGTGCTCGAGCTCGTCGTCGCGACGACCGCGGCGGACGCCGACTGGTGCGCGACGCTCGTCGACGTGCACCCCGACGGGCGCGCGCTCCTCGTCGCCGACGGTGCCGTCCGTGCCCGGCTGGCGCAGGACGACGCCCAGGAGCACCTCGTGCCGCCGGGGACGGTGCACCGGCTGCGCGTCGAGATCGGGCCGACGGCGCAGCGCTTCGCCGCCGGGCACCGCCTCCGGGTCGACCTGGCCGGCTCGAACCACCCGCGGTTCGACCTCAACCCGGGCACGGGGCGCACCTGGGTCGCCACGCCCCGCGGCGAGCACGTCGTCGCGCGGCAGTCGGTGCACGTGGGCGGACCGGGGCCCTGCGCCCTGGTGCTGCCCGTGCTGCCCGTGCTGCCCGTGCTGCCCGTGCTGCCCGTGCTCCCGCCGCAGCCCTCGGAGCCCTCCGGCCGCTGAGCCGGGCGGCGGCGGGCGGGCCCGCCCCGCTCAGGCGGGGGCGGTGAGCGGGGGCCGCCGCAGGAGACGGACCTCCACCACCTCGGGCGTCGTCGCGCCGTCGGCGGTGAGCCGCACCCGCCGGACGCCCGGGGTCTCCCCGCGGTCCCGGGGGGCGCCGGGCGGCAGCACGAGCTCCGCGACGGACCGGGGGACGGTCGCCCCCGCCGACGCGGACGGACCCGCGGGCACGGGCCGCCCGACGGCGCCGACGCGCTCGCCGTCGACCTCGACGGTCGCGGCACCCTCGCCCCGCCAGGTCAGGCGCAGGACGGCCCCCTCGTCGGCGGCGTCGGACAGGTCGTAGGAGAACCAGCCCTCGGCCGCGCGGGCCAGCTCCCCGTCCCGGCTGCCCGTGGTGCTGCGCTCCGCGGCGAGTGCGTGCTCGACCTCGGGCTGCTGCTCCCCGCAGCGCACGGCGTCGACGGTGCGCCGTGCGAGGTCGGCGTCGGCGGCGTCCAGGGCGGCGAGCTCCCGCCGCCGGGCGTCCACGGCCCCGGGGACCCGGTCCGCGAGGGGGAAGTACAGCGTGTAGCGGCTGTCGTGCAGGGCGTGGAACGGCTCGAGCTCGACGACGGAGCCGTCGCCCGCCGGCAGGCGGAAGCGCATGGGGGCGCCGGCCGGCTCCAGCGCCGCGGCGAGGTCGGCCTCGTCGTCGGCGACGAGCACCGGCGCGTCGGCGAGCGGCCGCAGCGCCCCGGCGGCGATGTGGCCCATGCGCGCGTCGTCGGCCCGGAGCCCGACGAGGTCTTCGTCGCCGTCGCGCGCCGCCAGCACGACGGGGCCGCGCCGCACCGCGACCCACGGGGAGCCGTCGGGCAGGCGCTCGACGACGGTGCGCGGGGTGAGCCGGTAGGTGAGCACGTCCCCGTCGCGCCAGGTCCGCCGGACGACGACCCCGAGGGCGTCCACGCCCGTCGCGGCGACGGTCGCGCCGCCGACGCGCAGGTCGAGGTCGGCGCCCGGCTCGTGCCACCCGGGCACCCGGACGTGCACGCCGAACGCCTGCGCGGAGGCCAGGCGCAGGTGGACCTCCACGGGCAGGTCGGGGTCGACGTCGGGGTAGGGGCTGCGGACGCGGACCTCGGCGTCGCGGGCCGCCCACCGGAGGGTCACGGGGATGGGCAGCAGCACGCGCAGGTCCCCCCTGTCGTGCGCGAGGGCGAGCTCGCCGTGGCGGGCGTGGACCTCCAGGCTCGTCCCCACGCAGCACCAGAAGCCCTGCTCGGGCTGGGAGTACACGCGGTAGTGGCCGGGGCGGGCCGGGGTGAAGTAGACGAAGCCGCCGTCGGGGTGCTGGGCGGACAGCACGTGGTTGACCTGGGCGATCTCGTGGTGGTCGACCAGCGCGGGGTCCGGGTCGGCGAGCAGCAGGTGCCGGGTGAGCTCGAGCATGTTCGTCGTGTTGCACGTCTCCGGGCCCTCCGGGGAGGTCAGCGCCGGGAGGAAGTCGTCGCGCGCGTGGAAGTGCTCGCGCACCGAGTTCCCCCCGAAGGCCAGCGTCCGGTGCCCGACGACGGCGTCCCAGAACGCCCGTGCCGCGCGGGTCCAGGTGGCGTCGCCCGTGAGCTCGCCGAACCGCGCCCACGCCACGACCTTGGGGATCTGGGTGTTGGCGTGCCGGCCGTCCAGCGCGTCGCGCCCGGCCAGCGACGGCTCGAGCAGCGACCGGTCGGCGAAGCGCAGCGCGGCCGTGAGGAGCCGGGGGTCGTCGACGAGCGCCCCGAGGTCGGCGAGGGCTTCGCCCATGCCGCCGAACTCCGTGGTGAGGAGGCGCTCGAAGGCGTCGTCGTCGACGTCGGCCGTCAGGGCCAGCCACCAGTCCCCGAGGCCGCGGGCTACCGCCAGGGCGCGGGCCGCGTCGTCGGGCCGGGCGTACCGGGCGGCGTCGACGAGCCCCGCCAGCGTCTTGTGCAGGTTGTACAGGGGGACCCAGGCGCCGCCGAGGTCGAAGGCGTTGCCGTCCGCGCGGCCGTGCACCACCCGCTCCCACAGCGCCACGCCGTCGGGGATGCCGCCGACGTAGCCCGTCCCCAGCGCGTCCTGGCAGGCGGCGAGCCCGGCCACCAGCCGGGCCACGACGTCCGCGACCCGTCCGTCGCCCGTCGCGGCGACGAGGAGGGACGCCGCCGAGATGGCGTGCCCGGCGGTGTGCCCGTCCAGGCCCGAGGACTCCCAGTTGCCGTACGGCGGCGCCACGGGCGGCAGCCCGGCGGTGCGCCGGAAGGGCGCCAGCAGGCGGTCGGGGTCGAGCGCGAGCAGGTACTCGAGGTCGGCCCTCTGCGCCCGACGGAAGACGCCGTCGTCCAGCCGGACGTCGGACAGGGGGAAGGGCTGCATGACCACCTCGGGCGTCAGGGGAGGTGCTGCGGCGCACCGTCCCTCGGCACCGCGCGCCCGCTGCTGGACCCCGCACCTGCCGAGCCGAATGTAGCGATACAGGCGGCGCGCGGGGAGCCGCTGCGGCTCGCGTCCCCGTCGGTCCGCGCACCCGCCCTCCGTCCAGGCGCGCCCGTCGCAGCGCGGGTCGCCCCCCGGCGCCCCTACGCTGGCAGCCGGACGGCGACCCGGCGCCCGTCGGCCCCCGGGCGGCGGCGCCCGACGGAGGAGAACCCATGGCAGGCGGTCTGGCGGCACTGCTCGACGACATCGCGGCGATCGCGAAGCTGGCGGCGGCCTCCGTGGACGACGTCGGCGCGGCGGCGGGCCGGGCGAGCGCGAAGGCGGCGGGCGTCGTCATCGACGACACCGCGGTGACGCCGCGCTACGTCAGCGGCTTCACCCCGGACCGCGAGCTGCCCGTCATCCGGCGCATCGCGATCGGTTCCCTGCGCAACAAGCTCTTCATCATCCTGCCGGTGGCGCTGGTCCTCAGCCAGTTCCTGCCCTGGCTGCTCACGCCGATCCTCATGCTCGGCGGCACGTACCTGGCCTTCGAGGGCGCGGAGAAGATCTGGGAGCTCGTGTCGGGGCACCGCGGCGAGCACGGCGCGGAGCACGACGCGGGAACGGACGCGCAGCGGCCGGGCACCCCGGCGCAGGCCGAGCCGGCGGGGTCCGGCGCCCACGCGCTCGGCAGCGGGCCGCGACCCGCCGTCGACGCGGGCGCGGACCAGGAGAAGGCCATGGTCGGCGGCGCGATCCGCACCGACCTCATCCTCTCGGCCGAGATCATGGTCATCGCGCTCAACGAGGTCGCCGACGAGCCCCTGCTGTCCCGGGCGCTCATCCTCGTCGTCGTCGCGCTGCTCATCACGGTGCTCGTCTACGGCGTCGTGGCGCTCATCGTGAAGATGGACGACATCGGCCTGAGGCTGGCGGAGACGCGGAACGGCGGCGTCGCGTCGGCCGGGCGCCTCCTCGTCCGCGCGATGCCGAAGGTCCTCGCGGTGCTCTCCACCGTCGGCATCGTCGCGATGCTCTGGGTCGGCGGGCACATCCTCCTCGTCGGCGTCGACGAGCTCGGCTGGCACGCCCTCTACGACCTCGTGCACCACGCGGAGGAGGCGGTGCACGACGTCGCGGGCGTCGGGCCCTTCCTCGCCTGGCTGACGAACACGCTCGCCTCGGCCCTCATCGGCCTCGTCGTCGGCGCCGTCGTGGTCGCCGTGATGCACGTCCTGCCGCGCCGCAAGGGCGCCGGCGCCCACTGACGGCGCCGGCCGTCACGCCGACCGTCGTACCGACCGAGGAGAACCCGTGGCAGCGCTGAAGGTCCTGTTCATCGGCGGCACCGGGGTCATCAGCTCCGCGTCGACCTCGCTGGCGGCCGAGCGCGGGCTCGAGCTCACCCTGCTGCACCGCGGGACGGGCCGCCGGCCCGTGCCCGCGGGCGTGGAGACCCTCACGGCCGACGTGCGCGACCCCGCCGCCGTCCGCGCGGCCCTGCGGGACCGGGAGTTCGACGCGGTCGTCGACTGGGTCGCGTTCACCCCGGACCACGTGCGCGCGGACGTCGAGCTCTTCGAGGGACGCACGGGGCAGTACGTGCTCATCAGCTCCGCCTCGGCCTACCAGACGCCGCCGGCGCGCCTGCCGATCACGGAGTCCACACCCCTGCGCAACCCGTACTGGCAGTACAGCCGGGACAAGATCGCCTGCGAGGACGTGCTCGTGGCCGCCTACCGGGACCGCGGCTTCCCGGCCACGATCGTGCGGCCCTCGCACACCTACGACCGCACGCTCGTGCCGCTCGACGGCGGCTGGACCGCGCTGGAGCGGATGCGCCGGGGCAAGGAGGTCGTCGTCCACGGCGACGGCTCCTCCCTGTGGACGCTCACGCACCACACGGACTTCGCGCGCGGGTTCGTGCCGCTCCTGGGCCATCCGCGCACGCTCGGCGAGGCCTTCCACATCACGTCCGACGACGTGCTCACCTGGGACCAGATCACCCGGGCGCTCGCGGCCGCCGCGGGCGTCGAGGCGCGGATCGTGCACGTCCCCTCGGACGTCATCGCGGCGGAGGACCCGGGCTGGGGCGCGTCCCTGCTGGGGGACAAGACGCACTCGGCGGTCTTCGACAACGCGAAGCTGCGCACCGTCGTGCCCGACTACGTCGCCACGGTGCCGTTCGAGCGGGGCGCGCGGGAGATCGTCGCCTGGCACGACGAGGACCCCGCGCGGCGCGTCCTCGACGAGCGCCTCGACCGGCTCAGCGACGCGCTCGTCGAGCGGTTCCGCACGGCCTGACGACCGCACGGCTGTCCACCGGACGGCACCGCGACGGCACGGCGCCACGGCCCCACGGCCGGACGGCTCGCGCCGGACGGCCCGCCGCCGCGCGACCCGACGACCCCGGCGGCGGGCGCGGATCGCACTGCCCGGCCGCCGCGGCCGTGCGGTGACCGACCCCGGGCGGTAACGCCCGCGCGCGCTCGTCGAAACACGCTCCCGCGATCCTGGCGCCCGAGTCCGGACCGCCACGAGAGGGAGTCCCCGTGCCCACCACCCCCCGGTTCCTGCAGTCCGTCGCCGAGGTCGTCGGGGCGGGCCTGCACGCGCCCGTCGCGCTGACGCCCGCCCTCGTGCACACCGTCCCCGACGGCGCGGTCGCGCAGCCCGTGTACTTCCGCGGCGGGAACGCCGCCGACGAGCTCGTCAACGTCGTCCTGCTGCGCGACGGCGCGGTCATGCGCTACTTCCCCATCGGGGCGAAGGACGGCTGCCACGTGCCGCTGCGGGTGGTGGAGAACCTCGAGGCCGGCACGAGGCTGGAGCTGCGGGTCGCCGCCCCGGCCGGGGCGCGCGCCGTCGTCGTCCTCGACCTCGGCCTCGTCGAGGTCTGAGCCGTGGCGACGCGGAGCGGGGCGGGGCGGCAGCGGCTCGTCGTCGTCGGGAACGGGATGGCCGGCGCGCGGACCGTCGAGGAGGTGCTGGCCCGCGGCGGCGCCGAGCGCTTCGACATCACCGTGTACGGCGAGGAGCCGTACGGCAACTACAACCGGATCCTGCTGTCCCACGTCCTGCAGGGCGTGGACGACGAGGCCGACATCTTCCTCAACACGGTGGCCTGGTACGCCGAGAACGGCATCGACCTGCGCTCCGGCGTGCGGGTGCAGCGCATCGACCCGTTCGGCAAGGTCGTCGTGGACGGCGCGGGCGGCACGCAGCCGTACGACCGGCTCGTCATCGCGACCGGGTCCGTGCCGTTCGTGCCCGACATCGCGCACCTGCGCGACCCCCGCCGCGGCTTCCACCAGGCCGTCTTCACGTTCCGCACCCTCGACGACACCCGCCGAATGGTGGCCTACGCCCGCGACCACGAGCGTGCGGTGGTCATCGGCGGCGGGCTGCTGGGCCTCGAGGCCGCGGCGGGGCTGGCCTCCCACGGGATGCGGGTGACGGTCGTCCACGGCCCCGGCCACCTCATGAACGCGCAGCTCGACGAGGCCGCCGGGCGCATCCTGCGGCGCAGCATCGAGGCGCTGGGGATCGAGGTCGAGTGCGGCGCGCGCACCACCGCGGTGCGCGGCCGGGAGCAGATCGAGGGCATCGAGCTCCGGGACGGCCGGTTCCTGCCCTGCGACATGGTGGTGCTCGCCGCCGGCATCCGCCCGAGCACGGAGATCGCGGAGATGTCGGGCCTGACCGTGGAGCGCGGGATCGTCGTCGACGACCAGATGCGCGTGCCGGAGTCCGACGACGTGTTCGCCGTGGGGGAGTGCGTGCAGCACCGCGGCGAGACGTACGGGCTCGTCGCCCCGATCTGGGAGCAGGCGAAGGTGATCGCCGACGTGCTGACCGGCGCCGACCCGCACGCCGCGTACCACGGAACCCGCACGGCGACGAAGCTCAAGGTCGCCGGCGTCGACGTCGCCTCCATGGGCGTCGTGGCGCCCGAGCGCGACACGGACGAGCACGTGGTGCTGTCCGAGCCCCGCCGCGGCGTGCACCGGTCGGTCGTCATCCGGGACGGCCGCCTCATCGGTGCGACCCTGCTCGGCGACGTGGGCCGGGCCGCGTTCCTCCAGGGGGCGTTCGAGCGCGGCACGGCGCTGCCCGAGGAGCGCCTGTCCCTGCTCCTGGACCTGGGCGGGCCGCCCGCCGAGGTGTCGGTCGCCGAGCTCGACGACCACGCCACCGTCTGCACCTGCAACGGGGTGTCCAAGGGCGCGATCTGCGGCGCGGTCACGGGCGGCTGCCGCACGGTCGGCTCCGTCATGGACGCCACCCGCGCCGGGAAGGGCTGCGGCTCCTGCAAGGGCCTCGTCGCGCAGGTCGTGGAGTGGGCCGCCGGGGGCGCCGTCGAGGAGGACCCGTCGGCGTCCTGGTACGTGCCGGGCATCCCGCTGACGAAGGCGGAGCTCGTCGAGCAGATCCGCGCGCGGCGGCTGCTGTCCGTCTCGTCCGTGTTCGCGGCGCTGGCCCCCGAGGGCGCCGACGACGCGCGGAGCAAGATGGCGCTGACCTCCCTGCTGCGGGTCGTCTGGCCGCACGACCACGTCGACGAGCGCGACGCCCGCTTCGTCAACGACCGGGTGCACGCCAACATCCAGAGGGACGGGACGTTCTCGGTGGTGCCGCAGATGAAGGGCGGCGTCACCACCCCCGAGCAGCTGCGGACGATCGCCGACGTGGCGGACAGGTACCACGTGCCGCTCGTCAAGGTCACGGGCGGGCAGCGCATCGACCTGCTCGGGGTGCCGAAGGAGGACCTGCCGAAGGTGTGGCGCGACCTCGGGATGCCGTCGGGGTACGCCTACGGCAAGAGCTTCCGGACCGTGAAGACGTGCGTCGGCACGGACTTCTGCCGCTTCGGCCTCGGGGACTCCACCCAGCTCGGCATCGACCTCGAGAGCCGGTACCAGGGGCTGGAGAGCCCGGCGAAGATGAAGCTGGCCGTGTCGGGGTGCCCGCGCAACTGCGCCGAGTCGCTCGTGAAGGACGTCGGCGTGGTCGCGGTGGGCGAGGGGCGGTGGGACGTCCTCGTCGGCGGGGCCGCCGGCGCCCACATCCGGCAGGGGGACGTGCTCGCCACCGTCGACAGCCCGGAGGAGGTCGTCCGGCTCGCCGGGCGCTTCATGCAGTACTACCGGGAGAACGCCGGGTGGCTGGAGCGGACGTACACGTTCGTCCCGCGGGTGGGCATCGAGCGGCTGCGCGCGCTCCTCGTCGAGGACGGCGAGGGCCTGGCGGCCGGGCTCGACGAGCGCATGCAGGAGGCGGTCGACGCGTACGTCGACCCGTGGCAGGAGGGGGCCGCGCCGGTGGAGCCGGGGCAGTTCCGCACCGCGCTGCCGCTCACGCCGCTGCCGCAGGTGCCGGTCCGGTGAGCGCCGAGCCGCAGGTCGTCGCGGACCTGGTCGCGGGGTCGGCCACCGCGGTCTGCCGGGTGGAGGAGATCCCGCCCGGGGAGGGACGGGCCTTCGCCGTCGCGGGCGAGCAGGTGGCGGTGTTCCGGCTGCGCACGGGCGTGCTGCGGGCGGTCTCGGCCGTGTGCCCCCACCGGGGCGGGCCCATCGCCGACGGCCAGACGGACGCCCAGGTGGTGGTGTGCCCGCTCCACGCGCACGTCTTCGACCTGGCGACGGGCGCCTGCCGCACCGGTCAGCCGCCGCTGCGCACCTTCCCCGTCGCCGAGGCGGACGGCTGGGTGCTCGTGGGCGGCGGCTGACCGGCGCGCTCAGACGGGCTGGTGGCGGCGGGCCGTCCCGTCGGGGGCGGCCGCGTCCACGTCCGGGACGACCGCCTCGAGGACGGCCGACCCCTCGGCGGGACCCTCGAGCACGAGCGTGCCGGCGGGCGCCGCCGCGGGGAGCAGCACCGGCTCGCGCTCCAGCGCGCGGTGGGCCAGGCGGTAGGCGGGCACGAGCAGCGCGAGCGCACCGGCCCAGGCCAGGGGGTTGCCCCAGACCACGCCGCCGTAGCCGAACGCGGCGCCCAGCACGATCGCGGCACCGGTGCGGCACCCGAGCTCGAGGACGCCGGTCACCGTGGGGACGACCGTGTGCCCGAGGCCCTGGAGGGCGCCGCGCAGGACGAACAGCGCGCCGAGCACCACGTAGAGCAGGCCGTTGACGACGAGGTAGTAGGCCGCCATGTCGACCACCCGCTCCTGGTCGGGCCCGACGAAGAGCCGCACGAGCGGCGCGCCGCCCAGGACGACGACGCCGCCGATGAGCACGGACCCGGCGACGGAGAGCCACAGGGACTGCCGCACGCCCTCGCGGATGCGGTCCGGGCGGCCGGCGCCGTGGTTCTGCGCGACGAACATCGACACGGCCAGGCCGAGGGAGGCCAGCAGCGACACGGCGAGGCCGTCGACGCGCGTGGCGGTCGTGTAGGCCGCGACCGCGTCGGCGCCGAGCTCGTTGAGCCGCACCTGCACGGCGAGGATGCCGATCGCGATGATGGAGGCCTGGAAGCCCATGGGCAGGCCGAGGTGCAGGTGGCGGCCGAGGTCGCCGGCGGTCACCCGCCAGTCCTCCCGCCGCACGTGCAGGACGGGGACGCGGCGGCGCACGTGCTCCAGGCACAGCGCGACGGACACGCCCTGGGAGACGACGGTCGCGGCGGCTGCGCCCGCGACGCCGAGCCCCAGCCCGGGGACCGCGCCGACGACGAGCACGATGTTCAGCAGGCAGCTGACGACGAGGTACACCAGCGGCGTCCGCGAGTCGCCGATCGCCCGCAGCACCGCTGACAGGTAGTTGAAGAACATCGTCGTGCCGGCGCCGAGGAAGCTAACGACCGCGAAGGTCGTCGCCTGGGGCAGGAGCTCCTCGGGCGTGCGGAGCAGGCGCAGCGCGGGCTCGGTGAGCAGCGGGGCGGCGACGGTGAGCACGACCGTGACGGCGGCCGTCAGCAGGGTGCCGGCGGCCACCGAACGGCGGACCGCGGTGGCGTCGCCGGCGCCGAACGCCTGCGCGGTGGGGATGGCGAAGCCCGAGGTCATGCCCCAGGCGAAGCCGACGAGGAGGAACAGGAACGAGCCGGTGGCGCCGACGGCGGCGAGCGCCTCGACGCCCAGCACCCGGCCCACGACCATCGCGTCGACGACGTGGTAGAGCTGCTGGACGACGTTGCCGACGAGCAGCGGCACCGCGAACCGGAGGATGACGCGCCAGGGGCGGCCGGCGGTGAGGACCTGGGGCATGACGAGGGACTCCGCGAGGGGGCGAGGGCGGGCGGGAGGGGGTGCGCGGTGGTCGGTCGTGCCGGGTCGCTGCGTCCTATCGAATCGATACGAACGGCGCCGGTGCAAGCGGAATGCCGCGACGCGCCGGTGTGACGTGCGTCGCTGTCCCATGCCCGGTGCCCGCCCGGGTCACGGGCGCGTCATGGCCCGTCGCGCCAGGTCGTGCCTCGTCGTGCGTGGTGCGGGAACCCCCGCGGCCCCGGAGCCCCCCGGCCCCGTCGTCAGCGCGGCAGCGTCAGCACGCGCCGGTCGCCCTCGGGCCGGAACCCCACGGCGTCGAGGTAGGTGCGCGAGTCCACCATCCCGGGGGAGGCGACCACCCGCCGGGCGCCGAGGGCGGCCACGGGCCCGTCGGGCCGGAAGACGAACTCGCCCGGCGTGAAGTCGCGGAAGGCGGGCAGCACGTGGTCGAGGACGACGTGCTGCTCGTCGGGCGTCGCGCCGTCCCGGGTGAGGACGACGCCGACGATGGCGTCGCCGGAGCTCACGAGGAACGCGTGGTCGGCGACCGCGAGCGGGTCGGGCGGGAGCGTGGGGTTGAAGCGTGCGACGTCGGCGGCGTGCCGGCCGAGCAGCCGACGCAGGTACGGCGCGTCCACGGCGATGGGGACGGCGTCGTAGCTGCGGTCGTCGTGCCGGTGCCGCAGCAGGCGCACGACGACGACGAGGTTGATCGTCGCGAGCACCACGTTGACGACGGCCATCGGCCACACGCCGACCGCCGCGTTGTAGCCCACGAGCACGAGGCACGCCAGCAGGTTCAGCACCCGGAACCGCATGACGCGCGTCTGCGTGAGCGACACCACCAGCAGGGCCGACCCCGCCCAGCCGACCGCCTCCAGCACCGGCACCCCGGACCCCCTCCTGCTCCTCGGCGCGCCGCGTCGCGCACCGCCGACCAGTCTCGCGCACCGCCGCGGCCCTGCCGACCGGACGGGGCCGGCACCACCCGGGCGGCGGCCGGGGCCGCGGCACGCCACCCTGGTCGCAGGGGCGCGCGACGGAGGCGGGCGGGTCCCGGGTGACCGGCCCGACGAGAGGGTGGCGATGGCGCGGGGGCGCGAGCAGGGACCGGGACGCGAGCAGGGACGCGAACGCGGTCGGCCGGCGGAGCCGGGGCTGGGCGCGTACCGGTCCATGCGCGACTTCGGGCGCACGCCGGAGCCCGCGGGGGCGGGGGCGGCCGCGTCCGCGGCGACGGGCACCGCCCCGCGGTTCGTCGTGCAGCGCCACCGGGCGCGGCGCCTGCACTACGACCTGCGGTTCGAGATGGACGGCGTGCTCGTCTCCTGGGCCGTCCCGAAGGGCCCCACGCTCGACCCGGCCGCCCGCCACCTCGCGGTCCACGTGGAGGACCACCCCCTGGAGTACGCGGACTTCGAGGGCGTGATCCCCGCCGGCGAGTACGGCGGCGGGGACGTCGTCGTGTGGGACCGCGGCACGTGGGTCTGGCACGAGACGGACGACCCGCGCGCCGCGGTCGCCGCCGGCGAGCTGCACGCGGAGGTCCACGGCGAGAAGCTGCGCGGCAGGCTCGTGCTCGTGCGGCGCGGGGAGGCCGACGAGCACGGCAAGGAGCAGTGGCTGCTGCTGCACAAGCGCGACGAGCACGCGGTCGACGGCTGGGACCCCGAGGACCACCCGCGCTCGGTGCTCTCGGGCCGGACGAACGACGAGGTCAAGGCCGACCCGGACCGGCTCTGGCGCTCGGATACGCCCGCGGCGGAGGCGTCGGTCGACCTGCGCCCCGAGGCCGTCGCCCCGCCGACGGAGGAGGAGCTGGCGGCCCTCGACGCGCTGCCGGCCGCCGGCACGTGGGAGGTGTTCGGCCGCCGGCTGCGCGTGACGAACCTCGACAAGCCGCTCTTCCCCGGGCGCGAGGGCGGGGCGCCGGTGACGAAGCGGGAGCTGCTGCGCTACGTCGCGCGGGTCGCCCCGACGGCGCTGCCCTACCTGCGGGGCCGGGCGCTCAACATGCACCGCTACCCGGAGGGGGCGGCGAAGGCCGGCTTCTGGCACAAGGAGCTGCCGACGCACGCCCCGGCGTGGCTGCCGCGGTGGGACAACCCGGAGGCGGACCCGGGGGAGTCCACGACGTACCTCGTCGTCGACGAGCCCGCGGCCCTCGTGTGGGCGGCCAACTTCGGGGCGCTGGAGTGGCACGCGTGGACCTCGCTGACCACCGCGCCGCACCGGCCGACGTACGCGCTCGTCGACCTCGACCCGGGCACCGCGACCCCCTGGGAGGACCTGCTCGTCCTCGCGCGGCTGCACCGCGACGCGTTCGCGCACCTGGGCGTGCGGGCGTTCCCCAAGCTCACGGGCCGCCGTGGCATACAGGTGTGGGTGCCGATCGCGGTGGGCCCGTCCTTCGACGAGACGCGGGCCTGGGTGGAGCGGGTCTCGCGCACCGTCGGCGCGGTCGTGCCCGACCTCGTGTCCTGGCGCTGGGAGGTGCGCGAGCGGGGCGGCCAGGCGCGGCTGGACTACACGCAGAACGCGATCAACAAGACGCTCGTCGCGCCGTACAGCCCGCGGGCCGCCGCCGGGGCGCCCGTCTCGGCCCCGATCACCTGGGACGAGCTCGACGAGCCGTGGCTACGCCCCGACGCGTTCACCGTCCGGACCGTGCTCGACCGCCTCGCCGAGCGCGGGGACCCCTTCGCCGGCGTCCTGCGGCGGGACCAGCGGCTCCCGCCCCTGGCGTGAGGCGTGCGACGAGCCCCGCGACCAGACGGCCACCGCGACGCCGGCGACGAGGAGCACGTCCCCGACGCTGAAGGTGTTGTGCAGCGGCAGGGGCGCCGGCCACGCGAAGACGTCCCCGAGCCAGGGCAGGACGGGGTCGGCGACGACGGAGGAGTTGGCGAAGGCCAGGTCGTGGTCGAGGCCCGCGGCCGCCACGGCCGCGGGCGCGGCAGGCAGCGTGCCGCCGTTGAGCGCGATCGTCACGCCGTTGGTCGCGGCCCCCGCGGCGGCCACCAGCGCGCCGCGCAGGCCCCGGTTGAGGACGAGGAACGCCACGGCGGCCACGTAGGTGAGGACGTGCACCAGCGGCGCGACGCCGGCGGGCGTCGGCAGCTCGAGCACGACCGTCTGCACGACGAGCGCGGCCCAGACGACCCAGGCGTGCCGCCAGCGGTGCGCCAGCAGGGCAGCGGGGCGGCGCCCGACGACGAGGGGGGACAGCGCGGCGAGCAGGGCCGCGACGAGCACGAGCACGTCAGCCTCCGGCGGGGGTGGTCGAGGCCTGGGTGGGGACGCGGGGCAGGCGCTCGGCGACGAGCCGGTCGCCGATCTCCTGGGAGGTGGTGGGCCGGCCCAGGTGGTAGCCCTGGCCGACCCGGCAGCCGAGGGTGCGCAGCGCCTCGACGGTGGCCGCGTCCTCGATGCCCTCGGCCACCACCCGCAGGCCGAGGTCGTGGGCCAGCTGGACCGTCGAGCGGACGATGACGTGGTCGGTGGCGTCCGTGAGCATCGCGCCGACGAAGGAGCGGTCGATCTTCAGCTCGTCGACCTCGAGGCCGCGCAGGTAGCCGAGGGAGGCGTGCCCCGTGCCGTAGTCGTCGACGCTCACGCTGGTGCCGAGCGCGCGCAGCGCGGCGACGACCTCCTGCGCGCGGGCCGGGTCGGCGAGCAGGCCGGTCTCGGTGACCTCGAGGACGAGCGAGCCGGCCGGGACGCCGTGCGCGGCGAGGGCGGCGGTCACGCGGGCGGGCAGGGCGAGGTCGGACAGGTGCCGCGCCGAGAGGTTGACGGCCAGGCGCAGGTCGTGGCCGTCGGCGCGCCAGCGGGCGAGGGCGGCCAGGCCCGTGTCGAGCACGTGCGCGGTGACCCCGGCGATGAGGCCGGAGTTCTCGGCGAGCGGGATGAAGCGGTCGGGGGGCACGGGGCCGAGCACGGGGTGGTTCCAGCGCACGAGGGCCTCGACCGCGTCCAGCCGGCCCGTCGCGAGGTCGACCTGCGGCTGGTAGGCCACGGCGAGGTCGCCCGTGCCGATCGCGCCCCGCAGGTCGGCGAGCAGGCTCAGGCGCTCGACGCTGTTCACGGAGAGGTCGGGCGAGTAGACCGCCGTGCCGTCCCGCTCGAGCTTGGCGCGGTAGAGCGCGACGTCGGCGTTCTTCACGAGCGTCGCCGCGTCCGCGCCGTGGTCGGGGGCGGACGCCACGCCGGCGCTGGAGCGCACGAGCAGCTCGAGCGCGCCGATGCGCACGGGCTCCTGGAGCGCCTCCTGGAGCCGGTGCGCCGCCGCCTCCGCCGCCGCCGGGCCGCCGTCCGGCACGACGACGGCGAACTCGTCGCCGCCGAGCCGGCAGACGACCGCGTCCCGGTCCTGCTCCCGGTCCTGCTCCCGGTCCTGCCCCGCGACGAGGCGGGCCGCCACCGCACGGAGCAGCTCGTCGCCGACGGGGTGCCCGAGGCTGTCGTTCACGTCCTTGAAGTGGTCGAGGTCGAGCACGACGACCCCGGCGTCACGCCCCGAGCGGAGCGCGGCCTCGAGCTCGTCGAAGAGCCGCTCGCGGTTGCCCAGGCCCGTGAGCGGGTCCTTCGAGGCGTCGCGGACGTGCTGGTAGGCCACGGCGGTCGTCACGTGGATCGCCGCGACGGGCAGGCAGAGCAGGACGAGGGCGACGACGCCCGTGCCGGCGAGCTCCGCGGCGAGGGCGCCGAGGGAGAGCAGGACCACCTGCGAGGTGAACGACCACCGGACGTCGTCGCGGAGCACCAGCAGGAGGGGTGCGCCGGACGCGACCGCGACCACCCCGGCGACGAGCAGCCGGTTCGTCAGCACCATCGCCAGGCCGGCTGCGAGCAGGGGCAGCAGGTCACGCGGGCCGACGTCGAGGGGGCCGTCCAGGACGCCCCGCCCGTCGAGCGCGCCGAGGACCGCGCCGCAGACGGAGATGCTCAGGACGTACTGGCTGGAGTTGAAGGCCGTCTTCAGCAGGCCGCGGCGCTGGCGCAGGTCGTCGGCGAGGCTGGCGGCGAGCTGGACGAGGAGCGCCGGGCCCAGACCCGCGACGGGCACGAGCGCCAGCACGAACGGGGTCGAGACGGCGACCGCCTCGTGGGCGTGCGAGGCGCGGGGGATGGCGAGCGGGCGGAGCTCGCCGGCCACGGCGGCCGCGCCGAGGAGCACCGCGGGCACGAGCGCGGGCGAGGCCAGGAGCGCCCCCCAGCGGTTCGTCGCCGTGACGGCGCAGAGGGCGACGGCGGCCAGGACCGTCAGCGCCAGGACGTACGGGACGAGCAACGCGGGCGGGCCCGGGACCCCCGCAGGGGCCCCGGGCCTGTCGTCGTGGTGCTCCGTCAGATCCACTTGAAGCCGGCGCCGGCGAGCGCCGCGACCGCGGTGAGGGTGACGGCGCTCCCGGCCAGGCGGGCGACGGTGCTGTTCTTGACGGCGTTCCACTTGTCCATGGGGGGGGTCCTCTCGGGTGCGGCGGCGACGGGTCGCGGCGCGGGGCGCTCGCGGTGTCGTGCCTGGTCATCTGGTCGGTCGGCCGGTCGGCGACATGAGAGATCCTGCGCCGCCCGGCCGCCCCGACCCAGGCCTGACCAGCACGTTCACCCGACGAGACGCCCGTTCCGCCCCAGACCCACCCGGAAGGGACGCCGCGGCGGCCGTCCGGGCGAACCGGACGGACCGCCCGGACCCGACGGAGGCGACGGAGCGGACGCGGGGGAGCGGGCCGCGTCCGGGTCGGGGGTGGCGGGCGGGGCGGTGCCGGCGCCGGCGCGGCGCGGGCGAACGGTCAGCGCGGCGCGAGCGCCACCACGGTCGCGAGGGTGTCGGCCTCGTCGGGGGTCTTGTCGTCCCGGTAGCGCAGGACACGGGCGAACCGCAGCGCGACGCCGCCGGGGTACCGCGGGGAGCGCTGCACGCCGTCGAAGGCGATCTCGACGACCTGCTCGGGACGCAGCCGCACGGTCCAGCCGTCGTCGTCGACGGCGAGCTCCCGGAACCGCTCCGTCTGCCACGCGAGCGTCTGGTCCGTCATGCCCTTGAAGGTCTTGCCGAGCATGACGAAGCCGCCGGCGGGGTCGCGGGCGCCGAGGTGGATGTTGGACAGCAGGCCCTGGCGCCGGCCCGAGCCGCGCTCGACGGCGAGCACGACGAGGTCGAGCGTGTGCCGGGGCTTGACCTTCACCCAGGCGGCGCCGCGGCGCCCGGCCTCGTAGGGCGCGGTGCCGTCCTTGACGAGCACGCCCTCCTGGCCCGCGGCGACCCACCCGGCGAACGCGTCCTGCGCCGCCGCGGGGTCCGTGGTGACGAGCCGCTCCACGGCGTCGCCGGGGGCCACGGCGTCGAGGACCTCGAGCCGGCGCAGCAGGGGCTCGTCGAGCAGGTCGACGCCGTCGGCGTGCAGCACGTCGAACCAGAAGGGGGTGAGGGTCACGGCGCCCGCGAGCTCGGCGTCGCGGGTCGCGCCGCGGGAGGCGGTCTCCTGGAAGGGGCGGGGGCGCCCGTCCGGCCCCAGGGCGAGCGCCTCGCCGTCGAGCACGAGCGTCCGGGCCGGCAGGGCGCGCACCCGCGCGACGAGCTCGGGCACCCGGCCCGTGATGTCGTCGAGGCTGCGCGTGAAGACGCTCACGGCGTCCCCGTCCTTGTGCACCTGGACGCGGATGCCGTCGAGCTTGGCGTCGACGACGAGGGGCCGGTCGGGCAGGCCGGCGACCGCCGTCGCGACGTCGGGGGCCGAGGCGGCCAGCATGGGGCGGACGGGGCGGCCGACCGTGAGCCCGAAGGCGTCGAGGGCCGTGGTGGCCGCGGCGGGGTCGGCGGCGGCGAGCGCGGCCGCGGCGACGGGTTCCGTCGCCCCCGCGAGCATCGCCGCACGGCGGACCGCGGCGGGCGCCACGCCGGCGGCCTCGGCGACGGCGTCGAGCAGGAGCGCGTCGAGCGCGCCCTGGCGCAGCTCCCCGGTGACGAGGCCGCGCAGGAGGCGCTGCTCGGAGGCGGTCGCCGCGGCGAAGAGGTCGGCGGCCAGGCGGCCCCGGGCGGTGGCGGACCCCGTGCCCTGGAGCCCGGCCATCGTCCCGAAGGCCGCGTCGACCGCGAGCACCTCCAGCGTGGGCTCCGCGGCCGGTGCGGGCAGGTCCGTCAGCGACCGCCAGCCCAGCCCCGTGCGGCGCTGGCGCAGCTCGCCGCCGAGGTAGCGGGCGACGACGGGCACCTCGTCGGGGGCGGTGCGGCGCAGCAGCCCGACGAGGAGCGCCCGCTTGGCCAGGCGCGATCGCGTGGCGGCGAGCGCCTCGGAGGTGGCGGCGAGGTCGGCGAGGAGCACGGGAGCGGGGACCGGTGCGGCGGGCGGGTGCCGGGCGGCCGCGCGACTAGAGGCGGACCGGGTCGCCGAGCAGCAGCATCCCGGGCGGGAACCGGCCCTCGGCCACCTCGCGCACGCGCTCGCGCACGGCGGCCTCGCCCTCGTCGCGCACGTGCAGCTCCACGGTCGTGGGCCCGGGGTCGGGGCGGCCGGCGTCCTCCTCGCCGTCGTCCGTCGGGGCGTCGACGGACTCGGCGTGCAGCCCCGCCGTGCGCAGCGCCGCGACGAGCGCGGCCGTCTCCCGCTTCGCGGTGTCGAGGTCCGGGAACGTGACGGGGACGAGGAAGGTGTCCATGGGCCCACTCTCGTCGTCCCGGCGGCGGCGGCAACCGGGGCGCCCCGCCGCGCCGCCCGCCGCCGTCCACGCCGCACGGCGCGCGTCCCGCCCGTAGGTGCCGCACCTCGCCCGTCCCGCCCGGCCGTGGGCGTCGCACTTCGCCGTCGGTGCCGCACCTGGCGGTGCGACTCCGACGGCAAGGTGCGACACCGGCACCGGGGCCTCTCCGCCCGGGATCCAGGTGGCCGCATGCTGGACATCCGGTGGACGAGGCGTGGACGGGGTCCTAGCGTCCTCGCCCATGAGCCGAGACCGCGACGCCGTGCGTCGGACGCCCCTGGGCGCCCCGGCCGCTGCCGCTTCTCCTCTCACCGCTCCGGGTGCCACGCCCGTCGAGCCCGGCGCACCGATGCGCCGCTGTTGTCGCCCCTGTCGCTGAACCCCGGCACCCTGCCCGGCGGTCCGACGACGACCTGACCGGGCCCGCCGCGTGCGGGGCGCCCCGGGGGTCGACGACACCACCGCCGAGCGCCCGCGCCCCCCGGTCCTGACCGGCGGGGCCCTGCAGCACCGCTGCCGCGCCCGGCTCGTGCCGGTCGTCCGACGCCCTCGCCCCGCCGCCCCCGCGGGGCCCGTCGCCGCACCCCCCCGCGGCCGGCGCACCCCCTGGAGACCCCCGTGCAGACCCTCGTCCTCCTCGCCCTCGTGGGCCTCGGCGCCCAGCTCGTCGACGGCAGCCTCGGCATGGCCTACGGCGTCACCTCGACGACGCTGCTGCTGACCTTCGGCCTCAACCCGGCGGCCGCGTCCGCGACGGTGCACCTCGCCGAGATCGGCACGACGCTGGCCTCCGGCATCTCCCACTGGCGCTTCGGCAACGTCGACTGGAAGGTCGTCGGCCGGATCGGCGTGCCCGGCGCCGTCGGCGCCTTCGCCGGTGCCACGTTCCTGTCCTGGCTGTCGACGGACGTGGCCAAGCCCGTCATGGCACTGATCCTGCTGGCCCTGGGCCTGTACGTGCTGGGGCGCTTCACCTTCCTCGGCCTCCCGTCCCACCGCGTCGGGCTGCCGCTGCGCCGGCGCTTCCTCGCCCCCCTCGGGCTCGTCGCCGGCTTCGTCGACGCGACCGGCGGCGGCGGGTGGGGCCCGGTCGGCACGCCCGCGATCCTCGCGTCGGGGCGCCTCGAGCCCCGCAAGGTCATCGGGTCCATCGACACGAGCGAGTTCCTCGTCGCCGTCGCCGCCAGCGGCGGCTTCCTCCTCGCGCTGGGCACCCAGGGCATCTCCTGGACCTGGGCGTCCGCCCTGCTCGCCGGCGGCCTCGTCGCGGCACCGATCGCCGCGTGGCTCGTCCGCCACGTGCCGCCGCGCGTCCTGGGGTCCGCCGTGGGCGGCATGATCGTCCTGACGAACCTGCGCACGGTCCTCAGCAGCGACTGGTTCGCCGCGCCCGACGCCCTGGAGGCCGGCCTCTACGCGCTCGTGTGGATCGCCTGGGCGGCGGCCGTCACCTGGAGCGTCCGGGCCCACCGCGCCCTCTCCCGCGAGGCGGTCGAGGTCGAGCGGGCGCGCGAGCGCGAGGCGGCGCTCGAGGCCTGAGAGCCGCCCGGCACCGGAGACCGCGCCCGGACCCCGCCCGGCGGGCGCCGGGCGGGGTCGACGGGCAGGATCGCGCCGTGACCCACCCGCCCGCGTCGTCCGACGCCGTCCTCGTCGTGGGGGCCGGCATCTCCGGTGCCGCCTGCGCCCGCGCCCTCGCCGGGGCGGAGGTCCCCGTCCGGCTCGTCGACCGGGGCCGCCGCCCGGGCGGCCGCATGGCGAGCCGTCGCCTCGACGGCCGCGTGGTCGACCTGGGGGCCTCCTACCTCACGGCCCCGGAGGGCTCGCCGTTCGCGGCGGTCGTCGACGGCTGGGTGGCGCGCGGGCTCGCACGGCCCTGGACCGACACCTTCGCCGTCGCCGGCCCCGACGGCCTGCGCGACCGGCGCACGGGACCGGTGCGCTACGCGGCGCCGGGCGGGCTGCGGGCCCTCGTCGAGGACCTCGTGGAGGGTCTGCGCCCGGAGGCCGGGCTCACCGTGGCCGCCGTCGTCCCGGCGGACGACGCGGGGCACGCGGTCACCGTCGACGGCGCCCCCGTCCGTGCGGCGGTGCTCGCGATGCCCGACCCCCAGGCCCGTCGTCTCCTGCCGGAGGGCTCGGCCGCGCACGCCGCGCTGCACGGGGCCGACACGTGGCGGCCGGCGATCGCCGTCGTGCTGCGCTTCGGGGAGCGCAGCTGGCCCGCCGACCTGCACGGCGCCTTCGTCCACGACTCCGACGTCCTCGGGTGGGTGGCCGACGACGGCGACCGGCGCGGCGACGGGGCGCCCGTGCTGGTGGCCCACACCGTGCCGGCGTTCGCCGCGGCGCACCTGGAGGACCCGGACGCGGTCGTCGCCCCGGTGGTCGCGGCCGTGCGCGCGGCCCTCGGCCTCGTGGCGGAGCCGGTCGCGGCCGTGGCGCACCGGTGGACGTTCTCGGCGCCGGGGGAGCAGCACGACGGGACGTCCGGGCTCGTGGACGGCGTGGGCGTGTGCGGCGACGCGTGGGGGGAGCGGTCCTCCGTCGGCACCGCATGGGCCTCGGGCGACGCCCTCGGCCGCCGGCTCGCCGGGGTCTGAGCCGCCCCGGCGCCCATCGCCCCGGGGCCCGGCGCACCGTCGTGCCACGCGCCGTGCCACGCGCCGTGCCGCGCGCCCGGGCCGTACGGAGGGGAGCCTCCCGCGGGCCCACCTCGAGGCCCGCCGCGGGCCGTGACCGCCTCCGGACGCGGGGGCTCGACCGTGCCGGTCGCCCCCCTACGATGGCGGGCGCCGGAGCCTCCGGCGCCGACGGCGGCGGGGACCGCGTGCCGTCGGGGGACCGACAGGCCGGGGAGGTCCGCGTGAGCACCGCGCCCGCCGCCGCCGGCTCCGGTGCCGCCGGCCCCGCCCCCGAGCGGGTCGCGCCGCCGCCGCGCACCGGGACGGGCGCCGCGGCCTCCGC
>NZ_RWJX01000031.1 GCF_004123805.1 Cellulomonas endophytica | reverse complement strand
GATCGAGGCCCTGCTGGTCGACGACGCCTTCGGCGTCACGATCTTCCAGTTCCCCGGCGTCACCGCCTGGAACCCGGAGGCCATCTCCGGCATCTCGAAGATCTCGATCTCCCCGACGATCTTCGCCGGCTTCTGGAACTGGGAGCCGGGCACCGGCGCCGAGGGCTGAGCAGCACCGCACCACCGCACCACCGCACGACCCGGCCCCGCCCGGCGGCCGGCGGTCACCCTGCGTGACCGCCGGCCGAGCGGGCGGGCCACCACGGCGCGACGCGCGCCGAGGGGCGCCGGAGGCACCCGCCACCGGCGCCCTTCGCATGCGCCCCGACGGCCCCCGGTGGCGTCCCGCGCCCCCGCCCGGCCCCCGCCCGGCCCCTGCCGCTCCCCGGGAGCGCGCCCCCCCGCCGTTTCGGGGGGCGCGGGGGACGCGGCATACACTCCCCGGGCGAACCGCGAGTGCCCCTACTCGAACGAGGTCCACTTCCCGTGCTCAGATTCCTCTGGCGCCGCTTCCTGGCCGGCCTGGCCACGCTGCTCGTCGCCCTGTTCATCATGTACCTGCTGGTGAACAAGGCCATCGACCCGCTGGCCGACCTGCGCGAGAGCACCGCGCCGAACAAGGCGCAGCTCATCGAGCAGCGGATCGCGCAGCTCGACCTGAACACGAACGTGGTGCTGCGGTTCTTCTCCTGGCTCGGCCAGGTGGCGACGGGGGACCTCGGCACCCAGTGGCGGACCGGCCGTGACGTCCTGGACCTGGTCGGCTCGGCGATCGTCTCGACGCTCCAGCTCGTGACCGCCTCGACCCTCATCGCCCTCGTGCTGGGGATCGCGGTGGGCGTCGTCAGCGCGCTGCGGCAGTACTCCTCGTTCGACTACGGGATCATCTTCCTGTCGTTCTTCCTGTACTCGCTGCCCTCGTTCTTCGTCGCGGTGCTGCTGAAGCAGTGGGGTGCGATCGGCTTCAACGACTTCCTGCGCGACCCGACCATCTCGACGGTCGCCATCGTGGTGCTCACCCTGCTGGGGGCCCTCGTGTGGTCCCTCGCGGTGGGCGGCAGCCCCCGGCGGCGGCTGCAGACGGCGCTCGTGGCGGGCGCGGCGACGGGCGGCCTCCTCGTCTACCTGCAGGCGACGGGGTGGTGGGACACGCCCCGCATCGACCCGGTGCTGCTCACGGTGTTCGGCCTCGCCGCCGCGGCCGGCCTCACGCTCGTGTCGGCGGGCCTGCAGAACCGGCGCGCGCTGGCCTCCGCTCTCGTCATGGTGGTGCTCGGCCTCGTGCTGCAGCAGCTCATGGGGCCGGTCTTCGACGCCGTGGCCCCCTCGAACCTGTCGCTGGCGGCGCTCGTCGTCGTGTTCGTCGCGATCGGCTGGGGCGTCGGCGTCCTCCTGGCGGGGCCCGACCGCGGCGTGTCGGCCCGCACGGGCGCCCTCACGGCGCTCGTCATGGTGCTGCTCGTGGTGATCGACCGCGTCATGCAGGTCTGGCCCCCGTACTTCGAGGTGCTCCGCGGCCGCCCCATCCCGACGATCGGCGACCGCACGCCGAACCTCGGGGGCAACTACTGGGTGGGCCTGCTCGACTCCTACACGCACCTCGTCCTGCCGACGATCTCGCTCATCCTCATCTCCTTCGCGGCGTACACGCGCTACTCGCGCGGCAGCATGCTCGAGGTGATGAACCAGGACTACATCCGCACCGCGCGGGCCAAGGGCCTGCCGGAGCGCGTCGTGGTCGTGCGGCACGGGTTCCGCAACACGCTCATCCCGCTCGCCACGGTGGTGCCGATCGACGTCATCACCCTCATCGGCGGCGCGATCATCACGGAGAACATCTTCGGCCGCCCCGGCATGGGCCGGCTGTTCGTCGAGAACCTCCAGCAGGCCGACATCGAGCCGGTCATGGCCTACCTCCTCATCACCGCCACGCTCGCGATCGTCGCGAACGTGGTGGCGGACCTCGTGTACGCGGTCGTCGACCCCCGGATCCGGTTGGACGCATGAGCACCCAGACCCCCTCCCAGGACCCCCGCCCCGCCGGTGCGGAGGAGCACCTCGAGAACGCCATCGAGCAGAAGGACGTCGCCGGCCTGTCCCAGGGGCAGATCGTCCGCCGGCGGTTCTTCCGCCACCGGGGTGCGATCGTCGGGCTCGTCGTGCTGGGGGCCGTCGTGCTCCTCGCCGTCTCGTCCGTCGGCATCGGCCCGGTGCCCGGCTGGTGGGGCTTCAGCAACGCCTCCGGGCCGGTCACGAACCCCGGCGGCGCGCCGACCCTGTCGCTGCCCACCTGGCTCGGCGGCGAGGGGTTCGCCCTCGGCGAGCACCCGTTCGGCCAGGACGAGGTGGGGCGCGACATGTTCGGCGCCGTCATGAAGGGCGTGCAGACGTCCCTCATGGTCATCGTCGTCGTCGGCCTCGTCTCGACCCTGGTGGGGGTGACGGTCGGCTCGCTCGCCGGCTTCTACCGCGGCCGGCTGGACACCGCGCTCATGCGCACCACGGACCTCGTCATCACGATGCCGACGATCGTCATCGGTGCGGTCATCGGCAAGCTCGCCGGCGGCGTCTCCGGCCTGCTCTTCGCGCTCGCCCTCGGCCTCATCCTCTGGCCCAGCCTGGCGCGCCTCGTCCGCGGTGAGTTCCTCAGCCTGCGCGAGCGCGAGTTCGTCGACGCGGCCCGGGTCGCGGGCGCGAGCAGCGGCCGCATCATCGGCAAGCACATCCTGCCCAACGCCATCGGCGTCATCATCGTGAGCTCGACGCTCCTCATGAGCCAGGCGATCCTCCTCGAGGCCGCCCTGTCCTACCTCGGCTTCGGCATCACGCGCCCCGAGATCTCCCTCGGCCTGCTCATCAGCGAGTACCAGGCCGCGTTCGCCACGCGGCCGTGGCTGTTCTGGTGGCCTGGCCTGTTCATCGTGCTCATCGCGCTGTGCATCAACTTCATCGGCGACGGGCTGCGCGACGCGTTCGACCCGCGCCAGAAGCGCATCCCCTCCCAGCGCTCCATGGACCGTGCCGCGGCGCGCGCCGGGACGACGGTGCGTCCCGGCGACCAGACGCAGGACGCCGGCCTGGGCGCGGGCTCGTGACCCCGGCCGCGGCGGTCGTGCCGCCCGTCGCGGCGGTCCTAGCCGAGCGCGGCCGCCACGACCGCGAGCAGCGGCAGGGCCAGCCCGCCGGCGAGCGTGCCGACGTGCGGCCGCCGGACCACGCGGGTCGACGGGACGCCCGCCGCGTCCCGACCCCCCTGCGCGGCGGCGCGGGCGCCCGCCTCCACGGCGGCCGCGGCCGTGTCCGCCGGGCCGGGACCACCGGGTGCGCGCCGGGTCCGTGCCGCGGGGGGCGTGGCCCACACGCCGACCGTCCCGCCGGTCGTCACCAGCTCCAGGCCGTAGCGCAGCCGCACCTCGTGCAGAGCGGCCCAGGGCACCTCGACGGTCGCCAGCACGTTGACCACGCGGACGCCGGACGGCTCGACCACGAGCGCCGGGCGCCAGAACGTCGCCGCGACGACCCCCGTGCCCCACACCGCCCAGGCGGTCACGACCGACAGGTCGTCGGGCCGGTCGAGGGCCGCGGCGCCCACGACCAGCAGCGCCAGGACCGCCACCGCGACGGTGAGGCCCCGGCCGTACGACGAGCGGAAGACCTGCGTGGCGCCCATGGCGCCATGCTCCCCCACGGCCCCGCCCCGCGCCGGGACGCCGCAGGACCCGGGGCTCGCCCCGCGCAGAGAGGACACTGACACCGTGGCCACCGACACCTCCGGCACCCCCGCGCCGTCCCCGGCGGGGGCGGACGCCCCCGTGCTCAGCGTGCGGGACCTCGGCGTCGACTTCTTCGTCGACGGCCAGTGGTTCCCCGCCGCGCGCGGGGTCACCTACGACGTCCGCCCCGGCGAGGTCCTCGCCATCGTCGGCGAGTCGGGCTCGGGCAAGACCCAGTCCTCCATGGCCCTGTTCGGCCTGCTGCCGGCCAACGGCCGCGCCCGGGGCAGCGCGCGGCTGGGGGACCGCGAGCTCATCGGCATGGCGCCCGGGCGCCTGCGCCGCATCCGCGGGCGCGAGATGGCGATGATCTTCCAGGAGCCCATGACGGCGCTGAACCCCGTCTACACGATCGGGTTCCAGATCGTCGAGACCCTGCGTGCGCACTTCGACATGGGACCGGCGCAGGCCAAGGAGCGGGCGCTGGAGCTGCTGCGCCTCGTCGAGATCCCCGAGCCCGAGCGCCGTTTCGACTCCTACCCGCACCAGCTCTCCGGCGGGCAGCGCCAGCGGGCGATGATCGCCCAGTCCCTGGCCTGCGACCCCGCCCTCCTCGTCGCCGACGAGCCGACCACGGCCCTCGACGTCACGGTCCAGGCCGAGATCCTGCAGCTCATGCGCAACCTGAGGGACCGGCTGCGCTCGGGCGTCGTCATCATCACGCACGACATGGGCGTGGTCGCCGACATGGCGGACACGATCATGGTGATGAAGGACGGCGAGGTCGTCGAGAAGGGCACGGCGGCGGACGTCTTCGCCCGGCCGCAGCACCCCTACACGCGGCGCCTGCTCGACGCGGTGCCCCACCTGGGTCGGCACCGGGCGGCGGGCGGCCGCTCCGGCGGCACGGGTGCCACGACGGCGGTGCCCGTCGCGGAGCGGCACGTCGACGCGGGGGCGGACGCGGTCGTCCTCGAGGCCGTCGACATGGTCGTCGAGTACCCCGGACGCGGACGGACGCCGGCGTTCCGGGCCGTCGACGAGGTGAGCCTGTCCATCCGTGCCGGCGAGGTCGTCGGGCTCGTCGGGGAGTCCGGGTCGGGCAAGACGACGATCGGCCGCGCCGTCGTGGGGCTCCTGCCGGTCACGGGGGGGTCGCTGCGGATCGCCGGCGTCGACATGGTCGGGGCCTCGACCGCGGACCTCAAGCCGCTGCGCAGCAAGGTCGGGATCGTGTTCCAGGACCCGGGCTCGTCGCTCAACCCGCGCCTGCCGGTCGGGGAGTCCATCGCGGAGCCGCTCCTGCTGCACCGCGGGCTCAAGGGCGCCGAGATGAGCCGTCAGGTGGAGCGCCTGCTCGACCAGGTCCAGCTGCCGCGGGCCATGCGCAACCGCTACCCCCACGAGCTGTCCGGCGGGCAGCGGCAGCGCGTGGGCATCGCGCGCGCCCTGTCGCTGGAGCCGGCGCTCCTCGTCGCGGACGAGCCGACGTCCGCCCTCGACGTCTCGGTGCAGGCGGCGGTGCTGGACCTGTTCCAGGACCTGCAGCGCGAGCACGGCTTCGCCTGCCTGTTCATCAGCCACGACCTCGCGGTCGTCGAGATCCTGTCCGACCGGATCGCCGTCATGCACCACGGCAAGCTCGTCGAGGTGGGGGAGACGGCCCAGGTCGTCGACGCCCCGGTGGACCCGTACACCCGGCGGCTGCTGGCCGCGGTGCCCGTGCCGGACCCGGAGGAGCAGCGCCGCCGGCGGGAGGCGCGCCAGGCGCTCCTGGCGCAGGGCCCGCTCTCCGACGAGACGGTGCGGGGCGACGGGCGGCACCACGAGGACGCGGTGGAGCTGGAGGCCGGGCACCCGCCCATCCCCGGGCTGTGACGCGCGGGACCTGACGGGCCGGACGTGACGCCCCTCACCCCGGGAAGGGCGGGCGGGGGCGGGGCGTTAGCATGGGCGCAGCGCCGTTCACCGCGCCCTCCCTTCCCGTGCCCCGCGCGCGGCGTCCGGGCGGCGGTCCCGGCGGCCCACCTCTTCTCCGCAGACAGGGGACCCATGTCCGCCTCGCCCGTCGCCGCCCCCCGGGCCGGCCTCTCCGTCCGCGCCGACCTGCGCAACGTCGCGATCGTCGCGCACGTCGACCACGGCAAGACCACCCTCGTCGACGCCATGCTCTGGCAGTCGGGCTCCTTCGGCGAGCACGCCCACGTCGACGAGCGCGCCATGGACTCCGGCGACCTCGAGCGCGAGAAGGGCATCACGATCCTCGCCAAGAACACGGCGATCCGGTACACGGGTCCCGCGGCGGCGGACCTGGGCCAGCCCGGCGGCGTGACGATCAACGTCATCGACACCCCGGGCCACGCCGACTTCGGCGGCGAGGTGGAGCGCGGCCTGTCGATGGTCGACGGCGTCGTGCTGCTCGTCGACGCCTCCGAGGGCCCGCTGCCGCAGACGCGCTTCGTGCTCCGCAAGGCCCTCGCCGCGAAGCTCCCGGTCATCCTCCTGGTGAACAAGGTCGACCGCCCGGACGCCCGGATCGACGAGGTCGTGCACGAGAGCACCGACCTGCTCCTCGGCCTGGCCTCCGACCTGCACGAGGACGTCCCGGACCTCGACCTCGACGCGATCCTCGACGTGCCGGTCGTCTACGCCGCCGCCAAGGTCGGCCGCGCCTCCCTCGCGCAGCCCGCGAACGGCGGCCTGCCCGACAGCCCGGACCTCGAGCCGCTCTTCCGCACCATCCTCGAGAAGATCCCGGCGCCGACGTACGACGCCGGGGCGCCGCTGCAGGCGCACGTGACGAACCTCGACGCCTCGCCGTTCCTCGGCCGCCTGGCGCTGCTGCGCCTCTTCAACGGCACCCTGCGCAAGGGGCAGACGGTGGCCTGGGCCCGCCAGGACGGCACCCTGCAGAACGTCCGCATCACGGAGCTGCTGGAGACGAAGGCGCTCGAGCGCGTGCCCATGGAGGGCGAGGCGGGCCCCGGCGACATCGTCGCCGTCGCCGGCATCCCCGACATCACCATCGGCGAGACGCTCACCGACCCTGACGACCCGCGGCCGCTGCCGCTCATCACGGTCGACGACCCGGCGATCTCCATGACGATCGGGATCAACACCTCGCCGCTGGCGGGCAAGGGCGGCAAGGGCCACAAGGTCACGGCGCGCCAGGTGAAGGACCGCCTCGACGCCGAGCTCGTCGGCAACGTCTCGCTCAAGGTCGTCCCGACGGACCGCCCGGACGCCTGGGAGGTCCAGGGCCGCGGCGAGCTCGCGCTGGCGATCCTCGTCGAGCAGATGCGCCGCGAGGGCTTCGAGCTCACCGTCGGCAAGCCGCAGGTCGTCACGCGCACGGTCGACGGCAAGATCCACGAGCCGGTCGAGCACATGACGATCGACGTGCCGGAGGAGTACCTCGGCGCCGTCACCCAGCTCCTCGCGCAGCGCAAGGGCCGCATGGAGACCATGTCGAACCACGGCACGGGCTGGGTCCGCATGGAGTTCGTCGTCCCGGCGCGCGGCCTCATCGGCTTCCGCACGCGGTTCCTCACCGACACCCGCGGCACGGGCATCGCCTCGTCGATCTCCCACGGCTACGAGCCCTGGTTCGGCCCGATCGAGACGCGCCAGTCCGGCTCCCTCGTCGCGGACCGCTCCGGCCCCGCCACGCCGTTCGCGATGATCAACCTCCAGGAGCGCGGCTCCTTCTTCGTGCAGCCCACGCAGGAGGTGTACGAGGGCATGATCGTCGGCGAGAACAGCCGCAACGAGGACATGGACGTGAACATCACGAAGGAGAAGAAGCTCACGAACATGCGGTCCTCGACGGCCGACAACTTCGAGAACCTCGTGCCGCCGCGCCAGCTCACCCTCGAGGAGAGCCTGGAGTTCGCCCGCGAGGACGAGTGCGTCGAGGTGACGCCGGAGATCGTCCGCATCCGCAAGGTCGTCCTGGACCAGACGGAGCGCGCCCGCATCACCGCGCGCAGCAAGCGCTCCTGACGCCCGCACCCGCAGCACCGCAGCCATGACGACGAGGCCGCCCGGCGCCCCTGAGGGGAGCACGGGCGGCCTCGTCGTCGTCCACGCCCACCCCGACGACGAGACGCTGGCCACCGGCGCGCTCCTGGCCACGTGGGCGGCGGCGGGCCGGGACGCGCTCGTCGTCTCGTGCACCCGGGGCGAGCGCGGCGAGGTCATCGGCGCCCCCCTCGCGCACCTCGAGGGCGACGGCCCCGCGCTGGCCCGGCACCGGGAGGGCGAGCTCGCCGCCGCGCTGGCGGCCCTCGGCGCGCGCGGCCGGTTCCTCGACGCGCTGCCGCTCCCCGGGGGGGACGGCGAGGGGCCGGGCGGTCCCGCCGCCGGCGGCGCCCGGTACGAGGACTCGGGCATGGTCTGGACGGGGTCGGCGCGGGCCGGCGCTGCGGCCGTGCTCCCGCCCCGGGCCTTCGTGGGGGTGCCGCTCGACGAGGCGGCCGGGCGGCTGGCGGGCCTCCTCCGGCGCGAACGGCCGGCGGTCGTGGCGACCTACGACCCCGAGGGCGGCTACGGCCACCCCGACCACGTCCGGGCGCACGCGGTGACGATGCGCGCCCTGGCCCTCGTCGCGCCGCCGGACGCCGGGGACCTGCGGCCCGTGGTCCTGTGGGCGGCACAGGCGGAGGACGAGGTGCGTGCCGCCCGGGCCGCGCTGGCCGACCCCGCGGTGCGGGCCGCGCTGCCGGCGGCCGCGCGGGCGCTGCCGTCGGCGGGTCCCGACGACGAGCGGCCGCCGGTCGTGGTGCCGGGCGGCGCGATCACGGTGCGCGTCCCCCTCGCCCCCGTGCGCGACCGGGTCCTCGCGGCGCTGCGGGCGCACGCCACCCAGGTCCAGGCCGTGACGGCGCTCGACGGCCCGCCGCCGCTGGCCGGCGCGTGGGCGCTGAGCAACGACGTGCTGGCGCCGCTGCTGGCGCACGAGTCCTACCGGCCGGCGACGGACGCGGGGACCGGGACGGCGGCGGGCGGGCCGGCGTAGGTCGGCCGGCCGTCGTCCCCGGTGTCAGCGGGCGCGGCGGAGGTGCACCGCCTCGGCGGGGCAGAGCGGGTCGGGCAGGACGACGTCGTGGACGTCCTCCGCCCGCAAGCAGGTGCACCGGACGAGCGCCATGAGGACCTCCCGCGTCGGCCCCGGGCAGCGGGGCGTGGTGCCCCACCCCATCGGTCGGTGCGGGGCCCGCGGAAGGGTCCGGCGGCGCGAGTTCGGTCACACGCCGCACCGCCGGCCGGGCGCACCGGTCGGGCCCGTCGCCCGCGCGGGGGGCGGGGGACCGGTGCGCGCCCCGGACCGTGCGCCGGGGACGGGCTCAGCGGTCGGCGGCGCCCGGGGCGCGGTGGCGCGGACCGGGCGACCCGGCGTCCGGGTCGGTGCGGCCCGCGTCGTCCGGCGCGCCCGTCGTCGGGGCGGTCCAGCGCCGCAGGCGCGGGCGACGGTCGGGGTCGGACGGGACGCCGTGCCCGTGGTCGCGCGCGGCCGTCCCGAGCGCTGCCCCGGGCCCCGCGGCACCGGGCAGCGGGTCCGTGCCGTAGTCGGCCAGGTCCGGCGACCCGGTCATCCCCGGGCCCGAGAGGTCGTCGACGCCCCGGTCGTCCTCGGCCTCGGCGCGCGCGTCGCCGAGCGCGTCCGACGCCGGGGGCCTCCCGGTCGCGCTGCCGACCCCGTCCGCCGTCCCGGCACCGGTGGCGGTCGGGGTCCAGGTCCCGTCGGCCGTCCCGTCGGCCGTCCCGTCGGCCGTCCCGTCGGCCGTCCCGTCGGCCAGGGGGGCGCCCTCCCCGTACGCGAGCCCGTAGTGCGCGTAGAGCGCGACCTCGTCCTCGGGCTCGAGGTGCCCCTCGACGTCCACGCGCGGCGCGTCCTTGACCAGGGCGGCGGGGTGCGCCAGGCGCAGGCCCTCGTCGTCGACGACCGCGTCCCGCAGGGGGGCGAAGCTCTCGAGGAGCCCGAACAGCCCGGTGTGGACGGTCACCCACTCGGGCTCGCCCGTGGCGTCGTCGAGGTAGACGGTGCCGACCGTGCCGACCCGGGCGCCGGTGGCGTCCGTGACCGTGCGCCCCGCCAGGGCGAGGACCTCGTCCGTGGTGATCATGGTCGCCGCTCCGCTCGTCGTCGGGCCCGTCGTCGGCGCCGGGGGTCCCGACGGCCGCGTCCCGCCCATCTCAGCAGAGACGGCCGCGGGCGGCACGGCGACGCGGGCACCCCCGCCATGAGGCCCGGCGCACGCGCGCGGCCTACCCTCCCCGTGTGACCGGACCCCTGCCGCCGCTGCGCCGCCTCCTGCTCGTCCTGCTGCTGGGCGCGGGGGTCGGCGTCCTCGGCACGGTCGTGCACCGGGACCGGTGGCCGTGGGCCCTGGTCGCCGCGCTCGTCCTCGTCCTGGCCGCGGGGGTGCTCGCGCGGGCCTGGGTCGGCGGGGCCGGGCCCCTCGTCCTCGGCGGCGGCATGCTCGCCTGCACCATCGCGCTCGTGCAGACCGGGCCCGGCGGCGACGTCCTCGTCCCCGCCGGCGACGACCACGGCATCCTCTGGCTCCTCGGCTCCGTGGCGGCGCTCGTGCCCGTCGCCTTCCTGCCCCGGCGGTGGTTCGCCCGTCCCGAGGCCGGGGCCGAGGCCGGGGCCGCCCCCGGCGCAGGTGACCGGGGGGTCGCGGACGCCCGCGTCGGCCCCGGGGGCGCGGTGCGCGTGGACGGCCCGGTCGAGCGGTGACGGCCCCCCCGCCGGCGGGCCCGTCCTCGTCGACCCCCTCGTCGGCCCCGTCCCCGTCGCTCGTCCCCCCGTCGGCCTCCGGCCCGGCGGACCCGCCCGCGCCCGTCGACGCGGACCTGCTCCGGGCCGTGGGCTCCCGGCTGCCGGCCGGCGTCGTCGTCGTCACCGCGCGGTGGCGTGGGCTGCTGCACGCCGCGACGGTGAGCACGTTCGTGCCGGTGTCCCTGGAGCCCCCGCTCGTGCTCGTGTGCCTCCACACGGACAGCCGCCTCCGGGAGGCCCTCGACGAGGTGCCGGGCTGGTCGGTCAGCGTCCTCGCGCAGGACGGCGGGCCCGTGGCCGACTGGGTCGCGTCCCCGGGGCGGCCGGCGTTCGACGGGCTCGCCCGGGTCCCGCACGCGGACGCTCCCTGGTCCGGCGGCGCGTGGCTCGACGGCGCGGCGGCCTGGTTCGACGTGCGGACCGTCGACGTGCACCCGGCCGGGGACCACGACGTCGTGGTCGGGGAGGTCGTGGCGGCGCGGGCCGGCGACCCCGCGCGCGGCGGGCTCGTCCACCTGCGGGGCCGGACGCGCCCCGTCGTCTGAGACGTCCGGCCACGTTCGGCGACGTCCGGCCACGTCCGGCCGCTTCCGGCCACGTCCGGCGCAGGTCCGGCCCCCGCCGAGCGGCCCGGTCCGACCCCACGGCTGCGCGACCGCCGCGCGGACGCCGTGGCTGACCGGCCACGTCACAACGGGGGGGCGGCGCGGGGTCCGTAGAATGCCGCGACCGGACGTGCGCGCCAGCGCGCGGACCCGGGACGGCACCCGGGGGGCGGGCGGCCGGCGCGACGGGAGGCCGCACAGCATGGACGAGCGCACAGGCGAGGGCACGGCCGCCACGGCCGCCGGCACGCCCCCGGCCGGCGACGGTCCGGCCCGCACCTCCGCCTGGGCGCGCACGTCCGAGGCCGGCCCCGCGGACGGCGCCACCACCCCCTTCGCGCCCGTCCCACCCGCCGCACCCCGCCCCGACTCGCCGCTGGACGTGTTCGAGCCCGAGCCGCGGCGCCGGCGCTGGCCGCGGCGGCTCCTCCTCGTCGGGCTCGTCGTGCTCGTGCTCGGCGGGGCGTACGTCGGTGCGTCGTGGGGCCTGGCGGGCCGGGTCCCGCGCGGGGCGGAGGTCGCGGGCGTCGCCATCGGCGGGCTCGACGAGGCCGAGGCGGTCGCCCGCCTCGAGAGGGAGCTCGCGGACCGTGCGGCGGAGCCCGTCGTCGTCGAGGCGCAGGACGTGCGGACGGACCTCGACCCGGGTGCGGCCGGCCTCGCGCTCGACGCCTCCGCGACGGTGGAGCGCCTCACCGGCCTCGACCTCGCCCGTCCGCAGCACCTGTGGTACCAGCTCGTCGGCGTCGGGGAGCAGGAGCCGGTCACCGCGGTCGACGACGCCGCGCTCGATGCGGCGGTGGAGGCGCTCGCGGGGCCCCTGGCGCTCGCCCCGGTCGACGCGGCGGTCGTCTTCGTCGACGGCACGGCGCAGGCCACCGCCGCCGCGGAGGGGTGGGCGCTCGACGCCGAGGCCGCCCGCGAGGTGCTCGTCGACGACTGGCTCGACGGCGAGCGGCCGCTGGTGCTCCCGACCACGCCCCAGGCGCCCGCCGTGGACGACGCGGCCGCGCGGACCGCCCTCACGGAGGTCGCCCGGCCCCTCACGTCGGCCCCGGTCGCGGTCCAGGTCGCCGACCGGGTGGCCACGCTGGACCCGGCGACCCTCGCCGCCGCCGCGCGGATGACCGCGCAGGACGGCGCCCTCACCCTGGCCCTCGACGGGGACGCGCTCGCGGCCGCCGTCCTGGCCCAGCTGCCGGACCTGCTGACGCCCCCCGACGACGCCCGCTTCGAGTTCGTCGAGGACCGCCCCGTCGTCGTCCCGGGCACCCCCGGCACCCAGCTCGACCCCGAGGCGCTCGCCGGGGCGGTCGCGGCGGCGGGCACGGCGCCGGAGCGGACGGCGCGCGTCGAGCTCGTCGCCACCGACCCGGCGCAGGATGCGGCGGCGCTGGAGGCGCTCGGGGTGAGCCAGGTCGTGGCCGAGTTCTCCACGCCGTTGACGAGCGAGCCCCGCCGCACCTCGAACATCGCCAACGGCGCCGCGAAGATCACCGGGACCCTCGTGCGGCCCGGCGAGGAGTTCAGCCTCACGGAGGCGCTCGGCCCGATCGACGCCGCGAACGGGTTCGTCGAGGCGGGCGCGATCGTCAACGGCGAGCACGTCGACGCGGCGGGCGGCGGCCTCTCGCAGGTCTCCACGACCGTCTTCAACGTGGGCTTCCTCGCCGGCATGGTCGACGTGGAGCACAAGCCGCACAGCGAGTGGTTCGCCCGCTACCCCGAGGGGCGCGAGGCGACGCTGTTCACCGGCACGCTCGACATGCGCTGGCAGAACGACACCCCCCACGGCGTGCTCGTGCAGGCCTGGGTGGGGGGCGGCCGCATGCACGCCCGGCTGTGGAGCACGCCGTACTGGACGGTGGAGACCTCGACGAGCGGCCGCTCGGGCGTCGTCCAGCCGACGACGGTCTACTCGCAGTCGCCCACCTGCGAGCCGCAGTCCGCGGGCAACCCCGGCTTCGCCGTCACCGTGACGCGGACCCGCGCCGCCGCCGACCGCGCGCCGGAGACCCAGCGCTGGACGTGGACCTACAAGCCGCAGAACAAGGTGGTCTGCGGCCCCGACCCCGCCGACGCGGCGGCCGACGCCGCGGCGACCCCCGCCCCGCCGGCGGGCTGACGCGACCGACCCGGCGAGCGGCCGTGCCGGTCGGCCCGGCACCCGGGCGGGCGGCGGTCAGGCCGACGGCGCGTCGGGCGGCGCGGTGCGCGGTGCCCGGCGCGGGGGAGCGGGCGGCACGGGCTTGGCGCGGAGCACGTCGACGAGGGGCACGTGCACCTCGTCGCCGTGCCGGGTCCGCAGCACGACGCCGTCCGCGTCGACCCGGACCACGTCCCCCAGCACGTCCGTGAGGGGCGGCTCGCCCGGGGCGGCGTCGGGCCGGCGGCGGCGGACGACCGCGCGCGTCCCGGGCACGAGGCGACCGGCGGGCCCGAGGGGCTCCGGGGGGTCCAGGGGCTCCTGGAGGCCGGCGGGACCGGCGGCAGGGGGCGGGGGCAGGTCGAGCACGCGCCTCCCCGTCCACGCCGCGGCCACGGGGCGTGCGGGCCCCGGCCTTGGGGGATACTAGGCGGAACGACCGCTGGTGGGAGGACTACCCGTGACCTACGTGATCGCCGAGCCGTGCGTGGACGTCAAGGACAAGGCGTGCATCGACGAGTGCCCCGTCGACTGCATCTACGAGGGCAAGCGCTCCCTGTACATCCACCCGGACGAGTGCGTCGACTGCGGCGCCTGCGAACCCGTGTGCCCCGTCGAGGCCATCTACTACGAGGACGACGTCCCCGACCAGTGGAACCAGTACTACGCGGCCAACGTCGAGTTCTTCACGGACCTGGGCTCGCCCGGCGGCGCCGCGAAGATGGGCCGCATCGAGAAGGACCACCCCGTCATCGCCACGCTGCCGCTGCGCACGCACGGGGAGTGAGCGCCGCGACCACGGGCGGGACGCGCCGATGGGCCTGCTGACCGCCGGCCTCCCGGACTTCCCCTGGGACCGCCTCACGCCCTACCGGCGGACGGCGGAGGCGCACCCGGACGGCCTCGTCGACCTCTCGGTCGGCACGCCCGTCGACCCGACGCCGGCCCTCGTCCGCGACGCGCTCGTCGCGGCCGCGGACGCCCCGGGCTACCCGGCCACCCACGGCACCGCCGCGCTGCGCGAGGCGGTCGTCGCGTGGTTCGCCCGGCGCCGCGGCGTGCCCGGCCTCGACCCGGCCGGCGTCCTGCCGACCGTGGGGTCGAAGGAGCTCGTCGCGCTGCTGCCCTCCCTGCTCGGCCTCGGCGACGGCGACGTGGTGATCCACCCCGTCACCGCCTACCCCACGTACGACGTGGGCGCGCGCCTCGCGGGCGCGCGCGCCGAGCCCGTCGACCGGGTGGTCGAGCGCCTCACGGACGGCCCCGACGACGTCCGCCTCGTCTGGCTCAACTCGCCGGGCAACCCCGACGGCGCGGTGCTCGGTGCCGAGGCGCTGCGGGACGTCGTGGCCGCGGCCCGCGCCGCGGCGACCCGGTCGGGACGGCCCGTGGTCGTCGCCTCGGACGAGTGCTACGCCGAGCTGGCCTGGGACGAGCCGTGGGCGGGCGGTGGCGTGCCGAGCCTGCTCGACCCCCGCGTCACGGGCGGGGACGTGCGCGGGCTCCTCGTCGCCTACTCCCTGTCGAAGCAGTCCAACCTCGCCGGGTACCGGGCGGCGTTCGTGGCGGGCGACCCCGCCCTCGTCGCCCCCCTGCTCGAGGTGCGCAAGCACGCCGGGTTCATGCTGCCCGCGCCCGTGCAGGCCGCGATGACCGTCGCGCTGGGCGACGACGCGCACGTGGCCGAGCAGCGCGACCGCTACCGGCGCCGCCGGGCCGTCCTGCGCCCGGCCGTGGAGGCCGCGGGGTTCGTCGTCGACCGCTCCCACGCCGGGCTCTACCTGTGGGCCCGGCCGCTGCCCGCCGCCGACGGGACGACCGCGGGCTGCTGGGACACGCTTGCCCGCCTCGCCGCGCTGGGCGTCCTCGCCGCGCCGGGCGACTTCTACGGACCCGCCGGGGCGGGCCACGTGCGGATCGCGCTGACCGCGACGGACGACGCCGTCGCGAGGGCCGCCGCCCGCCTCGCCGCCGCCTAGAGCCCCCCGGACGGCGCCCGCGGCGCCCGACCGGGTCCGGTGCGGCCGTGTGGCGGTCCTCACAGGGGACGCCCCCGCGGGCCTCCGGTTCGTCCCGCGCGCCCCCCGGCGGGTAGCGTCTCGCCAGCGGCCGCCGAGCAGGGCGGCGCCGCGCCGGACCCCCCGCGACGTCGCCGACGGCACGGGGTCCGCCGACACACGCAGGGCCGGGCCGGGGGCAGCCCCCACCGCGGCAGGCGAGGACGCCCGCGGGCGCCCGCCGACGCCGGACCGGGTCCGTCAGAGAGGAGCACCATGCCGGAGGTCGCCACCTCGCCCGCCAGGCTCGTCGTGGGTGAGAGCACGCTCGAGCTGCCCGTCGTCCCGGCGACGGAGGGCAACGACGGCCTCGTCGTAGCCAGCCTGCTGCGCGACACGGGCATGGTCACCGTCGACCCGGGCTTCATGAACACCGCGTCGTGCGAGTCGCAGATCACCTACATCGACGGCGAGGCCGGGGTGCTGCGCTACCGCGGCTACCCCATCGAGCAGCTGGCGGCGGGCGCGTCCTTCCTCGAGGTCGCGTACCTGCTCATCCACGGCGCGCTGCCGTCGGCGTCCGACCTCGAGGCGTTCGAGCACCGGGTCAACCGGCACACGCTCGTGCACGAGGACTTCCGCACCTTCATGGGGACGTTCCCGCGGAACGCGCACCCCATGGCGGTGATGTCCTCGGCCATCAACGCGCTGGCGACCTTCTACCCCGAGTCCCTGGCGATCGACGACCCCGAGGCCGTCGAGCTGGCGACCGTGCTGCTCCTGGCCAAGACGCGGACCATCACGTCCTACGTGCACCGCGCCTCCAAGGGCGAGCCGCTGCTCTACCCCGACTACAGCCGCGGCTACGTCGAGGACTTCCTGCGGATGACCTTCGCGGCGCCGTACCAGCAGTACGACCCGGACCCCCGCGTCGTCGCCGCGCTGGACAAGCTGCTCATCCTCCACGCGGACCACGAGCAGAACTGCTCGACGTCCACGGTCCGCATCGTCGGCTCCTCCCACGCGAACCTGTACGCCTCCGTCGCGGCCGGCATCAACGCGCTGTCGGGCCCGCTGCACGGCGGCGCGAACGAGGCCGTGCTGAAGATGCTCGCGGAGATCCAGTCCAACGGCGGCGACGCCTCCGCGTTCATGAAGCGCGTGAAGGACAAGGAGCCCGGGGTGCGCCTCATGGGCTTCGGGCACCGGGTCTACAAGAACTACGACCCGCGCGCCGCGATCGTGAAGCAGTCCGCCGACGAGGTGCTGGCCGCGCTCGGCGCGGGCGACGAGCTGCTGGAGATCGCGCGCGGGCTCGAGGACATCGCGCTGCACGACGACTACTTCATCTCGCGCAAGCTCTACCCGAACGTCGACTTCTACACCGGCCTCATCTACAAGGCGATGGGCTTCGACGAGTCCATGTTCACGCCGCTGTTCGCGCTCGGCCGGATGCCCGGCTGGATCGCCCAGTGGCGCGAGATGATGCGCGACCCGCAGACGAAGATCGGGCGCCCGCGCCAGGTGTACACCGGCGAGCGCGAGCGGGACTACGTGCCCGTCGCCGAGCGCTGACGCGCTGCCGGCCGCCCCTGACCCGACCCGGGTCCGCCGCCGGGACCGGTGCCGCGCGTGCGGGCGCGGTCCGCGGCGGACCCGTGCCGAGCGCGGGGTGCACGTGCCGACGCAGGCGACGGCCGGCTTACGCCAGCGTGAGGCGGACCTGGCCCGGGGGCGGCGCGTCGACCGGCGCGTCCGTCCAGCCCTCGCCCGTGCGGTCCCACCGGGCGCCGCCGAGGGCGTCCCCGACCTCGACGGCCAGCACGCCGAGGTCCCCGGCGGCGGCCACCGCCCACTGCGCGGCGGCCCAGCCGGCCCGCTCCGGCTCGCCCGGCACGAGGGCGGCGGGGTCGAGGAGGAGCGTCGTGCGCCCCTCGGCGGAGGTGCCCGTCGTGGTCGGCAGGGGCCCGAGGTCCCGCTCGAGGCGGGCGAGCACCCCGGCCGCCCCCGCCGGGGTGCCGTCGGAGGCGCCCTGCCCCGTCCCGCCCGGGCCCGTGCCGTCCGCGGGGAGCGTGCACGTCACGGTCCGGGGCGAGAACCCGGTGAGCGCCGACGCCCAGGCCCGGGCCCGGGTCTCGTGCTGGGCGTACGCGTCGGGGAAGCCCGAGCGCTGCACCGCCTGCGCCGCCACCGTCACCTCGAGGTCCTGCCAGCCGTCGACCTCGACGAGCGCGTCGTAGAAGCGCCCCGTGGCGTGCACGGGGTCGAGGACCTCCGCCTCCGAGCCCCAGCCCTGCGAGGGTCGCTGCTGGAACAGCCCGAGGCTGTCGCGGTCGCCGTAGGTGATGTTGACCAGGCGCGACTCCTGCAGCGTCGTCGCGACGGCGATCGTCACCGCCCGGGCCGGCAGCCCGCGCCGCAGCGCCTCGCCCGCGAGCAGCGCGGCGTTGCCCGCCTGCTCCGGGCTCAGCAGCCACCCGGTGCCGTCCAGCTCGGCGCGGCAGACGGGCGCGGGCGCCGCCTCCGGCCGCCCGTCGAGCAGGCGGAGCACCGCCCCGACGGCCACGACGAGCAGCACGACGACGAGCGCGAGCGCCCCGAGCACGCCGAGCAGCCGCCGGCCGGGCGACGGACGGGGCGGTCGCCGGGCGGGACGGGCCCCCGGACGCGACGCGCTCACGCCCGTCAGTTCGCGTGCAGCGCCGCGTTGAGGTGCACGCCGACGCCCTGCCGCGGCACCGCCTCGACCCCGCCCGTGAGCGAGTGGCGGCGGAACAGCAGCCCGTCGGCGCCGGCCAGGTCCCGGGCGCGCACGACCCGCGGCTCGTCGCCGGAGCCGGGCGCGGGCAGGAGGGTGACCTTCGTGCCCGCGGTGAGGTAGAGCCCGGCCTCGACGACGCAGTCGTCGCCCAGCGGGACCCCCAGCCCGGAGTTCGCGCCGAGCAGGCTGCGACGGCCGAGGGACACGACCTCGCGCCCGCCGCCGGACAGGGTGCCCATGATCGAGGCGCCGCCGCCCACGTCCGAGCCGTCGCCGACGACGACCCCCGCCGAGATGCGGCCCTCGACCATGGAGGTGCCCAGCGTGCCGGCGTTGTGGTTGACGAAGCCCTCGTGCATCACGGTGGTGCCCGGGGCCAGGTGGGCGCCGAGGCGGACCCGGTCGGCGTCGGCGATGCGCACCCCCGTCGGGACGACGTAGTCGACCATCCGCGGGAACCTGTCGACGCCCAGCACGGTCACGGGCGCCCCCGTGGCGGCCCGCAGCCGGGCCCGGGTGGCCTCGAAGCCCTCGACGGCGCAGGGCCCGCGGTCGGTCCACACGACGTTGGGCAGCACGCCGAACAGGCCGGTGAGGTCCAGGCCGTGGGGCGCGACGAGCCGGTGGGACAGCAGGTGCAGGCGCAGGTAGGCGTCGGCGGTGCCGGCGGGCGGCGCGTCGAGGTCGACGACGGTGGCCACGAGCCTCAGGCGCACCCGGCGCGCGGGGTCCTCGCCGACGAGGTCGGCCAGGCCCTCCGGGACGGGCAGGGGGTCGGGCGCCGCGTCCCCGGGGGCGCCGAGGACGGGCTGCGGGTACCAGACGTCGAGCACGTCGCCCGCGGGCGTCACCGTGGCGAGCCCGGTGGCCCAGGCGGTCCGCGGGGTCGGGGCGGGCGCGTCGGGGGTCGTCATGGCGCCAGGGTAGCCAGGGCGGCGGGCTAGCCTCGCGGGCATGACGACGCGCGAGACCGCCCCGGACGCCCCGGCCGCCGAGGCCGCCCCGGCCCCGCCGGCCGTCCTGCCCGTGGCGCCCGGCACGCCGACGGACCTCGTCGCGCTCACGCGCGCCCTGTGCGACCTGCCGTCCGTCTCGGGCGAGGAGACGGCGATCGCGGACGCGATCGAGGCGGCCCTGGCCGCGTGCGCGCACCTGGAGGTGCTGCGCGACGGGGACGCCGTCGTCGCCCGCACGCACCTGGGCCGTCCTTCGCGCGTCGTCGTGGCGGGGCACGTCGACACGGTGCCGGTCGCCGGGAACCTGCCGACGGAGCTCGTCGAGGAGGACGGGGCGGCCGTCCTCCGCGGGCGGGGGACGGTCGACATGAAGGCCGGGGTCGCCGTGGCGCTCGCGCTCGCCGCGGAGCTCGACGCGCCGGCGCGGGACGTCACGTGGGTGTTCTACGACCACGAGGAGGTCGACTCCGCCCTCAACGGGCTCGGCCGGGTCGCCCGGAACCACCCGGACTGGCTGGCCGCGGACGTGGCCGTGCTGGGGGAGCCGACGGCGGCCGGCATCGAGGGCGGCTGCAACGGCACGCTGCGCGTGGAGGTGCGGGTCCGGGGCGTCGCCGCTCACAGCGCCCGCGCCTGGAGGGGCCGCAACGCCGTGCACGCCGCGGGGGAGGTGCTGCGCCGGCTGGAGGCCTACACGCCGGCCACGGTCGAGGTCGACGGGCTGGAGTACCGCGAGGGCCTCAACGCGGTGCTCGTCCACGGTGGCGTGGCGACGAACGTCATCCCCGACCTGTGCGTCGTCACCGTGAACTACCGCTTCGCCCCCTCCCGCACGGTGGCCGAGGCCGAGGCCCACGTGCGCGAGGTGCTCGAGGGCTTCGAGGTGGTGCTCACGGACGCCGCCGCCGGCGCCCGCCCGGGCCTCACGCACCCGACGACGGCCGGCTTCGTCGACGCCGTCCTCGCCGTGACCGGCGGCGCGCCGGCCCCGAAGCTGGGCTGGACGGACGTGGCGCGGTTCTCCGCGCTCGGGGTGCCCGCCGTGAACTTCGGCCCGGGGGACCCCTCGCTGGCGCACCACGACGAGGAGCGCGTCCCCGTCGACCAGATCACCGCCGTCCACCGGGCGCTGCACGCCTGGCTCACCACGCCCTGAGGGTGACCTGCGCCGCCACGACCTGAGGGGACGCGGTGCCGGACCTAGGCTCGGCCCCATGAGCGACGACGGCACGCCCACCCCGGGGCGCGGGTACCGCAAGGGCCCCGTGCTCCTGCGGCGCACGCAGATCCCCGCGACGACGTCCGACCAGCGGCTGCTCGGCCCCAGCCGCGACGCCCTCTGGCTGCACGACGACCCCTGGCGCGTCCTGCGCATCCAGAGCGAGTTCGTCGAGGGGTTCGGCGCCCTCGCGGAGATCGGGCCCGCGGTCAGCGTCTTCGGGTCCGCGCGCACGTCCCCGGACCACCCGGACTTCGCCCTCGGGCGCGCCGTCGGGAAGGGGCTCGCCGAGGCCGGCTACGCGGTCATCACCGGCGGCGGCCCGGGGATCATGGCGGCCGCGAACCAGGGCGCCTGCGACGCCGACGGCCTGTCCGTGGGCCTCGGCATCGAGCTGCCCTTCGAGCAGGGCCTCAACGAGTGGGTCGACCTCGGCGTCAGCTTCCGCTACTTCTTCGCCCGCAAGACGATGTTCGTCAAGTACTCCGAGGGCTTCGTGGTGCTGCCCGGCGGCTTCGGCACCCTCGACGAGCTCTTCGAGGCGCTCACGCTCGTCCAGACGCACAAGGTGACGAGCTTCCCCGTCGTGCTCATGGGCACGGACTTCTGGGGCGGGCTGCTGGAGTGGGCCCGCCGCACGCTCGTCCCGCGCGGGCTCGTCGCGCCCGCCGACCTCGAGCTGCTGCAGCTCACCGACGACCCCGACGAGGCCGTGCGCATCGTCGTGGAGCGCGGGGAGGCGCTGCGCGCGCAGGAGGCGCGGGCCCAGGAGGCGACGGCCGAGGCCGTCGAGGTCTCCGAGGACGAGGTCGAGCAGGCGGCGGGCGGGCGGTCGGCCCCGCGGGCGGCCGGGGCGGGCGGCGGCCGCACGGAGGACGGGTCGGCGGCCCGGGCGTGAGCGGTGCCCTGCCGGGCGTCCCGGCAGCAGGGGCGCCGCTGCGCCTGGGCGGCCGGCTCGTGGCGCCCGGGCGCCCGGCCGTCATGGCGGTCGTCAACCGCACGCCCGACTCGTTCTACGCCGCCGCCCGCTACGGCGCCGCGGACGCCGACGCCGCCGTGGCGCGGGCGGAGGAGGAGGGCGCGGACGTCGTCGACATCGGCGGGGTGCGGGCGGGCCGCGGGCCCGAGGTCGGGGTCGCGGAGGAGGTCGAACGGGTGGTGCCGCTCGTCGAGCGGGTGCGGCGCCGGCACCCGGACCTGCTCGTGAGCGTCGACACCTGGCGGGCGCCCGTGGCCCGCGCCGCCGTCGCGGCGGGCGCGCACCTGCTCAACGACACCTGGGCCGGGCACGACCCGGGCGTGGCCGAGGTCGCCGCGGAGCACGGCGTCGGCCTCGTCGTCTCGCACACGGGAGGCGCCCTGCCGCGGACGGACCCCCTGCGCGTGACGTACCCGCTGCCGGCCGCCGCGGAGCGGGACGGGCCCGTCGACCCGCTCGACGGCGTCCTGCTCGACGTCCTGGCGACGCTGCGGGCGGGGGCGGACCGGGCCGTCGGGCTCGGCGTCGACCCCGCGTCGGTGCTCGTCGACCCGACGCACGACTTCGGCAAGACCACGTGGCACTCCCTGCACCTCGTGCGGCGGACGGCGGCGCTCGTCGCGCTGGGCCACCCCGTGCTCATGGCGCTCTCCCGCAAGGACTTCGTCGGCGAGTCCCTGGGGCTGCCGGCGGAGGAGCGGCTCGAGGGCACCCTGGCGGCGACGGTGCTGGCCGCGTGGTGGGGTGCGCGGGTCTTCCGCACCCACGACGTGCGCGCGACCCGGCGGGCGCTGGACATGGTCGCGGTCCTGCGCGGCGAGCTGCCGCCGGCGCGGGTGGTCCGGGGCCTGGCGTGAGCGGCGCCTCCCTGGCGTCCCCGACGGCCCGGGCCGTGGACGCCGTCCGGCGCCTGCCGCCCTGGGGCCAGGCGCTGGCGGTCTGGGCCGCGACGCGGGTGGTGAGCACGGTCCTGCTCCTCGTCGCCGCGTCCCGGCAGGAGGCCGTCGGCGCGGTGCCGGCGCGGCCGTCCTACTGGCAGGCGACGGGGCTGCTCTTCGACGGCGACTGGTACCGGCGGATCGCGGAGGAGGGGTACCCGGCGTCGCTGCCCGTCGGCGCCGACGGGCTCGTCCAGCAGAACGCCTGGGCGTTCTACCCCCTCTTCCCGGGCCTGGTGCGGCTCGTCATGGAGGTGACCCGCGGCCCCTGGGAGGTCGTCGCGCCCCTCACCGCGACGGCCCTCGGCGCGGCGGCGGCCGTGGTCGTGCGCCGGTGCGTCGAGCGGGGAGCGCCCCGGGCGTGCGCCGCGCGGCCCGGCCTGCCGCTGGTGGCGGTCCTCCTCGTCGGCGTCTTCCCGACCGCGCCCGTGCTCGGCGTCGCGTACACGGAGTCGCTGGCGCTGCTCCTCGTCGCGGCCACGCTGCTGCTCCTCGTGGAGCGGCGGTACGGCGCGGCCGCGCTCGCGGTCCTCCTCCTGGGCCTCACGCGGTCCGTCGCCCCGCCGGTGGCGGCGGTCGTGCTGGTGCACGCGGTCGTCCGGGTCGTCGCGGCGCGGCGCGGCCGGGAGGCCCTGCGCCCCCGCGACGTCGGGGGGCTGCTCGGGCTCGGGGCGGTCACGGCCGTGTCCGCCGTCGCCTGGCCGGCGGTCTGCGGGCTCGTCGTGGGCGAGGCCGACGCCTACCTGCAGACGCAGGGCGCGTGGCGCGGGGTGCGGGAGGTGACGCCCTTCGGGGCGATCGGGTACGCCTCGCGCTTCTGGCTCGGCGACTGGGCGGTGCCCGGGGTCGCGGCTGCGGTGGCCCTGCTCGCGGCGGCCGTCCTCGTGCCGGCCGCCTGGCGCCTCGGGCCGGAGCTGCACGCGTGGCCCGCCGCGTACGTCGTCTACCTCGCGGCCGTGGTCGAGCCCGGGTCGTCCCTCGCGCGCTTCCTCCTGCTCGCGTTCCCCCTCGCGGCCGTCACGGGCGGGCTCGTGACGGGGCCGCCGTGGGCGCGCCGGCTCGCGCTCGCCGCGGTGGTCGCGCTCTCGCTCGCGCTGCAGGTGGTGTGGACCCTGGAGATCTGGGTCTTCACGCCGCCGGCGGACTGGCCGCCGTGACGGGCGGCCGGACCGGGGCGGGACCGGCGCCGGGCCGTCCGCCCCGGCCGTCCGGGGAGGCCGTCGGCAGGACCGCCCCGGCGCCACGGGCGGGTGAGGTCCGCCGGTCCTCCGGCCCCCGTGTCAGCGGCGTGAACTAGGATGATCTGCGGACATCCGGTACATCCGGGTGCCGTCCGGACCCTCGTGGAGCTCGGCGGTCACCGCCGTGCGCCCACGCACCACACGAAGGAGAGCCCCATGGCCGCGATGAAGCCGAGGACCGGCGACGGGCCGCTCGAGGTGACGAAGGAGGGCCGCGGCATCGTCATGCGCGTCCCGCTCGAGGGGGGCGGCCGGCTCGTCGTGGAGCTCAACGCCACCGAGGCCGCCGAGCTCGGCGAGGCCCTCACCGCCGTGGTCGGCTGACCCGACCGCGGTGGCACCACCCCGCACGCGGCGGTCCGCGGCCCCGACGGGCCGCGGGCTGCCGTCCGTCACGGCCCACGAGGGCCAGGTCGCGGACACCCCGCTCCTGCTCGACGGCGTCGACGCCCTCGCCGTCCCCGTCGGCCCGGCGGCCGCGGACGACGAGGAGCTGACCCCCGGCGCCGGCACGGCCGAGGCGGCCGCCCGCTACGGCATCGACCTCGCGGACGTCGCGGAGCGCGCCCGCCTCACCGGCGCCCCGGGCGAGGCCTACGTCCTCCAGCTGCCGCGCCCCGTCGGGTCCCGCGCCGCCGCCCTGCCCTGGGCGGGCCTGCCGCCGCGGCTCGTGCTCGTCGGGGTCGGCGACGGCGGGCCGGTGGCCCTGCGCCGGGCCGGCGCGGCGCTCGCCCGGTCGGTGCGCGGGCTCGGCCGGGTCGTCACGACGATCGGCGCCGCGCCGGCCGTGCCCTCCGCGCCCCGCGAGCGGGGGCAGGCGCCCCGCGACCTCGTCGAGGGCTACCTGCTCGCCGCCTACGCGGTGCCGACGCGCTCCTCCCGCCCGGGGGCGGCCCCGCGCCCGGCGGCCGACCTCGTGCTGCTCGGCCCCGACGCCGCGGGCCTCACGGCGCAGCTGGCCGCGGCCACCACGGCCGCCGCGGCGACCTGGCTCACCCGCGACCTCGCGAACGAGCCCTCGGACGTCAAGACCCCCGCCTGGGTCGCCGACACGGCGCGCCGCCGCGCCGCCGCGGCCGGTCTCGAGGTCCGCGTCCTCGGTCCGCGCGAGCTCGCGGCCGAGGGCTTCGGGGGGATCCTCGCGGTGGGCCGGGGCTCGGCCTCGCCGCCGCGGCTCGTCGAGGTGCGCTACGAGCCGCCCGCACCGGCCGAGGGCGCGCCCGCGACCGGCCCGGTGCGGCACGTGGTCCTCGTCGGCAAGGGCATCACGTTCGACACGGGCGGCATCTCGCTCAAGCCGCGCGAGTCCATGCCGCCGATGAAGACCGACATGGCCGGGGCCGCCGCCGCCCTCGCCGCCGTGCTCGCCGCCCCGGCCCTCGGGGTCCGGCACCGGGTCACGGCACTGCTGCCCCTGGCGGAGAACCACCTGGGAGCCGCGTCGTACCGGCCGGGGGACGTCGTGACGACCTACGGCGGCCGGACGATCGAGGTCGACAACACCGACGCGGAGGGGCGCGTCGTCCTCGCCGACGCGCTCGCCTACGCCGACGCGGTGCTCGAGCCCGACCTCGTCGTGGACGTCGCGACGCTCACGGGCGCCTCGACGGTGACGTTCGGCCGCACCCACGCGGCGCTCTACGCGACGGACGACGCGCTGGCCGACGCCCTGCGCGCCGCCGGCGAGGCCACGGGCGAGGCCGTGTGGCGGATGCCCCTCGTCGAGGACTACGCGGCGCAGATCGTCTCCGACGTCGCCGACGTGCGGCAGACGGCGCGCGACCGGCAGCACGGCGCGGGCGCCGTCGTCGCGGCGCTCATCCTCAGGGAGTTCACGGGCGGGCGGCCCTGGGCGCACCTGGACGTCGCGGGCCCCGCGCGGTCGACGGCCGACAGCCACGAGGTCGTCGCCGGCGCCACCGGGTTCGGCGCGCGGCTCCTGCTGCGGTTCCTCGTCGACCTGCCGTAGCCCGGCGCCGTCGCCGGCCGCCGCGCGCCGTACCCGTCCCCTCGCCCTGCCCGTCCCCTCGCCGGGCCCGGCCGTGGGCCGCACGGGTGCGGGGGGGGCGGCGGCCGCGAGCGGTCGTCGGCGCCGGTGGCGCGGGTCAGCGCCGGGCGGCCAGGAGCAGACCGTCGCCGCTCGGCACGAGCGCCGGCAGCAGGCGGTCGTCCTCGCGCACGGTCCGGCCGACCTCGCGCAGCGTCGTCGTGCGCTCGTCCCGGCGCGCCGGGTCAGCGACGCGGTCCCCGCCGAGGGCGTGGTCCACGACGAGCAGCCCGCCCGGCCGCAGCAGCCGCACCGCCTGCTCGACGTACCGGGGCAGGCTCTCCACGTCCGCGTCGACGAGCACGAGGTCGTACGCCGCGTCCGTCAGCCGCGGGAGCACGTCGAGCGCCCGCCCGGGGATGGCGCGGACGCGCGCCGGGCGGATGCCGGCCTCCGTGAAGGCCTGCTTGGCGGCGCGCTGGTGCTCGACCTCGAGGTCGATGGTCGTGAGCACGCCGTCCTCGGGCATGCCGCGCAGGAGGTGCAGGGCGGCGACGCCGGCGCCCGTGCCCACCTCCACGACGGACCGGGCGTGCGAGACCCGGGCCAGGAGCCCGAGCAGCGCGGCCGCGCCCGGCAGGACCGGGGTGCAGCCGAGCTGGGCGGCACGCTCGCGGGCGCGGCGGACCACGTCGTCCTCGGGCAGGAAGTCCTCGCTGTACGCCCAGCTCAGGGCCTTGTCGGCGGAGATGGTGCGCCTCCCGCGGTGGGTCCGGTCCGGCGCGAGGGCCGGCGTGCCGGGCCGCGCGGGGCGTGCGCCCGGCGCCTCCCGGCCGCGCCCGGGGCCGGGCGCCGCGCCAGCCTAGCCCCGTGCACCCGGCCCGGGGCCGCTCCCAGGCCGCGTCCAGGTGGACCTGAGAGGATGGGGCGCCCACGGCCGACCGGCCGGGGAGCACCGCGGCCGCGTGCCGCAGAGGAGGCCGCACCCATGACCACGTCCGCGTCTGCCGACTGGCAGGCCCCGTCGTGGGAGGAGATCGTGCGGGAGCACTCCGCCCGGGTCTACCGCCTCGCCTACCGCCTCACCGGCAACCGCGCCGATGCCGAGGACCTCACCCAGGAGACGTTCGTCCGGGTCTTCCGCTCGCTGTCGAGCTACACCCCGGGCACCTTCGAGGGCTGGCTGCACCGCATCACGACGAACCTGTTCCTCGACGGCGCCCGGCGCCGCCAGCGGATCCGCATGGACGGCCTCGGCGAGGACCACGAGCGCTGGGCCAGCCCCGACCGGCTCACGGGCCCGGAGCACGCCTTCGAGCACGCGCACCTCGACCACGACGTGCAGCGCGCCCTCGACGCCCTGCCTCCGGAGTACCGGGCGGCGGTCGTGCTGTGCGACATCGAGGGCCTGTCCTACGAGGAGATCGCCGTGACGCTCGGCGTGAAGCTGGGCACCGTGCGCTCGCGCATCCACCGCGCGCGGGCACGGCTGCGCGTCTCCCTGGGCCACCGCGCGCCGGCGGCCCCGGCGGCCCCGGCGGGCACGGGCGTGACGGCGGACGAGGACGGGCTGCGGCCGACCGCCGACGAGGGGCTGCGGGCGGTGCGATGAGCCACCTGGGGTCCCGCATCGACGCGCTCGCCGACGGCCAGCTGGCCCCGGCGGCGGCCGAGCGCGCCCTCGCGCACGTCGCCGCGTGCCCCGCCTGCGCCGAGGAGCTCGCCGCGGCCCGCGACGCGCACCGGCGGCTGGCCGCCGCGGCGGACGTCGCACCGGCCCCGGACCTCACCGCCCGTCTCCTGCGCCTGGCGTGCGAGCCGCCGCAGCCGCCCCCGTCGCGCGGTGCCGACGGGCCGGCACGGGTCGGCCGGGGGCCGGCGGGCGGCG
>NZ_RWJX01000030.1 GCF_004123805.1 Cellulomonas endophytica | reverse complement strand
GCCGTTGCAGGCGCCGACCGTCGTGGTGGTGGTCGTCGTGGCGGCGGAGGCCGGCGCGTCGGGGGCGGCCTCGGCGGGGTCGGCGACCGTGGACGCGTCGCCGCCGCGGGCGGCCCCGGTGGCGGCGGTGCCGACGGTGCCGACGGTGCCGGCGGTGCCGGCGGTGCCGACGGCTCCCGGCGCGCGGACGGGCGTGGGCACGACGGGACGGCCCTCGCGGGGGCGAGGGGCGGGGGCCGGGTCGGAGACGGGGAGGGTGTCGGACGGGGTGCAGCGGGTCTCGGCGCTCATCGCCGTCCATGGTGACACCTCACCGGCGTCCGCACGAATCGTTTCGACAGCCGCCCATCGGCGGGTCTGGGGCCGGTCTGGAGCGGGTCACGGGCCGGTGCTGACGGACCCGTCGCCGGTGTCCCGCGGCCTCTCGGAGGACGGCGTCAGCGCCCGGCGAGCAGAGGCAGCCCGAGCAGGGCGACGACGCCGGCGACCGTCACGAGGGCCCGGACCACGAGGGCGCCCGGGGCCGGCGCGCCCGTGGGCCGGTCGGGGAAGCTCGAGCCGAGGGGGCGCTCGTCGGCGCCGGAGGGCAGGTCCATGCCCGAGGGTCGCACGCCGACGGCGGTGCCGGGGCAGGTCGCGGGCCGTCCGGGGCGGCGCCGGTCGCCGCCCGCGCGGTCCTGGGGCCGGCCCTCGGGCGACCCCCGCGCCCGTCCGTCCCGCGCGGTGGCGCACCGAGGGGCCCGGGACATGTCACCATCGACCCGAGCACGGACGTCGGGCGGCGCAGGCCGCGACGCCGTGCGGTGAGCGTGCGCCCGATGCCGCCGCCCCGGGGCCGCGGCCCCCGCGGCACGGGCGCGGTGTCCGACGCCCCGCCCGGTCCCGGGCGGGCACGCGGCACGGCGCGTCGTGCCGCCCTCGCGGCGCGGACGCGGGAGACGGAGGAGAAGTGGCACGAGAGGGCCGACGTCGGTCCACGGGCACGCGCCCGGACGCCGGGGCGCAGCGCCGCCGCAGCCCCCGGGCGGTCGAGCCGGGCCTGGTCCCGGTGCTCGCGGGGATCGCCCGCGAGGTCGACGGTGCCGTCCAGCGCCCCCCGACGCGCCCCGCCGTGCGCACGAAGTTCCAGGTCGTGGCGCTGCTCGTCCGGCAGGAGCGCGCGCGGGTCACCGCCGACACCACCCTGTCCGCGTCGAGGCGGACGGAGCAGCTCAAGCGCCTCGACGGCGTCGCGACGATGCTCGCCCGCACGGCCGCCCGCGACACCTCCCTGCTCGCGCTCCTCGCCGAGGACGCCCGGGTCTCCGACGCCGCGCGCGCCTACACGGCCAGCGTCCTGCGCGCCGGCGGGGTCGAGCCCCCCGAGGAGCCGGAGCCCGAGGAGGCCCCCGCGCCCGCCGCTCCCCCGCCCGGCACCGAGAACCGCGTGGTCCCCCTGTCCGTCCTCGCGCGGCAGCGGGCGAACCCGTTCCTCGCCCCGGACTACGAGGCCGCCGCCGCGCGGGTCCCGACGCAGGCGCGGCGGCTGGCCGGGTGGGAGCTCCTCGAGCCGCTCTTCCGCAGCTTCGAGCAGGCCTCCCCGGGGGCGCCCGCCTGCATGCCGCTGCCCGACCCCCGCCCCGTGCGCGTCCCCGTCGGCCGCGAGCTCATGCCGCACCAGGCGCAGGTCGTCGCCGCGACCGCGCGCGGCCACCGCACGTTCCTGCTCGCCGACGAGCCCGGCCTGGGCAAGACCGCCCAGGCGCTGCTGGCCGCCCAGGTCGCGCAGGCGTACCCGCTCCTCGTCGTGGTACCCAACGTGGTGAAGACGAACTGGGCCCACGAGGTCGACCTGTGGACCCCGCAGCACCGGCCGACCGTCGTCCACGGCGACGGCGAGCGGGTCGACGGCTTCGCGGACGTCGTCATCGTCAACTACGAGCTCCTCGACCGGCACGTGGGCTGGCTCGGCGACTTCGGCTTCCGCGGGATGGTCGTCGACGAGGCGCACTTCATCAAGAACAAGCGCTCGCAGCGCTCGCAGCACGTGCTGGCCATCGCCGAGCGCATCCGCGAGCGCACGGGCCGCCCGCTGCTCATGGCGCTGACGGGCACGCCGCTCATCAACGACATCGAGGACTTCCGGGCGATCTGGCAGCTCCTCGGCTGGATCGACGACACGAAGCCGCTCGGCGCGCTGGGGGCGGCCCTCGAGGAGACGGGCCTGACGCCGGCCGACCCGGGGTTCTCGACCGCGGCGCGCGCCGCCGTCATCGACATGGGCGTCGTGCGCCGCCGCAAGGCCGACGTCGTCGCCGACATCCCCGCCCGTCGCGTCGCGGACCTGCCGGTCGAGCTCGACGGCGCCGCCGGGCGGTCGGTCCGGGCCGCCGAGGAGGCGCTGGCGCGGCGGCTCGTCGCCCGCTACCGGTCCGCCCTCGAGGTGCGCACGGGCAGCGCGACCTCCGACGAGGTGGACGTGGACCTGGCCCGCCGGGTCGCGGCGGCCGAGCTCAAGGACACCAGCTCGGCCGGCGGCGAGAACGTCTTCACGATGGTGCGCCGCATCGGCCAGGCGAAGGCCGGGCTGGCGGCGGACTACGCCGCCCAGCTGGCCCGCAACGTCGGCAAGGTCGTCTTCTTCGCCAAGCACGTCGACGTCATGGACACCGCCGAGCAGACCTTCGCCGAGCGCGGGATCCGGTACGCCTCCATCCGCGGCGACCAGACCCCGAAGGTGCGCGAGCGGAACGTCACGGCGTTCGTCGAGGACCCCGAGGTGGCGATCGTCGTGTGCTCCCTCACCGCGGCCGGCGTGGGCCTCAACCTCCAGGTCGCCTCGAACCTCGTGCTCGCCGAGCTGTCCTGGACCTACGCCGAGCAGACGCAGGCCATCGACCGCATCCACCGCATCGGCCAGGCCGAGCCCGTCACCGCGTGGCGGGTCATCGCGGCGCAGACCGTCGACGCCCGCATCGCCGAGCTCATCGACAGCAAGTCCGGCCTGGCCGCCCGTGCCCTCGACGGCGCGGCGGAGGAGGACGTCACCTCCTCCTCGGACGTGCAGCTCGACACGCTCGTCGGGCTGCTCGTGGACGCGCTGGAGGCGGAGCGTCCGGTCTGACCGGGGACCGGCGGCGTGGGGCCCCGAGGACACGGACGGGGCGAGGCCCGTGGCCTCGGCTAGGGTCCCGCGCGTGCCCGTGGCCCCACCCCGCCCGTCCCCCGCTGTCAACCCCCCGCTGCCGACCTTCCGCCTGCTCGTCCTGGCCGGGGCGATCTTCGCCTCCGTCTCCAGCGAGTTCCTGCCGACGGGGCTGCTGCCCGAGATCGCCGACGGCGTCGGCGTGCGCGAGTCGCGGGTGGGGCTGCTGGTCTCGGTGTTCGCGGCGACCGTCGCGCTCACCTCGATCCCCGTGACGCTCGCGACCCAGCGGTTCGACCGCAAGCGGCTGCTCGTCGTCACCCTGTCGGTGTTCGCGGTCACGAACGTCCTGGCGGCGGTGGCGCCGACCTACGAGGCCCTGCTGGCCTCCCGGGTGGTCGGCGGGCTGGCGCACGGGCTGTTCTGGTCGGTGGCGGGCCCCTACGCCACGTTCCTCGTGCCGGGCACGCAGCTGGCCCGGGCGATCGCGATCACCTCCGGCGGCGGCTCGCTCGCGTTCATCCTCGGGGTGCCGTTCACGGCCGCCCTGGGGCACGCCTTCGGCTGGCGGGCGGCCTTCGGCGTGATGGCGCTGCTCGTCGTCGTGTTCGTCGTCCTCGTCGTCGTGGCCCTGCCGTCCGTGGAGCACCGCCCCCGGGCCTCGGCGGGCACCCCGACGACCCCCCTGCACCGGGACCGGTCCCTCGTCGGGGTCGGGATCGTGGCCGTGTCGGCCGTCGTCCTGTGCACGGGGCACAACGCCTTCTCCACCTACATCGCGCCCTGGACCATCGACGTCGGGGGCGTCACGCCCGACGGGCTGAGCCTCGTCCTGCTCGCCCTCGGCATCGCGGGCCTCGTCGGCGCGGTGCTCGCCGGCGCGCTCGGCGACCGGCGGCCGCGGCTCGTGCTGGCCGCCGGCGGCGGGGGCGGCGCGGTGCTGCTCGTCGCCCTCGCGACCTCCGTCGGCACGCTGCCCCTCGTGCTCGCGGTCCTGGTGGTGTACTCGGTCGCCTTCGGCGTGATCCCGCCGATGATCCACACCCGCAACATGCAGGCCGCGTCCGTGCCGGCGCGCAGCCTGGCCGGCTCCGTCGTGACGACCGCGTTCAACATCGGGATCGGGGCGGGGGCGCTCCTCGGCGGCGTCGTCCTCGACGGCCCGGGGGTGGAGGCCATCCCGTGGGTGGCGGCCGCGGTGCTGGGGGCGGGCACCCTGTTCGTGGTCGCCACCGACCGGACGCGGCTGCGGCACCGGCCGCTCGAGCTCGGGGTCCGCGTCCGCTCCTGACTGTCGGCCGCCCCGTCAGCGCGCGGTGGCGGACGCCGCGACGCCCAGGGCCGTGATGCCGAGCCCGGACGACACGGCGAGCAGCGCGCCGCCGAGGACCGCCAGGAACGCGCCGGTCGCGGTCCGCCCCTGCCGGCGCGGGGTGACGTCCGACGGGTCGTCGCGCGCGGCCCAGACCGTGCCGTCGAAGCCCGGCGACATCCCCGGGGCTCGCACGACCCAGACGAACATCGACGCGCGCAGCGGCGAGCCGTCCGGCGCCGGGTACTCCACCACGACCTGCGAACCGCTGACGGCCCACGTCCGGGAGACGAGCCGGGCCGGCAGCCGGACGCGGTCGACGGCACGCGCCCGGGACACCCGGACCAGACCCACGACGACGAGGACGACCCCTGCGACGAGGCACGCGGTGGCCAGGGTGATGAGGGCGGCGGGGCCGGTCATCGCCGGGCGGGACGGCGGTCGGCGGGGCGGGGTGGCATGCGGGTCTCCGGCATCGGGGCGGCGGGGCGGCGGGGCGGGGCGGGGCGGGGCAGGGCGGGGCGGGGCGGGGCGGGGCGCCAGCCTCGCACGCGGGGCGCTGCAGCCGGGCCGGCCTGGACGAGCGGACGACCCCCGGCCGCAGGGACCCGGACACCGGGCGGCGGCGGGGCCGACCGGGGCCGACGGGGTCGGACGGGGGCCGATGGGGGCCGACGGGGGCCGACGGGGGCCGACGGGGGCTCAGCCTGGGGGATGAGCTGCCGGGCGCCGCGGTCCGACCGGGCGCCGATGCCCGGGGCACCGGCGGTCCGGCAGCCTGCGACCATGAGCCGACCCGCCGCCACGCCGACCGCGCCGATCGCGCCGACCGCGCCGACCGCGCCGAACCTCTCGTCGGCCGCGCGCGCCCGGTGGGTCGTGCCGGAGGCCGGCGCGGGGGTCGCGGTGGTGCTCGGTGCCGCGGTGCTGGTCGGGGTGCTGTGGGGTGCCGCGACCTCCGGTCTCCAGACGGTGCTGCCCCGGCCCTTCGCGGGGCTGGCCAACGCCGTGGGCCCATGGGTCGCGCCCGCCTTCCTGGTCGGCGCCTGGAGCCGGCGGCCCTGGACGGCGGTGCTGGCCGGCGTCCTGGTGTGCCTCGGCGAGGTCGCGGGCTACTACGCCCTGTCGGCGCTGCGCGGCTTCGGCGTCAACCCCGCCACGGTCGCGATGTGGGCCGCCACCGGTCTGCTCGGTGGACCGGTCCTGGGCGCGGCCGGGTGGTGCTGGCGGCGTCCGCGGTCGCTGCGCGTGGCCGCGCTCGGGCCGGCGCTGCTCGGCGGCGTCTTCCTCGCCGAGGGAGCGGTCACCTACGGGTTCTACCTCGGCTACGCGGCCGACGCGGTGGTGTTCTGCGTCCTCGGCGCCGTGGTCGTCGCGGTGCTGGGCGCCACCACCCCCGTGGCGCGGGCGGCCGGCAGGCGGGCCCGTGGCGTCGGCGTCGCGACGACCTGGCTGCTGCTGGTGCTGCCGCTGGGTGCGGCCGGCGAGGTGCTGCTGCACCGTCTCCTCACCTGAGCGGGTCGGGCGACCGCGCCCGTGCCGTCGTGGAGGGCCGGGGACGGGGAGCGGTCACGAACGCCGGGGGACGGGGGCCCACGGGCCGGAGCCCGCGGGGCAGCGGCGCGAGGGATCAGTCGACGAAGGGGCTGTCGGTGCCGTCGGTGTCGGTGCTGTCGGTGACGCCGGTGACGCCGGTGACGCCGGTGACGCCGGTGACGCCGGTGACGCCGGTGACGTCGACGACCTCGCGGCGCACGGTCGTCGGCACGCCGACGGTGCTGCTCACCGCGTCGACGTACACGAGCGCACGCTCCCGGGGCACGACGCGGGTGACCACCTCGACCTCCTCCTCGGACAGCACGATCTCGAGGACGGGTGACCCGGGGGTCCGCGGCAGCCCGTCGTCGGGGCCCACCGCGCCGGCGCCGTCGAGGGGCCGCTCCTCGACGACGAGCTCCTCGCGCCGGACGGTCACGGAGACCGTGCGCTGCTCCGTCACCACCCGCTTGCCGACGAGGACACGGCCGGTCGCCACGCGCTCCGTGCCTCCTTGCGCACGCTCCTCGGAGCGGACGACCTCGACGACCTCGCCGCTCGTGGTCCCTGTCGTGCTCTGCTCGTCCACGCGCGCTCCTCGGGTCGGGATGTCCCGTCCACCATGGCCCGCGGCACCCCTCTCGGCATCCCAGGGCGCGGCGCCGAGCGGTCGAAGCGGTCGAAGCGGTCGAGGTGGGCCGTGTCGGGGGGCGGTGGCAGGCTGGCCGCATGTGCGGTCGCTACGCCTCCTTCCGCGAGGACCAGGCCCTCGCCGACGAGTTCGCCGTCGCGGTGGTCGCCGACGACGTGCGGCTCCTGCCGCCCTCGTGGAACGTCGCGCCGACGGACGCGGTGCGCCTCGTCGTCGAGCGGGCGGACCGGGAGACCGGCGAGGTGGTCCGGCAGCTGCGGCTGGCGCGGTGGGGGCTGGTGCCCTCGTGGGCGAAGGACCCCTCCGTCGGCAGCCGGATGATCAACGCGCGGGTGGAGACGCTGCTGGAGAGGCCCGCGTTCGCCAAGCCCTTCGCGGTGCGGCGGGCCCTGCTGCCGGCCGACGGCTACTACGAGTGGCAGAAGCCGCCGGAGGGCACGAAGGGGCGCAAGCAGCCGTACTGGATCCACGCCGAGGACGGGTCCGTGCTCGCGCTGGCCGGGCTGTACGAGTTCTGGAAGGACCCGACGAAGGCCGACGACGACCCCGACCGGTGGCTCGTCAGCGCCACGGTCATCACCCGGCCGGCCACGCCGGCGCTCGCGCCCGTGCACGACCGGCAGCCGCTCGCGCTGCCGCCCGACCGGTGGGAGGCGTGGCTCGACCCGGCGGTCGACGCGCACGGCGCGAGGGCGCTGCTCGAGGTGGTGCCGCCGCCCCTCGTCGCCACGCCGGTGTCCACGCGCGTCAACGCGGTGGCGAACGACGGCCCGGACCTCGTCGAGCCCGTCGCTCCGGACGCGCCCGTGCCCGGCGAGCTGCCCCTCGACACGCCCGGCGGGGCGGCCGGCGGCCGCTGACCGCACACGGCCACGCCCACGCGGCCGGGACGCGCACCTCAGCCGGCCAGGCGCTCCAGCCGGAAGGCGTCGACGGGGCCCAGGCCGCTGAGCTCCCGCGTGCCCACCGGGGCGCAGCGCAGCTCGGCGTCGTGCGCCAGGGCGGAGGCGGTCGGGGCGTCGACGAGCACCGTCCCGGGGTCGGCGGCGTCCGTGAGGCGCGCGGCGAGGTTGACGCTGGGGCCGAACACGTCGCCGAAGCGCGAGAGCACGCGCCCCCACACGAAGCCGACCCGCACGGGCGTGGCACCGCCGGCCGTCGGAAGACCCTCCGCCTCCCGCGCCCCCGTCCGCGGCTGGCCCTTCACCGCCCCGAGCTTGGGCATGCGGCCCGCGTGGCCCGCGCCGGTGGCGGCGTCGACCGGGGTCGCGGGGTCGACGCCGAACGCCTCCGCGAGCCCGAGCGCGACCCGGGCCCCGGTGGCGGGGTCGTCGGCCGCGAAGAGCACCGCGTCCCCGATGGTCTTCACCACGCGCCCGCCCTCCGCCGCCACGACGTCCCGGGTGGCGGCCTCGAAGCGCTGCACGAACTCCGACAGCTCGACGGGGCCGAGGCGTGCGGTGCGGCGGGTGAAGGACACCATGTCGGCGAATCCCACCCCGCGGGCCAGCGGCAGCGCGAGGGGGTCGTCGCCGGGGGCCGCGGCCTCGCCGAACTCCGCGGCGTACCGGCCGGCGATCGCGGCGAGCTGGCGGCGGTAGGAGTGGACGAGCTGCTCCTCCAGGAGCGGCACGATCTCGGGCAACCGGTCGATGACCAGGAGCCGGGCGCTGACGTCGTCGAGGCCGAGGCGCGTGCCGAGGTCCTCGACGAGCGCCTCCACCTGCCACAGCGCCAGCCGGTCGGAGGTGTGGCCGAGGGCGCGCACGAGGGACGTCACCGTCGCCGCCTGCAGGCCCTTGTCCCGCACGAGGGCGGTCGAGCGCTCCATGGCGCGCGCGTCGGCCTCCGTGAGCAGCAGCTCGTCGGGGTCCGCGTGGGGCAGGCCCAGGGTGCGCCAGTAGGCCCGCACCTCGTCGACCCCCACCCCGAGGCGGACGGCCAGGTCCCGCATGCTCCAGCGGCGCGGACCGCCGAGGAGCGCGTCGTCGAGGCGACCGGCGGTGCCCTCGCGCTCGGCCCCGTCCCCCGCGGGTCCGGAGGGTCCGGCGGCGCCGCCGGGCCCGGGCGTCACGCGCCCTCCCCCGGGCCGCTCGGCCGGACCGCCGGGGACGTCCGGCGACGGGCTCCCCGACGGCTCCGTGCCGGCCGCGCCGGGGGGCGGCACGCCGTCGCGGCGGGCCGGCGGGGCGTCGCCGTCGCGGGGGAGGTCGAGCACGGCGACGAGACTAGATCACGCACCCGTGCGCACGTGATGGACGTCACCCGAGAGGGCGGCGACCGTCGTCCCGTCGGCCGTCTCGACGAGGAGCGCGCCGTCGTCCCGCAGGGCGGTCGCCCGGCCGACGAGGGGCGGGACGTCGCTGCCCGGGGCGGCGTCGACGCGGACGCTCTCGCCGAGGGTCGCGCAGGCCCCCGCGACGGCGGCGACGACCTCACCCGGAGCCCCGGCCATCGCGCGCAGGAGCTCGTCGAGCCGCAGGACGAGGGCCACGAGCAGGTCCTCCCGGCGCACGCGGGCTCCGGCCGCGCGCAGCGAGGTCGCGTGCGGCACGGGCAGCTCCTCCGCCCCCTGGTCGACGTTCAGCCCCACGCCGAGGACGACGGCCGGCGGCCCGGGCTCGCCGGCGGCGGGCGGGACGACCTGCGCCAGGACGCCCCCGACCTTGCGCCACGGCCCCCACCCCGCGAGCGCACCGGCGGCCCCGGCCGGCAGCAGGACGTCGTTCGGCCACTTGAGGCGGGCGCCCGGGACGCCGACGTCCGCCAGGGCCCGCACCGCCGCGAGGCCGCCGACGAGCGGCACGAGCCCGGCGTCGGCCGCGGGGCGCACGAGCAGGCTCGCCGTGACGGCGGCCCCCGGCGGCGTCGACCAGCCGCGGCCCGCCCGCCCCCGGCCCGCGCTCTGGTGGTCCGCGACGAGCAGCGCCGGCGCCGGCCAGGCGGCGGCGTCGGCGCGCGCGGCGGCGGCGAGGTCCTCGTTCGTCGAGCCGGCGCGCCCGACCACCTCGAGCCGGGCCAGGGGTCCGGCCGGGGCGGCGAGGCGCGCACGCAGGGCCTCGGCGTCGAGCGGGTCGCGGGCGTCCGTCATGGCGCCATCCTGCCCGGGCGCGCCGTGCGGGGGAACGGCCCGGCGCCACCCACCGGCCTCGGCTTTGGAGGTTTCCACCGACACGCCCGGGCCAGACAGGTGCCCGCCCTCCACGTGCCCTGTGGGAGCCGACAACTACCGTGGGCCAGATGACGCAGACCGACCCCCGCCCGGCCGTGCCCGCCGCGCCCGCCGAGCCCGCCGTGGCCCCCGGGCCCGGTGGCGCCGAGCCCGCCGCGCCCGCGTCCCCCGCGTCCCCCGCATCCCCCGCGTCCCCCGCGCCCGCCGGCCCGGACGGGGCCGGCCCGCGCACGACCGCCGCCCGCCTGGCGGACCTGCACGCCCGGCAGGGCGCCGCCCGCGCCGCCGAGGCGTCCGCCGCCGAGAAGCAGCACGCGCGCGGCAAGCGCACGGCCCGCGAGCGCGTCGAGGCGCTGCTGGACGAGGGCTCGTTCGTCGAGCTCGACGCGCTCGTGCGGCACCGGTCGACGAACTTCGGCCTCGACCGCCGGCGCGTGCCCGGGGACGGCGTCGTCGCCGGCCACGGCACGGTCGACGGGCGCCCCGTGTGCGTGTACGCCCAGGACTTCACGGTCTTCGGCGGCAGCCTCGGGGAGGTGCACGGCGAGAAGATCACGAAGGTCATGGACCTCGCGCTGCGCACCGGCGTGCCGCTCGTGGGGATCAGCGACGGCGGCGGCGCGCGCATCCAGGAGGGCGTGGCCGGCCTCACGCAGTTCGCGGAGATCTTCCGCCGCAACGTCGCCGCGTCCGGCGTCATCCCGCAGATCAGCCTCATCCTCGGCCCGTCGGCGGGCGGCGCGGTGTACTCCCCCGCCCTCACGGACTTCATCGTCATGGCCGACGGCACGTCGAACATGTTCATCACGGGCCCGGACGTCATCCGCGCGGTGACGGGCGAGGACGTCGGCTTCGAGGAGCTGGGCGGCGCCACGACGCACAACACGCGCTCCGGCGTGGCCCACTACCTGGCCGCCGACGAGGACGACGCCCTCGACTACGTCCGCGCCCTGCTGTCCCACCTGCCCTCGAACAACCTCGCCGACGCGCCGGAGTACCCGCACGAGGCGCCGCTGGAGCCGACGGAGGAGGACCTCGCGCTCGACGCGCTCGTCCCGGACTCGGACAACCAGCCCTACGACATGCGCACGGTGGTCGAGACGGTGCTCGACGAGGGGCTGCTGGAGGTCCAGCCGCTCTTCGCGCCGAACGTGCTCGTCGGCTTCGGGCACGTGGAGGGCCGCACGGTCGGCGTGGTGGCGAACCAGCCCCTGTCCATGGCGGGCACGCTCGACATCAACGCCGCGGAGAAGGCCGCCCGCTTCGTGCGCACGTGCGACGCCTTCAACGTGCCGGTCCTGACGTTCGTCGACGTGCCCGGCTTCCTGCCCGGCACGGACCAGGAGTGGAACGGGATCATCCGCCGCGGCGCGAAGCTCATCTACGCCTACGCCGAGGCCACCGTCCCGCTCGTCACCGTCATCACCCGCAAGGCCTACGGCGGCGCCTACATCGTCATGGGCTCCAAGCAGCTCGGCGCCGACGTCAACCTCGCGTGGCCGACGGCGCAGATCGCCGTGATGGGCGCCGGCGGCGCGGTGAACATCCTCCAGCGCGGCGCCCTCAGGGCCGTCGGCGAGGCGGGCGGCGACGTCGAGGCCGAGCGCGCCCGGCTCACCGCGGAGTACGAGGACGCGCTGGTGAACCCCTGGGACGCCGCCGACCGCGGCTACGTGGACGACGTCATCGCCCCCTCGGCGACCCGCGCCCACGTCACGCGCGCCCTGCGCCTGCTGCGCACGAAGCGCGCGAGCCTGCCGCCGAAGAAGCACGGGAACATCCCGCTGTGAGGGGCGGCGGGCCCGGCCGCCGGCAGGACGGACCGCACCAGGACCAGCACCACGACGAGCAGCACACGCACGACGAGCGCGAGGAGCACGGGATGCCCGACGAGCAGGGGACGCCCGACGAGGCCGCCGCGACCGGACCCGGCGGGCACGGGCCCGACGGGCACGGCGCCCACGACCCGGCGGGGCACGACCCGCACGTGGGCCACGACCACGACGACGAGCACGACGCCCGCACGCACGGCTCCGCCCCGCTCACGGGCGTCGACCCGGCGCCGCTGCACGCGCTCGTCGACGAGCTGGCGCAGGTGCTGCACGCCTACGTCGGCACGGCGGTCGGGGTGCGCGCGGAGTTCGGCGCCTCCGAGGCCGACGAGGACCCCCGCGTCCTCGCGCTCGAGCAGCGCGTCGGCAGCCTCAACGCCCGCCTCTACGACCTGCTGCACGAGCGGCTCGGGCTGCACCCCGACCTCACCGGGATGGCGTGGGACGACGGCGAGGACGACGAGGACGGCGGCCCGGTCGCCGGCGACGTCGAGACCTTCCACCTGGGCTTCGTCGTCGGCCCGCCGCCCGCGGACCGGACCTACGACTCCGCGCTCGACCTCGTCGACGCCGGCGGCGCGGAGATCGCCGAGCGCCTGGCGCAGGCGGGCTTCGCGGTGTCGGAGTGGGGCACGGCGCGCGGCGGACCGGTCGCCTTCGGCGACGACGACGACGAGGACGAGGACGACGAGCGGTGAGCGAGCCCCTCGCGCCGGCCGGCGCCGACCCGTCCGCCGTGCCCCTCGGGCGCAGCCAGGTGGCGGACGTGCCGCACGTGCAGGTCGTGCGCGGCACGCCCGACGAGGTCGAGCTCGCGGCGCTCGTCGCGGGTCTCGTCGCGGCCTCGAGCGCCGGGGCGGCGGCCGACCGCGCCGCGGCACCGGCCCCGGCCGCGCCGCGCTGGACCGACCGCGCGGCGGCGCTGCGCCGGTCGGCGGTGCCGGCGCCCGGCCCGGACGCGTGGCGCTGGAGCGCCCGCGGCTAGGGTCGGAGGGTGAGCCGCACGCAGCCCTCCCCCCGCACGCCCTCCCCCGTCGACGACCTGGCGGAGGAGTACTTCCGCACCACCTGCCGCCTCGACCCCATCACGGCCACCTCGGTCGGCGCCGTGGGCTACGACGCGGAGATGACGGACTTCTCGCCGGAGGGCCACGACGCCCGCGAGGCCGCCGCCCGCCGGACGCTCGCGGCGCTGGAGGCCCTCGTCGCCCGGCCCGGCACCGAGCTCGACGCGACGGACCGGGTGACGGTCGAGGCCATGCGCGAGCGCATCGGCATCGGGCTGGAGCTCGCGGCGGCGGGCGAGGACCTGCGCGACCTCAACACCATCGCGTCCCCGGCGCAGGGCGTGCGCGACGTCTTCGACCTCATGCCCACGTCCACGGAGGGCGACTGGGACGTGGTCGCCCGCCGCCTGCGCGCGCTGCCGGCCTCGCTCGCCGGGTACGGCGCCTCCCTGCGCCGCGCGGCGGACGCGGGCCAGGTGGCCGCCCTGCGGCAGGTCGAGGACGTCGTCGCCCAGACGGAGGAGCTGGCCGACCCGGCACGCTCGTTCTTCACGGAGCTCGCGGGCCGCGCCACGGACGTCCCCGGGAGCCTGCGCGAGGAGCTCGCCGCGGCCGCCGCGGGGGCGCGCGAGGCCTACGCCGGGCTGGCCCGGACGCTGCGCGAGGACCTGGCGCCGCGCGCGCCGCAGGAGGACGCGGTCGGTCGCGAGCGGTACGCGCTGTGGTCGCGGGCCTTCCTCGGCTCGGCCGTCGACCTGGAGGAGACGTACGCCTGGGGCGTCGCCGAGCTCGACGCGGTCATCGCCGAGCAGGCGGAGATCGCCGCCACCATCGCCGGGCCGGGCGCCGACCTCGCCGCCGCGACCGCGCTGCTCGAGGCGGACCCCGCCCGCCGCCTCGAGGGCACCGACGCCCTCCAGCGGTGGATGCAGGAGGTCTCGGACGCGGCCGTCGACGCCCTCGACGGCACGCACTTCACCATCCCGGAGCCCCTGCGCGCCCTCGAGTGCCGGATCGCGCCGACGCACACGGGTGGCATCTACTACACGCCCCCGAGCGACGACTTCAGCCGTCCCGGGCGCATGTGGTGGTCCGTGCCCGAGAGCGTCACCTCGTTCTCCCCCTGGCGGGAGCGCACGACCGTCTACCACGAGGGCGTCCCGGGCCACCACCTGCAGCTCGGCCGCGCGGTGGCGGAGCGCTCGCTGAACTCCTGGCGCCGGATGCAGTGCTGGGTGTCGGGCCACGGCGAGGGCTGGGCGCTCTACGCCGAGACCCTCATGGCCGAGATGGGCTTCCTCGACGACCCCGCCGACCGGCTCGGCCTGCTCGAGAGCCGCCGCTTCCGGTCGGCCCGCGTCGTCTTCGACATCGGCACGCACCTCGGGCTGCCCGTCCCGGAGCGCTGGGGCGGCGGCACCTGGGACTGGGAGACCGGGGGCGCGTTCCTGCGCGAGAACCTCGCGATGGACCCGGCGCAGGTCCGCTTCGAGCACCTGCGGTACCTCGGCTGGCCGGGGCAGGCGCCGTCCTACCTCATCGGCGCCCGGCTGTGGCAGGGCGTGCGCGCCGACGCCGAGGCCCGCGCCACCGCGGCGGGCGGCACCCTCGACGTGCGCGGCTTCCACGACCGCGCGCTCGCCCTGGGCTCCCTGCCGCTCGACGTGCTGCGCACCGCGGTCGTGCCGTCCTGACGCCCGCCGACGACGTCGCCACCCGGGCCGGGGCGCCCGCGCCCGTCCCCGGCGGCGTCCCCCCGGGCACGCCCGCGGCGGCCGTCGGCCCCCTCGTCACGCCCGACGGCCGGTACCTCGTCGTCCGTGGGCGGCTGTGGCGCCGGTCGGACCCGTCGCTGGATCCCGGCGAGCGGGCGCGCCTGGTCACCGAGCTCATGGGCGCCCGGCGGGCGAAGGCGGCGGCGCTGGCCGCGGGCGACACCGCCGGCCGTGACGCCGCCCGCGCCCGGGTGGACGCCGCCAAGACGGCCCTGGGCGAGCGGGGCCCGGTCTGGTGGGACGACGGGGCGCCCGACCTCACGCGGCACCTGGCCCGCACCGGCCCCTACGCGGCGTGGTGGGCGACGGTCGCGGCGGCGGACGAGGGCGCGGCCGGCGACGGGCCGACCGCCCGTCCTAGGCGACGAGCGACGGGCCGTACCTGACGAGCACGACCGCCGCGAGCAGCACGAGCACCGCGACGGTGACGAACCAGTCGTTGCCCGCGGCGACGAACCGCCGCGCGGCGGGCCCGGCCGGCCCCGGCAGGCGCAGGTGCCGGTCGCGGACGTTGATCCGCGTGAGGCCGGCCCAGACCAGCGTGGTCGTCACCGTGATGAGCAGGCACCACGGGCACAGCGCGCCGATGTTCACGTAGGCCTCGTAGAAGAGCCAGTACGCGAAGACGAGGCCCGCCGTGTAGACGGCCTGCGCGGCGAGCATGTACCAGCGCGGGAACGTGACGCCGCCGAGCAGCGCCACGGCGAGGGTGATGACGACCGCCTCCGCCGCCAGCCCCAGGAACGCGTTGGGGAACCCGAACAGCGCGGCCTGGTCGCTGAGCGCGACCTTGCCGCAGGAGATGACGGCGTTGATGTCGCACGCCAGCGCGGCACCGGGGTCCGCCGCCAGCGTCACGGCCTCGACCGACAGCACGAAGGACGCGAGGAGGCCCAGCATCCCGGACACGACCATCTCGACGGCCGTCCGGCGGCGCCAGGCGAGCGGGGCCGGGCGCAGCAGGTCGGGGTCGGGGTCGGGCTCGCGGTCGGGCTCGCGGTCGGGCCCGGTGCCGTCGGCGGGGTCCGGGTCCAGGGGGACCTCCTCGTGCGCCGTGCGTGTCGCGCCCACCGTGCGTCCCCGTCCCCTCGTCGGCCCGCCCCTGCCGGCGGCCGTCCACCCACCCATCGGCAGCCGCACCGTCCCCGGCGAGGACCGAGGTCCCGGGGGCCCGACCGGCGTCCGGGCGGCGTCCGGGCGGCGTCCGCGGCGTCCATGATGCCCCCGCGGGCCTGGGAGGTCCCTGGGTCCTCCGACCCGGGTGCCGCCCGGGTGCCGCCCGGGTGCCGACCCGGGTGCCGACCCGGGTGCCGGCCCGGGTGCCGGCCGGGAGGCCGCCCGGTGCCGGCCGTCGTCCCGGTCGTTACGCTCGCCGCCGTGACCCGCCTGCTCCTCGCCTCCGCCTCCCCCGCGCGCCGCAGCACCCTCGCGGCCGCGGGCATCGACCCCCTCGTCGTCGTGTCCGCCGTCGACGAGGACGCCGCGCTCCGGGCCGGCCGCGAGCGCTACGGGGACCTCGGGCCCGCGGACGCCGTGCTGCTCCTGGCCCAGGCGAAGGCGGAGGCGGTCGCCGCCCGCGTCGCCGCCGGCGAGGTCGACCCGTTCGCCGCCGAGGCGGCTGCCGCCGGGCCGGACGCGGGCGACGAGACCGGCGCCACCGCGCCCGCCGGCGCCGACGAGGACCTGCTCGTGCTCGGCTGCGACTCCATGCTCGAGCTCGACGGCAGGATCTGGGGCAAGCCGACGGACGCCGCGGACGCCCGGGAGCGCTGGCGCGCGATGCGCGGCCGGACGGGCACGCTGCACACGGGGCACTGGCTCGTCGACGCCCGGCCCGCCCCCGTCGACGGCGGGTCCGGCACGGGCTCCTCCGTGGGCGCGACCGCCTCGACCGTCGTGCACTTCGCGGACCTGTCCGACGAGGAGGTCGAGGCGTACGTCGCCACGCAGGAGCCGCTCGCCGTCGCGGGCGCCTTCACGGTCGACGGGCTGGGCGGGCCGTTCGTCACGGGCGTGGAGGGGGACTTCCACGCCGTCGTCGGGGTGGGCCTGCCGCTGCTGCGCGAGCTGCTCGCCGAGGTCGGCGTCCCGCTCGTCGCGTTGTGGCGTCCCGGCACCGTGCGGGCCTGATCCGGCCCCGGGGACGGCCGCGGGGACGGTGTCCTCGTCGGGATCCCACAAACGGGGGTCGGCCCGGCTGCGGCGGGCGCACAGTGTTCCGGACGACGGCGGCGGCGTCCCGGGACCGAGGTCCCGCGCGCGTTACGGTCGGCGGGTGATCACCAGCGTCCTCGTCGCCAACCGCGGGGAGATCGCGGTCCGCATCGTCCGCGCGTGCCGGGACGCGGGGCTGCAGTCCGTCGCCGTCTACGCCGACCAGGACCGCGAGGCCCCCCACGTCCGCCTCGCCGACGCCGCCTTCGCCCTCGGGGGCTCCCGCGCCGCGGAGACCTACCTCGACATCGGCAAGCTGCTCGACGTGGCCCGCCGGGCCGGCGCCGACGCCGTGCACCCCGGCTACGGCTTCCTCGCCGAGAACGCGCAGTTCGCGCAGGCGGTCCTCGACGCCGGGCTCGTCTGGATCGGCCCGCCGCCCTCGGCCATCGACGCGCTCGGCGACAAGGTCAGCGCCCGCCACATCGCGCAGCGCGCAGGCGCGCCCCTCGTCGCCGGGACCCCCGACCCCGTGACGTCCGTCGACGAGATCCACGACTTCGTCGCCGAGCACGGGCTGCCCGTGGCCATCAAGGCCGCCTTCGGCGGCGGCGGGCGCGGGCTCAAGGTCGTCCGCGCGGCCGACGAGGTCGCCGAGCTGTACGACTCCGCGGTGCGCGAGGCGGTCGCCGCCTTCGGGCGCGGCGAGTGCTTCGTCGAGAAGTACCTCGACCGCCCCCGGCACGTGGAGACCCAGTGCCTGGCCGACGCGCACGGCACCGTCGTCGTCGTCTCGACGCGCGACTGCTCCCTGCAGCGCCGCCACCAGAAGCTCGTCGAGGAGGCGCCCGCGCCCTTCCTCACGGCCGAGCAGGAGCGCCTGCTCGTCGACTCCTCCGTCGCGATCCTGCGCGAGGCGGGCTACGTCGGCGCGGGCACCTGCGAGTTCCTCGTCGGCGCCGACGGCACCGTCTCCTTCCTCGAGGTCAACACGCGCCTGCAGGTGGAGCACCCCGTGACGGAGGAGGTCAGCGGCATCGACCTCGTGCGCGAGCAGCTGCGCATCGCCGACGGCGAGCCCCTGGGCTACGACCACGTGGAGACGCGCGGCCACTCCTTCGAGTTCCGCATCAACGGCGAGGACCCCGCCGCCGGCTTCCTGCCCGCGCCCGGCCGCGTGAGCACCCTGCGCCTGCCCTCCGGCCCCGGCGTGCGCTGCGACTTCGGGGTCGTCGAGGGCGACTCCGTCTCCGGGGCGTTCGACTCCATGATCGGCAAGCTCGTCGTCACCGGCGCGACGCGCACGCAGGCCGCCCAGCGCGCCCGCCGCGCCCTCGCCGAGCTCGAGGTCGGCGGGATCCCGACCGTGGTGCCCTTCCACGTCGCCGTCCTCGACGAGCCCGACTTCGTCCCCGAGGACCCCGCGCAGCCGTTCGCCGTGCACACCCGCTGGATCGAGACCGAGATGGCGGGCCGGCTGGCGGCGCTCGGGTCCCGGGGGTCCGCGCCGGCTCCCGCGCCCTCCCCGGAGGACGAGGACGAGCCGGCCTTCGAGCGCGTCGTCGTCGAGGTCGGGGGCAAGCGTCTCGAGGTCGTGCTGCCCGCGGCGCTCGCCCTCGGCGCCGCGGGGGGCGGGCGCCGTCCCGGGCCCGCCCGCCGCCCCGCCCGGCGTGCCGCCCCCACGCGGGCCGCGGCCGGCGGCGGCACCGTCCTGGCCTCACCCATGCAGGGCACGATCGTCAAGGTCGCGGTCGCGGAGGGCGCGACGGTGGCCGAGGGCGACCTCGTGGTGGTGCTCGAGGCCATGAAGATGGAGCAGCCGCTGCTGGCGCACCGCGCCGGCACCGTCAGCGCCCTGACCGCGACCGTCGGCAGCACCGTGGCGGCCGGCACCGCGCTCTGCGAGATCGTCGACCGATGACGGACCGTCCGCCGCCGCGGCCCCGGCGGCCCGGCGACGGGTGGGTGGAGTGCCGCTGCGGGCGCCGGCACTGGGGCCTGGCCGGCGCGGCCGGGCTGCTGCTCGCGCGGCGGCCGGCACCCGGCGCGCCCGTCAGCCACGTCGTGCTCCAGCACCGCGTCGGGTGGAGCGACCAGGGCGGCACGTGGGGCATCCCCGGCGGCGCGCGGGAGCCCGACGAGACGCCCGTGGCGGCGGCCCTGCGGGAGGCGCGGGAGGAGGCCGGCCTCGACCCGGCCGGCGTGCGGGTGCTCGGCACCCACCTCCTCGACCACGGGGACTGGTCCTACACGACCGTGCTCGCCGAGGAGGCGCGGACCCTGGAGCCGGCCGTCACCGACCCGGAGTCCCTCGCCATGGCGTGGGTGGCGGTCGAGGACGTCGCGGCGCGTCCGCTGCTCGTCGCGTTCGGCGAGGCGTGGCCGGGGCTGCGGGCGCGCCTGGACGCCGGCCCCGGCGGGACGGCAGACGGGGCCTGACGCGGCACCCGAGAGGGGCCCCCATGACCTGAGAGGGGCGACGGACGGGTCCTCGTCGCCCCCGCGGCGCTCGTGTACTGTCCCCGGCTGAGGTAAGGCTCACCTTCGTCGCAGGGACACCCCATGGTCGTGAACTACCTGCTCGGGCTCCGCGAGGGGCTCGAGGCGGCCCTCGTCGTCGGCATCCTCGTCGCGTACCTCGTGCGGGCGGGGCACCGCGCCCTGCTGCCCGCGCTCTGGGCGGGCGTCGGCATGGCCGTCGCCGTCTCGCTGGCCTTCGGGGCGCTGCTCACGTACGGCCCCTCGGGGCTGACGTTCGAGGCGCAGGAGGCCATCGGGGGCGGGCTGTCGATCGTGGCCGTGGGCCTGCTCACCTGGATGATCTTCTGGATGGCGCGGACGGCGCGGCACCTGCGCGCGCACCTGCACGGCCGGCTGGACGACGCGGTCGCCGCCGGCCGGCGTGCGGTGGCCGTCATGGCGCTGCTCGCCGTCGGCCGCGAGGGCCTGGAGACCGCCCTGTTCCTCTGGGCGGGGGCGCAGGCCGCCGGCCGGACGGCCGCCCCCCTCGTCGGGGCGCTGCTCGGGATCGCCACGGCCGTCGTCCTCGGCGTGCTGCTGTACCGGGGCGCGCTCCGCCTCGACCTGCGGCGCTTCTTCGCCTGGACCGGGGTGTTCCTCGTGCTCGTCGCGGGCGGCGTCCTGTCCTACGGCGTCCACGACCTCCAGGAGGCCGGGATCCTCCCCGGGCTCCACGCCCTCGCGTTCGACGTCTCGGCCGCCGTCCCGCCGACGAGCTGGTACGGCACCCTCCTCAAGGGCGTCCTCAACTTCTCCCCCGCGACGACCTGGCTCGAGGCCGCGGCCTGGGTCGCCTACGTCGTCCCCACGATGACGGTCTTCGTCCGGGGGGCCTGGGGCCGCCCGCCCGCGCGGCCCGTGGCGCCGGACGCCGGCCTGCGCACCCCGGCCGCGGCCGCCTGAGGCCCCACCACCGCACCCGGGCGACCCGGCGTCGCTCGCGCCACCCGACCCACGGGCCCACCCGGCCCGCAGCCCGGCCCGCTCCCCGCACCGCGCGTGCGCGCCCACCCCTTCCGAGGAGAGACATGTCCCGCCGCCTCGCCACCGCCGCCGGCCTCGTCGCGCTGGCCCTGCCGCTGACCGCCTGCGTGCCGAACGACCCGCCCGCCGCGGCGGCCGGCACGGGCGGCGCCGCCGCCGCCGCCGGGCCGCTCACGGTGAGCTCCACCGCGGACGCCTGCACCCTGTCGGCCGACACCGCCCCCTCGGGCACCCTGCGCTTCTCCGTGACGAACGACGGCACGGACGTCACCGAGTTCTACCTGCTGGCCGAGGACGGCCTGCGGATCGTCTCCGAGGTCGAGAACATCGGGCCGGGGCTGACGCGGGACCTCGTCGTGCAGGCCGAGCCCGGCTCCTACTGGACCGCGTGCAAGCCGGGGATGGTCGGCGACGGCCTGCGGTCCCCCTTCACCGTCACCGACTCGGGCACGCCCGTCGGGCCCACCGGCGACACCGCCGAGCTGCTCGCCGCCGCCGAGGCGTCCTACCTCGCCTACGTGAAGGACCAGGCCGGCGCGCTCATCGCCGCCACCCAGGCCTTCGCGGGTGCCTACGCCTCCGGTGACGACGCCGCCGCGCGGGCGCAGTACGCGCCGGCCCGCGTGCACTGGGAGCGCATCGAGCCCGTCGCGGAGTCCTTCGGGGACCTGGACCCGCTCCTCGACCTGCGCGAGGCGGACCTGGAGGAGGGCGCCGTCTGGAGCGGCTGGCACCTCGTGGAGAAGGACCTGTGGCAGCCCGCCCTCGAGGCGAACGGCGGCGTCGCGTACGTGCCCCTGACCCCCGAGCAGCGCGCCACGGCCGCCGCCGACCTGGTGACGTACACCCAGCGCCTCGTCGACCAGGTGAACGCCCCGGGGTTCGAGGTCGAGGCGTTCCAGATCGGCAACGGCGCGAAGGAGCTCCTCGACGAGGTCGCCACCGGCAAGGTGACGGGCGAGGAGGAGATCTGGTCGCACACGGACCTGTGGGACTTCGCCGCGAACGTCGACGGCGCCCACGTGGCGTACGAGGTCCTCGCCGAGGTCGTCGAGGGCGAGGACGCCGACCTCGCGGCGCAGCTGGAGGAGCGCTTCACCGAGCTCGAGGGGCTGCTGGCCCGGCACGGCTCCTACGCGGCGGGCTTCGCCGGCTACGACACGCTGACGCCCGACGAGGTCAGGGCGCTCGCGGCGGCCGTGGACGCGCTGTCCGAGCCCCTGTCGCAGCTCACCGCGACGGTGACGAGCGCGTAGGCACGGCAGGCACGGCAGGCACGGCAGGCACGGCACCGCACGGCACGGCACGGCCAGGACGAGGCGGGGAGGGGACGGCATGGGCGAGGGACGCGGGCTCTCCCGCCGGGCGCTGCTCGGCTGGGGCGGCGGCGTGGCGGCGGGCGTCGCCGTGGGCGCGGCCGGCGGGCTGGGCCTGGCCGAGGTGCGCACCCCCGCGGGGCCGACGGCCGGGTCGACGACCGGGGCGACGACCGGCCCCGGCGGCCGCACCGCCGCGGGCGCCCACGCCTTCACCGGGGCGCGGCAGGCCGGCATCGTCACGCCCGCCCAGGACCGCCTCTACCTGGCGGCGTTCGACGTGACGACGTCCGACCGCGGCGCGCTCGTCGACCTGCTGCGGACCTGGACGGTCATGGCCGCGCGGATGACGCAGGGCCTGCCCGCCGGCCCGGGCGGCCCCACCGGGGGCGCCTACGACGCCCCGCCGGACGACACCGGCGAGGCCGCCGACCTCCCGCCGGCCGGCCTGACGGTGACGTTCGGGTTCGGGCGCTCGCTGTTCGTGGGCCGGCCCGGGCCCGACCCGGCGGCCGGCGTCGACCGCTTCGGCCTGGCGGGCCGGCTGCCCGGCGGCCTCGTCGAGCTGCCGCACTTCGCCGGCGACGCCCTCGACCCCGCCCGCAGCGACGGCGACCTCGTGGTGCAGGCCTGCGCCGACGACCCGCAGGTCGCCGTCCACGCCGTCCGCAACCTCGCGCGGGCGGCCTTCGGCACCGCGACCCTGCGGTGGGCGCAGCTCGGCTACGGGCGGACCTCGTCGACGTCGACGCAGCAGGCCACGCCCCGCAACCTCTTCGGCTTCAAGGACGGCACCGCCGCCGTCAAGGCCGAGGAGGCCGAGGCGCTCGAGCAGCACGTCTGGGTGCCCGCCTCCGCCGCGGCGGCCGACGCCCCCGCCGTCGACTCGGGCTGGCTGACGGGGGGCTCGTACCTCGTCGCCCGCCGCATCCGCATGACCATCGAGACCTGGGACCGGGCCTCCCTGCGCGAGCAGGAGGCCGTGGTCGGGCGGACGAAGGGCGCCGGCGCGCCGCTGTCCGGCGGCGAGGAGTTCACCGAGCCGGACTTCGCGGCCTCGGGCCGGGGCGGGGCTCCCCTCATCGCGGCCGACAGCCACGTGCGCCTCGCGCACCCGTCGTCGAACGGCGGCGTGCGGATGCTCCGGCGGGGCTACACCTTCACGGACGGCAACGACCGCCTGGGCCGGCTCGACGCGGGTCTGGTCTTCCTGGCGTTCGTCACGGACCCCCGCACGCACTACGTCCCCATGCAGACGGCGCTGGCGTCGCAGGACGCGCTGTCGGAGTACCTCCAGCACACCGGGTCGGGGCTGTTCGCCGTGCCACCGGGGGTCACGGAGGTGCCGACCGGGCCCGACGGCACGCCGGTGCTCGTCGCCGACGGCCCCTTCGTCGGCGAGGCGCTGTTCCGCTGACGCCCTCGCCGCCGACGGGTGGCGTCAGTCCGAGATGCCGTGCCACAGGAGGCGGGCGACCTCCGCGGCGGTGCCGGACATCGACGGGTAGACCGTCGAGGCGTCCGCGAGCTGCTCGACCTGGAGCCGGTGCGTCACCGCCAGCGTGAGCGGGTAGACCGCCTCGGACGCGCGCGGGCCGACGACGACCGCCCCCAGCACCGTGCCCGAGCCCTCGCGGGCGTAGATCTTGAAGAAGCCGTCGCGGACGCCGAGCATCTTCGCGCGCGGGTTCCGCGCCAGGGGCAGCATCTGCACCTCGTAGCGGATGCCGAGCTCCTTCAGCCGGCTCTCGCTGCGGCCGACGGTCGCGATCTCGGGGTTCGTGAAGACGTTGGCCGCGACCGCGCGCAGGGACAGGGGCTGGACCGCGTCGCCGAGCGCGTGCGACATGGCCACGCGGCCCTGCGTCGCCGCGACGGAGGCCAGCGGGTAGATGCCCGTGCAGTCGCCGGCCGCGTAGACGCCCTTGGCGGTGGTGCGCGAGACGCGGTCGACCTCGATGTGGCCCGAAGGCGTCGTCGCGACGCCGGCGGTCTCGAGCCCGAGGCCCTCCGTGCGCGGCACCGCGCCGACGGCCATGAGGACGTGCGACCCGTCGACGGTCCGGCCGTCCTCGAGCGTGACGCGCACCCCGTCGGCGGTGCGGACGGCGCCCGTGGCGCGGGAGCGGCTCATGACCGTCATGCCGCGCTGGAGGAAGACGCGCTCGAGCAGCTCGGCGGCGTCGGCGTCCTCGCCGGGCAGCACCCGGTCGCGGGAGGAGACGAGCACGACGTCGGCCCCGAGCGCCGAGAAGGCGCCCGCGAACTCGGCCCCCGTCACGCCCGACCCGACGACGACCAGGCGCTCGGGCAGGCGGTCCAGGTCGTACAGCTGGGTCCAGGTGAGGATGCGCTCGCCGTCGGGCTCCGCCTCGGGCAGCGTCCGCGGCCGGGCGCCGGTCGCGAGGAGGACGGCGTCCGCCTCGAGGACGGTCTCCTCGCCCGGCCTCCCGTCCTCGCCGGCCGCCGTCACGACGACGCGGTCGGGGCCGTCGAGGCGCCCGTGCCCGGCGACGACGCGCACGCCGTCCGTCTCGAGGCGGGTGCGGATGTCCGCCGACTGCGCGGCCGCGAGCGCCTTGACGCGTCGGTTGACGGCGGCGAGGTCGATGACGTGCCGCGCGTCCTGGCCGGAGCCCGGCAGGCCCGCGACGCGGATGCCGAGCTCGGGGGCGCGGTCGGAGATCGTCAGCCACTCGGCGGTGGCGATGAGGGTCTTGGAGGGCATGACGTCCGTGAGGACGGCGGAGCCGCCGACCCCCTGCGCCTCGACGACGGTGACGTCCGCCCCGCGGCGCCGGGCGACGAGGGCGGCCTCGTAGCCGCCGGGACCGCCGCCGACGACGACGACGCGGGTGGCGGGGCGCGGGGCGGTGGTGGGGGTCACGGCGACCATCATGCCGTGCGGTCCCGCGCCCCACGCGTCGCGGGCGGGCGCGGTGCCAGGTCACGCCGCCGCGCCGACCCGGCGCCGACCCGGCGCCCACCCGGCGCCCACCCGGCGCCGCGGTCGCTAGCCTCGGTGCCCATGACGACGCCCCCCATCCCCTCGCTCGACGACCCCGCCACCGACCCCCTCGACGTCGCCCGCGCGGCCGCGGAGGCCCTCGCCGCCGCGACGGGGGTGGAGCGCCACGACGTCGCCCTCGTGCTCGGCTCGGGCTGGGGCGGCGCGGCCGACCTCCTCGGCGAGACGGTCGCCGAGGTGCCGAGCACGGACCTGCCGGGGTTCACGGCGGCGGCGGTCGTGGGCCACGCGGGGACGCTGCGCTCCGTCCGCATCGCCGGGACGGACGGCGCCCCGGACCGCCACGCGCTCGTCCTCGGGTCGCGCACCCACCTCTACGAGGGCCGCGGCGTCCGCCGGGTCGCGCACGGCGTCCGCACCGCCGCCGCCGCCGGCTGCCGCACGGTCGTGCTGACGAACGGCTGCGGCGGCCTCGACCCGTCGTGGGGCCCCGGCACGCCGGTCCTCGTCAGCGACCACATCAACCTCACCGCCACGTCCCCGCTCGAGGGCGCGACCTTCGTCGACCTCACGGACCTGTACTCCTCGCGGCTGCGCGCGGTGGCGCGGGAGATCGACCCGGGGCTGCCCGAGGGCGTCTACGTCCAGTTCCCCGGGCCGCACTACGAGACGCCGGCGGAGGTGGCGATGGCGGGGCGGCTCGGCGGCCACCTCGTCGGGATGTCGACGACGCTCGAGGCCATCGCCGCGCGGCACGTGGGGCTCGAGGTGCTCGGCATCTCCCTCGTCACGAACCTCGCGGCGGGGATCGGCGACGAGCCGCTCTCGCACGCGGAGGTCCTCGAGGCCGGCAGGGCCGCCGGGCCGCGGATCAGCGACCTGCTCGCGCAGATCGTCCGCCGCCTCTGACGGGGGCCGTCGGCCACGAGGACGGGCCGGCCGGGCGCGCGTCCCGCTGCGGGGGGCCGTGCGGGGCCGCCGGTCGCGGGGCGGCGCGCGGGTCCGGGCGGCGGGTCCCCTGACCAGGGCGCTAGCGTGGGGCGCATGGCGGACGGCGGGGACTGGGAGTCGGTGCAGGAGAGGGTCCGGGGCTGGATCGAGGACGATCCGGACGCCCGCACCGCGCAGGAGCTGCGCGACCTGCTCGCCGCCGCCCGGGACCTGCCCGCGGGGTGGACCCCCGGGCAGCCGCCGGCGGACCCGACGCAGCACGCGGTGCTCACCGCGGCGGGCCAGGCGCGGGCCGAGCTCGAGGACCGGTTCTCCGGCCCCCTGCAGTTCGGCACGGCGGGCCTGCGCGGCCGGATCGGTGGCGGCCCGCACCGGATGAACCGTGCCGTCGTCATCCGGGCCGCGGCGGGGCTCGCCGACTTCCTGCTGGGCGAGCTCGAGGGCGTCGACCCGGCGCCGCGCGTCGTCGTCGGGTACGACGCACGCCACCGCTCGGTGGACTTCGCGCACGACACGGCGGCGGTCCTCACCGCGGTGGGCGTCGAGGTCCACCTCCTCCCCCGCCCCCTGCCGACGCCGGTGCTCGCGTTCGCGGTCCGCCACCTCGACGCCGACGCGGGCGTCATGGTGACGGCCTCGCACAACCCGCCGCAGGACAACGGGTACAAGGTCTACCTCGGCGGCCGGGTCGTCACCGACGCGGGCCAGGGCGCGCAGATCGTCCCGCCGTACGACGGCGGCATCGCCGCGGAGATCGCCCGGGTGACGTCCGTGGCCTCGGTCCCGCGCGCGGGGACCGGCTGGCGCGTGCTCGACGAGTCCGTCGTCGACGCCTACGTCGAGGCGGTCCTCGCCGGGCCCGCGGGCGGCGGTCGGCCGGCGGTCCCGGCGGGCGGGCGGGGCGACGAGGGGCGGGAGGCCGGCGGGGTGCGGGCCGACGGCCGCGACCTGCGCATCGTGCTCACCCCGCTGCACGGCGTCGGCGGGGACCTGGCCGTGCGCGTGCTGCGCGAGGCGGGCTTCACGGACGTCACCGTCGTGCCCGAGCAGGCCCTGCCGGACCCGGACTTCCCCACCGTGGACTTCCCCAACCCCGAGGAGCCCGGCGCCATCGACCTGGCGCTCACCCTCGCCGACGTCACGGGCGCCGACCTCGTGCTCGCGCTCGACCCCGACGCCGACCGCTGCGCCGTCGCGGTCGACGACGCCCGCACCCGGGCCGCCGGCGGGCCCCTCACCGCCGCGGCGAGCGGCTGGCGCATGCTCCACGGCGACGAGACCGGCGCCCTCCTCGGCGCGGCCGCCGTCGCCGACGTCACCGCCGACGTCACCGCCGACGTCACCGCCGGCGTCAGCCCCGGCGTCAGCCCCGGGGCCGGGACCGCCGGGACCGGGGGGCCGGGCGCCGTCCCCGCGCCGCCCGCGCTGGCGAGCTCCATCGTGTCCTCGCGGCTGCTGGGCCGCATCGCCGCGGCCGCGGGCCTGCGGCACGAGCAGACGCTCACGGGCTTCAAGTGGATCGCCCGCGTGCCGGGGCTGGTCTTCGGCTACGAGGAGGCCCTCGGCTACTGCGTCGACCCCGCGCGCGTGCGCGACAAGGACGGCATCTCCGCGGCGCTGCGCGTCGCGCGGCTGGCGGCGGACCTGCGGGTGCAGGGCCGCTCGATCCCGGACGCGCTCGACGACCTCGCCCGCGCCCACGGCCTGCACGTCTCCGGGCAGGTGTCCGCCCGCTTCACCGACCTGTCGCAGATCCCGGCGACGATGGAGCGGCTGCGGGCGGAGCCCCCGGCCTCGCTCGGCGGGTCCCGCGTCGTCGATTCCGTCGACCTCGCGGCCGGCACGGACGACGACCGCGGCGGGCTCCCGCCGACGGAGGGCCTGCGCCTCGTCGCCGAGGACGGCACGCGCGTGGTCGTGCGGCCGAGCGGCACGGAGCCGAAGGTGAAGTGCTACCTCGAGGTCGTCCTGCCGCTGGCCCCCGACGCCCCGGACGACGTGGTCGCCCGGGCGCGCACGAGCGCCCGGGACCGCCTCGACGCCCTGGCCGACGAGGTCCGCACCGCGCTCGGACTGTAGCCACCGCCGGCCGCGATGCACCGGCCGGGCCGGCCGCCCCCGTACCGGGGCGGCCGGGCGGACGGCTAGTACCCGGCCGCGCTCTCCAGCCCGGCCAGGACGGCCGCCGTGCCGGAGAGCCCCAACCGGGTCGCGCCGGCCTCGACCATCGCGAGCGCGTCCTGCGCGGTGCGGACGCCGCCCGAGGCCTTCACGCCGAGCGCCGGGCCCACGGTCCGCGCCATGAGCGCCACCGCGTGCACGCTCGCACCGCCCGCCGGGTGGAAGCCCGTGGAGGTCTTGACGAAGTCGGCCCCGGCGTCCCGCGCGGCCTCGCACGCCCCGACGATCGCCGCGTCGTCGAGGGCGGCCGACTCGATGATGACCTTGAGCAGGGCGGGCGCCGGCACCGCGGCCCGCACGGCGGCGATGTCGGCGCGCACGGCGTCGAAGCGCCCCTCGCGGGCCGCACCGACGTCGATGACCATGTCGACCTCGTCCGCGCCGTCGGCCACCGCGCGCGCGGCCTCGGCCGCCTTGACGTCGCTGTGGTGCTTGCCCGAGGGGAACCCGCAGACGGTGGCCACCTTCAGCCCCGGCGCGGCCGACAGGTCGAGGGGAAGGAACGACGGCGAGACGCAGACGGAGAACACGCCGAGCCGGTGGCCCTCCGCGACGAGCGCGTCGACGTCCGCCCGGGTCGCCTCCGGCTTGAGGAGGGTGTGGTCGACGAGGCCGGCGAGGGCCGCCGCGTCGGGGACCGCACCGGTGGTGCCCCCCGCGGGGGCGGCGGGGGTGGCGTCAGGCGTGCTCATGGGTGCTCCTGTCGAGCTCGGCCGTCCAGGCGGGACGGAGGACGTCCTCGACGAGGCGGGTCCGCCCGTCGAGGGGGAGGAAGGCGGCGTCCGCCGCCCGCAGGGTCGCGGCCCACAGGTCCGCGAGGGTCCAGCCCGCCTCGTCGACGAGCAGCGCCATCTCCCGGCTGAGGCTCGTGCGCGACTGGAGGCGGTTGTCGGTGCCGACGGTGACCGCGAAGCCGAGGTCGCGGAGCCGGGTGACGGGATGCTCGGCGACGCTGCCCGCGATCCCCGTCTGGAGGTTCGACGAGGGGCACACCTCGAGCGGCACCCGGCGGTCGCGGACCCACGCGGCGACGCGCCCGGCCGTGCCGTCGGGCGCCACGTCCTCGACGACGCGCACCCCGTGCCCCAGGCGCAGGGCGCCCACGGACAGGGCGCCGCGCACGGAGGCGGGCCCGTCGCCCTCGCCCGCGTGCACGGTGACGGGGACGAGGGCGTCCCGGAGCAGGTCGAACGCCTCCCGGTGGTCCGTGGCGGGGAAGCCGGCCTCGGGCCCGGCGATGTCGAACCCGACGACGCCGGCGTCGCGGTGCGCCACCGCGAGCGCAGCGACCTCGCGGCTGCGGCCCCCCTGCCGCATCGCGGACAGCAGCGTGCCGACGCGGATGCGGTGCCCCTGCGCGCCGGCCGCGGCGACGCCGCTCGCGAAGCCCTCCTGCACGGCCTCGACGACGGCGGTCAGCGACAGGCCGGCCCGCTGGTGCTGCTCGGGTGCGTAGCGGAGCTCGGCCAGCACCACGCCGTCGGCCGCGAGGTCGAGGACGGCCTCGTGCGCGACGCGCCGCAGGCCCTCGACGGTCTGCATCGCGGCCACCGTGTGCTCGAACGTCTCGAGGTACCGCTCCAGCGACCCCGACGAGGCGGCGTCGTGGAACCAGGCGCCGAGCTCGGCGGGGTCCCGCGTCGGCAGCGCGTGCCCGGCCCCGGCGCACAGCTCGACGACCGTCTCCGGACGCAGGCCGCCGTCGAGGTGGTCGTGCAGCAGCACCGTCGGCAGGGCGCGCAGGGTCGACGCGAGGTCGGTCATGCCCCCACCGTATCGACCGCCGGGACGTGCCCCGGACGCGAACCGGACGCGACCCGGCACGGCTCCTGATCGGCGCCGTCAGGGCTCGACGGGGGCGTCCTCGCCGCCGAAGGGCGCGTCGTCGACGCCCGACCCGCCGTCCCCCTTCGTGCCCGCGCCCGCCGGCTGGTCCGTGGGCACGGCCTCGTCGAACGAGGGCGAGTCGTCGTCCGAGGGGCGCGGCCTCGAGTCGTGGTCGGGCTCGAAGGGCCCGTTCCCGCCGGGGCTCGCGGCGACGAGGCCGGCGTCCCTGAACGCGTCGTCACCCGGGACGGTGCTCATGCCGACCTCCGCTGCCGTGCGCGGCGGGACCGGTCGGCCCCGCCCGTCGCGGCCATCGTGGACCGCCGGGCCCCCGGCCGCACCCCCGGGGACGCCGGGACGGGGCGCCGACCGTCCCCGAGGGGCGCCGCCGCCCCGCGGTCGCCCCGGGCGGGTCGCCCCGGGCGGGCGCCCCGGCCGGGCGGCCCGCCGCGCCGTCAGGGCGCGGCGACCCGGTCGAGCAGCAGGGGCGTGAGCGCGACGGGCGTGCCCGCGGGGACGACCTCGACCGCGCCCTCGAGGGCCTCCTGCGCCCGGCCGAACCGCTCGGGCGTGTCCGTGTGGAGCGTGAGCAGCGGCTGCCCGGCCCGCACGGCGTCCCCGGGGCGGGCGTGCCACTCCACGCCGGCGCCCGCCTGCACGGGGTCCTCCTTGCGGGCGCGGCCCGCGCCGAGGCGCCAGGCCGCGAGGCCGACGGCGTAGGCGTCGAGGCGGGCGAGCACCCCGTCGGCCTCGGCGACGACCGTCTGCGTCTCGCGCGCGACCGGCAGCGGCGCGTCCACGTCCCCGCCCTGCGCACCGATCATGGCCCGCCACGCGTCCATGGCCCGGCCGTCGGCGAGCGCGGCCGCGGGGTCCTCGTCGGGACGGCCGGCCGCGGCGAGCATCTCCCGCGCCAGGGCCACGGTGAGCTCCACGACGTCGGCGGGGCCGCCGCCGGCGAGCACCTCGAGCGACTCGCGCACCTCGAGGGCGTTGCCCGCCGTGAGGCCCAGCGGCGTCGACATGTCCGTCAGCAGCGCGACCGTCCGCACGCCGGCGTCCGTGCCCAGGTCGACCATGGCCCGCGCGAGCTCGCGCGCCTGCTCGAGGCTCTTCATGAACGCGCCCGTGCCGACCTTCACGTCGAGGACGAGCGCGCCGGTGCCCTCGGCGATCTTCTTGCTCATGATGGAGCTGGCGATGAGGGGGATCGCCTCGACGGTGCCGGTGACGTCGCGCAGCGCGTAGAGCTTGCGGTCCGCCGGTGCGAGGCCGGAGCCCGCCTGGCAGATGACGGCGCCGACGCCCTCGAGCTGCGCCGTCATCTCCTCGTTCGACAGCGCCGCGCGCCAGCCGGGGATGGACTCGAGCTTGTCCAGCGTGCCGCCCGTGTGGCCCAGGCCCCGCCCGGACAGCTGCGGCACCGCCACGCCGCAGGCGGCGACCAGCGGCGCGAGCGGCAGGGTGATCTTGTCCCCCACGCCGCCGGTGGAGTGCTTGTCGGCCGTGGGCCGCGAGAGGCCGGAGAAGTCGAGGCGCTCCCCCGTCGCGATCATGGCCGCCGTCCAGCGGGCGACCTCGTCGCGCCCCATGCCGTTGAGCAGGATCGCCATGGCCAGCGCCGACATCTGCTCGTCGGCGACCACGCCGCGCGTGTAGGCGTCGACGACCCAGTCCACCTGCGCGTCCGAGAGGCGGTGCCCGTCGCGCTTGGCGACGATCACGTCGACGGCGTCGAACGGCTCCGTCGTCCCGGTCGTGCCGGTCGTGCCCGGCGCGCTCATGCCCGCGCCGTCAGGTCGTCGGGGCCGAAGGCGTCGGGGAGCACCTCGGTCATGGGACGGATGCCGGAGACGGTGTCGACGAGCAGCCGCGCACCGCCCGCCTCCCACAGCAGCTGCCGGCAGCGGCCGCAGGGCATGAGCGCCGCGCCGTGCCGGTCCACGCACGCGAACGCGACGAGGCGCCCGCCGCCGGAGCCGTGCAGGGCGCCGACGAGCGCGCACTCGGCGCAGAGCCCCACGCCGTAGGAGGCGTTCTCGACGTTGCACCCGGTGACGACCCGGCCGTCGTCGACGAGCGCCGCGCACCCGACCGGGAAGCCGGAGTAGGGCGCGTACGCGTGGGTCATGGCCGCGCGGGCCGCGGCACGCAGGGCGTCCCAGTCCACCTCCGGCGCGGGCGTGGTCGGGGACGGGGGGGCGGGCGTGGCAGCGGTCACCGCGGCCTCACTCCTTCACGTAGGGCTGCCCGGACGCCGCGGGGCCGCGCGAGCGGCCGACGAGGCCCGCGACCGCGAGCACCGTGACGACGTACGGGAGCATGAGCATGAACTGGCTGGGCACGGGCGCGCCGACGATGCTGAGGGCGCCCTCGAGGTTGGAGGCGGCGCCGAAGAGCAGGGCCGCCAGCGCGGCGCGCACGGGGTCCCACTTGCCGAAGATGACGGCGGCGAGCGCGATGAAGCCCGCGCCGGCGGTCATCTCCTTGCCGAAGGACGACACGGAGACGACGGTGTAGAAGGCGCCGCCGAGGCCGACGATGCCCCCCGCGACGAGCACGGCGACGTACCGGGTGCGCTGCACCTTGATGCCGACGGTGTCCGCGGCCTTCGGGTGCTCGCCCACCGCGCGCAGGCGCAGGCCCCAGCGGGTGCGGTACAGCGCGAACCAGACCGCCGGCACGGCGAGGTACATGAGGTAGACGACGACGGACTGCCGGAACAGCGCCGGGCCGAGGACGGGCACCTCGGACAGCAGCGGCACCGCGACCGGCGGGAAGCGGGTCGTGGAGTTCAGCCGGTCCGCCGAGGGCACGAGCACCTGCGAGTACAGGAAGCTCGTCAGGCCGATGACGAGCACGTTGAGCACGACGCCGACGATGACCTGGTCGACCTTGTAGGTGATGGTGAACAGGCCGAGCACGAGGGCGACGAGGGCGCCGGCCAGGACCGCGGCGAGGAGCCCCGCCCACGGGCTGTCCGTCAGGGACCCGACGACGGCGGCGGTGAAGGCGCCGGCGAGGAGCTGGGCCTCGATGGCGATGTTCACCACGCCCGCGCGCTCGCCGAGGACGCCGCCCAGGGCGCCGAACACGATGGGGACCGCGAGGAGCACGGAGCCGCCGACGAGGCGGACGACGGGGAAGTCGCGGTCGCTGCCGGCGCCGGCCCAGGCGAGGAACCCGACCACGAGGAGCACGGCGAGCAGCGCGGACAGCACGACGGGCACCCGCCGCCCCGCGCGGACGAGCAGCGCCATGCCCGCGGTGACGAGCACGGCGAGCACCACGCAGACCCAGGCGACGGTCTGCCCGGGCACCGCGACGGACGGGATGCGGAAGAGGTCGGTCTCGGAGGAGAACCGGAACCGGGCCAGGCCCGCGTGCGGCGCGAGCGCGACGAGGAGCGCCAGCAGCAGCGTGAGGACGCCGGAGGCGACGACGGCCTTGCGGCTGACGACCGCGACGTGCCGCGCGACGACCGCCGTGGCGCCCTCCTGGGGCGCCGGCGAGGAGGACGGGGTGGGGGCGAGCGTGGTCATGCCGCCGCCTCTCGGGTCGTGGCGCGGCGTCGGGGGCGCGCCTGCGGCTGCGGCAGCCGCAGCACGGCGCGCACCAGGGGCGGCGCGGCGATGAAGAGCACGATGAGCGACTGCACGACGAGCACGATCTCGATGGGGATGTTCTCCGCCGCCTGCATCGTCGAGCCGCCGGCCTTGAAGCCGCCGAAGAGGATCGCGGCGCCGAGCACGCCCCACGGGGTCGAGCGGCCGAGCAGCGCGACGGTGATGGCGTCGAAGCCGATCCCGGCGTCGATGTCGTAGGAGAAGCCGGTCGTCACGGTGCCGAGCACCTGCGTGGTGCCCGCGATCCCGACGAGCGCGCCCGCGACGAGCATCGCCACGACCGTCGTGCGCCGGACGTCGATCCCGGCGACCCGCGCCGCCGCGGGGTTCTCCCCCACCGCCCGGAAGCCGAAGCCCAGCGTGGAGCGGTTCAGCAGCCACCACACGAGGACGACCGCCAGCAGCGCGACGAGGAAGCCCGCGTGCAGCGTGAACCGCTCGCCGAGCAGCCGCGGCAGGATCGCGGTGTCCTGCATCGCCGGCGTCTTGGGGTTCGCCGAGCCCGGGGCCTGGAGCAGGCCGGGCGTCGCGAGCAGGTAGGAGATCCCGTAGAAGGCGATGTAGTTGAGCATGATCGTGACGATCACCTCGTGGGCGCCGGTGAACGCCTTGAGCACGCCGGCGATCCCCGCCCACACGGCACCGGCGGCGATGCCGGCGACCATCGCGAGCAGCAGGTGCAGCCCCACGGGCAGGTCCGCGGCGAAGCCGACCCAGCCCGCACCGGCCGCCGCGGCGAGCATCTGCCCCTGGCCGCCGATGTTGAACAGGCCGGCCCGGAACGCCACCGCGACGCCGAGCCCGGCGGCGATGAGCGGCGTGGCGAAGTTCAGGGACGAGGTGAGCGGCCGGATCGCGCCGGCGAGGTCGTCGGCGCGGAAGTTCCACACCGCCCCGCGGAACAGGGCCGCGTAGGCGCTGCCCACCGCGGACCCGACCGCGCCCAGGGTGTCGAGGGGGCGGGCGAAGAAGTACGACGAGGCCTCCTGCACGCCCTCGTCCGTGAAGGCGATCATCACGGAGCCGGCGAGCACGGCCAGCAGCACGGCGCCCACGGAGACGGCCCAGCCGCCCGCGAACACGCGGTGCACGGCGGCGCGCCACCGGGCGGAGTCGTCCTCGACGGGTGCGGGCGGCGGCCCGGCGGGGTCCGCCTCCGGCGAGGGGTGCGTCGCCGGGTTGTGCGGGACCGCGTCGGGCGCGACCGCGCCGCCCGCGGCGTAGGGGTCCGGGGTGGTCATGCCGACGCGCCTTCCGTCTGCGGGATGCCGGCCATCATGAGGCCGAGGACGTCGCGCGGGGTCGTCGCGGGCACGACGCCCACCACCCGGCCGCGGTACATCACGAGGATCCGGTCGCCGAGCGCCACGGCCTCGTCGAGCTCGGTGGACACCACGACGACCGGGACGCCCGCGTCGCGGGTCTCGACGATCCGGCGGTGGATGAACTCGATGGAGCCGACGTCCACGCCGCGGGTCGGCTGCGAGGCGACGAGGAGGCGCAGGTCGCGCGAGAGCTCGCGGGCGAGGACGACCTTCTGCTGGTTGCCGCCCGAGAGCCGACCGACGGGCGTGTCGATGCCCTGCGTGCGGATGTCGAACTCCTCGACCTTCTCGGCGGCGAACCGGTCGCGCAGGCCGAGCTGGAGCTGGCCGGCGCGCGCGAAGGGCGGCCCGTCGGTCCGGTCGAGGACGAGGTTCTCGGCGACGGTGAACGCCCCGACGAGGCCGTCGTGCGTGCGGTCCTCGGGGACGATCCCGACGCCCGCGTCGAGGACCTGCCGCACGGACCGGCCCAGGAGCTCCGTGCCGTCGAGCGTGACGCTGCCGCCGGAGGCCGGCTGCAGCCCGACGAGGGCCTCGGCCAGCTCCGTCTGCCCGTTGCCCTGCACGCCGGCGACGACGAGGACCTCGCCGCCGCGCACGGTGAACGAGACGTCGTCGACGACGACGGCGCCCGTCGGGTCCGTGACCTCGAGCCCGCGGACCTCCAGGGCCGAGGCGGTGGGCCGCGGCGCCTCCTTCGGCACGGTGAGCTCGACCGCGCGGCCGACCATGAGGGCGGCGAGCTCGGCGTCCGTCGACGTGGGGCTCGCCTCGCCGACGATCCTGCCGCGGCGCACGACGGTGATGCGGTCGGCGACCTCGCGGACCTCGCGGAGCTTGTGGGTGATGAAGACGATGGCGGCGCCGCCCTCCTTGAGCCGCCGCATGACCGCCATGAGCTCGTCGGTCTCCTGCGGCGTGAGCACGGCGGTGGGCTCGTCGAACACGAGCACCCTCGCGTCGCGCGAGAGGGCCTTGATGATCTCGACGCGCTGCTGCACGCCGACGGGCAGGTCCTCGACGAGGGCGTCGGGGTCGACGTGGAAGCCGAACCGGTCGGCGATCTCGCGGACGCGGCGGCGGGCGGCGTCGAGGTCCAGACGGCCGGCCGCCTTCGTCTCCTCGTGGCCGAGCATGACGTTCTCGGCGACGGTGAAGACGGGGATGAGCATGAAGTGCTGGTGCACCATGCCGATGCCCGCGGCCATGGCGTCGCCGGGCCCGGTGAAGCGCTGGACCTCGTCGTCCAGCAGGATCTCGCCCTCGTCGGCCGTGTAGAGGCCGTAGAGCACGTTCATGAGGGTGGACTTGCCGGCGCCGTTCTCGCCCAGGAGGCAGTGGATCTCGCCGGGCTCGACGCGCAGGTCGATGTGGTCGTTCGCGACCAGGGCGCCGAAGCGCTTCGTGATGCCGCGCAGCTCGAGCTTCATGCCTGTCCTCGGGAGGTGTCCGGGCGGGTGGGGCCGGGGGTGCCGGGCGAGCAGCACGACGCTCCCCGGGGTCGGCGTGCGCCGTCCCCGGGGAGCGTCGGGCTCACTCGGACAGGTACGAGGTGACCTCGACCTCGCCGGCGATGATCGCCTCGCGCAGCGCGTCGACCTCCTCGACGAGGGCCGGGTCGACCTCCGCCTCGAAGTCGTGCAGCGGCGCGATGCCGACGCCCTCGTTCTCGAGCGTGCCGACGTAGGCCTCGGGGTCGAACTCGTCGTTGCCGGAGGCCAGCACGGCCTCGTACGTCGACAGCTGCATGTTCTTGAGGATCGAGGTCAGGACGATGTCCTGGACCGACGGGTCCGTCTCGAACACGTCGGCGTCGGCGCCGATGAGCGCCACACCGCCGCCGGCGTCCGCGATCGCGTCGCGCGCCGACTGGTAGATCGGCCCGCCGACGGGCAGGAGCACGTCCGCGCCCTGGTCGATGAGGCCCGCGGCGATGTTCTTCGCGTCGTCGTTCGCCACGAAGCCGCCGGTGAAGGAGCCCTCCTCGCCGCCGGCGTAGCCGACGACCTGGACGGAGGCGCCCTTCTCGCTGTTGTAGTACTCCACGCCCTGACGGAAGCCGTCCATGAAGATCGTCACGGTCGGGTAGGGCTGGCCGCCGAACGTCCCGACGATGCCGCTCGTGGAGTAGCCGGCCGACAGGTAGCCGGCGAGGAAGGCCGCCTGCGCCGTGTCGTAGAGGAGCGGCTTGATGTTCTCCGCGTCCTTCGTGCCGTCGAAGTCGTTGTCCGCCGCGTCGTCGACGAGGATGTAGTCGATCTCGGGGTTGGCGGTGGCCGACTCGACCGTCGCGGCCGACAGCGCGAAGCCGACGGAGACGATGGCGTTGCAACCCTCGCCGACGAGCGACTCGAGGTTGGGCTGGAAGTCCGTCTCCGAGTCGGACTGGACCTCCGAGAAGGCGGCGCCGAGCTCCTCGGTGGCCTGCTGGGCGCCCTGGTAGCTCAGCTGGTTGAAGCTCTTGTCGTCGAACCCGCCGGCGTCCGACACGATGCAGCCGCGGAAGTCCGACTCCGGGGCGGCGGAGGAGCCGCCGGTCGAGCCCGCGTCCTCCTCGGGTGCGGCCCCGCAGGCCGCGAGCGCCAGTGCGCTCACGGCGACGAGCACCGCGCTGCGTGTGGTGGTCTTCACGTCGTCACTCCTGTTTCCGTCTCGGACACTCGTCCCCGTCGACGACCCGCCCCCGGGTCGCGCTCGTGCGGCTGGCACCTCGACCCGGCGGGACGAGGGTAGACCGGTCGGCGGCCGGGGCGCGCCCGTGCCGCCGCCACCGGGCGTCCGCCCGGTGCCGGGCCGGTGCCGTGCCGACCGGTGCGACCCTAGTGAGCGCGGTGTGACGCCGGTGTTTCGTCCCCCGGCGGGGGCCCGTTCGTTACCGAACCGGAACACGGCCGCCGCCCGTCCGGGTGAGGCCGTCGGGCGCCGGTCAGGCCGCCGACGCCAGCAGGGCCACGCGCGCCAGGAGCAGCGTCCCCGCCTCGACGGCGCGCTCGTCGACCCGCAGGTCCCCCTGGTGGATGTCGAAGGTGCGCCCGCCGGGGGTGCGCGTGCCCAGCCGGGCCATGGCGCCGGGGACCTTGGTCAGGTACCACGCGAAGTCCTCGCCGCCGAGGGACTGCTCCGTGAGCTCGACGGCGGCCGGGCCGAGCACGTCGCGGGCCGCGGCCTCGAGCAGGCCCGTCGAGCGGGCGTGGTTCTCCACGGGCGGGACGCCGCGCTGGTGGTGGAGCTCGACCTCGACCCCGTAGGGCGTGGCGACCTGGGTGACCGCCTCGCCGAACACCTCCGACGCGCGCTCCCAGGCCCGCACGTCGAGGCACCGCAGGGTCCCGCGCACGACGCCGTGGGAGGGGATGGCGTTGTTCGCCGAGCCGGCCTGGACCGCGCCCCACGTGAGGTTGACGCCCGAGCGCGGGTCGAGCCGCCGGCCGAGGATCGCCGGCACCTGCGTGATGACCTGGCCGAGGGCGTAGACGACGTCCTCCGTGAGGTGCGGGCGCGAGGTGTGCCCGCCGCGGCCGGAGAGGCTGACCGTCACCTCGTCGCTGGCGGACGTGATGGGTCCGATGCGCGTGCCGACGTGGCCCACGTCGAGCTTGGGGTCGCAGTGCACCGCGAAGATCTGGCCCACGCCGTCGAGGCCGCCGGCGGCGAGGACGTCGAGGGAGCCCCCGGGCTGCACCTCCTCGGCCGGCTGCAGCACGAGCCGCACGCCGCCGACGGGCCGCCCGAGCTCGGCGAGGCGGGCGAGGGCGAGCCCGGCGCCGAGGACGACCGCCGCGTGGACGTCGTGGCCGCAGGCGTGGGCGGCGCCGCGGGACGTCGAGGCCCACGGCAGGCCGCACTGGTCCGGCAGGGGCAGGGCGTCGAGGTCGGCCCGCAGCGCGACGCGGCGCGTGCCGGGGGTGGTGTCGCCGAGGTCGCACACGAGGCCCGAGCCGGGCAGGAGGCGGGGCCGCAGCCCGGCGGTCCGCAGGCGGGCGGCGACGACGGCCGTCGTGCGCTCCTCGAGCCGCGCCGTCTCGGGGTGGGCGTGCAGGTCCCTCCGGACGGCGACGAGCTCGTCGCGCAGCTCGTCGACGACCTTGAGCAGGAGCGCGACCGTCGGGTCCGTCGGCGCGTCCGCGCCGTCGCGCACGGGGCCGACGGGGTGGCTCGCCGCCCATGCGGCGGTGTCCGCCGGGGGCCCCGGCACCGCCGGGACGACCACGGGACCAGGGGGCACCGGGGGCACCGGGGGCACCGGGGGCACGGACGGGTCGCTGGCGGGTGGCACGCCGCGAGCCTAGTGCGCGCCCGCCCCGCGGGCGGGGGCGGCCCGCGCCCGCCCGGGGCTGCCGGACGGGCGGGCGCGGCCGGCCGGGACGCCCGTCAGAGCAGGTCCGTCCGCTCCCGCCCGCGCCACCCGTCCACGGCCGCCTTCACGGCCTGGGCCTGGGCGCGGGTCGTGACGAGCACGGCGTCGGGGGTGTCGACGACGACCGCGTCGGGGACGCCGACCACGCTGACCGTCCGGCCCGTCCCGGGCACGACGAAGGCGTCCTGCGCCGCGCCGACCCGCTGGACGAGGGCCTCGTCGCCGAGCGTGACGGCCGCCGCGCCGCCCGCCCGCGCGGCGAGCAGGCCCGCGAGGGAGGCGAAGTCGCCGACGTCGTCCCAGCCGAAGTCGCCGGGCACGACCGCCACGCCCCCGGCGGCCGCCACGGGCTCGGCGATGGCGTGGTCGATGGCGATCTTCGTCAGCCCCGGCCACACCTCGGCGAGCACCGCCTCGCGGTCCGGCCCGTCCCAGGCGGCCGCGATGCGCCGCAGGCCGTCGTGCAGGGTGGGCAGCTGCGTCGCCAGGTGCTCGAGCAGCGTCGCGGCCCGGACGAGGAACATCCCGGCGTTCCACCGGTACTCCCCCGTCGCCAGGTACTCGGCGGCGGTCCCGGCGTCGGGCTTCTCCGTGAAGCCGACGACGTGCCGCACCGACGGTGCCGCCTCCAGGCCCAGGGAGGCGCCGGCGCGCACGTAGCCGAACGCGGTGGACGGCTCCGTGGCGGTGATGCCGATGGTGACGACGTACCCGGCGCGGGCACCCTCGACGCCGTCGCGCACGGCGCGCCGGAACAGGTCGTCGTCGGTGATGACGTGGTCGGCCGCGAAGGACCCGAGCACGGCGTCGGGGCCGTGCCGCTCGAGGAGCACCGCGGCCGCGAGGCCGATGGCCGCCATGGAGTCGCGCGGCGACGGCTCGGCGAGGACGTCGGCCTCCCCCACCTCCGGCAGCTGCTCGGCGACGGCGGCCGCGTGCTTCGCGCCCGTCACGACGAGGACGCCGCCGGGCCCGGCGAGGGGGGCGAGGCGGTCGACCGTCGCCTGGAGCAGGGTCCGGCCGGTGCCGGTGAGGTCGAGGAGGAACTTCGGGTGCCCCGCGCGGGACAGGGGCCACAGCCGCGTGCCGGCGCCGCCGGCCGGGACGACGGCGTGGAAGCCGGGGATCGGGCCGCCGGGGCCGGCCGGGGTCTGGGGGTCGGGGCTCGCCATGCCCGCGACCCTAGCGGCGGGGCGCCGCGCGCCGGGGCGTGCCCGGTGGTGGCACCGGCCACCTGTGCACTTGCTCACAACGGTCGCTGTGAACGCGCCCGCCGCGGACGGGCCGGACCCGCGCCGGTGCTTACCATGGACGCCTGATCATCCGACGATGACGTCGTCGTCCCTCTCCCTGGAGGCGGAACCCCCGTGGCCACAGCCCAGACCGAGCAGCGCACCCCGGTGGCTGCTCCCCGACGCCCGTCCCGCGGGCTCGGGACGCTCTACCGCGGGCAGGAGGGGATGTGGTCGTGGGTCGCGCACCGGGTGACCGGCGTCTCCATCTTCTTCTTCCTGCTCGTGCACGTGCTCGACACCGCGCTCGTGCGCGTGTCCCCCGAGGCGTACAACGACGTCATCGGCGCGTACAAGAACCCGGTCATGGGCCTGGCCGAGGCCGGACTCGTCGGGGCGATCGTGTTCCACGCGTTCAACGGCGTCCGGATCATGCTCGTCGACTTCTGGTGGAGCGGCACGCGCCGCCACCGCCTCATGTTCTGGGTCGTCGTCGGCCTCACCGTCCTGGTGATGGCGGGCTTCCTGCCCCGTCACCTCATGGCCGTCTTCGGGGGCGAGTGATGACGACGATCGCGGACCCGAAGGCGCCGCGGGCGGCGCGCCCCGGCCCCGGCCGGCGCAGCACGCGCGGCAACACCGAGCTCTACGGCTGGGTCTTCATGCGGGTGTCCGGGGTGCTCCTGCTGATCCTCATCTTCACGCACCTGTGGTCGAGCCTCATCTCCGGCGAGGGGATCAGCCAGGTCGACTTCGGCTTCGTCGCCGGCAAGTGGGCCAACCCGTTCTGGCAGGTCTGGGACCTGACGATGCTGTGGCTCGCGATGATCCACGGCACGAACGGGATGCGGACGATCGTCAACGACTACGCGGAGAAGGACTCGACGCGGCTGGTCCTCAAGAGCGCGCTGTACCTGGCGTTCACCGTCGTCGTCGTGCTCGGGACGCTCGTGATCTTCACGTTCGACCCGTGCCCGGCCGGTGCCCCGATGGACCTGCTGCCCGACGTGTGCAGCGACCTGCCCTGACGTCCGCAGCCCCGCCCGCAGCACCCGCCGCACCGCCCCCCGCAGAGAGAAGCCTCGCCCGATGCAGATCCACCAGTACGACGTCGTCATCGTCGGCGCCGGCGGTGCCGGGATGCGGGCAGCGCTCGAGTCCTCGGTCCGCACCCGCACGGCCGTCATCTCGAAGCTGTACCCGACCCGGTCCCACACCGGCGCGGCGCAGGGCGGCATGTGCGCCGCCCTCGCCAACGTCGAGGAGGACAACTGGGAGTGGCACACCTTCGACACGGTCAAGGGCGGCGACTACCTCGTCGACCAGGACGCCGCGGAGGTCATGGCCAAGGAGGCCATCGACGCCGTCCTCGACCTGGAGAAGATGGGCCTGCCGTTCAACCGCACGCCCGAGGGCCGCATCGACCAGCGCCGCTTCGGCGGGCACACGCGCAACCACGGCGAGGCGGCCGTGCGCCGGTCCTGCTACGCCGCGGACCGCACGGGCCACATGATCCTGCAGACGCTCTACCAGCAGTGCGTGAAGAACGAGGTCGAGTTCTTCAACGAGTTCTACGTCCTCGACCTGCTGGTCGACCACGACCTGGCCGCCGGCGAGGTCGCGGAGGGCGACGAGGTCGCGGTGGCGGGCGTCGTGGCGTACGAGCTGGCGACGGGCGAGATCCACGTGTTCCGCGCGAAGTCGGTGGTGCTCGCCACGGGGGGCGCCGGGCGCATCTACAAGACGACCTCCAACGCCCACACGCTCACGGGCGACGGCATGGCGCTGGCGTACCGCCGCGGCATCCCGCTGGAGGACATGGAGTTCTTCCAGTTCCACCCGACGGGCCTGGCCGGCCTGGGCATCCTGCTGTCGGAGGCCGCCCGCGGCGAGGGCGCGATCCTGCGCAACAGCGAGGGCGAGCGCTTCATGGAGCGCTACGCCCCGACCATCAAGGACCTCGCGCCGCGCGACATCGTCGCGCGGTCCATGGCGAACGAGGTGCGCGAGGGCCGCGGCGCGGGGCCGAACAAGGACTACGTCCTGCTCGACCTCACGCACCTGGAGCCGGCGCACATCGACGCCAAGCTCCCCGACATCACGGAGTTCGCGCGCACCTACCTCGGGATCGAGCCCTACACGGAGCCCGTGCCCGTCTACCCCACCGCGCACTACGCGATGGGCGGGGTGCCCACGAACATCGAGGGCGAGGTCCTGCGCAACGAGTCGGACGTCATCCGCGGGCTCTACGCCGCGGGCGAGGTCGCGTGCGTGAGCGTGCACGGCTCGAACCGCCTCGGCACGAACTCCCTGCTCGACATCAACGTCTTCGGCAAGCGCGCCGGCATCTCGGCGGCCCGCTACGCGGTCGACGCCCCCTGGGTCGACCTGCCCGAGGCGCCGGCGGCGCTCGTCCAGGCCGAGCTCGAGGAGATCCGCACCCGTCCCGACGGGGAGCGCGTGGGCGACCTGCGCCAGGCCCTGCAGGAGACGATGGACGCCAACGCGCAGGTGTTCCGCACGGAGGAGTCCCTCCACCAGGCGATGGACGACCTGCGCAGCCTGCGCAAGCGGTTCGCGGCGGTGAGCGTGCAGGACAAGAGCCGGGCGTTCAACACCGACCTGCTCGAGGCCGTGGAGCTCGGCTTCCTGCTCGACATCGCCGAGACGGTCGTCGTCGGCGCCCTGAACCGCCGGGAGTCGCGCGGCGGGCACTTCCGCGAGGACTACCCCACGCGGGACGACGAGGGCTACATGCGGCACACGATGACGTACCGGCGGCCGCTGTCCACGCCGGTGGCGGGGGCGGGCGGTGACGTCGACGGCTCCTTCAGCGGCAGCACGGAGCTCGACGGCTACCGCGTCGTCCTCGGCTCGAAGCCCGTGACCATGACCCGCTACCAGCCGATGGAGCGCAAGTACTGATGACCGCCACCCTCGAGAAGACCGCCCCCGGGCCCGGGTCCGCCGAGTCCGGCCTGGGCGCCGTGCCGTCCTTCCAGGTGACCCTGCGGGTCCAGCGCTACCTGCCCACCGACGCGGGCGACCTGCCCGCGGGCCAGGACGTGGGCGCGCCCACCCCCGGCGAGTACCGCTGGGACGAGTTCACGCTGACGATGCACGGCACGGACCGCGTGCTGGACGCCCTGCACAAGGTGAAGTGGGAGCACGACGGGTCGCTGACGTTCCGGCGCTCGTGCGCGCACGGCGTGTGCGGCTCCGACGCCATGCGGATCAACGGCCGCAACCGCCTCGCGTGCAAGACGCTGCTTAAGGACCTGGACCTGTCCAAGCCCGTCGTGGTCGAGCCCATCAAGGGCCTGCCGGTCCTCAAGGACCTCGTCGTCGACATGGAGCCCTTCTTCGCCTCCTACCGCGAGATCATGCCGTTCCTCGTCACCACGGGCACGGAGCCGACGAAGGAGCGCCTGCAGTCGGCGAAGGAGCGCGAGCGCTTCGACGACACGACGAAGTGCATCCTCTGCGCGGCGTGCACGACGAGCTGCCCGGTCTTCTGGACGGACGGGCAGTACTTCGGTCCCGCCGCCATCGTCAACGCCCACCGGTTCATCTTCGACAGCCGCGACGAGGGCGCCGCCCAGCGCCTGGAGATCCTCAACGACAAGGAGGGCGTGTGGCGCTGCCGCACGACCTTCAACTGCACGGAGGCCTGCCCCCGCGGCATCGAGGTCACGAAGGCGATCCAGGAGGTCAAGCGGGCGATGATCACCCGCACCTTCTGAGGTCCCCCTCGCAGGTCCCGCACGGCGCCCGTCGGCGCCCGGTCCTAGCGGCCGGCGTCGGCGGGCGTCGTCGCGTCCGGGGCGGCGAGCTCCTCCGTCGAGGGGTCGGCCGTCCACGCCGCGGCCAGCAGCGCGATGCGCGCGATGAGGTTGATCCAGACGAGCAGCGTCGCCAGCACGGTGACACCGGCGAAGACGGGGTTCGACGAGGCGCTGCCGGCCACCACGGAGGTCCCGAGCACGCGCACGACCCCCAGCCCGACGCCGGCGATGGCCGCGCCCTGGAGCAGGTCGCGGCGCGGCGGGTCCTGCACGGCGAGGTACTTCACGACGAGCACCCAGGTGCCCGCGTCGACCACGAACGACACGGAGATCCCGACCACCCGGGCCACGACGCCCGCCGCCTCCGACGCCCCGAGCACGCCCACGAGCCAGTCCGCCGCGGTCGTCGCGCCGACGGTGAGCAGGGTCGACACGAGGACGACGAGCCCGGCGGCGACGAGCCCGCCGACCTCGCGCAGCTTGGACAGCACCGCGTTCTGCCCGGCGGCGGGGGCGGCGAACATCGCCCGCACGGCCGTCCGGAGCGCCCCCATCGCGGCGGTGGCCGAGACCACGAGCACGACGACGGCGGTGAGGCCGGCGAGGAAGGAGCCCGACGAGAACTGCAGCCTCTCCGGGTCGACGAGGCCGTCCTGCGCGTCCGGACCGGTCTTCAGCAGGCCCGGCAGCGACTGCCCGACCGTCGCGAGCACCTCCTGGCGCAACGCGTCGTTGCGCCCGAGGACGGCCATGAAGACCGTGTAGCCGATGGTGAGGCCCGCCGCCACGGAGAAGAGCGCCGCGTAGGCGATGCCGCCGGTGAGCACGCCGCCGCCGGCCTGCCCGAACCGGGCGTTGGCCCGCGCCGCCCGGGTGCCGTTCCACCAGGCGAGCAGGGCCTGCACCCGCGCGAGCAGCGCCGCGAACCCCCGCTTCCGGCGCGAGTTCGTGGGGTCCTCCTCCCCCAGGGCGAGCCCGGCGGTCAGGTGCGCCGACCCGGCGCCCCGGGCGGGGCCGACCTCGACGCCGCCCGTGCCGCCGTAGCCCGGCGGCACGCGCGGCGCGGTGGGCGGCGGGACGGCCGGCACCTGCGCGGCGGTGCGTGCGGGGGCGCGCCTGTGCTCCATGGCGCGAGGCTAGGGGCGGGGCGTCCCCGGGGCATCCGCTCGCGACGCGGCGGCCACAGGCGCCGGGGACCCGCCGCCGAGCCGGTGGACGTCCTCCGTGCGCCAGACCCCGTCGGGGCCCTGCACGAAGCACTCCAGCGCCTCGACGAGGAACTCCGCCTCGAGGTCCGCCAGCCGGGCCTGCACGGCGTCCGCGGCGTCGTCGTCGACGTGGTGCGCCACCGTGACGTGGGGGTGGAACGGGAAGCGCAGGGGCTGGGCGAGGGGCCCCCGGCGGGCGGCACGCTCGAGGGCGGCGCACGCCTCGTGCCCGGCGACGACGTCCACGTAGACGACCGGCGAGACGGGGCGGAACGTGCCGGTCCCCCGCAGGCGCAGGACGAACGGGTCCGCCGCCGCGGCGACCCGCTCGAGGTGCGCGGACACGGCGGCCCGCGCCGCCGGGGCGACGGGCGTGGGGTTCACGAGCGTCACGTGCGGCGCGACGGACCACGCCACCGGGTCCCCGGTGGCCGCGCGCTCCCGCTGGAGCAGCGTCGACCAGGGCTCCGGCACGCGGACGGCGACCCCGAGCAGGGGCGCCGCCGCCCCGTCCGTCCCGTCCGGCGCGTCCGTCCCGCCCGGGGCGCTCACGCCGACCGGCGGCGCGGCGGCAGCAGGCCGAAGGCGCCCTCGAGCCGCGCCAGGGTCTCCCCGGCGATCGCGCCCGCCCGCTCCGCGCCCTCGGCGAGCACGTCGTCGAGCGTGGCGGGGTCGGAGAGGTACCCGTGCACGCGCGCCTGGAACGGCTCGAGGAACGCGACGACGACCTCCGCGAGGTCCTTCTTCAGGTCGCCGTAGCCGCGCCCGGCGTACTCCTCCTCGAGCGCCGGCACCGGCCGTCCCGAGAGCGCCGAGTAGATGGTGAGGAGGTTGGCGATCCCGGGCTTGGCCACCGGGTCGAAGCGGATGTCGCGCTCCGCGTCGGTCACGGCCGACCGGATGCGCTTGGCGACGACCTTCGGGTCGTCCAGCAGGTCGACGAGCCCCGCCGGGCTGGCGGCGGACTTGCTCATCTTCGCCGTCGGCTCCTGCAGGTCGTAGATCTTGGCGGTGGCCTTCACGATGTACGCCTCGGGCACCACGACCGTGCCGGCGCCGAACCGCGCGTTGAGGCGCTGCGCCAGGTCGCGCGTGAGCTCCAGGTGCTGGCGCTGGTCCTCCCCCACCGGCACGAGCGCCGTGTCGTACAGGAGGATGTCCGCGGCCATGAGCACGGGGTAGGTGAACAGCCCGACGTTCGCGCTGTCCGACCCCAGGCGCGCGGTCTTGTCCTTGAACTGGGTCATGCGCCCGGCCTCGCCGAAGCCCGTCAGCGTGCTCAGCAGCCAGGCCAGCGACGCGTGCTGCGGCACGTGGGACTGGACGAACAGGAGCGAGCGGGCCGGGTCGACGCCCGCGGCGAGGTACTGCGCCGCCGTGCGACGGGTCCGCTCGCGGAGCACGGCCGGGTCGGGCTGCACCGTCAGCGCGTGCAGGTCGACGACGCAGTAGATGGCGTCGTGGTCGTCCTGGAGCCGCACCCACTGCGTCAGGGCGCCGAGGTAGTTCCCCAGGTGGAGGGAGTCCGACGTCGGCTGCATGCCCGAGAAGATCCGGGCCCGGGTGGAGGACGGCACCATGGACCCATCATCGCAGGCCGGGCGGGGTGGTCCGGCTCGCCGGGCGGCGGCCGGGCCGGCGTCCGGCGCGCGGCCGGGGCCGCGGCGTCGCTCAGGTGGCCTCGGCGTCGAAGGGCGCGGGGCCCTCGGCGGGGCCGCGGGCGGACGACCGCGG
>NZ_RWJX01000003.1 GCF_004123805.1 Cellulomonas endophytica | reverse complement strand
GTGCAGCAGGGTGGTGGCGGGCAGGACGACGTCGACGCGCACGGGCACGGCCTGGGCGGTGGCCTGGCCGGTGGTGCGTTCGACGAGCAGGTCGGCCATGAGCTGCCCGCGCGAGCGGGTGTCCCCGGTGGCGCGGGCGGTGTCGGCGGCCCGCTGCAGGGACGCCAGGACGCCGACGCCCTGGGCCACGGCAGCAGCGCGGTCAGGTAGGTCATCGCGTCCGGGGCGGGCCGCATGCTCACGGACCGGTCGGCGCGGGCGCGGGAGCGGCGGCGGACCAGGGCGGCGGGGTCCAGCTCGGCCGCGCGTCGGCGGGCGGCGGCGACCAGCCGGCGGGTGCCGAGCCCGTCCAGGCGGTCCAGGTCGGCGCACAGCTCGGCGTCCACCCGGGCCCGGTCCTCGCGCTCGAGGCACGCGGTCTCGCGGACCAGCACGGTGGTCCGCCACTCGTCCAACGCCCCGGCACGCAGGGCGGCGGCGGTGCAGGGCATCTCCGTCAGCGCCTTCGCGGTGCCCAGGAGCACCTGCCCGCGGTGGGGGGAGACGCGGCGGGCGATGCCCAGCTGGGCGGCCACGCCCTGCCCGCGCCGGGCGGCCGGGACCCCGAGCACGGCGTGCCGCCGGCGCTCCTCCGCCTCGAGCGCCACGGCCAGGTCGGCCTGCACCGCGCACGCGGCGGACTGCAGGTCCTCGAGCGCCCGCACCAGCTCCCACCCGGTCGTCCCCAGCGTGCCGACGGAGCAGGGAGCGGTGTCGACGAGCCGGTCCCGATGAGCCCGGACCGCGGCGAGCAGCACGGCGACCCGCGCCGCGCCCACCTCGCCCGTCCCCGTCATCCCGCCACCGTAGGACCGACCACCGACACGACCTCCGCACCGCGACAGGGCAGGGGAGGTCCTGCCCCCGCGTCCCGGGGAGGAGCGGAGAAGGAGCAGAGAAGGAGCAGGGGAGGAGCAGAGGCGCCCCGTACAGCACTCCCGCGACCGGGCGGGTGCGCACGGCGGGGCGCGCGACGGACGACCTCGCCGTGGACGGGCGGGCGGGGGTGTCGGGGGGCGCCGCTAGGCTCCCGGGCCGTGGAGATCCTCGTCGTCGGGACCGGGGCGCGCGAGCACGCGCTCGTCCGTGCGCTGTCGCAGGACCCGGCCGTCACGGCGGTGCACGCCGCCCCGGGCAACCCCGGCATCGGCGCGCTCGCGACCCTGCACCCCCTGGACCCGCTCGACGGCGCGGCGGTCGCGGACCTCGCGGTGCGGCTCGGGGTCGGGCTCGTGGTGGTCGGCCCGGAGGCGCCCCTCGTCGCCGGCGTGGCGGACGCGGTGCGTGCGGCGGGGATCCCGGTCTTCGGGCCGTCGGCGCAGGCGGCACGGCTCGAGGGCTCCAAGGCCTTCGCCAAGGAGGTCATGGCGGCCGCGGACGTGCCGACGGCCCGTGCGCTCGTCGCGGAGGACCTGCCCGCGCTGGCCGCCGCGCTCGACCGGCTGGGCGCGCCCTACGTGGTCAAGGACGACGGCCTGGCGGCGGGCAAGGGCGTCGTGGTGACGTCCGACCGCGACGCGGCGCTCGCGCACGGGGAGGCCTGCCTCACGACCGGCGGCGGGCGGGTGGTCGTCGAGGAGTACCTCGACGGGCCCGAGATCAGCCTCTTCGTGCTCAGCGACGGCACGGACGTCGTGCCGCTCGTGCCGGCGCAGGACTTCAAGCGTGCGCACGACCGGGACGAGGGCCCGAACACCGGCGGCATGGGCGCCTACTCGCCGCTGCCGTGGGCGCCGACGACCCTCGTCGACGACGTGCTGCGGGAGGTGGCCCGGCCGACGGTGGCCGAGATGGCCCGTCGCGGCACCCCCTTCGTCGGCGTCCTCTACTGCGGCCTCGCGCTCACGTGGCGCGGCCTGCAGGTCGTCGAGTTCAACGCCCGCTTCGGGGACCCGGAGACGCAGGTCGTCCTCGCGCGCCTGGCCACCCCGCTCGCCGGGGTGCTCCTCGCGGCCGCGACGGGCGGGCTCGGCGCCCTCCCGCCGCTGGAGTGGCGCGACGAGGCCGCGGTGACCGTGGTCGTCGCGGCGCACGGGTACCCGGGGACCGTGCGGTCGGGCGACCCGGTCACGGGCCTGGACGAGGCGGAGCAGGTGCCGGGCGTCCACGTCCTGCACGCCGGCACCGCGACCGACGGCGGGCGCCTCGTCGCCTCCGGCGGCCGCGTGCTGTCGGTCGTCGCCACGGGGGGCACGCTCACGGAGGCACGGGCGGCGGCGTACGCGGGGGTCGAGAGGGTGCACCTGCCGGGCTCGCACCACCGCGGCGACATCGCGCTCACCGCGGCGGCGTCGGAGGATGACGACCGGTAGGACCGGGCGGCGCCCGGGGACCGACGACGAGGGGACGTGGCGATGGGCAGCACGGAGACGTTGACCTGGGGCGGCGGCGCGTGGGGCGGGGACCCCGCCGACGAGCCGAGCCTCACCGTCGAGGTGCACGACAGCGACCTCGCCACGGTGACGTACCGGCCCGCGCCGGAGGGGCTCGGGCGCTTCTACCTGGGCTTCCAGCCGCGCGACTACTACGACGACCCCGCGGAGAGCGCGCCGGTCGACCTCGAGGCCGAGGCGGCGGCGTTCGCGGCGTGGGCGGAGGGGATCGGCGCGGACGACGTGCGGCCCTCGGAGGTCCGGGCGCTCCTGGCGGAGGAGGGCGTGGAGGACCCGCCGGACGTCTTCGTCGAGGAGACCGTCGACCGGCTGCTGCGGCTCGTCGGGCTGCCCGTGCCGGACGGCCTGCACGACGCCGAGCTCGGCTGAGGAACACTGTCGCGGTGAGCACCGGCCGACCGACGCCCCCGCCCGCCGCCGACCTCGCGCAGGCCCCGGCCACGCTCCCCGGGTGGCGCCACGCGTACTCGGGCAAGGTGCGCGACCTGTACGAGCCCGACGGCACGGACGCGGGCCGCGCGCTCGTCGCGGAGCACGGCGACGTGGTGCTCGTGGTCGCGACCGACCGGGTCTCCGCCTACGACCACGTCCTGTCCCCGGGCATCCCGGGCAAGGGCGTCGTGCTCACGCAGCTGAGCCTGTGGTGGTTCGAGCAGCTCTCGGACCTCGTGCCGCACCACGTGGTGAGCACCGACGTGCCCGCGGCCGTCGCGGGCCGGGCCATGGTCTGCCGCCGGCTGGCGATGTTCCCCGTCGAGTGCGTCGCCCGCGGCTACCTCACGGGGTCCGGCCTGGCGGAGTACCAGGCCACGGGCGCGGTCACCGGGATCGCGCTGCCGCCGGGCCTCGTCGACGGGTCCCGCCTCCCGGAGCCGGTCTTCACGCCGGCGACGAAGGCCGCCGTGGGCGAGCACGACGAGAACGTGCCGTTCGAGGTCGTCGCCGCGACGGTGGGCGCCGACCTGGCCGAGGCGCTGCGCGCGCTGACGCTGGCCGTCTACGCCCGGGCCGAGGGCATCGCCCGCGAGCGGGGCGTGCTGCTGGCCGACACGAAGCTCGAGTTCGGCACGGACCCCGTGACCGGGGCGGTCACGCTCGGCGACGAGGTGCTCACCCCCGACTCCTCCCGGTTCTGGGACGCGAGCGGCTGGCACCCCGGCGGCCCGCAGCCGAGCTTCGACAAGCAGTTCGTGCGCGACTGGCTCACCTCGTCGGCCTCGGGGTGGGACCGCGCGGGCGACGCCGCCCCGCCCGCCCTGCCGGACGACGTCGTCGCGCGCACCCGCGAGCGCTACCTCGAGGCCTACACGCGCCTGACGGGACGCTCGCTCGACCTGTGACGGGGGTGTGAGCACCACGGTGTGACGGACGCCCGGTCCGGGACGCGGGGGAGGAAGGTTAGGCTGCCCTCAGTCCGCCGACGTCGTCGGCGCCCGTCCGCCCGCACCGACAGGGAGCCCCACCGTGCGCCACCTCCGCCGCACCGCGGCCGCCGGCCTCGCCGCCGCCACCGCGCTCGTCCTCGCCGCCTGCGGCGGCACCGACGCCGGGGACGCCGCGGCGACGGCCTCCGGCGGCTCGGGGACCGCCGCCGCGGGCGCGTTCCCCGTCGAGATCGAGGGTGCGCTGGGCACGGCCGTCATCGAGGCGAGGCCGGAGCGCGTCGTCACCCTCGGGTGGGGCGCCGACGACATCGCCCTCGGCCTGGGTACCGTCCCGGTCGGCATCGAGGTCGACACCTGGGGGGGCGACGAGGACGGGTACCACCCGTGGTTCCGCGAGGCCGTCGAGGAGCAGGGCGCGGAGCTGCCCGAGACCATCGCGATGTACCCCGAGCTCGACGTCGACGCCGTCCTCGCGCTGGAGCCCGACCTCGTCCTCATGCCGCAGTCGGGCATCGAGCAGGACACGTACGACCAGCTGTCGGAGGTCGTGCCGGTGGTCGCCTACCCCGACGCGCCGTGGCAGACGTCGCTGGAGGACCAGGTCGAGATCGCGGCGACCGCCCTCGGCCTCCCGGACCGCGCGCAGCCGCTGCTCGACGAGCGCCGGGCCGCCATCGAGGCGGCGGCGGCCGAGCACCCCGAGCTCGCCGGCCTCACCTACGCCTACGTCTACGCCGGCACCCAGGCCGGCGCCCTGACCGTGTACATGCCCGGTGACACGCGGGTGTCGTTCCTGTCCGAGCTCGGGCTGGAGCTGGCCCCGTCGGCGGCGGCCCTCGAGCCCGACCCCGGCACCTTCGCCGCGACGCTGGGCCTGGAGAACGCCGACACGCTCTCGGACGCGCAGCTGCTGTTCACCTGGTTCAACGACAGGGCCGAGCAGGAGGCCACGGAGTCGCAGCCGCTGTTCGCGCAGATCCCGGCGGTCGCCTCGGGCGCGTACGTGCCCATGCTCGACCGCGCGCTCGGCATGGCGGTCACGACGGCCACGCCGCTCGGCATCCCGTGGGCGCTCGACGCCTACCTGCCGATGATCACGAGCGCGGCCGCGAACGTCTGACGGCACGCGCCGACGAGGGGCGGGTCCGGCGGTGGCCGCGACGGCGGCGCTCGGGGGACCGGTCGGGGCGGGTGCCCCGGCCGGTCCCCGGCGTGCCCCGCGCCACGGCCGGCCGGCGGCGCTGGCCCTCGGGCTGCTCGCCGCCCTCGCGCTCCTGGTGCTGGCCGTGGGGCTCAGCGTCGCCGTGGGGTCACGCAGCGTGCCGCTGGGCGCCGTGTGGTCGGCGCTCGTCGCCCCCGACGGGTCCTTCGTCAGCACCGTCGTCGCCTCGCGCGTGCCGCGGACGGTGCTGGGGCTGCTGGTGGGCGCCGCGCTCGCGGTGGCCGGCGCGCTCGTGCAGGGCCTCACCCGCAACCCCCTCGGCGACCCCGGCCTCCTGGGCGTCAACGCCGGGGCCGCCACGAGCGTCGTGCTCGTCAGCGCTCTCGTCGGCACGACGGCCGGGCGCACGCCGTGGGCCGCGGTGCCCGGTGCGCTGGCCGCGGCGGTCGTGGTGCACCTCGTCGGGGCGGGCGGTCGCTCGGTCTCGCCCGTGCGCCTCGTCCTCGCCGGTGCGGCCGTGAGCGCCGTGCTCGGCGCCGTCATCCAGAGCCTCGTGCTCGCGCGCCCCGAGACCTTCGACACCTACCGGTTCTGGGTCCTCGGCTCCCTCGCCGGGCGGACCCCGGAGGTCGTCGCGCAGGTCGCACCCTTCATCGCGGTGGGGCTCGTGCTGGCCCTGGTGCTCGCCCGCCCCCTGGACGCGCTCGCGCTCGGCGACGAGGCGGCGACCGCCCTGGGGCTGCGGCCCGGCCTCACGCGCGTCGTCGGGCTGCTCGCCGCGACGCTCCTCGTCGCGGGTGCGGTGGCGGCGGCCGGGCCCATCGCCTTCGTCGGGCTGGCCGTGCCGCACGTCGTGCGCGGCCTCACCGGTCCCGACCACCGCTGGCTCGTGCCCTACTGCGCGGTCCTCGGGCCCGTGCTGCTGCTCGGCTCGGACGTCGTCGGGCGCGTCGTCGCGCGGCCGGGCGAGATCGTCGTCGGCGCGGTGACGGCGTTCGTCGGCGCCCCGTTCCTCGTCGCCGCCGTCCGGCGCGGGCGGGTGGCGGGATGAGCGTGCTCGCGCGCCCGGCACCCCCGGGGTCGGTGGCGCCCCTGCAGAGGCCCGGCGGGGCGGGCCGGCGCCGGTCGGTGGTCGTCGTCGCCGCCGGGGTGGCCGTGACCCTGGCGACGGCCTTCGCGTCCCTGCTGCTCGGGCGGCTGGGCCTCACGCCGGGGGAGGTCCTCGACGTGCTCGGCGGCGGCGGCACCCGGATCCAGCGGTGGGCCGTCCTCACCGACCGCCTGCCGCGCGTGGCCGTCGGCGCGCTCGCCGGGGCGGCCTTCGCCGTGGCCGGCGCGCTGCTGCAGTCCGTGACCCGCAACCCCCTCGGCAGCCCCGACGTCATCGGGCTGGGCTCCGGCGCCGCGGCGGGGGCGGCCGCCGCCGGCCTCGTCTGGCCCGGGATCGTGCCCGTCCCGGTGGGGGCGCTCCTCGGCGCGGCCGTGGCCGTCGCCGCGGTGTGGCTCGGCACCGGGCGGGGCTTCGCCGCGCCGCTGCGCATGGTCGTCGCCGGGATCGCCGTCGGCGCGATGGCGCTGGCGCTCGTCGAGCTGGCGCTCGCCCGCGCCTCACGCGAGGACGCCCTCGACATCGCCACGTGGATCCACGGGTCGCTCGCCGCGCGGGGCCGGGAGGACGTGGCCGTCGTCGGGCTCGCCCTGCTCGTGCTGCTGCCCCTGGCCCTCGCGCTGAGCCGGCCGCTCGCCGCGGTCGAGATGGGCGACGACGTCGCGACGGGGCTCGGCGTGCCGCCGGGCCGGACGCGTGGCCTGGGCGTGGTGCTCGCCGTGGCGCTCACCGGTTCCGCGGTGAGCGTCGCGGGGCCGGTCGCCTTCGTCGCGCTCACGGCGCCGCAGATCGCCCGGCGCCTCACCGGCGCCACGGGCCCGGGGGTCGGGGCGGCCGCCGCCGTGGGGGCCGCCGTGCTCGTGCTGGCCGACCAGGTCGCGCAGCGCGCCGTGCCGGGCACGCCCTACCCCGTCGGGGTCGTCACCGGGGCCCTCGGCGGCGTCTACCTCGCCCTCCTGCTGGTCCGCGAGTGGCGGAGGTCCGCGGCATGAGCACCCCCGTCCCCGGCACCGTCGCTGCCGGCGGCCCCGTCGCCGGCGATGCCGCGCCCCTCGTCGCCGAGGGCGTCACGCTCGCCTACGACGGCGCCGACGTGGTGCACGACCTCACGCTGGCGGTGCCGCGGGCGTCGTTCACCGTCGTCATCGGGCCCAACGGCTGCGGCAAGTCCACGCTCCTGCGCGCGCTGGCCCGCACCCTGCGGCCGCGCTCGGGCCGGGTGCTCCTCGAGGGCCGGCCGATCGACGGGCTGCGGCCGAAGGAGGTCGCCCGCCGCCTGGCGCTCCTGCCGCAGAGCCCCGTGACGCCGGAGGCGATCACCGTCGCCGACCTCGTCGCGCGCGGGCGCTACCCCCACCAGCGGCTCCTGCGGCCGTGGTCCGCGTCGGACGCGGTCGCGGTGGCGGAGGCGATGGCGGCGACGGAGGTCGCCGACCTGGCGGCCCGGCCGGTCGCGGACCTGTCCGGGGGCCAGCGCCAGCGGGTCTGGCTGGCGATGGCGCTCGCGCAGGGCACGGACCTGCTCCTGCTCGACGAGCCGACGACCTACCTCGACATCGCCCACGGCGTGGAGGTCATGGACCTGCTGGCGCGGCTGCACGACGAGGGGCGCACGCTCGTCGCGGTGCTGCACGACCTCAACCAGGCGGCCCGGTACGCCACGCACCTCGTCGCGATGCGGGACGGCCGCGTCGTGGCGCAGGGGGCGCCGGAGGACGTCGTGACCGAGACGCTCGTGCACGAGGTGTTCGGGCTCGCGTGCCGGGTGGTGCCCGACCCCGAGACGGGGACGCCGCTCGTGGTGCCGCGGCGGCGCGCCCGGGGCTGACGGGGCTGACGGGGCTGACAGGGCTGACGCGGGCGCCGGGGGACGCTGCAGGGCTCAGCCCGCGCCGAGCGTCACGGCCGCCCGCACCAGGGCGGCGTTGTCCGGGGCCGGGGTGCCGTCGGGCAGCACGAGCACGTCCTCCAGCCCGGTGCGGGTGAGCACGCCGTGACGGACGGCGGCGCGCACCGCGGCCCAGGCGCCCGAGTCCTCGCCGTGCAGGAGCACCGGGACGGCCGCCCCCGGGGCGCCGCCGCGCGGCAGCGCCGCCAGGAGCGCCTCCGTCCGGGCGTCGACCTCGGCGGGCGGCACGTCGGGCGGCAGCTCGAGCAGGGCCCGGCGGCAGGCGGGGGCCAGCGGGGAGGCGGCCCACGACGTGACGGCGGCCTCGTGCCACAGGCCGGCGTCGACCTCGGTGCCCGCCTCGAGCAGCGCGCGGGCGACCGCCTCCGCGCCCGGCTCGTGCCAGTTCACCGAGGCGTGGGCCGGGCGGTGGGCCAGCGCCCCCCACGCGCGGACGGCGGCCGTGCGGCGGCCCGGGTCGGGCTCGGCCCACGCGCCCGTCGTGACGCCGACGGTCACCGCTGCGCCGGGGTCGGCGGCCAGGGCCGCGGCCACCGCTGCGAGGGTCTCCTCGAGCGCCGCCGCGTCGAGCGTGTCCGCCCCGGCGGCGTCCTTCACGTGCAGGTGCACGTCCGTCGCCCCGGCGTCGCGCACCGCGACGACGTCCCGGGCCAGCGCCGCGGGCGTCGTCGGCAGCGCGGGGTGCGCGCGGGGCCGGCGGGCTCCGTCGAGGCAGGCCTGCAGGGGTGTCACGCGGCCGCCAGGCCCTCGAAGGTGGCGCGCAGGGCCTCGTCGCCGGGCCCTTGCCCCGAGCCGCGGCTCGTGCCGAGGCCGGCGCGCAGGCACAGGGTGAGCAGCAGGCGCGCCTTGGCGCCCGTGAGCATCCCGCCCCACAGGACGCCGGCCGCGAGCAGGTCGATCTCGCCGCCGGGGTAGCCGTAGGTGCGGCGCAGCACGGGGCCGACACCGGCGCGGCTGCAGACGACCACGGGACCCCGCGCGAGCGCCGCGCGCACGTGCGGCACCGCGGCGGCCGCCACGTGGCCGCCGCCCATCCCCTCGACGACGACGCCCGCGTAGCCGAGGTCGGCGAGGGAGCCGAGGAGCCGCAGGTCGTCGCCCAGCCCCGTCCCGACGAGGGCGACCGCGGGCCACGCGCCACCCGGCGCGAGCGCGTCCGGCGGCACCCCGAGCACGGGCGCGGGCCCGGCGACGAGGGGCAGGTGGGGCACGCGCTCGTGCACGTGCCCGACGGGTCCCCAGGGCGCCGACGTGAAGGCCGACGTGTGCGTGGAGGACACCTTGCGCACGTGCCGGCCGGAGTGGACCGCGTCCGCGAAGGCGACGAGCACCCCGTGGCCGCGCGCGGCGGGGGAGGCGGCGACGTCCACGGCGGCGACGAGGTTCGCCGGCCCGTCCGTGCCCGGCGCCTCCCGGTCGCGCATCGCACCGGTGACGACCACCGGCACGTCCCGCGCCACCCCGAGGACGTCGAGCACGAACGCCGTCTCCTCCAGCGTGTCCGTGCCCTGCGACAGCACCACCCCGTCGACGCCCTCGGCGGCCGCGCGCCGGACCTCCCGGGCGACCGCCAGCACGTCGTCGAGCAGGAGCGAGGGCGAGGGCGCCAGGCGCAGCTCGCGCGGCACCAGGTCGACCCCGCCCAGCCACGGGGCCAGGTCCCCGGCGAGCAGCGCGGCGCCGGAGGTGGGGACGACGCCGGTGCCGGCGCCCCCGGGGGCCCGCGTCGAGCTGATCGTGCCGCCGAGCGTGAGGAGCTCGACCCGGGGCCGCCGCGTCACGCGAGGAGCCGCCGGACGTCGTCGCCGGAGGTCAGCGGCACCCACTCGGTCCGCGTGGGGACGGAGGCCGCGACGACGGCGCCGCCCTGCACGTCCGCCGCGACCAGCGGCCCGAGATCCAGGCCCGTCCGCGCCGCGACGTCCGCCACCGGCACCGTGAAGGTGCGGAAGGGGCCCAGCGGCGGGGCCGCGTCGGCGGCCTGGGCCCGGGCGCGCGCCTGCTCCAGCTCGTCCCCGTCGAGCAGGGGCTCCTGGTCGAGCACGAACGCGAGGGCGCGCAGCGCCCCGTCCTCCGCCCAGGCGGCGACCTTCCAGAAGAGCAGGGGGATCCCCACCCCGCGGTAGACCGGGTCGTCGTCGGCGAGCACGGGACCCGTGAGGACGACGAGGCGCCGCCGCTGCGCCCGGGCGTGCTCGAGGACGTGGTCCTCCAGTCCCACCCAGAGGTCCTCGCCCTGGTTGAAGCGGGCGGCCTGCGGTGCCGCGTTCGGGTAGAGGAACGTGTCGGCGTTCGCGCGGGCGGCCACCTCGGGCGGGCCCCACACCGGGTCGCGGCGGCGCACGAGGTGCCCGCGGTCGAGGTCGTTGCGGGCGTACAGCTCCGGGCCGGCCTGCTCGTCCTCCGGCACGCGGGGGTCGAGCCGCCAGTCGTCCCCGCGGGGCACCTCGACGAGGCCCGACCCGTCGACGTCGACGACGGTGGCGGCCGCGAGGCGCCGGACCGGGTCGAGCAGCACCGTGAAGTGCGTCGACGGCAGCGTGCGCACCGGCCGCGGCGGCACGGGCAGGGGCACCTCGGGGCCCAGGAACGCGGGGTCGTGGCCCGCCGGCGTCGTCCTGCTCGTGGTCTGCACGCCGTGCACGCTAGCGACGGCCCCCGACACGCGCCGGGGGTGGGGCCCGCCCTACCCCCACCGGGCGGCCCGCACCCGTGACCGCGCCACCCCCGGCCCGCCAGGATCGGGGCATGAGCACCCCGCCGTCCTCCCCGCCCCGCCCGCTGCCCCCGGGCGCGCCGCCGTCCACCGCCCCGGGGGGCGACGGCGCGGGGACCGCGCCCGCACCGGCCGCCGCACCGGCCACCGCAGCGGGCACCGCAGCGGGCACCGCACCGGCCACCCGCCGGGCCGCGTCCACCGCCGGGCGGCTGGGCCAGGACACGGCCTACGTCGCCACCGCGCTGCCGCTGGCGCTCGTCTCCTTCACCGTGCTCCTCGTCGGGCTGGTGCTGGCCCTGGGGCTGCTCGTCACGGTCCTGGGCCTGCCCGTCGGCGCGGCGACCCTCGGGGCGGCGGTGCTCCTGGGCGACGCGGAGCGGCGCCGGCTCGAGCTGCGCGGCACGCCGCTGGGGCCCCTGGAGCTCGCACCCGTCGCGGGCCGGGGGCTGCGGGGCGTGCTGCAGCGGCTCGCCGACCCGCGCCGCTGGGCCGCCCTGCTCCACGGCGTGGGCGCGCTCGTCGTGGCCCTCGTGACCTCTCCCGTGCTCGTCGCGTGGTGGGCGACGGCCCTCGGCGGGGTGACCTTCTGGTTCTGGGACCGCTGGCTGCCGCAGGAGCCGGGGACGGTCACGCTCGTCGACCTGCTCGACCTCCCGGTGACGGAGGCGCAGCTGTACGCCCTGGTCGGCCTCGTCGCCGCCCTCACCCTGGCCCCGGTGACCCGCGCCTGCGCGGCGCTGCACGCCGGGTGGGCGCGCCTCCTGCTCGTCGGTGCCTCCCGGCGGGCGCTGACCGCCCGCGTGGCGGAGCTCGGCGCCCGCGGGACCTCGGCGGCGGCCGCCGAGACGCAGGCGCTGCGCCGGCTCGAGCGCGACCTGCACGACGGCCCCCAGCAGCGGCTCGTGCGCCTCGGCATGGACCTGTCCGTGGCCGAGCGGCGCCTCGCCGACGACCCCGACGCCGCCCGCGCGCTGCTCGTCGAGGCCCGGCGGCAGACCGCGGAGACGCTGGCCGAGCTGCGGGCCCTCTCGCGCGGCATCGCGCCGCCCGTGCTGGTGGACCGCGGGCTCGAGGCGGCCGTGGTGGCCGTCGCGGGGCGGTGCACCGTGCCCGTCGCGGTGGAGGCGGTGCTGCCCGACGGGCGCCCGGCGCCGGCCGTGGAGCACGCCGCGTACTTCGTCGTGTGCGAGGCGCTGACGAACGTCGCCAAGCACGCGGGGGCGGCGACGGCCGCGGTGCGCCTGGGCCGCACGCCGGCCGGGCGGCTGCGGGTCGAGGTGCACGACGACGGCGTCGGGGGCGCGGCCGCGGCGAAGGGCCACGGGCTGGCGGGCCTCGGCGACCGCGTGGCCGGGCTCGGGGGGACGCTCGAGGTGCGCAGCCCCGCGGGCGGGCCGACGGTCCTCGTCGTCGAGCTGCCCTGGCAGGTCTAGGCGCCGGGCGGCCCCGGGACCGCCCGCGCCCCGCCAGACTGGGGACGTGCGCGTCGTGCTGGCCGAGGACTCCGTCCTGCTCCGGGAGGGGCTGACCCGGCTCCTGGAGGAGGAGGGGCACGTCGTCGTGGCCGCGGTCGACCACGCGGACGCGGTCGTCCCCGCCGTCCTCGAGCACCGGCCGGACGTCGCGGTCGTCGACGTCCGGATGCCGCCCACCCTCACCGACGACGGCCTGCGGGCCGCCTGCCGGGCGCGCGAGCTCGTGCCGGGGACGGCCGTGCTCGTGCTCTCCCAGTACGTGGAGGAGTCCTACGCCCGGGACCTGCTCGCCGACGGCCGCGGCGGCGTGGGGTACCTGCTGAAGGACCGGGTGCAGGACCTCGCGGCGCTCGCGGACGCGCTCGAGCGGGTGCGGGCCGGGGGCACCGTGCTCGACCCGGAGGTCGTCGCCCAGCTCCTCGTCCGGCGGCGGCCCGACGACCCCCTCGACCGACTGACCCCGCGCGAGCGGGAGGTGCTCGCCCTCATGGCCGAGGGGCTGTCGAACGCGGCCGTCGCGGAGCGGCTCGTGCTGTCGGCCGGTGCCGTGGAGAAGCACGTGGGCAACGTCTTCGCCAAGCTCGGCCTGCGGGCGGCCGAGGGCCAGCACCGCCGGGTGCTGGCGGTGCTGGCCTGGCTGGGGGCGGGGGTCAGGAGACCCGGATGACGACCTTGCCCGCCGTGTGCCCCTCCTCGGAGAGGCGGTGGGCGTCGGCCGTCGCCCCGAGGTCGAAGGTCGCCACGACGGGCACCGTGAGCCTCCCCGCGTCCGCGAGCGCGCCGAGGGCCTCCAGGTCCGCCCGGTCCGGCCGCACCCACAGGTACCGGCCGCCGAGCTCCGTGACGCCGCCGTCGGCGACGGAGCCCAGCCGGACGCCGGGGGCGCCGAGCTCCGGGGTCGTCGCGGCCACGCCGCCCCCGACGAGGTCGAGGACCGCGTCGACGCCGCCCGGGACCAGCCCGCGCACGGCCTCGACGAGCCCGTCGCCGTAGGGCACGGGCTCGCCGCCGAGCGCGCGGACGTGGTCGTGGTTCCCCGGCGACGCCGTGCCGATCACCCGGGCGCCGAAGGCGCGCGCCACCTGCACCGCGAGCGCGCCGACGCCCCCGGCCGCGTTGTGCACGAGGACCGTCTCGCCCTCGCCGACCCCGAGCCGCCGCAGCGCCTGGTACGCGGTGAGGCCGGCCAGGGGCAGCCCCGCCGCCTCCTCCCACGACAGCGACGCCGGCTTGCGCGCCAGCGTGCGGACCGGGGCGGCGACGAGCTCGGCGGTCGTGCCGCCGGAGACGACGTCCTTGCGGACGTAGCCGACGACCTCGTCGCCGACCGACAGCTCCGGCACGTCCAGGCCGACCCGCTCGACGACGCCCGCCACGTCCCACCCCGGCACGACGGGGAACACCGTGTCCATGAGGGGCTCGAGGTACCCCTGGCGGACCTTCCAGTCGACGGGGTTGACGCTCGTGGCGTGCACGCGGACGAGGACGGAGTCCGGGCCGACGCGGGGGGTGGGCAGCTCGGTGGCCTCGAGGACCTCGGGCCCGCCGAAGCGGTGGTAGGCGATCGCTCTCATGGCGGGCGCAACCCCGCCGGACGCCCGCCGTGTTCCCCCGACCACGTCCCGGACGGCCGTCCGGGACGGCCACGGGTCGTCGGTACCCTGGGGCTCAACCCCCCCCGTCGCGAGTCAGGGAGCACACCCGTGGGACGAGTCGTGGTCGACGTCATGCCGAAGCCGGAGATCCTGGACCCGCAGGGCAAGGCCGTCGCCGGCGCCCTGCCGCGCCTGGGCTTCGGGGAGTTCGTGTCCGTGCGCCAGGGCAAGCGGTTCGAGCTCGAGGTGGCCGGCCCGGTGACCCCCGAGGTGCTCGCGGCCGCCGCCCGCGCCGCGGAGCAGGTGCTGTCCAACCCCGTCATCGAGGACGTCGTCCGCGTGGCCGACCTCGACGCGGTGGGGGACGCGGTGCCGGCGGAGGTCGCCCGGTGACCCGGGTCGGCGTCGTCACCTTCCCCGGGACGCTCGACGACCGGGACGCCGCCCGCGCGGTGCGCCTGGCCGGCGGCGAGCCCGTCGCGCTCTGGCACGCGGACGCGGACCTGCACGAGGTCGACGCGGTCGTGCTCCCCGGAGGCTTCTCCTACGGCGACTACCTGCGTGCCGGCGCCATCAGCCGCTTCGCGCCCGTCATGGGCGAGGTCGTCGAGGCCGCGGGCCGCGGCCTGCCCGTGCTCGGCATCTGCAACGGCTTCCAGGTGCTCACGGAGGCGCACCTGCTGCCCGGGTCCATGGTGAAGAACGACCACCTGCGGTTCCTGTGCGCGGAGACCGAGCTCGTCGTCGAGAACGCCGCCACCGCGTGGACGCAGGACTTCCGCGCCGGGGAGCGCATCACCATCCCGCTGAAGAACCAGGACGGCCAGTACGTCGCCGACGAGGCCACGCTCGACCGGCTCGAGGGCGAGGGCCAGGTCGTGTTCCGGTACGCCGGCGACAACCCCAACGGCTCGCGCCGGGCCATCGCGGGCATCGCCAACGCCCGCGGCAACGTCGTCGGCCTCATGCCGCACCCGGAGCACGCCGTCGAGGAGGGCTTCGGCCCCGACGGGCCCAAGGGCCCGCGCCGGGGCACCGACGGGCTGCGGTTCTTCACGTCCGTCCTGCACGCGCTCGTCGGCTGACGGCCGGGACGAGGACCGGGACGAGGACCGGGACGGGGACGGCATGACCACGGGCACGACGAGCCGCCCGGGCGCGCCCGCCGACCGCTCCGGGGCCGCCGTCCGCGTCCTCGCGGTGCCCTTCGACGACCCCGCGGCCACCGCGCTGCGCGACGCCCAGCAGGCCGAGCTCGCCGTCCGCTACGGCGAGGGCGGGGGAGGGGCACCGCTGCACGCCGACGAGGTGCTCGTGCTCCTGCGCCTGGACGTCGACGGGCTGCCGGTCGGCTGCGGCGCGCTGCGGGACGTGTCCGGGGAGCACGGCCCCGGTACCGGTGAGCTCAAGCGCCTGTACGTGCGGCCCGACCACCGCCGGCGCGGGCTCTCGCGGGTGCTGCTCGCGGCGCTGGAGGACGCGGCGCGGGCGCACGGGCTGCGCCGCCTCGTGCTGGAGACCGGGACGCGGCAGCCGGAGTCCATGGCCCTGTACGCCTCGGCCGGGTGGAGCGCGACCGCCCCGTACGGCGAGTACGCCGACCACCCGATGTCGCGGTGCTACGCGAAGACGGTCGACGGCGCGGACGCGTGACGGACGCCTGACCGGGTGGCACCCCTGGCCGGCGCGGCGGGTGCCGCGCTAGGGTCGCGCCGTGGCTCCGACCCGGGTGTGTTGTCGCTGATCTGACACCCCCGCGCGCCCGCGGCCGGACGGCCCCCGCGCGCACCCGCCGGTCCTGCGAGAGACACCCCCATGGCCCAGCCCCTGGTCGCGACGCGTCCTGCCGCCGTCGCCCCCGCCACCACCCCCGCCACCACCCCTGCCACCACCCCTGACGCGGGCCCGCTCCGGTCCGCGCCGGGTCTGCGCGTCGACCACCCGTCCCTGCCGCCCGGCGCTCGCGTCGTCGCGCTCGGCGCCGGCCCGCAGGCCGCCCCCGCCGACGCCGACGCCGACGCCGCCGACCTCGCCGCGGCCGACGTCGTGCGCGTCGAGCACACCGCCGCCCGCCGCACGGACGCGGCCGTCGCCGCCGCCGTCCGCGGGGTCGTCGACGCCGTGGCCGCCGCCGGCCGCCCCCGCCGCGCCGTGCGCGTGGTGCTCGACGTGCCGCTCGTGCTCGTCGCCGACGCCGGCCCGGACGGGCTGGGCCTGCGACGCGCCCGCCAGCGCCTGGAGGTCCTCGACGCCCTCGCCGGCGCGCCGTGGGTCCGGTCCGCGGCGTGGCTCGTGACGACGCCGGAGCGGCTCGTCGCCGACGCGACCGCCCTCGCGCGCCGGACGGGCGTCGACGAGGTCGTGCTGCACCCGGGGCCGGCCTCGCGCGCCCTGCTGCCCGCGGGCTGAGGTCAGGCGAGCCGGATCCCCAGCTCCGCCGCGAGCAGCGGGGCGAGGGCGGCCAGGTCGGCGGCCCGGACCGTCGCGCCGCGCAGGCCCGCGACGCCGTCGAGGCGCTCGAGCGCGCCGAGGTCGAGACCCGTGAGGTCGGCCGAGGTGAGGGTGGCGCGGGACAGCTCGAGGCGGCGCACCCGGCAGTCGACGAACGCGAGGCGCTTCGCGGTCGCGCCGGCCAGGTCCAGGTCGTCGACCGTGCAGCCCTCCAGCCGCAGGCCGTCGAGGCGGGAGTCCCGGAGGTTGACGAAGCCGAGCCGGCAGCCGCGCAGCGTCACGCGGTCCCAGCGGACGCCGTGCGCGACGAGGGCGCCGATCCGCGCACCCGTGACGAGGACGTCCCGCCACGACCCGTCGCGGGCGGACAGCGCGGTGGCGTGCGCGCCGTCGATGCCCACGTCGGACAGGTCGGCCCGGTCCAGCACGGCGTCGTCGAGCGTGCCGCCCACGACCGTCACGTCGAGCCAGCGGGCGCCGGAGGCATCGACGCCGGACAGGTCCGCGTCCTCGATCCGCACCTCGTCGAGCAGCCCCTCGCGCTCCACCCTCCCGCTCCAGGTCACGGCGCCACTCTGCCAGCCCGCTGTGCCAGGATCCCGCCGTGCGACACCCCCTGGTCCTCGACGGCGCCGGCGTGCAGCTCGTCCCGCTGGGGCCCGAGCACGCCGCGCCCCTCGTCGCGCTCGTCGACGACGCCCTCTGGGCGGGCATGTCCTCGCCCGTGCCGCGCGGAGCCGACGACCTCGCCGCGTGGGTCGCGACCGCACTGGAGACGCCCGGACGGCTCGCCTTCGCGGTGGTGGGCGACGACGGGACGGTCCGGGGCAGCACGTCCTTCTACGACGTCGACCACCGCGTCCGCCGCCTCGAGATCGGCCACACCTTCTACGGCCGGCCGTGGTGGGGCGGGCCGACGAACCCCGCGACGAAGCTCGCGCTCCTGACGCAGGCGTTCGACGGCTGGGGCATGGCGCGCGTCGCGCTGCGCGCGGACAGCCGGAACGCCCGCTCCCTCGCCGCCATCGCCCGCCTCGGCGCGACGGCCGAGGGCGTGCTGCGCAGCCACCGCCTCGCACCGGACGGCACCCGCGGCGACACGGCGTACTTCTCGATCCTCGCCGACGAGTGGCCCGCCGCGCGCGCCGGCCTGCGCGCGCGGCTCGGGCTGCCGCCGGTCCCGGGGGACGTCTAGCGCGCCGGTCCCGGCTCCGGCAGGCCGTGGCGCCGTGCCAGGTGCAGCCCCGTGAGCGACGAGGGGTGCTGCGCCAGGGCCAGCGGCGGCCCCTCGTGGACGACGCGACCGCCCTGCGCGCCCGCGCCCGGGCCGAGGTCGAGGACGTGGTCGGCGCGGGAGACGACGTCGAGGTTGTGCTCGATGACCACGACGGTCGAGCCGGCGTCGACGAACCGGTCGAGCAGGGCGATGAGCCGGTCGACGTCGGACATGTGCAGGCCCGTCGTCGGCTCGTCGAGCACGTAGACGTCCGCGGGCGAGCCCAGCTCGATGGCGAGCTTGAGGCGCTGCCGCTCGCCGCCGGAGAGGGTCGACAGCGGCTGGCCGAGGGTGAGGTAGCCGATGCCGACGTCCTCCATCGCCGCCAGGGTCGTCGCGACCGGCCTCTCCGCGCGCTCGGTGAAGAAGGTGCGCGCCTCGACCACGGACATCTCGAGCACGTCGGCGATGGACCGCCCCCGCAGGGTGTAGCCCAGCACCCTCTCGGTGTACCGGCGCCCGCCGCAGACCTCGCAGGGGGAGGTCATGGGCTCGAGGTTGCCGAGGTCGGTGTAGATGACGCCGAGGCCGCCGCACTCGGGGCAGGCGCCCTCGGAGTTCGCGGAGAACAGCGCGGGCTTGACCCCGTTCGCCTTGCCGAACGCCTTGCGGATGTGCTCGAGCATCCCGGTGTAGGTGGCGGAGTTCGAGCGGCGCGAGCCGCGGGTCGTCGCCTGGTCGACCACGACGACGTCGGGGTACCGGCGCGGCAGCTCGACCCGGACGAGCGAGCTCTTGCCCGAGCCGGCCACCCCGGTGACGACCGTGAGGACGCCGGTCGGGATCTCCACGGTGACGTCCTGGAGGTTGTGCGTGCGCGCGCCCTCGACCCGCAGCGACCCCGTCGGGGTGCGCACGTCGCGCTTGATCGGCTGGAGGGCCTGCAGGTGCCGCCCGGTGAGCGTGCCCGAGGCCCGCAGCCCCGGCAGGTCGCCCTGGTAGACGATGGTGCCGCCCGCGGCGCCGGCGCCGGGGCCCATGTCGACGACGTGGTCGGCGATCGCCATGACCTCGGGCTTGTGCTCCACGACGAGCACGGTGTTGCCCTTGTCCCTCAGCGCGACGAGCAGCTCGTTCATGCGGTGGATGTCGTGGGGGTGCAGCCCGACGCTCGGCTCGTCGAAGACGTAGGTGAGGTCGGTGAGCGCCGAGCCCAGGTGGCGGACCATCTTCACGCGCTGGGACTCCCCGCCCGAGAGCGTCGCGCTCGGGCGGCTGAGGCTGAGGTAGCCCAGGCCGATCCGGACGAGGGCGTCGAGGCGGTCGGCGAGGTCGTCGAGCACCGGCCGGTGCTCGGGGGCGTCGAGGCCGCGCACCCACGCGGCGAGGTCGGACACCTGCGCGTCGGAGCACCAGCCGATGGACCGCCCGGCGACGAGGCTCCCCCGCGCCGCGGCGTTGAGGCGGCTGCCCGCGCACTCCTCGCAGCGCCCGAAGGTGGAGATGCGCTCCACCGCGGTGCGGATGTGGGACTGGAGCGACTCGGGGTTCTTGCTCAGCACGCTGCGGCGCAGCCGGGGCAGCAGGGCCTCGTAGGACAGCGACATGCCGCCCACGTCGATCTTCTCGGCCTTGACCTTGCCGCGGGCGCGCGGGCCGGCGGTCACCGACTCGTCGGGCCCGTGCAGGAGCAGCCGGCGCTGCTCGGGGGTCCAGTCGCGCACCTTGGCGTCGACGTCGAACCAGCCGGACTCGGCGAAGATCTTCCACAGCCAGGAGTCGGGGGCGAAGCCGGGGAAGTCGATGGCGCCCTCGCGCAGGCTCCGGTCGGGGTGCAGCAGCGCGTCCTCGTCGATCGCCGCGACGGTCCCGAGCCCCTCGCACGCCGGGCACATGCCGCGCGGGTCGTTGAAGGAGAACGCGATGGGCGTGCCGAGGTTCGGCGTGCCGAGCCGCGCGAAGATCCGGCGCAGCCAGGGGGAGGTGTCCGTCGCGGTGCCGACGGTCGAGCGCGACGAGCCGCCCATGGGCTGCTGGTCGACGACGATCGACGCCGTCAGGCCGGTGAGGGCGTCGGCCTCGGGCTGGCGGGACTGGGGCAGGAAGTTCTGGATGAACGCGGTGTGCGTCTCGTTGAGCAGCCGCTGCGACTCCGCCGCCACGGTGTCGAAGGCCAGGGAGGACTTGCCCGAGCCCGAGACGCCCGTGAGCACGGTGATGCGGCGCTTGGGGAGGTCCACGTCGACGCCCCGCAGGTTGTTCTCGCGCGCGCCCCGGATGCGGATGACGTCCCAGGCGGCGGGGCGGGCCTCGGGGTCGGTGGGGGCCTCGGCGGGCAGGGTCGTCACGGGCGTCCTCCTGGTGGTGCGGGCGGCGGGGTGCGCCCCGCCGAGGTCTCCGACCTGCGCGGGAGGCCGAACTCATCGGGGTGGGACGGGCGGCCGCTCAGCCGAGGGCGCCCCGGCGGGGGTTGGGCGGCGACCCCGGCACGGGGGCGGCGCGCGGGTCCCGCCGCCGGTCGCGGACCGCGACGACGACGAGCGCCGCGGCGTAGGACACCGCCAGCGCGGGCAGCAGGCGCTGCGTGTCGTGGGGCGCGAGGCTGCCGGCGAGCGCGAGGAGGGCGACGAGCGCGAGCCCCAGCACGGCCCGGCGCTCCCACGCGGGCCGGCCCTGGCGCACGGCCCGCCGGTGCGCCCAGCGGACCCCGGCACCGGTGAGCGCGCCCGCGACGACCGCGAGGACCACCGTCATCGCCACCTCCGTCGCGTCCCGTCCGCCTCCGCCGTGCCCGACGCTAACCGCTCGGGGGTCGCCCCGCGTGCCGTCCGCGCCGGGCGTGCCTAGCGTGGGCGGGGCGCGCGCCCGGCGCGCCGCCCCACCCGTCACGCCCCGAGGGAGCACCGCCATGAGCACCGAGAGCCCGCGCGAGACCGTCGTCCGCCTCGTGAAGGAGACGCGCATCGCGATGCTCACGACCGTCGCGCCCGACGGCCAGCTCGTCAGCCGCCCCATGGGCGTGCAGGACGTGGACTTCGACGGGGACCTGTGGTTCTTCGCCGACGCCGACAGCCACAAGGTCCACGAGATCGAGGCCGGCAGCCCCGCGAACGTCTCCTTCGCCTCGGGCACGTCGTGGCTGTCCGTGGCGGGCAGCGCGGAGGTCCTCGACGACACCGCGAAGGCGCGCGAGCTGTGGGGCCCGACGGCGGAGGCCTGGTACCCCGACGGCCCCGACACCCCGGGGCTGCGGATCGTCGTCGTCCACGGCGCGACCGCCGAGTACTGGCAGTCCCCCGGCGGCCGCGTCGCCACCGTCCTCAGCCTCGTGAAGTCGAAGGTCACGGGGGAGCGCTACGACGGCGGGGAGAACCTCACCGTCGAGCTCTGAGCGGGCGGCCCCGGCTCGGGTCCGGATCAGGTCCCGACGAGGGGCGCCACGCCGACGGTGAGGTGGTGGCGCCCGCCGCGGCCCGTGCCCGTGACCGTCCAGCCGTCGCCGGCCCGGGCCACCGCCACGTCGACCGTCGCGGGCAGCCGCACGGGGCTGCCGAACGTCGCCGTCCACACGAGCGCGTCCCCGCGCGCCGGCCCCACCTGCGCGAGCGCGCGTGCCGCGGTGTGCATGCCGTGCGCGAGGGGGCGGGGCTGGCCGAGGGCCCGGGCCGTCGCGACCGACAGGTGGAGGGGGTTGCGGTCCCCGGAGACGGCGGCGTAGCGGCGCCCGGTGTCCGCCGGGAGGCGCCAGCGGGCGGTGGGGAGCGGGCGCGGGTCCGTGCCGTCCGTGCCCGTGCCGTCCGTGCCCGTGCCGTCCGTGCCCGTGCCGTCCGTGCCCGTGCCGCCCATGCCCGTGCCCTCGGCGCCCACGCCGGCCGCCACGCCCTTCGCCAGGTAGGTGGAGACCCCGGTCCACACCGTCTCCCCGTCGACCTCGACCTCGGCGACCAGCCGCACGCTCGTGCCCCGGGGGTGCGGGTGCAGGTCCTGCGCCCAGGCGCGGACGTCGAGGCGGTCGCCGAGGCGCACCGGCCGCCGCTGCTCCACCCGGTTGGCCAGGTGGACCATCCCCAGGAGCGGCAGCGGGAAGCCCGGCGCCGTCATGACGGACATCGCCACGGGGAACGCCAGCACGTGCACGAACCCCGGCGGCAGCGTGTCCGTGGCGCTCTCGCCCAGCAGGTGCTGGTACGCCGTGAGGTGGTCGGCGTCGGCCGTCACGCCCCGGACCACGTGCGCGACGTCGGGCAGGGCGGGCGCCGGACGGCCGGCCGCTGCGCGGCCCGCGGGGGACAGCCGGGCCCGCAGCGACGCCCGGGCGCCCGCGGCGTAGAGGCCGCCCAGCGCCGGCACGGCGGGCAGGACGGTCTCGCGCCGTGGGCGCCCCGGTCCGTCCGTCACCGGCCCACCATGCTCTGCCCGCACACCCGCAGGGTCTGCCCCAGGATGCCGCCCGCGGCCGGCGAGGCGAGGAACGCCACCGCCTCCGCGACGTCGACGGGCAGGCCGCCCTGCTGCAGGGTGTTGAGCCGGCGCGCGACCTGCCGCGTGAGCGCGGGGATGCGGGCCGTCATCTCCGTCTCGACGAAGCCCGGCGCGACCGCGTTGGCCGTACCGCCCACGGCCGCCAGCAGGGGTGCCGTCGCGGCGACCATGCCCATGACGGCGGCCTTCGACGCGGCGTAGCCGGTCTGGCCCCGGTTGCCCGCGATGCCGGAGGTGGACGCCAGCGCGACGACCCGGGGGGCGTCGGTGAGCGCGCCGGCGGCGAGCAGGTGCTCCGTGATGCGCAGCGGCGCCTCCACGTTGACGGCCAGCACGGAGGCCCAGCGGTCCGGCGTCGTGTTGGCCAGCAGCTTGTCGCGGGTGATCCCCGCGTTGTGCACGACGACGTCGAGGTGGCCGTGGCGGGCGAGGGCGTGCTCGAGGATCCGCCGCCCGGCGTCGCGGGACGTGACGTCGAGCGCGAGCGCGGTGCCGCGGACGCCGTTCGCGACGCCGGCGAGGGCCTCGCCCGCCGCGGGGACGTCCACCGCGACGACGCGGGCGCCGTCGCGGGCCAGCACGGACGCGATGGCCGCGCCGATGCCCCGGGCCGCGCCCGTGACGACCGCGACCCGGCCCTCGAGGGGGCGCTCGGGGTCGGCCGGCAGCGTCCCCGCGCCGGAGTCGACGGGAAGGAGCTGCCCGTCGACGAAGGCCGACCGGGCCGAGAGCAGGAACCGCAGCGTGCCGAGCACCGCCGGGGCCAGCACGTCGACCCCGTCGGCGACCACGACGCCGTTGCCCGTCGCCCCGCCGCGCAGCTCCTTGGCCAGGGAGCGCAGGAACCCGTCGACGGCCTGCCGTGCCGCGGCCCGTGCGGGCGGGTCACCGGCGCGCGCCGGCCGGGAGACGGTGACGACGCGCCCCGCGGGCGCCAGGCGGCGCAGGACGCCGGCGAGGGCCAGCACGGGGTCGGCGAGGTCGCCCGGGTGCTCGAGCCCGGTGAGCGCGAGCACGACGGCGCCGTAGCGCAGCCCCTCGGTGGGGTGGCGGTGGACGTCGAGGTCCCAGCCGTCCGCCCGGCCGCCGGCGGCGGGTGCGGCGGCGAGCAGGCCGGCGAGCGCGTCGGCCTCCGCCCCGCGCCCGAGCACGAGCACGGGCCCCTCGACGAGGGGGGCGCCGGGCACGTGGCGGCGCAGCACCGGCGGGCGCGGCAGGCCGAGGCGCCGCGCGACCGCCGCCGCGGGCCCGGCCTGCACGAGCCGGAGGTAGGCGTCGGCGGACGTGAGCGCAGGATCGCTGCCGGGATCGCTGCCCGGGACGGGGCCGGGGCGGTCCGTCGCCGGGCGGTGGAGGGCGGGGCGGGGCGTCGTCGTCGTCATCACGCCGCCTCGAGCAGCGCGGCGACGCCGAGGCCGCCGGCCGCGCAGACGGAGACGAGGGCGCGAACGGGGCGGTCCTCGCCGGCGGCGCGCAGCTCCGCGCGGCGCCGGTGCAGCTCCTGGGCGACGGTGGCGACGACCCGGCCGCCGGTCGCCGCGAAGGGGTGGCCCGCGGCGAGGGACGACCCGTGCACGTTGAGGCGGTCCTCCTTCACCGTGCCGAACGCGCCGTCGAGCCCGAGGCGCTCGCGGCCGAACGTCTCGCTCTCCCAGGCGGCGAGGGTGCACAGGACGGTGGCGGCGAAGGCCTCGTGGATCTCGACGAGGTCGAGGTCCTCCAGCGCCAGCCCGTGACGGGCGAGCAGCCGCGGCACCGCGAACGCCGGGGCGAGCAGCAGGCCGTCCTCGCCGTGCACGAAGTCGACCGCCGCGACCTCCGCGTCCACGACCGCCGCCCAGGGCGTGAGGCCGTGCTCGGCCGCCCACTCCCGGGAGCCGAGCAGCACCGTCGAGGCGCCGTCGGTGAGCGGCGTGGAGTTGCCCGCCGTCATCGTCGCGGGCGCGTCCAGCCCGCGCCCGAAGACGGGCTTCAGCGCGGCCAGCTTCTCCAGCGAGGTGTCCGCGCGCAGGTTCGCGTCCCGCACGAGCCCGCGGTAGGGCGTGACGAGGTCGTCGAAGACCCCCGCGTCCCACGCCGCCCCGAGGCGCTGGTGGCTGCGCAGCGCGAGCTCGTCCTGCGCGGCGCGTGTGATGCCCCACTGCGCGGTGGTGATCGCCTGGTGCTCGCCCATGGACAGGCCCGTCCGGGGCTCCCCGGCCGTCGGCGCCTCCGGTGCCAGGTCCCCCGGCCGCAGCCGCGCCAGCACCGCGAGCCGGGCCTGGGGCGTGCGCGCCCGGCGCAGGTCGAGCAGGGCCCGGCGCAGGCGGTCGTTGAGCGCGACGGGCGCGTCGGAGGCGCTGTCGACGCCGCCGGCCACCGCCGACTCCAGCTGCCCGAGGCGGATCTTGTTCGCCAGGCCGACGACGGCCTCGAGGCCCGTGGCGCACGCCTGCTGCACGTCGTACGCCGGCGTCGTGGCCGAGAGCGCCGACCCGAGGACGGCCTCGCGGGTGAGGTTGAAGTCGCGGCTGTGCTTGAGGACGGCGCCGGCCGCGACCTCGCCGACCCGCTCGCCCTGCAGCCCGTGGCGCGCGACGAGCCCGTCGAGGGCCGCCGTGAGCAGGTCGAGGTTCGAGGCGTGCGCGTACCGGCCGCCGGCCCGCGCGAACGGGGTGCGGTTGCCGCCGAGGACGTAGGCCGGTCGGGTCCCGCCGGGCACCGCCCCGCTGTGGTCCCCGACCCGGGTGCCCGGGTCGCCGAGGGTGGACGAAGGTGTCACAGCTGCCTCCCGCATCGCCGTCGATGTGCTGCCGCGGCCGGCGCCGCCCGGCCCCACGGGGCGCGTCCGGCACTGTCCGGGACCCACGGTACCTGATACCGTCCGTCCTGTGAGCCGGATCACCGAGGGGGCCGACGAGGGCGCGGGGCGCGAGGCCGTGCGCGAGGCCGTGCGCGAGGACGCGGATGGCCGCCACACGCGGTGGGCCGAGCACCGCGAGGCGCGACGGGCCGAGCTCGTGCGCGTCGCGCGCCGCACCGTCCACCACGGCGGCCCCGACGTCTCCATGGAGGAGATCGCCGCCGCGGCCGGCACGTCCAAGTCGATCGTCTACCGCTACTTCGGCGACAAGACGGGGCTGCAGATAGCCGTCGGCGAGGCCGTCGTCGGGCAGATCCAGGGCGCGCTCGCGGGCGTGCTGCGCGTGGCGCCGTCGCCGAGGGAGGGCCTGCGCGCGATGGTCGCGGTCTACCTCGACACGATCGAGCAGTCCCCGAACGTCTACGCCTACGTCACGCGGGACGGCTCGCTGGAGGCCGGCGGGCCGCTGGGGCACTTCGTCGCCTCGGCCGCGACGCTCGTCGCCGGGCACTTCGCCCGGCTCGCGGCCGACGGCGGCGCGCCGGACGCCTGGGCGGCGCAGGCCTGGGCCGCCGGGGCGGTCGGCTACGTCCGCGGGGCGGGGGAGTGGTGGATGACGCACCGCGGCGAGCCCGGCTGCCCCGACCGCGCCGCCCTCACCGACCAGGTCGCGGCGTGGCTGTGGTCGGGCTCCGCCGCCGCCTGGGCCGACGGCCCCGCCGTCCGCGCCGTGCCCCTGCCCGCCGTGCCCCTGCCCGCCGTGTCCCGGGGCCCCCGCGGCGCCCGGTCCTGACGACCCCCGACGTCGACCACCCCCACCCCGCCCGCTCCCGACGACGACGACGAGGAGTCCCCGTGACCACCACCGCACCCCGCCCCACCACCCCGGGCCCCACCGGGACGACCGGGACCGCCGCCCCCGGCGACCCCGCGCTCGACCGGGGCGGCCGGGTCGACGTCGGCGCCCTGCACGAGGTGCTCCTCGGGCACTACCCGGAGCTGCGCCGCGGCGCCCGCGCGCTCATGGCCCAGGAGCGGTTCCACGGCGTGCCCGGGATGCCCATGGCCGAGCACCGCGCCCGGGTGCTCGACCAGCTGCGGGCGCTGGCGGCGGAGGGCGACGTGCACCGCGCCTTCCCGGAGCGCTTCGGGGGCCGCGACGACCACGGCGGCTCGCTCGCGCGCTTCGAGGAGCTCGTCGTCGGCGACCCGTCGCTGCAGATCAAGGCCGGGGTGCAGTGGGGCCTGTTCGCCTCCGCGATCCTGCACCTGGGGACGGGGCGGCACCACGACGCGTGGCTGCCCGACGCCCTGTCCGTGGCCACGCCCGGCGCCTTCGCCATGACGGAGACCGGCCACGGGTCGGACGTGCAGTCCATCGCCACGACGGCGACCTTCGACCCCGCCACGGACGAGCTCGTCGTGCACACGCCCTTCCGCGCCGCCTGGAAGGACTACCTCGGCAACGCCGCGCAGCACGCGACGGCCGCGGTGGTCTTCGCCCGGCTCGTCACGGCCGCCCCCGGCCGGGGCCCGGTCGACCACGGCGTCCACGCGGTCTACGTGCCGGTCCGGGACGCGGCGGGGCAGTTCCTCCCCGGGGTCTCCGGCGAGGACGACGGGCTCAAGGGCGGCCTCAACGGCATCGACAACGGCCGGCTGTGCTTCGACCACGTGCGGGTCCCCCGGACGAACCTCCTGGACCGGTACGGGTCGGTGGCACCCGACGGCACCTACACCTCCCCGATCGCCAGCCCCGGCCGGCGCTTCTTCACGATGCTGGGCACGCTCGTGCAGGGCCGGGTGTCCCTCGACGGGGCGGCGGTGGCGGCGGCCCGCGCCGGCCTGGCGGTCGCGGTGACGTACGGCAACCAGCGCCGGCAGTTCGCCGGCCCCGACGTCGACGAGGTCGTCCTCCTCGACCACCCGGAGCACGCCCGCCGCCTGCTGCCGCTGCTCGCGACGACCTACGCCGCCGGGTTCGCGCACGAGGACCTGCTCGCCGCCTTCGACGACGTGTTCTCCGGCCGCAACGACACGGAGCAGACGCGCGAGGACCTCGAGACCCTCGCCGCGGCGCTGAAGCCGGCGTCCACCTGGCACGCCCTGACGACGCTGCAGACGTGCCGCGAGGCCTGCGGCGGCGCGGGCTACCTCGCGGAGAACCGCCTCGTCGGGCTGCGCGCGGACCTCGACGTCTACGTGACGTTCGAGGGCGACAACACCGTGCTGCTCCAGCTCGTCGGCAAGCGGCTCCTGGCCGACCACGCGCAGGGCTTCCGCCACCTCGACGCGGTCCGGGTGGCGCGGCTCGTCGCCGAGCGGGCCGCCGACGCCGCGCGCTACCGCACGCCGCTGACCCGGGCCCTGCAGACGATCGCCGACGCCGGCGACCCGCGCCGCTCCGTCGGGCAGCTGCGCGAGACCCACGAGCAGCGCGCCCTGCTGGTGGACCGGGTCGAGACGATGGTCGCCGAGGTGGCGGCCGGGGTGCGCCCGGCCCAGAAGGCGTCCCCGCGGGAGGCCGCGGCGATCGTCGGCGCCCACCAGCACGCCCTCGTCGAGGCGGCCCGGGCGCACGCCGAGCTCGTGCAGTGGGAGTCCTTCACCGCCGCGCTCGAGCGGGTCACGGACCCCGGCACCCGCCAGGTGCTCACGTGGCTGCGCGACCTGTTCGGCCTCGGGCTCGTCGAGCGCCACCTCGACTGGTACCTGCTGAACGGGCGCCTGTCCGTCGGCCGGGCGCGGACGGTCGCGTCCTACGTCGACCGCCTCCTGGCACGGCTGCGGCCGCACGCCCAGGACCTCGTCGACGCGTTCGGCTACGGCCCCGAGCACCTGCGCGCGGCCGTCGCGTCGGGCGCCGAGGCCCGGCGCCAGGACGAGGCGCGCGCCTGGGCCCGCGCCCAGCGCGCCCGGGGCGACGCGCCCGTCCCGGAGGCCCGCCCCCGCCGGGGCTGACCCGGCGGACGGCCCCGAGGTGTCCGCTTCCGGCCCCGTTCGCCCGCAGGAGTGGCGGCGCGCCCCCCGGGCCGCGCAGAGTGGGCGCACCGGACCCGTGCGGGGCCGGCACCGCGAGCCGGCGGGTGCGGACGCCGGCGCTGCAGGGGGTCGACGTGCCAGAGGCGTCCGGACCGGCCACGGCGGCCCTGCCCGTGCCCGCGACCGACCCGGCGGACCTGCTGCCGGCGCTGCTGGCCGCCCTCCACCGCGACGACCGCGAGCGCGTCACGCTGCTGCGTCCCGTCCCCGGCCTGGACGGCTGCGTGCGGGACTTCCTCGTGGTCGCGGACTCGGGCGGGACCGACGGCCTCGCCGGCACCCCCTCCGTGGGGCGCACCCTGCGCGAGCTGTTCGGCGAGGCCGTGGCGGACCGCGTCGTCGCGCTCAACCGCAAGGTGCTCGTCACCGGCCGGCCGCAGCGGGAGGACCTGCTGCTCGCGCTCGACGCCGACGGGACGCTGCGGACGCCGCCGCGCCCCGCCGGGCCCGGGGGCGCCGACCTGCCGGGGGTGCCCGGCTCCCGTCCCGAGGTGGCCGACCCGGACCCCCGGGGCGTGCCGCCGGCCCTGGCGCTGGGGGGCCGGGCCGTGCGCCACCGCGTCGCCGAGATGTCCCACCTGCCCGTGGCGGGCCTCGTCGTCGTGCTGTGGCGGGACGTCACGGACGAGCGCGCGGCCGACGTCATGCGCCGGCGCCGGGAGGAGCGCCACCGCCTCCTGCTCGAGCACGCCGCGGACGCGATCGTCGTGCTGACGCCCGAGGGCACGGTCGACTGGTCGAGCGCGGCCCTGGCCGAGCTCCTCGGGGGCCCGGGGCCGGCGGCGGGCGCGACCTTCGCGCGGGTGGTGCTCGACGACGACCGCGCCGTCCTGGAGGACCTGCTCGTGCGGGCGCAGGTCGCGCCGGGCGATCGGGTCGCCGCCGAGCTGCGGGTCGTGCGCACCTCCGGCGAGGTGCGCTGGGTGCAGGCGGTCGCGCGCGACTGGGGGGCCGAGCCCGCCGTGGGGGGCGTCGCGGTGGCCCTGCGCGACGTCACGGCCCACCGCGCCGCCACCCGCCGGCTCGAGCACCTGGCGCTGGAGGACGCGCTCACGGGCCTGCCCAACCGGCGGTGGTTCACGCGCACCCTGCGCGAGGCGGTGGTCCGCAGCACCCGTGAGGGGACCGCCTTCGCCGTCGTCGTGCTCGACGTCGACGACTTCAAGGTCGTCAACGACAGCCTCGGGCACGCGGCGGGCGACCTGCTGCTCGTCGAGATGGCCTCGCGCCTGGTGACGGCGCTGCGGCCGGAGCACGCCGGGCCGCGGGCGGCCGCCGGGCCCGGTGCCGCAGCGGCGGACGTGGCCGTCGCCCGGCTCGGCGGCGACGAGTTCGTCGTCGTCGCGCAGGGCCTCGACGCCGCCGCCGAGGGGGCCGAGCGCGCGCTGGCGGACCGCGTGGCGGCGGCCGCCACGGGCCGCTACCGGATCGGGCCCGTCGCCTCGCACGTGACGGTCTCGCTCGGCGTGGTGACGCACCGCCCGGCGGACGACGCGGTGCCCGACGCGGGCGCGGACGACGACCCCGCGCTCGCGCTCGACGGCCCCGGCGGCAGCCGCCGGGCCGAGGAGCTGCTCGCGCAGGCCGACGCGGCGCTGTACGAGGCCAAGCGGCTGGGCCGGGCCCGCAGCGCCCCCTTCACCCGGGAGCTCGGGACGCGCGTGCAGTACCGGCTCGACCTCGGCAGCCAGCTCCACCACGCCCTCGAGCACGGGCAGCTCGAGCTGGCGTGGCAGCCCATCGTCCGGCTGCGGGACCGGCGGGTCGTCGCCGCGGAGGCCCTGCTGCGGTGGCGGCACCCGCTGCGCGGCCTCGTGCCGGCCGGGGAGTTCCTGCCCCTGGCGGGCGAGGTCGGGCTCGTGCCGGCGCTGTCGCAGTGGGCGGTCGACGCGGCGCTCGCCCAGGCCGCCCGGTGGCAGGCCGACGGCACGGACCTCGAGGTCTTCATCAACCTCGCCGCGGTGCAGCTCGCGGTGCCCGAGCTCGACCGCGAGCTCGCCGCGCTCGCCGCGTGGCACGGGGTCGACCCGCACGGCATCTTCTTCGAGCTGTCGGAGGAGGTGCTGGGCACGGACGTGCCGGGCCTGGGGGACCGGCTGCGGCGCAAGCGCGAGCGCGGCTTCTCCATCGCGCTCGACGACTTCGGTGCCGGCAACACCGCGCTCACCTGGCTGCGGCGGATGCCCGTGGACGTCCTCAAGCTCGACCGCTCGTTCGCCTCCTCCGTCGACGAGGAGCGCACGCGGGTCGTCGTGGCCGCGATCCTGCGGCTGGCCCGCGAGCTCGGCGTGCGGACGATCGCGGAGGGCGTCGAGACGGACGCGCAGCTGGCGTTCTTCGCCGACGCCGGCTGCGACGACGCCCAGGGCTACCTCCTCGGCCGCCCCGGTCCCGTCACGGCGCTGCGGGCGGGGGCGACGCCGCGCTGAGCCCGTCGGGGCCGACGAGGGTGGTCGTCGCGCCCGCGCCGTCCGCCCCGGCCGGGTCCCAGTGCCGCAGCGCGACGAGGTCGAGCTCCACGTCCTCGTGACCGAGGAGCTCGACCGCGCGGCCGACGTCGGCCCGGTCGAGCCGGCGGGCGAGGGTCACGTGCGCGAGCCACCCCGGGTGCGGCGTCGCGGGCGCCGCGGCGCGCAGCGCCAGCACGGCGGCGACGAGGGCGTCCGGCGCGTCGACGAGCCGCGCCAGCGTGACGCGGGGCCCGCCGAGCACGACGAGGCCCGCCGCCCGCACCCGGACCGGGAGCAGGGGGGCCAGCCCGTCCCGCGCCCGGTCGAGCAGCGCGGCGTCGAGGACCGGGGCCGGCAGGAGCGTCACGTGGGGGGCGTTCGTCGCGCCACGGTGCTGCGCCTGCGACGGCAGGCCCGCGGCGGCCAGCGCGTCCCAGTCGGCGCGCACGCGGGCCTGCCCGGCGGCGTCGGGCAGGAGCTCGAGGGCCTGCAGCCGCGGCGCCACCTCAGCCGTCCCCGTCGACGGGGTTGCAGCCGGCCGCGAGCAGCGTGAGCGTGTCGACCTCGGGCCGCCAGGGCTCGAGGTTCCACGTGTCCTTCTCCGGCGCCCCGAGCTGGTGGCACCACAGCTGGTCGCGCATCGTCGGCAGGTCCGCCTCCGGCTCGCGCGCCACGACCTGCGCCCACACCCCGACCCCCGCCGCCTGCCCCCCGGCGCGTGCCCACGCCGACGGCTCCACCGCGAGGGACCGCCCGCCCTCGCGCTGCCCCCACGTGGCGTCGAGGACCGTGACGTCGGCGAGCCACAGCGGCACGTCGCCGACCGCCCCGGCGGGCACCGTCAGGGTCACGACGACGCCCGGGCCCGTCGGCGCGTCGTCCGCACCGGAGGCGTCGGCCGCCGGCGCCGCCGGGTCCACGGCCGCGACGCGGGGGCTGCCGGCGGGGGTGAGCGCCACGGAGGGCGGGGCGTGGCCCGCGGGTGCGAGGCCGGCGACGAAGGCGTCGCCCGCGTCCACGACCACGGAGCCGTCGTCGCGCACGGCGAGGGTGCGGTCCGCCGGCGCCGCGAGGACGGCCACGACCACGCGGTCGCCCGCCGCGGGGGCCGCCATGCCCACCCCGCCCGTGCCCGCCGCACCCGTGCCCACCGCACCCGCGCCGACGGCGCCGCCCGCGGCCCCGGTGACCGCACCCGTCGCGGGGGTCGGGACCGTGACGACGGCGACCGCGGAGCCGTCCTCCGCCGCGAGCGTCCGGACGCCGGCGCCCGCGGTCGGCAGGACCCACAGCGTCGTGGTCCCGACGACGAGCGGCGTGCCCGTGCCGCGCACCGTCGCCGCGTCGGGCAGCCCCGGCGCCGGGGCGTCGGGGCCCCCTGCCTGCGGGTCCGCCCCCGTCCCGGGCGCGGTCGCCGCGGCCGAGGGGGGCGGCGTGCCGCCGCCGGGTGTGCACCCCGCCAGCACGCCCCCGGCGACCCCGGCCGCGAGGACGGCCGCGAGCAGGGTCCGGCCCCGGCGTCCGCCGTCGAGCCGGCTCACGGCGCACCGGTCCCGGGCGCACCGGCCCCGGGGGCACCGGCCGCCCGGAGCACCTCGCGCCAGACCTCCTCGACGACGGCGCGCGCGTGGCGCTCGGCGGCGTCCTCGTCGCCCGCCGCGACGGCACGCGCCGTGGCCTCGTGGTCGTCCAGCGCACCGGGCACGGGCGACGCGGGCATGAGGCCGAGCCCCGAGCGCCCGGAGAGCACCTCGGCGACCGGCCCCGTGAGCGCCGCGAGCAGCGCGTTCCCCGAGGCCTCCAGCAGGAGGGCGTGGTAGGCCACGTCGGCCTCGAGGTAGGGCGCCGTCTGGCCGCGGCCCTCCTCGCCGAGCGCGCGCAGCCGCGCGGCCAGGGCGGCGAGGCGCTCGCGGGTCGCGCCGTCCGCGTGCCGGGCGGCCAGCCGGGCCGCCGTCGGCTCGATCGCCAGGCGCAGCTCCGTGAGCGCGACGAGCTGCCGGTAGCGCCCGGGGCCCGCCAGGCGCCAGCCGACGACCTGCGGGTCGAGGGCGCTCCACTCCTCCTCGGGCCGGACGCGCACGCCGACGCGCTGCCGCGACTCGACCATGCCGACCGCCTCCAGGACCCGCACCGCCTCGCGCACGACCGTCCGGGAGACCCCGAGCTCGGACTCCAGCCCCGCCAGCGTGAGGACGGACCCGGGCGGGCGCGTGCCGGCGGCGATCTCCCGGCCGAGCCGGTCGAGCACCCCGCTGTGCAGGCCCCCCCGCATGTCCCGCCCTCCGCCGCGCCGCTGCAGGAGTGTACGGGCCGCTCCCCGGGCGCCGACGGCCGGGGGCGGGTGAACCGTTCCGTCGGCCGGGTCGCTCACGCCGACCCGAGGCTTGCCAAAAAGTATGACTTTCTGCCACCGTAGCGCGCGCCGCCGGCCGGCACCACGATGGGTGCCGAGGTCGCCCTGTCCGCACCCTGCCGGCGCCCGTCGGCGCCTGCCGGCACCACCCCATCGATCGACGGAGATCCCATGGACGAATGGACGCAGACCCTCGGCGCGGGGCCCCTCCTGGCCATCGCCGCCGCGGCCATCGCGCTGATCCTCGTGCTCGTCATCCGCTTCAAGCTCCACGCGTTCCTCACGCTCGTCGTGGTCTCGCTGCTCACGGCCCTGGCCACGGGGATCCCGATCGGCGAGATCGTCAACACCCTCGTCGGCGGCTTCGGGAGCACGCTCGGCACGGTCGCCCTGCTCATCGGGCTCGGCGCGATGCTCGGCAAGCTCGTGGAGCACTCCGGCGGAGCCCGCGTGCTGGCCGAGGCGCTCGTGGGCCGGTTCGGCGAGAAGCGCGCGTCGTTCGCGCTGGGCCTGGCCTCGCTGGCCGTGGGCTTCCCCATCTTCTTCGACGCCGGGCTCGTGGTCATGCTGCCGATCATCTTCGCGGTGGCCCGGCGCCTCGGTGGCGGGAACGTCCTGGGCTACGGCATCCCCGCCGCGGCGGCGTTCTCCGTCATGCACGTCTTCCTGCCGCCGCACCCCGGACCGGTCGCCGCCACGGAGCTCTACGAGGCGAACCTGGGGCTCGTGCTCCTCGTCGGGATCATCCTGGCCTTCCCGGTCTGGTACGTCTCCGGGTACCTGTGGGGCAAGCGCGTCGGCGACCGGTACCCCCTGCCCGTCCCGGCGCTGTTCGGCAGCATCGACGAGGACCAGCCCAGCAACCCGCCGCGCGTCGGCACGGTCCTGGCGGTGCTGGCCCTGCCCCTCGTGCTCATCTTCATGAACACGGGCCTCGACGCGCTGAACGGGGCCGGCGTGGTGTCGGAGGACGAGACCTGGTTCCAGGTCCTGACGGTGATCGGCACCTCCGCCGTCGCGCTGCTCATCTCCGTCCTCGTCGCCATGCTGGTGCTCGGTACCCGCCGGGGCGTCCACGGGAGCGCGCTCGAGAAGGTCCTCGACTCCTCGCTCGGCCCGGTGTGCTCCGTCATCCTCATCACGGGCGCCGGCGGCATGTTCGGCGGCGTCCTGCGCGCCTCCGGGATCGGCGACGCGCTGGCGGACTCCCTCGAGTCCATCGGCCTGCCCGTCATCGTCGCGGCCTACATCATCGCGGTCATCCTCCGCCTCGCCCAGGGCTCGGCGACCGTCGCCCTCGTGACCGCCGCCGGGCTCATGGCACCGGCCGTCACCGCCGGCGACTACAGCGGACTCCAGATCGCCTGCATCACCCTCGCGACCGCCGCCGGCTCCGTCTTCGCCGGCCACGTCAACGACTCCGGGTTCTGGCTCGTCGGACGCCTCATGGGCATGGACGTGAAGACCACGCTGCGCACCTGGACGGTCCAGCAGGGCATCGAGTCCGTGCTCGCGTTCGCGATCATCTCCGTGCTCTACGTCGTCGTGGGTCTGGCGTGACCGCCAGCAGCCTGTTCGACGTGACGGACCGCCTCGCCCTCGTCACGGGGTCCTCGCGGGGCCTGGGCCGCGCGCTCGCCACGGGGCTCGCCGAGGCCGGCGCCCGCCTCGTGCTCCACGGCCGGGACACGGCCGCCCTCGGGGACGTCGCCGACGACCTCGAGCGGCGGACCGGCCGGCGGCCCGCGGCCGTGGCCTTCGACGTCACGGACGCGGCCGCCGTCGAGGTCGGGGTGGCGGAGCTCGTCGCCGCCCACGGCGTGCCCGACGTCCTCGTCAACAACGCGGGCGTGCAGCGGCGCGCCCCCATCACGGAGTTCGCGGTCGCCGACTGGGACGCCGTCATCGCGACGAACCTCTCGAGCGCCTTCTACGTCTCGCGCTTCGTCGCGCCGGGGATGGCCGCCCGCGGCTCGGGGAAGATCGTCAACATCGCCTCCGTGCAGTCGCGGCTGGCGCGCCAGACCATCGCGCCCTACTCCGCCAGCAAGGGCGGCCTGGCGCTGCTCACCCAGGGCATGGCGGCCGACCTGGCGCGGCACGGCATCCAGGTCAACGCGATCTCGCCCGGCTACTTCGCCACGGACATGAACGCGGCGCTGTGGCAGGACCCCGAGTTCGACCGGTGGGTGACGCAGCGGACGCCCGCGCAGCGCTGGGGCCGCGTGGAGGAGCTCGTCGGGACGCTGCTGTTCCTGGCCTCCGACGCCTCGAGCTTCGTCTCGGGGCAGAACGTGTTCGTCGACGGCGGGATGACGGCCGTCGTGTGACCCGCCCGCCCCCGGGCGGACGACCGGCGCCCGTCCGGGGCGGCCGCGACAGAGAGGCGTACCCACGTGCGAGCGCTCGTGATCCACGGCAAGGACGACCTGCGCGTCGAGGAGGTCCCCACGCCCCGGGCGGGGGAGGGGCAGGTCCGGCTGCGGATGGCCTACGGCGGCATCTGCGGCTCGGACCTGCACTACTGGCGGCACGGCGCGAACGGGGAGTTCGTCGTCCGGGAGCCGCTCGTCCCGGGGCACGAGGTCGTCGGCACCGTCGACGAGGACCCGGCGGGCGAGCTCGCGCCGGGCACGCCGGTGACGCTGCACCCGGCCACGTTCGGCACGCCCGAGCCGGGCCTGGAGGACGCGCCCCACCTGTGGCCGCAGGGCGCCTACCTCGGCAGCGCCTCCACCTGGCCGCACACGCAGGGCGGCATGAGCGAGCACCTCGTCGTGCGGCGGGACCAGGTCCGCGTCCTGCCCGCGGGCCTCCCGCTGCGGCGGGCGGCCCTCGCCGAGCCGCTCGCGGTCGCGCTGCACGGCGCGGGGCTGGCGGGCGACCTCACGGGGGCGCGCGTCCTCGTGTCGGGCTCCGGGCCCATCGGGCTCCTCGCGGTCGCGGCCGCCCGCGCCCGGGGCGCCGCCGAGGTCACGGCGAGCGACGTCCTGCCGGGCCCGCTGGAGCGGGCGCGGGCGGTGGGGGCCTCGGCCACGCTGCGCGTGGGGGTCGACGCGGTGCCGGCGGGTGCCTTCGACGTCGTCCTCGAGTGCTCCGGGGTGCCCGCGGCCGTCGGCACCGCCCTGGTGGCCGCCCGGCGGCGGGGCACGGTGGTGCAGGTCGGCATGGTGCCGGACGAGCCCCGGCCGGTGAACCTCGCGCCCTTCATCTCCAAGGAGGTGACGTGGCGCGGCTCCTTCCGCTTCCGCGACGAGGTCGAGGAGGCCGTGGCCCTGCTGGCGGCCGAGCCCGGCATCGGCTCCGTCGTGACGCACGTCCTGCCCGCGGAGGACGCGGTGGCCGCGTTCGCGCTGGCCGCGGACTCGGCCGCGAGCGGCAAGGTGCTCGTCGACCTGTGGGGCGGCGACCCCGGCGCCGACGGCGGCGCGGCGTGAGCGGCACGAGCGACGTGGCGACGGGACCGGTCGCGGACGTCGTCCTCGGCGTGGACCTCGGCACGACGAGCACGAAGGTCGTCGCCTTCGACGTCGCGGGACGGACGCTCGCGAGCGCGTCCCACGGGTACCCGCTCGAGGAGCCGCACCCCGGCCACGCCGTGCAGGACCCCGAGCTCATCGTCGACGCGGTGATGGCCGGCCTGCGTGACGTCGTCGCCGAGCTCGGGGCGGGGCGGGTGGCGGCGCTGTCGTTCTCGTCGGCGATGCACAGCCTCCTCGGCCTCACGCCGACGCTGCGGCCGGTCACGTCCGTCGTCACGTGGGGCGACACCCGCGCGGCGGCGCAGGCGGAGCGCCTGCGGGCCGGCGTCGGCGGGCTCGCGCTGCACCGGCGGACCGGTACGCCCCTGCACCCCATGTCGCCCCTGCCCAAGCTCGTGTGGTTCCACGAGCAGGAGGCCAAGCTCTGCGAGGGCGTCGGGTTCTGGGTCGGCATCAAGGAGTACGTGCTGCTGCGGCTGTGCGGCGCGCTCGTCGTCGACCACTCCATCGCCAGCGCCACGGGCCTCATGGACATGGCGACGCTGTCCTGGGACGGGGAGGCGCTCGCGATCGCCGGCATCACCGCCGAGCAGCTGCCCGAGATCGTCCCCACCACCCACGTCCTGCCGGGCCTGTCCGACGAGGGCGTGCGGGAGACGGGGCTGCCCGCCGCCACGCGCGTCGTCGTCGGGGCTGCCGACGGGCCGCTGGCCAACCTCGGGGTCGGTGCCGTCCGCCCCGGTGTCGCCGCCTGCTCCCTCGGCACCAGCGGCGCCCTGCGCGTCGTCGTCGACCGGCCCGCCGTCGACCCGCTCGGCGGGGTGTTCTGCTACGCCCTGACCCCGAGCCGCTGGGTCGTCGGCGGGGCGATCAACAACGGTGGCGTCGTCATGGGCTGGGCGCGCGACACCCTGGCCCCCGAGGTGGAGGACGAGGCGGAGCTGCTCGCGCTCGCCGCCCGCGCCCCCGTCGGCTCCGGGGGGCTGCTCATGCTGCCGTACCTGCTGAGCGAGCGGGCGCCGCACTGGAGCTCGCTGCCCAAGGGCGTCTACCTCGGCCTCACGCGCGCGCACCGGCGCGAGCACCTGGTGCGTGCGGCCGTCGAGGGCGTGTGCCTGCAGCTCGCGTCCGTGCTGCACGCCATGCGCGGGGCGGGCCTCGTCGTCGACGAGGTGCGCGCCACCGGCGGCGTCATGCGCAGCGAGCTGTGGCAGCAGACGCTCGCGGACGCGTTCGGCATGCCCGTCGGCCTCGCGGAGGGGCAGGAGGGCTCGGGATTCGGCGCGGCGCTGCTGGCGATGGAGGCGCTCGGCCTCGTCGACAGCATCGACGTGGCCGCCGACATGGTCGAGGTGACCCGCACCGTCCGGCCGCGTCCGGCGGAGTCCGAGGTGCTGCGCCAGCTCCTCGGCGTGTTCACGGAGGTCTACGACGCCCTCGTGCCGGCCTTCACGACCCTGCGGCGGCTGGCCCCGTCGCTCCCGGTCGACCTCGTCGACGACGCGCGCCCGCTCGCCTGAGCCTCCCGGCCCGCGCCGGTCCGTACATCTGCGTATCGCCCGCCGCGTACCGGCGGGTGTGGGCTCTCCCCAGCGGTCGACGTCGTCGGCCCCGTCGGGGGAGGCACCATGCACGGCAGCGTGAGGGCCGGGGCAGGACGAGCCGGGGCGGCCCTCGTCCTCGCGACGGCGGTGCTCGTCGGGACCGCGGGACCGCCGGCGGTCGCCGCCCGGCCCCCCGGCCCGCCCGCCCACCCCGGGCCCGTCTCGTCGAGCCTGCCGCTCGACGGCGTGGTCCTCCCGCTCGGCTGCCCCTTCCCGGTCCTCCTGGAGCAGGAGGGGGGCTCGGTGGTGGCGCGGACGGGCGGAGGTGGCGCCCTCCTCGGCGGCCACGGCCCGACGACGACCCTGACGCGCCTCGACCGTCCCGACCGGCAGCTCGTCCTGCCCGGCGGCGGCTCCATGATCCGGACGGCCCTGCACCCCGACGGCACGGCCACGGTGACCTCCACGGGCACCACGCTCCTCGTCCTCTTCGACACCGACGTGCCGGCCGGGCCGTCGACCACCCTCCACGTCGGCCGCACCGTGCTCGAGGTCGACGCCGGCGGGACGTTCACCCTGGTGAGCTCGAGCGGTCCCACGCGCGACCTCTGCGCCGAGCTGGCGGGCTGAGCCGTGGCCGGACCGGGCTACCCGCAGGCGCTGCCGCTGACCGGCCCCAGGCTCGACGAGCTGCTGTCGACCGCCGAGATCGCCCGGCACGCCACGCACGACCTCGACGGCTCGGTGCACGTGGCACCCCTGTGGTTCCTCTACGAGAAGCCCGACCTGCTGCTGGGCTCGCAGGCCGAGAGCCGCAAGGTCCGCAACCTCGTCCGGGACCCCGACGCGACGGTCCTCGTCGACGTCACCACGCCGGACCTCATGGGGGCGATGCTGCGCGGGACCGTCGAGGTCGAGCGCGACGACGTCGTCGAGCGGCGGGTCCGCATCTTCCGGCGGTACGTGGACGAGGCCACCGCCCGCGGCATGGCCGAGGGCCTCGGGGCCCGCTACGACAGCGTCGTCCTGCGCTTCCGGCCCCGCTCCGTCGTCTCGTTCGACTACCGCAAGGGCTCCCCGGCCTGACGCCGGCACCCCTGCCCCGCCGCCGCGACGACGCGCGCGGCCACCCCGCCCCGCCCGTCCTCACCCGCCCCGGAGTCCCCCATGCGTACCCGCCGCCGCGCCGGCCTCGTCGCCGCGCTCGCCCTGCTGCTGCCGCTCGCCCTCGCACCCGCCGCGCACGCGGCCCCGCCGCCCCACGACGACCTCGCGTCGCCCACGCCGATCACGAGCATCCCCTTCACCGACGACGTGGACACATCGGAGGCGACCCGGCCCGAGGACGAGCCGTCCTGCTGGGGCGGCAGCAGCGTCGTGTGGTACGAGCTGCAGCTCGACGACGAGGAGTACCTGAGCCTGAGTACCGAGGGGAGCGATCACGCCGTGGCCATGTCGCTCTGGGTCGAGACGGAGTGGGGTCTGGAGAACATCGGGTGCTCCGGGGACGGGGAGGGCGGGACGACCTTCCCGGTCTTCCTCGGGGCCGGGACCTTCCTCGTCGGTGTCGAGGCGCTGGACGCCGAGGGCGGGCAGCTGACGTTCTCGATCTCGCGCGCTCCCGCTGCACAGGACATCTCCTTGGGACCGGTGCTGGTCTCCGTGGACCGTGCGGGCCGGGCGACCATCAGCACGTCCATCGGCTGCGCGGCGCCCGGAGGCGTGTGGGTCAGCGGTTCTCTGAGCCAGAAGTTCGCCGGGCGCGGGCTGCTCGTCGGCACGGGCGACACGTACGTCTCCTGCACCCCCCCGTCCGTCCCGGTGACGTTCGGGGTGTCCGCCGACAACGGCACCTTCGGCGGTGGGCGTGCGCAGCTGACCCTGAACGCGTACGGCTGCGATGCCTGGGAGCGCTGCGACGACGCCTCCCTCTCGGGCCGCATCGGCCTGAGCCGGAACAGGTGACCGGGCCCCGGGGCGGTCGGGCGATGACCCTCACCGAGGACCGGCGCCCCGTCTGGTCCGTCGTCGTACGGGCCGTGGCGGCGGGGGTCCTCGCCGTCGGGCTCGTCGTCACCACGGCGCCGGGAGCGGCCGCGGCACCGCCGGCGAACGACGAGCGCGCCGCCGCGACGCCGGTCGGGGCGCTGCCCTTCGTCGACGAGACCGACACGCAGGAGGCGACGTCCGAGCCCGACGAGCCGGACCTCTGCGCCGGTGCGGGACCCACGGTGTGGTATGCGGTGCGACTTCCCAGGAGCGGGTCCGTCGTGCTGCGCACGGCGGGGAGCGCCTACGACACGACGATCGCCGTCCACGTCGCCGGACCGGACGGACCCGAGCAGGTGGCGTGCGACGACGACGGCGGCGAGGACCTCACGAGCGTCGTGGTCCTCGAGGTCGTCGCAGGCAGGACGTACCTCGTCCAGGTCGGCGCGTACGGCGGCGGCCCGGGTGGGCCGCTCCGGTTCTCCGCGGAGGTCGCGCCGCCGCCGCCGGTCGTCGTCGTCGGGGACGTCTCGGTGCGGGCGCTGCGCGACGGCGCCGCCGTCGTCCGGGCGACCCTGACGTGCACCGGCACGGACGGGGTGGGCCTGGAGGCCTGGGTGGACCAGCGCTTCGCGGGGCGCGGGCTCGTCTCCGGGTACGGCTACACCTGGGTGCCCTGCGCCGACGGTCCGACCGAGGTGCTCCTCGCGTCCTCCGGCGGCGTCTTCGGCGGCGGCCGCGCGTCCGTGCGGGTGACCGCGTGGGGCTGCGACGACCTCGGCCGGTGCCCGGACGACGCGCAGGAGGCCACGGTCACCGTCACGCGTCGGCGCTGACGGGTGACGGTGACCGGACGGGGGCGGACGGGAGCGGACGGGGGGCGGACGGTCAGCGCAGCGCCACCTGGACCACGTCGTAGTCGACGTCCGGCCCGGGCGGTGTGCCGAAGCGGGCGTTGACGGCCCACAGCCGGCCCGCGGCGAACGCGATGGTCGTCGGCACGCGGAAGTCGGGGTCGGTGAGCACCGGGCCGACCGTGCCCGTCCGCAGGTCCGCCGCCAGGCGCACGGGGGCGACCTGGTTCAGCCGGTTCTGCACGACGAAGAGCGTGCGCCCCCGCAGCTCGAGGCCGTCGCCGTTCACGACGGTCGCACCGCCGAGGTCGATCGTCGTGGCGACCCCCGTCGCGGGGTCCACCGCGAAGAGCAGGCCCGTGCCCGACTGCACGAGGACGAGGGCGCCCTCGGGCGTCGCGACGATGCCGTTGGCGTTGAAGCCGGCCCCGTACACGAGGTCGCCGGTCAGGGGCAGCGTCGTCGCGGCGTCCTCGTCGGGCAGCGCTCCGCCCGCGCCGAGCGGGATCACGGCGAGCTGCGGGACCACGGAGTCGGTGACGTGGACCGCGCCGTCGGCGATCGCGACGTCGTTGAGGAAGCCCGCACCGGGGAAGGAGTACAGCGCCAGCAGCTCGCCGGTCGTGGCGTCGTAGGCGCGGACCTCGCCGCTGGCACCGCCGGCCACCCACAGCCGGTCGCGTCCCGCCTCGTGCAGGACCCCGACCGCGGGCGCGCCGGCACCCTCGGCGAGCACCGCGCCCTCACCGGTGCGCAGGTCGCCGCGGTAGATGGAGCCGTCGGCCAGGGAGCCGACGTAGAACGTGGTGCCCGGGCCGGCGTCGATGCCCTCCGGCTGGAAGCCGGGCGGCAGCGGGATGCGCTCGGGGAACGCGCCGGGCGGGGCGGCGGCGGCGGCGCCCGGCGGCAGGGTGGCCGCGAGGGCCAGGGCGAGGGCGGCGAGCAGGGGTCGAGCGCGCATGACGGGCCTCTCCATCGACGACAGCATCGGCGGACCGAGCATGGCCGCGGGCCGGGGCCCCCGCGCGGGCGGGGTCTCGGCCCGTCCACAGGGAGGGCCGGCACCGGGAGGGGACGGCCGCGTCGGTAGGCTGACCCCGCCGCCGCCCGTCGTCCCGCCCGCCCTGCGCGCCGGGGCGCCCGAGGACCACGAGGACCCCCATGAGCACCGCGCCCACCAGCCCCGCGCCCGCCAGCACCTCGCCCGCCAGCTCCTCGTCCGCCGCGTCGGGGCGTCCGGTCCACCCGGCCGACACCGTCGAGGACGCCGCGGCCACGCCGGACCTGGAGCAGCCCTTCGCGGAGCTCGGGCTCAAGCCCGACGAGTACGCGCGCATCCGCGACCTGCTCGGCCGCCGCCCCACCGCCGCCGAGCTCGCCATGTACTCCGTCATGTGGTCCGAGCACTGCTCGTACAAGTCGAGCCGCACCCACCTGCGCCAGTTCGGCGAGAAGACGACGCCGGCGATGCGCGAGCACCTGCTCGTCGGGATCGGCGAGAACGCGGGCGTCGTCGACATCGGCGACGGCTGGGCGGTGACCTTCAAGGTCGAGTCGCACAACCACCCGTCCTTCGTCGAGCCCTACCAGGGCGCGGCCACGGGCGTCGGCGGGATCGTGCGCGACATCATCTCCATGGGCGCCCGGCCCGTCGCGGTGATGGACCAGCTCCGCTTCGGCGCGATCGACCACCCCGACACCGCGCGCGTCGTCCACGGCGTCGTGGCCGGCGTCGGCGGGTACGGCAACAGCCTCGGCCTGCCGAACATCGGCGGCGAGACCGTGTTCGACCCCTGCTACCAGGGCAACCCGCTGGTCAACGCCCTGTGCCTGGGGGTCCTGCGGCACGAGGACATCCACCTCGCGAACGCCTCCGGCGCGGGCAACCAGGTCGTCCTCTTCGGCGCCCGCACGGGCGGCGACGGCATCGGCGGCGCCTCCATCCTGGCCTCGGAGACCTTCGACGACGCCAAGCCCTCCAAGCGCCCCTCGGTGCAGGTGGGCGACCCCTTCATGGAGAAGGTGCTCATCGAGTGCTGCCTCGAGCTCTTCGCCGCCGGGGTCGTCGAGGGCATCCAGGACCTCGGTGCCGCCGGCATCTCGTGCGCGACGAGCGAGCTGGCCTCCAACGGCGACGGCGGCATGCACGTCGACCTCGAGAAGGTCCTGCTCCGCGACCCGACCCTGACCGCCGGCGAGATCCTCATGTCGGAGTCGCAGGAGCGGATGATGGCCGTGGTCCGGCCCGACCGGCTCGACGCCTTCCTCGCGATCACGGGGAAGTGGGACGTCGAGACGGCCGTCATCGGCGAGGTGACCGGCACCGGGCGCCTGACGATCGACCACCACGGGCGGCGGATCGTCGACGTGGACCCGCGCACGGTGGCCCACGACGGGCCCGTGTACGACCGGCCCTTCGCGCGCCCCGCCTGGCAGGACGCGCTCGTCGCCGACACGGTGTCCGGGCCCGGGGGCGCCGCCCGGTACGCGCGGCCCTCGTCGGCGGAGGAGCTGCGCGCGACCGTGCTGCGGCTGCTCGGCTCGCCGAACCTCGCCTCGCCGTCGTGGGTCACCGACCAGTACGACCGCTTCGTCCAGGGCAACACCGCGCTCGCGATGCCCGACGACGCCGGCGTCGTCCGCGTCGACGAGACGACGGGCCTGGGGGTCGCGCTGGCGACGGACGCCAACGGCCGCTTCGCCAAGCTCGACCCGTACACGGGGGCGCAGCTGGCGCTCGCGGAGGCGTACCGGAACGTCGCCACCTCGGGGGCGCGTCCCCTCGCGGTGACCGACTGCCTGAACTTCGGCAGCCCGGAGCACCCCGACACGATGTGGCAGCTCGTCGAGGCGATCCGCGGCCTCGCCGACGCCTGCGCCGAGCTCGAGGTCCCCGTCACGGGCGGCAACGTCTCGCTCTACAACGGCACGGGCGAGCCCGGCCGCATCGACTCGGCCATCCACCCCACGCCGGTCGTGGGCGTCCTGGGCGTCATCGACGACGTCGCCGAGGCCGTCCGCTCGGGCTGGACGACCGCGGGCCAGGCGGTCCTGCTCCTCGGCGTCACGCGCGACGAGCTCGACGGCTCGGCCTGGGCGGACGTCGTGCACGACCAGCTCGGCGGCGTGCCCCCGGCCGTCGACCTCGCGGCCGAGCGCCGGCTGGCGCAGGTGCTGGCGCACGCGGCCCGGGACGGGCTCGTCGACGCCGCGCACGACCTGTCCGAGGGCGGGCTGGCGCAGGCGCTCGTCGAGTCCTGCCTGCGCTACGGCGTCGGCGTCCAGGTCGACCTGGCGCCGCTGTGCGCCCGCGACGGCGTCGACCCGTTCGTCGCCCTCTTCTCGGAGTCGACCGCGCGCGTCCTCGTGGCCGTGCCGCGGTCGGAGGAGGTCCGCCTGGCCGACCTGTGCACGGCGCGCGGCGTGCCCGTGGTCCGGCTCGGCGAGACGGCGGAGACGTGCTCCGTCGGCGCCGGGGCGCCCGGGTCCCCGGAGGAGCACGAGCACGTGCCGGCCGTGGAGGTCCAGGGCTTGTTCACCCTGCCGCTGCACGAGGCGCGCGAGGTCTGGGAGCGCCCGCTGCGGGCCGCCTTCGCCTGACCGGACGGGCGCCGGGCGGGGCCCCCGCACGTGACGCGCGCCACGCCGTCGGCACGTCCGTGCGCCGGGGCGGTTACGCTCGCGTAGGTTCCCGACGTCCCGGACCCTGCGGGCGTCACCCCGACGAACGAGCGGACCGCCGCATGGATGCTGTCGCCCTGCCGGGCTCGACCCCGGCCCTCGCCCCCGCGGACCCCGGGGCGGGCTCGTCGTCGAGCCCCGTCGCCGGGACCGCCACCGCCACCCGTCCGCGCGAGGGCGCGCGCCGGGCGGTGGGCGAGTTCACCGAGCTGTCCGCGATGGTGCAGGCCGCGGGCCTCATGCGCCGCCGGTACGCGTACTACTGGACCCGCTTCGTGGTGCTGACGCTGCTCCTCGTCGGGCTCGGCGTCGCGGCCTTCGCGATCGGGCACTCGTGGTGGCAGATGGCGGTGGCGGCGGGCCTGGCGTTCGTCCTCGGCCAGGTCATGTTCCTCGGGCACGACGCGGCGCACCGCCAGATCTTCAAGTCGGGCCGGTGGAACGACTGGGCGAGCCTCGTCATCGCCAACCTCTACGCCGGCATGAGCTACGGCTGGTGGCAGCACAAGCACTCGCGCCACCACGCGAAGCCCAACCAGATCGCGGCGGACCCCGACGTCAAGAGCGGCGTCCTGCTCTTCCACCACGACGACGTCGTCGAGCCGCCCCGCGGGGCCGTCGCCTGGTTCCGGGCGCGCCAGGGCTGGCTGTTCTTCCCCCTCCTGCTGCTCGAGGGCCTCAACCTGCACATCTCCGGGGTCAAGACGATCTTCGGCAAGGGCGAGGTCAAGCGTCGTCCCGTGGAGATCGCGTTCGTGACGCTGCGCCTGGGCGCCTACCTCGGCCTCGTCTTCGGGTTCCTGCCCCTGGGCATGGCGTTCGCGTTCCTCGGGGTGCAGATGGGCCTGTTCGGCCTCTACATGGGCGCGGTGTTCGCGCCCAACCACAAGGGCATGCCGATCGTGCCGCGCGACGCCCGCGTGGACTTCCTGCGCCGCCAGGTGCTCATGAGCCGCAACGTCCGCGGCGGCCGGTTCACGGACCTCATGATGGGCGGCCTGAACTACCAGGTGGAGCACCACCTCTTCCCGAGCATGGCGCGGCCGCACCTGCGCCGCGTCCAGCCCATCGTCCGCGAGTTCTGCGCGAAGCACGGCGTCTCCTACACGGAGACGACCGTCCTGCAGTCGTACGCGATCGTCATCAAGCACCTCAACAAGGTCGGCCTCGGCGCCCGCGACCCGTTCCAGTGCCCGCTGACGCTGGAGCTGCGCTCCGCGCGCTGACGCGGACCCCCGGGGCCCGGCGCGCCGGGGCACGGGCCCCGGCCTAGGGTCGGGGCCGTGCCGACGTCGCGCCTGCAGGTGACCGCGCCCCTCGAGGGCGACCTCGCGGCGGGCCTCGGGCGGCTGCGGGCCGAGCTCGGGCTCCCCGAGGCCTTCGACCCCGCCGCCCTCGCCGAGGCGCAGGCCGTGGCGGCGCGGGGCCCGGGCCCGGTGCCGGGGCGCGCCCCCGGCCGCGCCGACCGCACGGACCTGCCCCTGGTCACCCTCGACCCGCCCGGCTCCCGCGACCTCGACCAGGCCGTGCACGTCGAGGCTCACGGGCCGGGCTGGCGCGTCCACTACGCGATCGCGGACGTGGCCGCGGTCGTCACCCCGGGCGGCGCCCTCGACGCCGCCGCGCACGCCCGCGGCCTGACGGCCTACGGGCCGGCGGACAAGGTGCCGCTGCACCCGCCCGTCCTCTCCGAGGGCGCCGCGAGCCTCCTGCCGGACCAGGACCGGGCGGCCGCCCTCTGGCGCATCGACCTCGACGCCGACGGCGAGGTGCTCGACGCCCACGTGGAGCCGGCGACGGTGCGCAGCCGCGCCCAGCTCACCTACGACGGCGCGCAGCGGGCGCTCGACGCGGGGACGGCCGACGCCGCGCTCGTCGCCCTCACCCGGGTCGGGCTCCTGCGCCAGGAGCGCGAGCGGGCCCGCGGCGGCGTCTCGCTCGGCGTCCCGGAGCAGGAGGTGGCGCGCGGCGCCGACGGCGCCTGGGTGCTCGCGTTCCGCGCGCCGGCGCCCGTCGAGGGCTGGAACGCGCAGGTCTCGCTGCTCACGGGCGTCGTCGCGGCGGGGATCCAGCTCCGGGCCGGCACGGGGGTGCTGCGCACGCTGCCGCCGGCCGACGGGCGTGACGTCGCGCGGCTGCGCCGCACCGCGGCCGCGCTCGGCGTCGGGTGGGCGCCCGAGCGTCCCTACGGCGAGCTGCTGCCGACGCTCGACGCCGCGCTGCCGGCGCACGCGGCCTTCCTCGACGCCGCGACGTCCCTCTTCCGGGGCGCGGCCTACGTCGCGTTCGGGGGCGACGACGGTGCGGCCCCGCCAGCGGGCGACGACGCCCGGCACGCCGCCATCGCCGCGCCGTACGCGCACGTCACGGCGCCCCTCCGCCGTCTCGTCGACCGGTACGCCACGGAGGTGTGCCTCGCGGCGTGCGCCGGCGCCCCCGTCCCGGACTGGGTGCGCGCGGCGCTGCCCGGGCTGCCCGCCACCATGGCGGCGACGGGGCGCCGCAGCTCCGGCTACGACCGGGGCGGGGTCGACCTCGTCGAGGCCCTCGTCCTGGCGCCGCAGGTCGGGCGGACCTTCCGGGGCGTCGTCGTCGACCTCGACGACGAGGGCGGCCGCCGGGGCGAGGTCGCGCTCGCCGACCCGGCCGTCCGGGCCCGCGTCGACGCGGCGGAGGGCGGGACGCTGGTGCTCGGGGAGCCGCTCGGGGTCCGCCTGGTCGAGGCGGACCCCGTCGCCCGGCGCACCCGCTTCGTGGCGGTCGCCCCCTGACGCCCGTCCGCCGCGCGTCGCCCCTCGACTAGCCTGGGGGCCCGAGCGGGGGAGGGACGAGCAGCGGTGACGAGGGCCCCGAGCGTGTCCGACGTCGCGCGTGCCGCCGGCGTCTCCCTCGGCACGGTGTCGAACGTGCTCAACCGGCCCGACAAGGTCGCCCCCGCCACCCGCCGGCGCGTCGAGGACGCGATCGCCACGCTGGGCTTCGTCCGCAACGGTGCGGCGCGGTCGCTGGCCGCGGGGCGCAGCACGACGCTCGGCTTCGTCGTGGCGGACCTGACGAACTCCTTCTTCACGGACATGGTCCGCGGGGTGCAGGAGCGCGCGGAGGCCGCGGGCTTCAAGCTCCTCCTGGCCGACGCCGGTGCCGAGGGCGAGCGGCAGGGCGCCTACCTCGACCTCTTCGAGGAGGAGCGGGCGGCGGGCATCCTGCTGGCCCCCCGCGACGACGTCGCGGAGCGCGTGCACCACGTGCGGTCGCGGCGCGTCCCCATCGTGCTGCTCAACGTGCCCTCGGGCGAGGCCGGGCTCTGCGCCGTCGAGACGGACAACGCCCACGGCGGCTACCTGGCGGCGCAGCACCTCATCGGGCTGGGCCGACGGCGCCTCCTGTGGGCGGGGCCGCGGCACTTCCGGCCCACGCGCGAGCGGCTGTCCGGCGTGGAGCGCGCGGTGTCCGAGGCGGGCGGCGACGTGACGCTCACCGTCGAGGTGACCCGGGACGTCCGCGTCGAGGACGGCCGGCGGGTGGCGGAGACGGTGCACCACCTGCCCCCGGAGCGCCGCCCCGACGGGGTCGTGGCGGGCGCCGACCTGCTCGCCCTCGGGTTCGTGCAGGTGTGCCAGGCGCGCGGCAGGCTGCGGATCCCCGACGACGTGGCCCTCGTCGGCTACGACAACAACCGCGAGGCCTGGAGCAGCATGGTGCCCATCACCACGCTGGACCAGTCCGGCGACGAGATGGGCGCCACCGCCGCGGACATGCTCCTCGACGAGCTCGGGGTGCGCGGGCGGAGCCGGGAGCAGCACCGGCACCGCACCGCGCGCCTCGAGCCCGTGCTCGTGCCGCGGGCCTCGACCCTGGGGCGCGAGGGCTAGAACCGCGTCGAGGCGGTCACGGGGACCTCGAAGCGGTGCTCCCCGCTGCCCACGTGCCGCTCGTCCTCCCCGGGCAGCACCACGACGGCCGTGGTCCCCGTGGGGACCCGGACGTCGACGACGAACCGCCCCGCCTCGAGCGTCCAGCGGACCGCGGCCGTCCCGTAGGGCGTGCGGTGCTCGGCGCGCGCGGCGGTGAGCCCGCCCCCGGGCCGGGGGTGCACGCGGAGGCGGCGGTACCCCGGCGCGGCGGGCGCCAGGCCCGCGACCGTCCGGTGCAGCCAGTCGCCCACCGCGCCGAAGGCGTAGTGGTTGAAGGACGTCATGCCGCCGGGGTTGACCGTGCCGTCGGGCAGGAGGCTGTCCCAGCGCTCCCACGTCGTGGTGCCCCCCGACAGGACGGTGTACAGCCACGAGGGGCACTCGCGCCCGAGCAGCAGCGCGTACGCGCGGTCGAGGTGGCCCGTCGTCGCGAGGGCGTCGGTGAGCAGCGGGGTGCCCGCGAAGCCCGTGGTGACGCGGTCGCCCCCGGCCGCCACGAGCGCGGCCAGGCGCTCGCCCGCCGCGCGCCGCTGCTCCTCGTCGGGCCACAGGTCGAAGCAGATGGACAGCGCGTAGGCCGTCTCCGCGTCGTCGGACAGCACGCCCGGGCCCGTCGACCACCGGTCGAGGAAGGCCTTGCGCACCTCGTCGGCCAGGCCGGCGAAGCGGTGCGCGTCGGCCTCGTGCCCGAGCACCTCCGCCGTGCGGGCCAGGTGCCGCGCGGACCACGCGAAGTACGCCGTGGCGACGAGGTACCGGTCCGTGCGGGCGTCGGCCGGGTCCTCCGGCGGCGCGGCGGCGTCGAGCCAGTCGCCGAGCTGGAAGCCCGTGTCCCACACGCGCCCCGGCCCGGCCAGCCGCTCGACGAGCTCCACCCATGCCTTCGCGCTGGGGTACTGCTGGGCGAGGACGGCCGGGTCGCCGGTGCGCTCGTAGAGCACCCACGGCGTGAGCACCGCGACGTCGCCCCACACGGCACCGGGCCGCACGGGCGTCCACGGGTCGTCGCCCGGGATGACGGGCACGTACCAGGGGACCGTGCCGTCCTCGAGCTGCTCGGCCGCGACGTCCTTGAGCCAGCCGCGCAGGAGGCCGAGGCAGTCGTAGAGGAAGGTCGCCGTCGGTGCGAAGACCTGGAGGTCGCCGGTCCAGCCCAGGCGCTCGTCGCGCTGGGGGCAGTCCGTCGGCACGTGGACGAAGTTGCTGCGCATGCTCCAGCGGATGTTCTCGTGGAGCCGGTCGAGCAGCGGGTCGGAGGAGGAGAACGTCCCCGCCGGGGCCATGTCGGAGTGGTAGGCGCGGCCGACGACGTCGTCCGCCGTCAGGGCGCCCGGCCACCCGGTCACCTCCGCGTACCGGAAGCCGTGCATCGTGAAGCGCGGCTCCCACTCGGCGTCGACGCCGTCGTGGACGTAGACGTCGGTGGCACGGGCGTCGCGCAGGGGGCGCGTGTAGAGCTCGCCCTCCTGGAGCACCTCCGCGTGCCGCAGGGTGATCGTCGTGCCCGCGGGCACCCCGCGCAGGCGCAGGCGCAGGCGGCCGCTGAGGTTCTGGCCGAGGTCGACGAGGGTCCGGCCCGCGGGAGAGGTCCAGACCGCCGCCGGCCGCAGCTCCTCCGTGCAGCGCACGGGCGGCCCGTCGGGGGCGACGAGCACGCCCGGGTCGAGCGGCAGCTCCACGACCGGCGTCCAGCTGGGGTCGACGAAGCCCGGGCGCGACCACCCGGCGGGCAGGAGGCGGGCGTCGTAGCGCTCCCCGTCGTACAGGCCGCTCGCGAGGACGGGACCCCGGCCGGACGTCCAGGTGCCGTCGCTGCCGACCGTGGTCGTCGTCCCGTCGGGGTGACGGACCTCGAGCTGCGCGAGGACGCCGAGGTCGGAGCCGTAGAGGTCGTGGTGGCCGCCGTGGAAGCCCAGGCGCCCCCGGTACCAGCCGTCGGCGAGCCAGGCGCCGAGGGCGTTCTCGCCCGGGACGAGCAGGTCCGTGACGTCGAAGGTCGAGTACTGCAGGCGCTGGTGGTAGACGGTCCAGCCCGGCGCGAGCGTCTCGTCGCCCACCCGGACGCCGTTGAGCTCGGCCTCGACGAGGCCGTGCGCCGACAGGTACAGGCGCGCGGACGCGGCGGGGGACGCCAGCCGGAACGCCCCGCGCACGAGGGGCGGCCGCCGGTCGTCGCCCGTGCCCTCCTCCCACGCGGGCCCGACGAGGCGCGCCGTCCAGTCCGACGGCGCGAGCAGACCGGTCTCCGCCCGGCCGACGTCGGACCAGCGCGAGGGGCGGTCGTCCCCGCGCCCCCACAGCCGCACACGGGCCTCGACCCGCGCCCGCGAGCCCAGCGGCGCGAGCGGCCACGGCAGCGCGACGGAGTCCGGGCTCTCGACCCGGCCCGTCGTCCGCGCGACCCCGTCGACGACGAGCTCGAGCTCGTACGCGACCTGGACCCAGCCGGCCGGCGCGGTGGTCACCCACGAGAGGGACGGGCGGTCGGTGCCCAGGCCGAGGGCGGGGGCTCCGGCGCCCAGGACGGGGGCGCCGGGGTGGGCGGCAGGCATGCAGGGACCTCCAGGGGGGGACGGGATGGCCGCGGTGCCGGGCGACGGGCCGGGCGACGGGCCGGGCGACGGGCCGGACGACGGGCCGGGAGTCGGGCCGGGCGACGGGGCGGGCGCGGGGAGCGGGACGGACCTCAGCCCTTGACGGCGCCGCTGGTGAGGCCGGCCATGATGCGCTGGTTGAGGAAGAGGTAGATCGCCAGCAGGCCGAGCACGTTGATGCAGATGGCGGCGAAGAGCGGGCCGTACTGCGTGGCCCCGAACTCGCCCGTGAAGTTCAGCAGGCCGACCTGCACGGTCCGCAGCGAGCTGTCCGTGGTGAACGTCAGCGCGATGAGCAGGTCGTTCCAGATGAAGAAGAACTGGACGAGCCCGACCGTGACGATCGCGTTCTTCACCATGGGCACGGCGACGGAGAAGAAGGCCCGGACCACGGATGCGCCGTCCAGGGTCGCGGCCTCGAACACCTCGCGCGGCACGGCCCGGAAGTACGTCGCCATCATGAAGACGGTCAGGGGCAGGCCCGTGGCGGTGTAGGTGAGGATCAGCGGCCACAGCGTGCCCGTGAGGCCCGCGCGGAAGTAGGTGTTGAACAGGGGCAGCAGGATCATCTGCCCCGGCACCATGATCCCGGCGAGGAACAGCAGCAGGACCGGCCCGCGGCCCTTCCAGACGAGGACCTCCAGGGCGAACCCGGCGGCCACGCCGAAGGCGATGATCATCGCGAGCGACGGCAGGACGGCCACGAGGCTGTTCTGCAGGTACTGGGCGATGTTGCCCGTGGTCCACGCCTCCGCGTAGTTGCCCCACTGCAGGGAGGTCGGCAGCGACCAGGTGGGGTTGTCCAGCCAGTCGCGCTGCGACTTCAGCGAGCCGAGCAGGAGCCAGAGCAGCGGGCCCACCTCGACCAGCAGCAGCAGGCCGATGAGCGACCGGCGGACCAGGGTGCGGCCGGCGGTGCGGGGGGAGGGCCGGCGCCGGGGGGCGGGGCGGGCGGGGGCGGCGGTGGCGCCCGCGGTGAGGGTGGTCATGCGTTCACGTCCCGTCGGGCCGAGCGGAAGACGGCGAGGGTCACGACGAGGCAGACGAGGGTGAGCAGCAGGGCGATGGTGCTGCCGTAGCCGTAGTCGCCGAAGCTGAAGGAGGTCTGGAACATGTAGAGCGTCAGCGGCGTGGTGCCGAGCCCGGGGCCGCCGTTGGTGAGCGCCAGCACGGAGTCGAAGACCTTGAGCGTGCCGTTGATGCTGAAGATGAGGGAGGAGACGAGCACCGGCAGCGACAGCGGCAGGACGATCTGCCGCACGAGGCGCCAGCCGCTCGCGCCGTCCATCCGGGCGGACTCCAGGACCTCCTCGGGGATGTCGAGCAGGCCCGTGTAGAGCAGCACGGCGTAGAAGCCCATGGAGCGCCAGATGTCCATGAGCGCCAGGACGAAGAACGCGGTGCCGGCGCTGCCGAACCAGTCGACCGAGCCCATCCCCAGCGCGTTGAGGACGGAGTTGACGAGGCCGTTCTGCGGCGCGATCTCGAACATCTTCTGGAAGAGCAGCGCCACCGCGACGGTGGGCAGCACGACCGGGAAGAACGTGAGGGTGCGGACCACGCTGCCGCTCCTGCGGAGCACGAACACGTAGAAGACGGCCAGCACGTACCCGAGCAGCACCTGCCCGGTCGTGATGACGACCGCGTACTTCAGCGTGAACGTGAAGGCCTGCCAGACCTTCGGGTCGTCGGCCAGCCGCGCGAAGTTGTCGAACCCCGTGTACTGGAAGCCGGCCACGGCGTTGCCGTCCAGGAGCGTGTAGCCGAGCGACCACACGACGGGCACGAGCATGACGAGCGTGTAGACGAGCAGCGCGGGCGCCAGCAGCAGCAGCGCCGTCCGGCGGTCCTCGAAGATGCGCTTCACGGGTCGTTCCCTTCGGGGGAGGGGCCGGGCGGGCCGGGCGGGCGGGACGGGGCGGGCGGGGCGAGAGGGCCGCCCCGCCCGCGCGCGTCACTCGGCGTCGAGGTCGGCCTGGACGAGGGACATGAACTCCTCGGCGGAGATCGCGCCCGTGAGGAGCTGGGCCGCGTTCGTCTGGCTCGTCGTGGTCGCCTGCGTGCCGAAGAGCGCCTCGAACCACAGCACGGAGGAGTCCGAGGCGGCGATCGTGTCCTGGACCTGCTGGGCGAGCGGGTCCTCGATCTGCGCCGTCGAGGCGAAGCCGGAGATGGTGTTCGCCTCCGTGAGGGAGGCGTCGCCGTAGCTGTCCGCGAGGCAGCCGAGCCAGTCGTCGACCCCGGCGCCGTACGCCTTCGCGGAGAAGGTCATGGGCAGACCGACGTTGGAGGGGTACGCGTCGACGTCGCCGGCGCCGCCCTCGACGGCCGGGAAGGGCATGAAGCCCACGGCGTCCGCGCCGATGGGGTTCGCCTCGGGGTCGGCGAACGTGCTGAGCGCCCAGGAGCCCATGTAGAACATGCCGGCGTCGCCGGAGGTGAACTGGTTGAAGGCCGTGTCGTAGTCGATGGAGCCGACGCCCTCAGAGAAGAACCCGGCGGCGCCGAGGTCGGCCACCGCCTGCGCCGCCGCCACGTACTCCGGGTCGGTCAGCTCCGCCTCGCCGTCGGCGACCTTCTGCAGCGCGTCGGGGCCGAGGTCGCGGAAGAGGTAGCCGCTGATGAGGCGGGTGATGGGCCAGCCCTGCTCGCCCGACGCGGCGAAGGGCACGACGCCGGCGTCCTTGAGCGTCTGCGCCGCGGCCACGAGCTCGTCCCAGGTGGCCGGCGGCTCGATCCCGTTGTCGGCGAAGAGCGTCTCGTTGTACCAGATGCCCTCGATGTTGTACTGGAAGGGCAGGACGTTGAAACCGCCGTAGAGCGCCTCGATCGTGCTCCTCGCCGCCGGCAGCACGGCGTCCTCCTTGCCGAGGTCCGCCAGGGCCTGCTCGAAGTCGAGCACCTGGCCGTTCTCCGCGAGCTCCTTCGTCAGGGCGGGGGAGTTGCCGGCCGCGTACATCGCGGGCAGCGCGTCCTGGCCCGCCAGCAGCTGGAGCCGCTGGTCGAGCTGCGTCTGCGGCACCGTCTCGACGGACAGCGGCAGCGCCGCCTCCTGCTCGCTGCAGGCGCCCTCGGACAGCGAGGTGAGCAGGTCGGGGATCGTCGTGTTCTCGGTGTTCACGAGGAACTTGAACTCCTCGGCCTCCGCCCCGGCGGACGCGCTGCCGCCGTCGGCGGGGCCGGAGCAGGCGGCGACGCCGAGCGCGGCGACGGTGCCCGTGGCCAGCAGGAGCATCGTGCGCCGGGGGGTGCGACGGATGGGGGTCACAGTTCCTCCTCGAAGTGTGAGCGGGACGCCTCGTCGCGACCGTGCGAATGAAGCGCTTCAAGAACTGTGCGCCGCTACTGGCGCCGTGTCAAGGGGGACGGGTGCTGTTGACGGCCCTCGGGGCCGGTGGTTCCCTGGGCCGCGTCAACGAAGCGCTTCAATCGACGAGGGCGTCGAGCCGGCCGGGTGGTGCACCCGTGCGGGCCGGCGCGCCCGTCGGTCGATCCCGGCAGAGAGGCCCGGACGTGCACCGACGACCCCACCACCCCGCCCCCTCACCCACCCCACCTCGCCGCACGGACCGGCCCCGCCGGCGTGCGGCGCCCGGCGTCGCGCTGGCGGTGCTCCTGCCCACCGCGCTCGGGGCGGGAGCGCTGCCGGCCGCCGGCGGCACCCCGTCCCCGGCCGTCGCCCGCGTGGCCGCGGCCGCCGACCTGGACGCCTGCCCCTGGATGGACACCACCCTGGACGCGGACGAGCGGACCCGCCTGCTGCTGGACGCCAGCACGCGGCACCAGAAGTACCGGTGGCTGGTGGAGCAGGCGGCCAACGCCCCCGAGCAGACGGTGTTCGGCGGCGTCACCTACCCCGCGCAGGTCCCGTGCACACCGCGCGTGGTCTACACGGACGGGCCGGACGGCGTCCGCTTCACGCCGGGGGTCACGGCCTTCCCCGCGCCGATCGCACTCGCGTCGGCCTGGGACACCGGGCTGGCGCAGGAGAAGGCCGCCGCGCAGGCGGCGGAGGCCTTCGACACGGGCAAGAACGTGGTCCTGGGCCCGGGCCTCGCGAGCGGACGGACGCCCCTGTCCGGCCGCACCGCGGAGTACTTCGGCGAGGACCCGCTGCTCACCGGGCTCCTGACGGCGTCGAGCGTGAACGGCCTGCAGGACGGCGACCCCGAGCGCCCGGTGCTGGCGGACCTCAAGCACTTCGTCGCGAACGAGCAGGAGCTCGACCGCCAGCGGAGCTCCTCCGACCTCGACGAGCGGACGCTGCGCGAGACCTACGCCCTGCCGTTCGAGATCGCGCTGGCCGGGAGCGACCCCGCGAGCATCATGTGCTCGTACAACCAGGTCAACGGGGCCTACGGCTGCGAGAACAGCCTGCTCACGACGCTGCTCAAGGACGAGCTGGGCTTCGACGGCTACGTCGTGTCCGACTTCGGTGCCGTCCACAGCACCGCGCCCTCGCTCGTGAACGGCCTCGACCAGGAGCTCAACCGGCCCGTCTGGTACACCCCCGAGCGGCTCGACGCGGCTGTGGCGGCCGGGCAGATCACGGAGGCGCAGGTCGACGCGGCGGCGGCCCGGGTGGTCCGCTCGTACGTCGCCGGCGGGCTCTTCGACCACCCGCTCCCCGCGGTGCCCTCGACCGACGCCTCGACGCCCGAGCACAAGGCCGTCGCGCTGCGGGCGGCGCAGGAGGGGAGCGTGCTGCTGAAGAACACCGGCGTGCTGCCGCTGGACCTCGCGGAGGGCGCGACGGTCGCCCTCATCGGCCCCACGGCGCGGGCGGAGCGCACGGGCGGCGTGGGCGCCGCCGACGTGTGCAGCATGCCGTGGCGCTTCACCGGCGCCGGGACCCTCCTGTGCGAGGACCTCGTGACGCCGGAGGACGCCCTGCGGGCGCGGGCCGCGGAGGCGGGGGCGACGGTCGTGGTGGACACGGGCGAGGACCTCGCGGCCGCGGCGGCCACCGCGGCGGCGGCCGACGTCGCCGTGGTGCTCGGCCACCAGCGCCTGGGGGAGTTCGCCGACGCGTCCGACCTGCACCTGCAGGGCGGCGGGGACGCGCTCGTCGCCGCCGTCGCGGCGGCCAACGACGACACGGTCGTGGTCCTGCAGACGGGCAGCGCCGTCGAGATGCCGTGGGTCGACGACGTCGACGCCGTGCTCGAGGCCTGGTACGGCGGCGAGCAGGGCGGCCCGGCGATCGCGAGCCTGCTGTTCGGCGACGTGTCCCCGTCCGGACGGCTGCCCATGACCTTCCCGCGCCTCCTCGCGGACACCCCCACCGCCGGCTCGGCGGCGCAGTACCCCGGGACCTTCGCGGACGGCGGCACCGAGCGCCCCGCGGGCTCGGAGGAGATCCGCCGGGTCGACTACGCCGAGGGGCGCGCCGTCGGCTACCGGTGGTACCAGGAGAGGGGCGTCGACCCGCTCTTCGCCTTCGGGCACGGGCTCACGTACACGAGCTTCGCCTACGACGACCTCACGGTCACCCCGCGGAGCACGGACGGCGACCGCGCGCTGCGCGTGCGGTTCCGCCTGACGAACACCGGCGGGCGCGCCGGCACGGAGACCGCGCAGGCCTACGTCACGCTGCCCGGGTCGGCCGGCGACCCCGGCTCCCGGCTCGTCGGGTGGCAGGAGGTGACGCTCGAGCCGGGCGCGTCGCGGTGGGTCGAGATCGTGCTCACCGAGGCCGAGCTCGCCGAGCACCGCGCCCTGCAGCACTGGGACGACGTCACCGAGCGGTGGACGACCGCCGCCGGGCGCTACACGGTCGCCGTGGGCGGCTCGTCGGAGGCGGACCTCACGGCGTCGTTCACCGTGCGCAGCACCCGCGGGCTGGCGGCCGCCCTCGCGGCGCTGCGGGAGGACCGGGCGGTCGCCGGGCCGCTCGCCTTCCTCCTGGCGGAGAACGTCACGGCGGCGCAGCGCCACCTCGACCGCGGCCAGGACGCGGCAGCGGCGCAGCAGCTGACGCGGTTGGTCGAGCGCCTGGCGTCCCCGCCCGCGGGCAGCACCCTCACCGAGGCGGCACGCGCGCGCCTGACCGCGCAGGCCCAGGACGCGCGAGCGGCGCTCACCGGGCCCTGAGCGCCGGACGACGACGGCCCCGCACGCGCGTGCGGGGCCGTCGTCGCATGCCCGGGCGGAGCGGTCCTCCGGCGGCGCACCCGGGCCCGAGGACCGCCCCGACACGCACGAAGGCCCCCCGGACCGTGAGGTCCGGGGGGCCTTCGCAGCCGCTAGGAGATCAGAGCGGGCGGATGTTCGCGGCCTGGAGGCCCTTGGGGCCCTGCTGGACCTCGAACTCGACCTTCTGGTTCTCCTCCAGCGAGCGGTAGCCGCTCGACTGGATGGCGGAGTAGTGGGCGAAGACGTCGGCGCTGCCGTCGTCCGGCGCGATGAAGCCGAAGCCCTTCTCGGCGTTGAACCACTTCACGGTACCGGTGGCCATTATGTGCTCCTCTCGAGCGGTCGGACCGACGACGGGATCGTCACCGGTCGTCACGATGCTTCGTCCGTCTGCTCGGGGAGTCATGCTGACCCGATCGCCGAGGCGGTCGGGACTGACCTTCGAACGACACGTGCACTGCAACGCAGGGAACGCTACACCACCGACCGGTCCTCGCGCTCACCCCTTCGGGTGACGCGTGTCTCGGGGCGGGCGTGACCGTCCCCGGGAGGTGCCGGCCAGACGCCCTGCGGCGAGCGGTACCAGCGCCGTCCGTCGGCGTCCCACCGCCGCGACAGCGCGCCCACGCGCGCGACGAACCCGTCCCAGCCCCGCACCTCCGCCGCCGACCACGCGACCTCCGCGACGGCCGCGAGCCGCGGCAGGAGCAGGTGCATGACGTCGTCGAGGGACCGGACCGTCTCCGACCACAGCGCCGCCTCCACCCCGAGCACGCGGTCGGCGGGCAGCCCGGCCACGAGGTCGAGCGGCTCCCAGTCGTAGGAGTCCCGCAGCTCGACGTACCCGGCCCAGTAGAGGCCGAGCTCGGTCCGCTCGTCGTACTTCATGTCGAGGTAGACCCGCGGCGCGGGGGAGAGCACCACGTGCGCTCCGTCGGCGGCGGCGCGCAGCAGCGTCGTCGGGTCGAGCCGCACGTCCCAGAGCTGCAGGACCGCGCCGGGGCCCAGGTCCGTCCCGGCGGCCTCCTGCCACGCGACCGGCGTCCGGCCCGCCCGGCGCACCTCCCGCGCCGCGACGGCGACGACCGCGGCGTACTCCTCCGCCGGCGCCTCGTGCACCTCGTCGCCGCCGATGTGCACGAACGGCCCGGGGGTCTGCGCGGCCACGTCCCCGAGCACGTCGACGAGGAACGGCTCCGTGGCGGGCAGGTCCGGCCGCAGGCGGCTGAACCCGACGTCGATGCCGGTGTACTCCTGCGTGCGCTCGCCGTCCGGGGACAGCTCGCCGTACGCGTGCAGGGCGGCGTTCACGTGGCCGGGAAGGTCGATCTCGGGGACCACGACGACGCCTCGCTCGCCGGCGTAGGCGACGAGGTCCGCGTACTCGGCCACCGTGTACGCGCCCGGGCGGCCGCCGTCGACCGCCGTGCCCGACGAGCGCTCCACGAGCGCCGGCCGCGACGGGACCTCGAGGCGCCAGCCCTGGTCGTCCGTGAGGTGCAGGTGCAGCACGTTGAGCTTGAGCTCGACCAGCAGGTCCACGACCCGCCGCACGTCCTCCGGCGCCAGGAAGCTGCGCGCGACGTCGAGGCTCAGCCCCCGCCAGCCGAAGCGGGGCGCGTCCTCGACCGTCACGGGGTCGACCTCCCACCCGTTCGCGGCCGGTCGCAGCAGGGCGGCCAGCGTGACGACCCCGTGCAGGAGCCCCGCCGCGTCCTCCGCGCGCACCTCGACGTGGCCCGGCCCCGTCCCGTCGGCGGGGGCGGCCACGGTCAGGCGGTAGGCGCCCGCGACGGGGCCGCCCGGGACGGGGGTGCCGGGGACGGGGGTGCCGGGGACGCCGCCCGCCGGCGGCGGCCCGTCCAGGCGCAGCCGCACGGGGGCCGGACGCACCCGCACGGGGTCGGCGTCCGCGGCGCCCGGTGCGCCGGTCCGCGCACCGGTGCGGGTGCCGCCCGTCGTGCCGGCGAGCACCCGGCGCAGGTGCGCGGCGGCGAGCTCGGCCCCGGGGTCGGCGTCGACGTCGGGGGCGGCCCCCAGCCGCACGACGGCCCCCGGGGGGCCGGGGACCGCGCGGACGGGGGCCGGGACGAGCGGGAGCGGGGTGGGCGGTGCGGCCACGGGGGTCCTCCACGGCGGTGTGGGCGTCGGGCGGCGAGCTCCGCCCGCCCCGGTGCGGGACGGCGGGGAGGTCTTGACGCGAGATAGTAAGGCAGGTCTACTAACAAATGTGACGACGACGCTCCGGCCCACTGCGAAGGTGCTGCCGGAGCACGCCCGGGTGCAGCACCGGTCCATGGTCCTGCAGCGGCTGTTCCACCACGGGCCCGCCTCGCGCGCCGACCTCGCCCGCGCCACGGGCCTCACCCGGGTGACGGTGTCCGACCTGGTCGGGACGCTGCTCGACGAGGGGCTCGTCGGCGAGCTGGGCCCGGCCGCCAGCGAGGGCCGCGTCGGCAAGCCGGCCACCCTGCTGGGCCTGCGGACGGGCGCGTTCCAGATCGTCGCGGTCGACCTCACGGACGACCTCGAGCTCCGCGGCGCGGTCCTGGACCTCGCCGGCACGGTGCTCGAGCGCCGCACGCGGGCCGCGCACGGGCTCGTGGGCGCCGCCGCGCAGGACGCGCTCCTCGACCTGTGCCGCGACCTCGTCGCCGCGGCGACCGCCCCCGTGCTCGGCGTGGGCGTCGCCTCCCCGGGCGTCGTCGACGGCGCCGGCCGCGTCCTCGAGGCGCCGAACCGCGGCTGGCGGGACGTCCCGCTCGCGGCGGAGCTGGCCGCCGCCCTCGACCTGCCCGTGCACGTGGCGAACGACGCCAACGCGGCCGCCCTCGGCGAGCTCACCTACGGCGGGGCCCGCGGGGACGGGCTCCTGGTCGTGACCGTCGGGCTCGGCGTCGGCGTCGGCACGGTGCTCGACGGCCGGCTCGTGCAGGGGGAGCGGCACGCGGCCGGGGAGCTCGGCCACGTCACGGCCGTCGACGAGCGGGACGACGAGCACGCCCCCCTCGGCGCGCCGCGGCCCTGCGCCTGCGGCCGCACGGGGTGCCTGGAGACGGTGCTGTCCGTGCCCGCGCTGCGGGAGCGGGTCGCCGGCCTGCCGCCGGAGCAGCGCCGTGCCGCGCTCGCGGCCGTCGGCCGGCGGCTCGGCATCGTCCTCGCCCCGGTGCTCGGGGCCCTGAACCTCACCGAGGTGGTGCTCGCCGGTCCGGCGGAGCTCCTCGAGGGACCCCTCACGGAGGCCGCGCTGGCCACCGTGCGGAGCCGCACCATGCCGGTCATCGGCGGCGACCTGCGCCTGCGGATGACCACGCTCGACGAGCACGGCGCCCTCGCGGGGGCCGCCGTGCTCGTGCTGTCCGGTCAGCTCGGGGTCTCGTGACCCCGAGCCGACCGTCCTCCGTCCGATCACCATCCGGCGGCGGTGCCGGCCAGCACCGCCACAGCACCAGAGGGGTCACCGACATGACGATGCTACGAACGCAGCGCCGCCGCGTCCTCGCGGGGGCAGGGGCGACGGCGCTCCTCGCCCTCGCGGCCTGCAGCGGCGAGGCCGGGGCCGAGGAGAGCTCCGGCGGCGCCGAGGAGATCACGCTGTGGCTCGCGGGCGGTGACACGCCCCAGGCCCTGCGCGACCACCTCACCGAGACCTTCGAGGCGGAGCACCCCGGCACCCGCCTCGTCATCGAGGAGCAGGACTGGAGCGGGCTCGTCCCGCGGCTGCAGACGGCCCTGGCGTCGGAGGACCAGACCCCGGACGTCGTCGAGATCGGCAACACCCAGGCGCCGACGTTCTCCTACGCGGGCGCCTTCGCCGACCTGACGGAGCTCTCCGAGGAGCTGGGCGGCGAGGACCTGCTGCCCGGCTTCGTCGAGGCCGGCACGGCGGACGGGTCCGTGTACGCGCTGCCGTACTACGCCGGCTCCCGCGCGGTCTTCTACCGCAAGGACCACTTCGCGGCGGCCGGGGTCGAGGTGCCGCGGACGCTCGAGGAGTTCGGGGACGCCGCCGTGGCGCTCCAGGCCGCCAACCCGTCCGGCGAGGAGGGCTACAGCGGGTTCTGGTTCCCGGGGCAGGACTGGTACAACGGCATCGCCTGGGTCTTCAGCAGCGGCGGCGACCTCGCGGTGCAGGAGGGCGGCACCTGGCGCGGCGCGCTGGCGGAGCCCGAGGCCCAGGCCGGGCTGGCGCAGGTGCAGCGGCTCTTCGCCGAGGGCACGAGCGCCCCGAGGGACGCGGACTCCGAGGAGCCGTGGGTGCCCTTCAACAACGGCCAGGCCGCCATGTTCTCCGCGCCGACGTGGGCGCGGTGGAGCATCGACCTGCCGGAGTGCAACCAGGGGGTCGCCGCCGACGACGAGTCGGAGGAGGCGAAGGCGCTGCTCGCCGAGCAGCAGGCCTGCAACGAGGAGAAGACGGGGGTCTTCCCGCTCCCCGGTCCGCAGGAGGGCACGCCCGCGACCGTCTTCGGGGGCGGGTCCAGCATCGCCGTCCCGGCGCTCTCGCAGCACCAGGACCTCGCCCAGGACCTGCTGCGCATCGTCTTCGACGACGAGTACCAGACGATGCTCGCGGAGAACGGGCTCATCCCCGGGAACACCACGTTCGTCGACGCCCTGGGCGACGACCCGTACGCGGCCGCGGCCGTGGCGGCGGCGCTCGACGCGAAGCCCACCCCGCCGGCCGAGAAGTGGGCCGACGTGGAGGGCGACCGCATCCTGGAGGACTTCTTCCAGCAGATCGCGACCGGCACCGACCCGGCGGCGGCCGCCGCCGAGGCGGACAGGCTCCTCACCCGGACGCTCGGCTGACGCGCCCGGGGCGGCGGGTGACCGACCGCCGCCCCTGCGCCGCCCGGCCGCCGTCCGCCGCCGCACCCCGCCCGCCCCGCCCCTCGTCCCGCCCGGACCCGACGGAGCCCCCGATGCCCCTCGCCCCCCCGGAGGCCGCCGTGCCCGCGCCGGCCGTCCCGCCCACGGGCCCGTCGCCGCCCGTGCCGGCCGCCCGTCGCCGCCCGCGCCGGCGGCGCGCGCCCGGCCCCCCGCTGCTGCTCCTGCCGGCCCTCGTGCCGATCGTGGTCGGGCTGGGCTACCCGCTCGGCCGGCAGCTCGTCCTGTCCTTCCAGGAGTACGGGCTCGCGCAGCAGTTCGGCCGGCCGGCCGAGTGGGTCGGCCTGCGCAACTACGCCGAGCTGCTCTCCGACCCGTACGTGTGGACGGTCATGGGCCGCTCGGTCGCGTTCTGCCTCGTCAACGCCGGGCTCACGATGGCCCTCGGCGCGGCGCTCGCGCTGCTGCTCCAGCGGGTCGCGCGGCCGGCGCGGGTCGTGCTCCAGGTCGCGCTCCTGCTCGCCTGGGGCACCCCGGTCCTGGCGACGATGACCGTCTGGCAGTGGCTCTTCGACACCCAGTACGGCGTCGTCAACTGGGTGCTGTCCGGCCCGCTCGGGTTCGAGGGCATGCGGGCGCACTCCTGGCTCGTCGAGCCCCTGTCCTTCTACGCGGTGGCCACCGTCATCGTCGTGTGGATGTCGGTGCCCTCCGTCGCCTTCAACCTGCACGCGGCGCTGCTCCAGGTGCCGGCCGAGACGATGGAGGCCGCCCAGCTCGACGGGGCCGGCCCCGCGCAGCGCTTCTGGCGCGTCACCGTGCCCATGGTGCGGCCCGTGCTCCTCGTCGTGGCGCTGCTCCAGGTCATCTGGGACCTGCGCGTCTTCACCCAGGTCCACGTCCTCCAGCGCGGCGGCGCCCCGACGCGCGACACGCACCTGCTCGGCACCTACATCTACTCCCTGGCGAAGGAGTTCTCCGTGGCCGGCGCGATGGCGACGATCATGCTCGTGCTCACGCTCGCCCTCACCGCGTTCTACCTGCGGTCCGTCCTGCGGGACGAGGAGCTGTGAGGCGCCGCGCGCTCGCCGGGCGGCTGTGGGCCCTGCTCGCCCTGGTCCTCGCCGCGCTGTGGGCCTTCCCCGTCTACTGGATGGTGCAGAGCGCCTTCCTCCCGACGAACCGCCTCAGGGCGCCCGACCCCTCGTTCCTCCCGCTCGGCGGGGGGCTGGCCAACTTCCGGCGCGTGCTCGACGACGCCTCGTTCCTCACGGCCTTCCGCGTCTCGCTCGCGGTCACGGCGCTCACCCTGGTGGCCGCGGTGCTGTTCGCCTTCCTCGCCGCGCTGGCGATCAGCCGCTACCGCTTCCGCGGCCGGCGCTCCTTCGTGCTCGCCGTGCTCGTCGTCCAGATGATCCCGGCGGAGGCGCTGTTCATCTCCCAGTACGCGGTCCTCGACGACTGGGGCCTGCTCAACCGCGCCGCGGGCCTGGCGCTGGTCTACGTCGCGGCGATCCTGCCGTTCACCGTGTGGATGCTGCGGGGCTTCGTCGCCGGGGTGCCGGTCGAGCTCGAGGAGGCCGCCATGGTCGACGGGCTCTCGCGCACGGGGGCGTTCTTCCGCATCACGTTCCCGCTGCTGGCGCCGGGGCTCGTCGCCTCGGGCGTGTACGGCTTCCTCCAGGCGTGGAACGAGTACACGCTCGCCCTCGTGGTGATGACCGAGCCCGGGCAGCGCACGCTGCCGCTGTGGCTGCAGGGCCTCGTCGAGGCGAACCGTGCGACGGACTGGGGGCTGGTCATGGCCGGCTCCACGCTCATCGCCGTGCCCGTGATCGTGTTCTTCCTCCTCGTGCAGCACCGGCTGACGGCGGGCCTGGTCTCCGGCGCGGTGAAGGGGTGACGGCACTGGAGGCGGTGCCGGGCCCGCGCGTGCCCGGTGCGCTGCCGCCCGGCCCCGGGGGCGCGGCCGGCTGGCACGCCGGCCTCGACGTCGGCGGCTCCAAGGTGCTCGCGGTGCTGCTCGAGGACGGGCTGCTGCGGCGGACCGTGCGGGTGCCCTCGCGACCCGGGGTGACGGGGGTCGTGGCGACGGCCGCCGACGCGGTGGGGCGGCTCTGCGCCGCGGAGGGCCTGGCGCCGGGGGTGCTCGCGTCCGTCGGCGTGGGGCTGCCGGGGGTGGTCGACGCCGCGGCCGGCACCGTCGCGCACGCGGTGAACCTCGGCCTGGAGGACGCGGCGCCCGTCGCGCACCTGCTGGGGCAGGCGCTCGGCGGCGTGCGGGTGGCGCTGGAGAACGACCTCAACGCCGCGGCGCTCGGGGCCGCCCGGGTGCTCGGGCTGCGCGGGGACCTGGCGTTCCTCTCGCTCGGCACCGGGCTGGCCGCCGGCCTGCTCCTCGACGGACGCCTGCGCCGGGGCCACCGCGGCGCCGCGGGGGAGGTCGGGCACCTGCCCTACCGCCCCGACGGGCCCGTGTGCCCCTGCGGGCAGCGCGGCTGCCTCGAGCTGTACGCCTCGGGGTCGGCGCTCGCGGCCGCCTGGCCGAGCCGGACGGGCCGGCCGCCGGCGCAGGAGGTGTTCGCCGCCGCGTCGCAGGGGGACGCGGCGGCGGGCGGGGTCCGCGACCGGTTCGTCGACGCCGTCGCGGCCGCCGTCCTCACGCTCGTGCTCACGTGCGACGTGGAGCACGTCGTCGTCGGGGGCGGGGTGGCGCAGCTGGGGCAGCCGCTCCTCGTCGCGCTCGAGGTGGCGCTGCGTGCCCGGACGGCCACCTCGCCGTTCCTGGCCAGCCTCGGCGTCGCCGACCGGGTCCAGGTCGTGCGCCCCGAGCTCCTCGTCGCGCCCATCGGGGCGGCCCTGGCCGCCGCGGAGGGCACGGGCGAGGCCGTGGCGGCGGTGGGCTGATGGAGGTCGTCGTCGTCCCCGTCGCGGAGGCGGCCCGGCTGGCGGCCGACGCGGTCGAGGCGGTCCTGCGCACCCGGCAGCGGCCCGTCCTCGGGCTGGCCACCGGCTCCTCCCCGCTGGCCCTCTACGACGAGCTGGCCCGCCGGCACGCCGACGAGGGCCTGTCCTTCGCGCACGCCCGCGGGTTCCTCCTCGACGAGTACGTCGGGCTGCCGCCGGGCGACCCCGAGCGCTACCGGGCGGTCGTCGGGCGCGAGCTCGTCGCGCGCACGGACCTGCCGCCGGACGCCGTGCTCGGCCCCGACGGGGACGCCGCCGACCTGCCCGCCGCGTGCGCCGCCTACGAGCGGGCGATCGCGGACGCGGGCGGCGTCGACCTCCAGGTGCTCGGCATCGGCACGGACGGGCACGTGGGCTTCAACGAGCCCGGCTCCTCCCTCGCCTCGCGCACCCGCGTGAAGACGCTCGCGGAGCAGACGCGGCGGGACAACGCGCGGTTCTTCGGCGACGACCCCGCGGCCGTCCCCGCGCACGTCCTCACGCAGGGCCTGGCGACGATCCGCGACGCACGGCACCTCGTGCTCCTCGCCGCGGGCCCGGCGAAGGCGGCGGCGGTCGCGCAGCTCGTCGAGGGACCCGTGAGCGCGCGCTGGCCGGCCACCGTCCTCCAGCTGCACCCGCACGTCACCGTGCTCGTGGACGAGGCGGCGGCCGCGCGGCTCGAGCTCGCCGAGCACTACCGGGCGACCTGGCGTGGCAAGCCGGCGTGGCAGGGCCTGTGACGCGACGCCGGACGGGTGGTCAGGCCCGGCCCGCGGCCGGCCCGAAGCGCGCCAGCACCCACTGCTCCACGAGCTGCGCCACCGTGTAGAGGACCAGCGAGGCCAGCGTCACGACGACGACGAGCGCCCACACCTTCGTGTTCTGGGCACGCCCGACCGCCGAGACGACCCCGTAGCCGATGCCGCCGCCGGTGGCGAGCCACTCCGCGATGAGGGCGCCCGTGATCGCGCCCGGCACGGAGATGCGCACGGCCGCGAAGACGGACGGCAGCGCCGCGGGGAGCTGGACGAGCCGCAGCACGGTCCGCGGCCCGCCGCCGAGCACCGTGACGACGTCGCGGATGCCCGGCGGCGACGAGCGCAGCCCCAGCACGATGGTCACGAGCGCGGGGAAGAGCACGACGATGCCGCTCATCACCGCCACGGACGCCACGCCCCGGCCGACGAGCAGGATGATGACCGGCGCCATCGCGATGAGCGGCACGGACCGGAAGAGCATCGCCACGGGCAGGATCGCGCCCTCCGCCCCGCGCGAGAGCACCATCGCGGCCGCGAGCAGCAGCGCCGCGGCCATGCCGGCGACGAAGCCGATGGACGCGTCGAGGAGCGTGCGCCCCAGCAGGTCGAGCACCTCGGCGCGGTTCACCGCCGCATCGGGGTCGGTGACGAGGTACTCCCACACCTGGGCCGGGCCCTTGCCGACGTAGGGCGAGACGTCGAAGGCCGCGAGCAGGCCCGTCCACGCCGCGAGGACGACGGCGCCGGTGACGAGGGCGTCGAGCAGGACGCGGCCCGTGCGCCGCAGGGCGGGGTGGGCTCGCGGGGCGCGCCGCGCCTCGTCGAGGGGCCGGGGGACGGCGGTGGCGCTCACGCGGCACCCCCGGCGGCGGCCGTGGCGACGGCGCCGCCGGACGTGCCCGAGGACCACGGCGTGGCGACCCGCGCGAGCGCGGCGAAGAGCGCGTACCCCGCGCCGGCGAGGAGCGCGCAGACGAGCGCGATGGCCCAGGCCCGCTCCGCGTTCAGGGACTGCCCGGCGTTGACGAGGGCCGGCCCGACCCCGCGGTCGACCCCGCCGATGTACTCGCCGAGGATCGCGCCGAGCAGGGCCGCCGGTGCGGCGATCTGGAGCGCCCCGAGGACGTGCGGCAGCGCCGCGACGAGCCGGACGCGCACGAGCTGCTGCCACCGCCCGCCGCCGAGGACCGTCACCACGTCGAGCGCGGCCGGGTCGGCCGAGCGCAGCCCCAGGACCGCCCCGACGACCGTGGTGAAGAAGACCGACAGCGCCGCGAGGACCACCGCGGTGCCGGACGGCTCCCCGCTCGGCGGCGGGCCGATGACGACGTAGAGGATCGGCGTGATCGCCACGAGCGGCAGGCAGTAGGACAGGACGGCGAGCTGCAGGACGAGCCGCTCGAGCGCCGGGACGAGCAGGACGAGGGAGGCCAGGGCCAGCGCCACCCCGTTCCCGACGAGAAACCCGCGCACGGCCTCCTCGACGGTGACGGACAGGTTGGCGGCGTAGAACCCGAACCCGTCCTCGACGAAGCCGCCGAGCACCCCGGCCGGCGTCGGCATCGTCGTGCCGGCCAGCACGGTGAGGGCCGCGAGCCACCACAGCCCGACGAGCCCGAGCACGCCCGCGGCACCCGGCGCCCAGCGGCGCGCGAGGGCCGCCGCCCGCGGGCCGGCCGTCACGCCCCGCCGCCGAAGAGCAGGTCGGAGGCGTGGTCGTGCAGGGCGTGGAACTCCGGCGTGCGCATCATCTCCGGGGTGCGGGGGCGCGGCAGGTCGACCTCGACGACCTCCTTCACGCGGCCCGGGCGCGGGCTCATGACCGCCACCCGGTCGGAGAGGAAGATCGCCTCGGAGATGCCGTGGGTGACCATGAGCGTCGTCGCCGGCTTCTCCGTCCAGATCCGCAGGAGCTCGAGGTTGAGCCGCTGGCGGGTCATGTCGTCGAGCGCGCCGAACGGCTCGTCGAGCAGGAGCACCGACGGCTGCACGACGAGCGCCCGCGCGATGGACACGCGCTGGCGCATGCCCCCCGAGAGCTGCGCGGGCTTGGCCCGCTCGAAGCCCTCGAGCCCGACGAGGCGCACGAGGTCGGCGACGAGCGCGTCGTCGGGCCGCGTGCCCGCGACCTCGAACGGCAGCCGGATGTTCGCCACGACGCTGCGCCAGGGCAGCAGCGCGGAGTCCTGGAAGGCGATGCCGAGCGCGTGCTCGCCCCGCAGCTCCAGCGGCGTGCGGCCCTCGACGAGCGCCGTGCCGGTCGTCGGGGTCTCGAGGCCCGCGAGGATGCGCAGGATCGTCGACTTGCCGCAGCCCGACGGGCCGAGCAGCGACAGGAAGCTGCCCTTGTCGGTGAAGAGGGTGGTGTCGGCCAGGGCCGTCACCTGCCGGCGCCCGGAGCCGAAGGTCTTGCCCAGGCCGTCGAGCCGCACGCCGGTGCCCAGCGACCCCGGGGCGGGGACGCGGGCACCGGCGTCGTGCCGCAGGTCGGTCACGTGGTCACTCGGCCAGCTCGGGCTGCTCCTCGAGCAGCTCCGTCAGCAGGCCGAGGTCGAACAGGTCCTCCGCGGCCAGGTCGATCCCGGCGGCCGAGAGCGTCGCGAGGTTCTGCTCGACGAGCTCGTCGGAGATCGTGAAGAGCCCGTTGGCCTCCGTCTCCTCCGTGACGATGAGCGTCTCGGCCTGGACCGTCGCCTGCTGGACCTCCTTCTCGAGGTCGAGGTCGAGGTCCGTCCCGTACTCCTCGACGGCCAGGCGCGCGCCCTCCGCGGGGTCGGCGACCGCGTCCTTCCAGCCGCGGATCTCGGCCTCGAGGAACGCCTTCACCTTCTCCGGCTCCTCCGCGATCATCTGGTCGGTCGTCACGACGGACTCCGCGACGAAGGGCAGGCCGTTGTCGGCGAACAGCAGGTTCGTCACCGCGTTCCCCTCGGACTCCACGGTGATGGCCTCGTTCGTCACGTAGGCGAGGAAGCCGTCGACCTCGCCGTTGACCAGCGGCGACGGGTCGTACTCGACCGGCACCTTCGTCACGTCGGCCGGGTCGATGTCGTTCACGGCGAGCAGGGCGTCGAAGAGGGCCTCGTTCGGGCCGGCCTGGACGCCGATGCGCTTGCCGACGAGGTCCTCCGGCGTGGCGATGTCCCCGCCGTCGGCGAGGGACAGGATCGTGAAGGGGTTCTTCTGGAAGGTCGTCCCGACGATCTTCAGCGGGGCGTCCTCCTCGGCGACGACCTGGCCGACGGACACGGCGTTGGACAGCCCGAAGTCGGCGCCGCCCGACAGGACGATGGACTCCGTCGCGCCCGGGCCGGCGTTGAGGGTGACCTCGGAGAAGCCGGCGTCGGCGTAGTAGCCCTTGCTGTCCGCGAAGAACTCGCCCGCGAACTCCGCGTTCTTGACCCACGAGAGCTGGACGGTCAGGGGCCCGAGGTCGGCCGTCCCGGCGCTGCCGCTCGCGTCGTCGGACCCCGGCTCCGCCCCGGCGTCCGAGGACGAGCACGCCGTCAGCACGAGCGCGACGGCGGCGCCGAGCGCGACCACGACGGGGCGTCGGCGGGCGGGCCGGCGGGGGTGCAGGGGGAGGGACATCGGCGCTCCGGGGAGGGACGTGCGCACGCGGGCGCAGGCGGGTCGGCGGCGTGCGGGTCGTGCACCGCCGCGGCGACGGTAGGCAGGCCCCGTGTCGGCGCCGGTGCGCGGGCGTTTCGGCGGTGTGAACGCGGGCCGGCGGGGGTCACGATCCGGTCACGGCGTAAAGGCGTGGTGCGGCGCGGGGCCGGGGTCCTAGCGTCGCGGGCATGCGGACCACGGCCGGCGCGGACGGCCTCTGGCGCGTCGTGCGCGGCGACCGGGGGGCGGTGCTCGTCGTGCCCGCGGCCGCCGGCGCGAGCGGCGCGACCGGCGCGGGGGAGGGCCTGCACGGGGGCGCGGAGGCCGGGCTCCCGTCCACCGCCCCCGAGCGGGTGCCGCTCGACCGCGACGGGCTCGTGCCGGGCGCCGACGGCGAGCGGGTGCCCCCGGTCGTCGGCGACCTCGTCCTCCGCGACGCCGACGGCCTCCTCCTTGCGGTGGCCCCGCGGCGCACCGCGCTCGTCCGCGACAGCGCCGGGCGGACGTCCCGGACGCAGGTGCTGGCGGCCAACGTCGACGTGGTGCTCGTCGTGGAGCACCTCGACCCCGACCCCGACCTCGGGCGGGTCGAGCGGCTCCTGACCCTGGCGTGGCGGTCGGGTGCGCGCCCGCTCGTCGTGCTGACGAAGGCCGACCTCGTGCCCGACCCGGCCGGCATGACGGCGGACGTGGCGGCGGTCGCGCTCGGCGCGGAGGTCCTCGCCGTGAGCGTCCCGCGCGACGAGGGGCTGGGCCCGCTGCGCGCGCTGCTCACGCCCGGCACGACCCTCGTGGCGGTCGGGCCGTCGGGCGCCGGCAAGTCGACGCTCGTCAACGCGCTGGCCGGGCAGGAGGTCATGGCGACGGGCGCCCGCCGCGCCGACGGCCGGGGCCGGCACACCACGACGCACCGCGAGCTCGTCGCCCTGCCCGGCGGGGCGCTCCTCGTCGACACCCCGGGGATCCGGGGCGTCGGCCTCGTGGCGGACGACGCCGCGCTGGAGCGCTCCTTCGCGGACGTCGCCGACCTCGCCCTCGGGTGCCGCTTCGCCGACTGCGCGCACGCGTCCGAGCCCGGGTGCGCGGTGCGGGCCGCGCTGGAGGACGGCGCGCTCGACCCCGGACGCCTGGAGCGGTGGCGCCGGCTCCGGCGGGAGGCCGCGCACCAGGCCCGGCGCGAGGACGCCCGCCTGGCCGCGGAGGAGCGGGCCCGCGTGCGGCGGCTGACGCGCGAGCACCACCGGGTGGCGCCCCGCCGCTGAGGCCGTGCGGGTGCGGGCGCTCCCGGGTTCACGGACGCTGGGGATGCCGCGCCGACCGGCGCCCGTGCCCGGAGGAGGACCATGACCGCCGCCCCGCCCGCCCCCCGGCGCCCGCACGCACCGGAGCCGTCGCCCGCGCCCGGGTCCTCGTTGCCCCGCGCGTCGGTGGCCGAGACGGCCCGCGTGATGGCCGAGGTCGTCGTGCCGCTGCTCGCCCGGGGCGTGCTCGTCCGCCGGCCGGCGGCGGAGGGCCTGGCGGAGCGGCTCGACGCCGACGCCCGGGCGGTCCGGCTGCTCCAGGGCCTGCGCCGACGGCACGGGGACGGGCCGCTGCGGCTGCGCGTGCCGGGGCGGCGCATGGTCGTGCTCCTCGCGCCGGGGCACGTGCACCGCGTGCTCGAGGGCACTCCGGTCCCGTTCACGCCCGCGACGCGGGAGAAGCGGGCCGCCCTGGGCCACTTCGAGCCCGAGAACGTGCTGGTGTCGAGCGCCTCCGACCGGGCGGTGCGGCGCCCGTTCCACGACGCGGTCCTCGACAGCGCGAGCCCCGTGCACCACGGCGCGGGCCCGCTCGTGCGCGCGGTCGTCGACGAGGCGGACGGGCTCCTGGCCGACGCCGGCCGCGCCGGGGGCCTGGGGTGGGACGACTACGTGGCGCACTGGTACCGGGCCGTCCGGCGGCTCGTGCTCGGCGACGGCGCGGCGGACGACGCGGCGCTCACCGACGACCTGCGCCGCCTGCGGGCCGCCGGCAACTGGGCCTTCCTGCACCCCCGGCGGCACGCGCTCCGTGCGGACGTGCTGCGGCGCCTCGAGGCGCACCTGAGCCGCGCCGAGCCGGGCAGCCTCGCCGCGCACGCCGCCCGGTTCCCCGCCACCCCCGGGCTGGAGCCCGCGCAGCAGGTGACGCAGTGGCTGTTCGCCTTCGACGCCGCGGCGTGGGCGGGCGTGCGGGCCCTGGCGCTGCTCGCCGCGCACCCCGCGCACGCGGCCCGGGTCCGGGGCGAGCTGGCCGGGCGCGACCTCGCCGTCCCCCAGGACCTGCCGCTCCTGCGCGCCACGGTGCTGGAGTCCGTACGGCTGTGGCCGACCACGCCCGCGGTGCTGCGCGAGTCCGTGGAGCGGACGCGGTGGGAGGGCGGGCCCGTGCCGCCCGGCACGAGCGTCCTCACCTACGCGCCGCTCTTCCACCGGGACGACGAGCACCTGCCGCAGGCGCACGCCTTCGCACCGGGCCTGTGGGACGAGCGCGACGGCGGTGCGGCCGCCGGGGACTGGCCGCTCGTGCCCTTCAGCGCCGGCCCGGCCGCCTGCCCCGGACGCAACCTCGTCCTGGAGACGACGAGCACCTTCCTGGGGCGGCTGCTCCAGCACCACGACCTGCCCCTGGCGGACCCGTCGCGGATGGTGGAGGGGGCGCCGCTGCCCGGCAGCCTCAGCCCCTTCACGTTGCGGTTCGACGTGCGCGCCCGCGGCTGACGCGGGGAGGATGGCGCCGTGCCACCGCGTCGCCGCACCGACCCCGCCGCCGGCCGGGCGGCGCTGGAGACGTGGCGGGCCGACCCCGCGGGCGTGCCCCTCGCGGCCCGCCGCACCGCCGTGCGCTTCACGCTCGAGGAGGTCGCCGCGCTCGCGCCCGGCAACTCCGTCGAGGTCCGCGTGCCGCCGGACGGCGCCGTGCAGGCCGTGGCGGGCCCCCGGCACACGCGCGGCACGCCGCCCAACGTCGTCGAGACGGACCCCGGCACCTGGCTCGCGCTCGCCACCGGCACCCTGACCTGGGCCGAGGCGGTCGCGGCGGGGCGGGTGCGGGCCTCGGGCGAGCGCGCCGACCTCACCGGCCTGCTGCCGCTCCAGGCGGCCCGGCGCCGGCCGTCCGCCGGGGACGCCCCCGGGGGCGGCGCCTAGGATCGGCGGGTGCCCCCCGAGCCCGTCGCCCCGGAGCCCGCCGCCGCCGATCCGGCCCGGGAGCCCACCGCCCCGGTCGCCGCACCGGCGTCGCCGGCCGTGCCCGAGGCCGGACCCCCGCGGTCCGCGGAGCACCCGGAGCCCGTGGAGGACCCGGAGCCCTCGGAGCGCGCGGTGCCCTCGGAGGAGGCGCTCCTGCAGGTCGCCGAGCCCGCCCGGGTGCGCCGGGCCCCGCGGCCCGGCCGCTTCGTGCTCGCCGGTGTGCTCGTCGGCGTGCTGCTCGGGCTCGTGCTGTCGTTCTTCGGCAGCACGTCCGCCGCGGAGGGTGGCGGCGCCTTCCCCCTCCTGCGCGGGTCGGGCGGGGCGCGCGCCTGGCTCGTGCTCGCCGGTGCGCTGCTGGGCGCGACCGCCGGCGGGGTCGCGCACGTCGTCGCCGAGCGGCGCTCGGACCGGGCCGCCGGGATCCCGCCGCGCCCGCGCGGCCCCCGCCGCCGGCGGCGCGGACGCGCCTGACCGGGGGCGCCCGGCGGACCGCCCGGCGGCGGGACGGGCCCGCTGTGCCACCATGGTGCCCGTGGCCCTTCGCGCAGACGGTCGTCTGAACCACGAGCTGCTCCCCGGTGAGAAGGGACCCCAGGACGCGTGCGGCGTCTTCGGGGTCTGGGCGCCGGGGGAGGAGGTCGCCAAGCTCGCCTACTTCGGCATCTACGCGATCCAGCACCGCGGGCAGGAGTCCGCGGGCATCGCCACCTCCGACGGCGAGCACCTCCTCGTCTACAAGGACATGGGCCTGGTCTCGCAGGTGTTCGACGAGACGGCGCTCAACGCCCTCCAGGGGCACATCGCCATCGGGCACGCCCGGTACTCGACCACCGGCGGCTCCACCTGGGAGAACGCGCAGCCCACGCTCGGCGCGACGGCCGGGGGCACGGTCGCCCTCGGGCACAACGGCAACCTGACGAACACGGCCGAGCTCGTCGACCTCGTCGCGGAGCGGTACGGCCAGCAGCGGCGGGGCGAGCTCGCGCGCGGCAACACCACCGACACGGCGCTCATCACCGCGCTCCTGGCCGGGGACCCGGACCACACCCTCGAGGCGACGGCGCTCGAGGTGCTGCCGCGGCTGCGCGGCGCCTTCAGCCTCGTCTTCATGGACGAGCACACGCTCTACGCCGCCCGCGACCCGCAGGGCGTGCGGCCCCTCGTGCTCGGCCGCCTGGAGCGCGGCTGGGTCGTGGCGAGCGAGACGCCCGCGCTCGACATCGTCGGCGCGTCCTTCGTCCGCGAGGTCGAGCCGGGCGAGTTCCTCGCGATCGACGGCGACGGCCTGCGCAGCACCCGGTTCGCCACGCCCGACCGCGCGGGCTGCGTCTTCGAGTACGTGTACCTCGCGCGCCCGGACACGACGATCGCCGGCCGGTCCGTGCACGCCGCGCGCGTGGCGATGGGCCGCCGCCTCGCGCAGGAGCACCCCGTCGAGGCGGACCTCGTCATCCCGGTGCCGGAGTCGGGCACCCCGGCCGCCATCGGCTTCGCGACGGAGTCCGGCATCCCCTTCGGCCAGGGGCTGACGAAGAACTCCTACGTCGGGCGCACGTTCATCCAGCCCTCGCAGACGCTGCGGCAGCTCGGCATCCGCCTCAAGCTCAACCCTCTGCGCGAGGTCATCCGGGGCAAGCGGCTCGTCGTGGTCGACGACTCCATCGTCCGCGGCAACACCCAGCGCGCCCTCGTGCGCATGCTGCGCGAGGCGGGCGCGGCGGAGGTGCACGTGCGCATCTCGTCGCCCCCCGTGAAGTGGCCGTGCTTCTACGGCATCGACTTCGCCTCGCGCGCGGAGCTCATCGCCAACGGCCTCGGGGTCGCCGAGATCGCCGCGTCGCTGAGCGCGGACTCCCTCGGCTACATCTCCGTCGACGGCATGGTCGAGGCCACGCAGCAGCCGGCGAGCCAGCTCTGCGCGGCGTGCTTCACCGGCCAGTACCCCATCGAGCTGCCGCCGGCCGACCGGCTCGGCAAGCACCTGCTCGAGCAGGAGGTGCTGCCCATCGGTGCGCCGGAGGACGGGCTGCTCTCGATCGTGCCCGGTGCGGGTGGCGCCTCGGCGCTGGAGCACCCGTGACCGCGGCGGCTGCCGGTGCCGGCCTGACCTACGCGGCGGCGGGCGTCGACACGGAGGCGGGCGACCGCGCGGTCGAGCTCATGAAGGAGGCGGTCCGCGCCACGCACGGGCCGCAGGTGCTCGGCGGGGTCGGCGGCTTCGCCGGGCTCTGGGACGCCTCGGCCCTCACGGCGTACCGGCGGCCCCTGCTCGCCACGAGCACGGACGGCGTCGGCACGAAGGTCGCGATCGCGCAGGCCCTCGACGTGCACGACACCATCGGGTTCGACCTCGTCGGCATGGTCGTCGACGACATCGTCGTCGTGGGCGCCCGGCCGCTCTTCATGACGGACTACATCGCCTGCGGCCGGGTGGTGCCGGAGCGCATCGCGGACGTGGTCCGCGGGATCGCGGCCGCGTGCTCCGTGGCGGGGACGGCGCTCGTCGGCGGGGAGACCGCGGAGCACCCGGGCCTGCTCGCGCCCGACGAGTACGACGTCGCCGGGGCCGCGACCGGCGTCGTCGAGGCGGACGCGCTGCTCGGGCCGGACCGCGTGCGCGCGGGGGACGTGCTGCTCGCGCTCGGGTCGTCCGGCCTGCACTCCAACGGCTACTCCCTCGTGCGCGCTGTGGTGCGGCACGCCGGCTGGGGGCTGGAGCGGCACGTCGACGAGCTGGGCCGCACCCTCGGCGAGGAGCTGCTCGAGCCCACGCGCGTCTACGCCGCCGACTGCCTCGCGCTCGTCGACGCCGCTCCGGCGGGCGCGGTGCGCACGTTCAGCCACGTCACCGGCGGCGGCCTGGCGGCGAACGTCGCCCGGGTGCTGCCCGCGGGCGTCGTCGCCGAGATCGACCGCTCGGGGTGGACGGTGCCGCCGGTGTTCGCGCTGGTGCAGGGCCTGGGCGCGGTGCCGTGGGAGGACCTCGAGGGCACGCTCAACCTCGGGGTCGGCATGGTCGCCGTCGTCGCGCCGGAGGTGGCGGACGCCGTGCTGGCGCACGCGAGGACGCTCGGCCTCGCCGCCTGGGAGCTCGGGCGGGTGCGGCCGCGCGCGCAGGACGACCGCGGCCTCGTCGAGGGGACGAAGGGCGTGACGGGCGGCGCGGTGCTGCTCCACGGGACGTACCGCACCTGAGCCGACGGGACGCGGGCGGCCCCGGGGCGACCGGGGCCCCGCCGGCGACCGTGAGGGTGCCGGACGCGCGCGACCGGCCGCCCCGGGGGACGGCCGGTCGCACGGTCATGACCTGACGACGGACCTAGCGGTCGTCGTCCTCGTCGTCGCTCCAACGCTCCCACGTGTCCGGCAGGCGGTCGGCAGGCCGGTCCGAGGTCTCGAGCGCCCCACGCCGGTTGTCGTCGCGATGACCGACGGCGCCCAGCTCCTGCTCGAGAGCCCGGTAGTTCGTCTCCGGGCTGTAGTACTTCAGCTCGCGAGCGACCTTGGTCTGCTTCGCCTTCTGACGGCCGCGCCCCATGGCATCGACCCCCTCTTACGTGGATGAGGGGCGGCACCGTTCTCGAAACCGAGACGGGCGGCCCCTGGATGCCGGTTCGTCTTGTCGTGGCGCAACGCTACACGGCGCCGGAGTGTTCCGACCACCGGGTCCCGTGCCGTGGCCGGGTGAGGACGTGTGGCGACCGCCACGTCGCGCGCGAGCGCGACCCGTGTGTCGGGATCGTCAAGATCCGGTACAGGATCGGTCTCACGAATCGCGCCGAATCTCACCCGGTGGGTAGATTGTCCCCTGTACCCCACCCGGTGTACGGGGCAGCAGCTCCACAGGTGTCCCACGCCCAGGCCCGGAAAGAGGTGGTCCCATGGCACTGCAGTCCGAGTCGGAGACCCTGCTCACGCCGTCCGAGGTGGCGAGCATGTTCCGCGTCGACCCGAAGACCGTGACGCGCTGGGCGAAGGCCGGGAAGCTCTCGTCGATCCGCACGCTCGGCGGCCACCGCCGCTACCGCGAGTCGGAGGTCCGGAGCCTCCTCGACGGCCTCCCGCGGCCGCGCGTCGGCGAGGGCTGACGCACCACCCGCACCCGCGCACGACGACGGCCGCCCCGCAGCAGCGGGGCGGCCGTCGTCGTCGGTGGGGCCGTGCTCCTCAGGCCCGCCTCAGCGGCGGCGCAGGCCGATCGTCACGAGGAGCACGACGGCGCCGACGACGCCGCCGGCCACGGCGAGCACGCGGTTGCGCTCGTCGGCCGACGCCTCGCCGGAGACGACGTCCTGGACGAGCCGGCGGCCCTCGTCGACGTACCGGCGGCCGCCCTCGACGACCTTCTGCGCGTTGGCGCGCGGGTCGAGGCGGTCGGCGAGCTCGTCGACGGTCTCGGCGAGCTGCCGGCGCGTGGCGGCGAGCTCGGCCTCGAGGGCGACGGTGCGGGGCGTGGCGAAGCTGTCCTCGGTGCCCATCAGCGGATGGCCTCCTTCACGGCGGTGATGTCCTCCTGGACGTTCTCCTGGGCGCGCGTCGGGGCCGGCGGCGTGCCGGCCTTGAGGACGCGGATCCCGACGAGCGCCAGCACCAGGACGACGACGAGCAGCAGCCCGGCGACGATCAGGGCGGCGGCCCACAGGGGCAGCCACTCGTCCAGGACGATGATCATCAGCGCGAGCACGACGTTCACCAGGTACAGCGCCACGACCCCCGCCGCGGCGAGGATGCCGGCGCCCGTGCCCAGCGACTTCGTCTTCGCGACGAGCTCGGCCTTCGCCAGGTCGATCTCGGCGCGGACGAGGCGCGCGCCCTGCTCGCTGAGGTCGCTGACGAGCTGGCCGAGCGTCCGCTCGCGGCCCGTCGCACCCCCGCCTGCCAGGGGTGACGTGCTCAGTGGCGTGCTCATGTGCTCCCTCTCCGTCCCGCGGTCCCGGCCCCCGCCCGCGGCACGGGGCCTGCGGCGGTCCGGCCTAGTCTGTCGGTCCGCGCTGCCCGACGCGAGACGTGCCCCGTCCAGGTGCGCCCGGTGCGGCGCACCTCACCCCCCGGCCGGCTCCGCGCCTCCTCCGCACCTCACTCCCGGCGGCCCAGCAGGTGGCGCAGCAGGCCCGTGGTGGTCTCCGCGTCGACGACCAGCGCCCGGCCGTCCAGCGCCCGCAGCGGGGCCGCCTGCCGCCCGCTCGAGAGCAGCCACAGCGCGTCGGCGCCGGCGAGCTCGTCGGTGAGGAGCACGCGCTCGGCGACGTCGAACCCCTCGGCGGCGAACCAGTCGAACGCGGCGGCCTGGGTGGTGCCGGCGAGGATGCCCTGGTCGGTGGCGGGCGTGACGACCGTCCGCCCGTACCGCGCGACGAGCGTCGACGTCGGGCCCTCGAGGACGTGGCCGTCCGAGCTGACGAAGAGCACGTCCTGCGCGCCGCGGCGGGCCGCCTCGCGCAGCGCGGCCTTGTTCACCGCGTAGGACAGCGTCTTGGCGCCCTGGAGCAGCCAGGGGGAGGTCCGCGCGACGTCGTGACGGAGGCCGCGGTCGAGCGTCACGACCGCGATCCCGTCCCGGCGCTCGCGCGAGAAGTCGGCGCCCGGGTCCGTGTAGACCCAGGCCGTCGGGACGCCGCTGCCCTCCACCCCGCGCGTGACGACGAGCTTGCACAGCAGCTCCGGCCGCGGCTCGTGCAGCTCGACGGACCGCAGGACCGCGGTGCGGAGCACGTCGAGGTCGAGCTCGGGCAGGTCGAGCATCGCCAGGGAGCGGCCGAGCCGCGCCAGGTGCGGCTCGAGGGCCTGCACGGCGCCGTCGACGACCCCGAAGGACTCGAACACGCCGTCGCCGCGGGTGACGCCCAGGTCGAGGACCTGCACGTGGGGGGCGTCGGCGCGCACGACGCGGATGCGGTCGTCGGGGTCGGTGGCGCCGGCGCCCGTGCGGGCGGCGTCGACGAGGAGGAGGACGGGCACGGGCGGGGCTCCTGGCGGTCGGGGCGGGACGGCGGCGGACGGGCGCGGACGGGACGGACGGGGGCGTGCAGGCCGTGCGGACGCGGGCGGGGCCGGCGGTCAGGGCCCGGGGTCGCCCGTCCCCGCGGGACCGGGGGTGACCTCGACGCGCACGCCGCCGTCCGGGGCGAGCGCCAGGACGGTGCGCCCGAGCGTGTTCTCGCGCACCCAGGCCTCGTCGACCGCGTACCCCAGCCCCGGCCCGGTCGGCACCGCCGAGTGCCCGTCGCGGGACACGACGGGCGGCACGACGACGTCCCGGGCGTAGTACTTCTCCGAGCCCGAGACGTCCGAGGGCAGCGTGAAGCCGGGCAGGCTCGAGAGCGCGAGGTTCGCCGCCCTCCCCACGCCGAACTCGTGCATCCCGCCGCACCACACGGGCAGGCCGGCCTCGCGGGCGAGGTCGTGGGCGTCGACGGCGGCCGACAGCCCGCCCATGCGCGAGACCTTGATGTTGAGGACGCCCACGGCGCGCAGGGCGAGCGCGGTGCGCAGGTCGTCGAGCTCCACGACGCTCTCGTCGAGGCACACGGGCGTGGCCACCTGCTCCTGCAGAGCGGCGTGCGCGAGGAGGTCCCGGGGGGCGAAGGGCTGCTCGAGCATCGTCAGGCGGTGGGCGTCGAGGGCGCGCATCACCGCGAACGACGCCTCCGTGGCCGGGTAGGCGCCGTTGGCGTCCACGTGCAGGTCGTGGTCGGGGAAGGCGGCGCGGACCGCCGCGACGGGCTCCGTGTCCCAGCCCGGGGCGATCTTGAGCTTCACGCGCCCGTAGCCGGCGTCCACCTGCCTCTGCACCTGCGCCAGCAGCGCGTCGACCGTCGGCTCGATGCCGAGGGACACCCCGACCGGCACGCGGTCGCGGGTCCCGCCCAGCGCCCGGGCCAGCGGCACCCCCTCCGCCTGCGTCCACAGCGCCCACGCGGCGGCGTCGACGCCCGCCTTCGCGAACTCGTGGCCGCGGACCTTGCGCCACCGGGCGCCGGCCGCCCGCGGGTGGTCCCACTCCGCGCCGAGCAGGGCGGGCAGGAGGAACTCGCGCGCGACGAGGAGCGTGGTGCCGACGGTCTCGGCGGAGTACCAGGGGCCCGCCGGCGAGGCGATCTCGCCCCAGCCGACCGTGCCGTCCTCGCCGCGGAGCTCGACGAGCACGTGGGTGAGCGTGGTCTTGGAGTGCGAGCTCGTCGCGAAGGCGTGCACGAGCGGCAGCCGCACGACGTGCAGCGCCGCCTCGACGACCCTCACGGCGTCCCCTCCGCGCGGTGCCCGCTCCCCCCGACGCCCGGCCCGCGCCGCGGCGCGTCCGACGCGTCCAGGTGCAGGCCGAGGTCGACGCTGAGGCGGTCGCGGTGCGCGAGCCGCCGGCGGGCGCCCTTGGAGCTCGCGGTCGTGAGCGCCGACAGCAGGTGGGTCGTCGCGGCGACGGCGGTGGGGGAGTCGGCGTAGGACGCGCTGCCGGTGCGCACCACCACCGTCACGGCGGCGTGCGCGGCCAGCGGGGCGCGGGCGTCGTCCGTCACGGCCACGAGCGTGCCACCCGCGGCGACGAACTGCTCCGCGACGGCCACCGTGGTGCGCCGGTACCGCCGGAAGGAGAAGGCGACGAGGACGTCCGTGTCCCGGACCTCCGTGAGCACGTCGAGGGCGCCGACGATCGTGTCGTCGACGAGCGTGACGTTCGACAGCGCCGCCGACAGGTCCGTGGCCAGGAGCGTCGCGTACGCGAAGGACTTGCCGCTGCCGAGGACGAAGCGCCGGCGGGCCGCCACCGTGAGGGCCGCGGCCCGCAGCAGCGCCCCGGAGGCGACGTGCTCGTCGAGGACGGCCCCCAGCGTCCGGCGCTCCTGCTCGACGAGCCGCGCCTGGAGCGCGACCGCCGACGCCGTGCCCTGCAGCCGGGCGCCGAACCGGGCCGAGGGCGAATCGAGCAGCCGGTCGTCGCTCGCGGCGTCGGACCCGGCGTCGGACCCGGCGTCGGACCCGGCGTCGGACCCGGCGTCGGACCCGGCGTCGGTCGTGGCGCCGGGTCCGCGGGCACCGCCCGGGGTCCCCGCGCTCACGGCGTCGCCGCGCAGACGTAGACGGCCGTCGTCGCGTCCTGGCGCACGCAGCGCACGGCCGGGAGGCCGGCGGCGAGCAGCGCGTCGAGCGCGTGCCCGAGCCGGGCCGCCACGTCGGCCGCGGCCGCGCGGTCGCCGGCGCCGACCTGCACCCCGGCGGGCAGCGGGAGCGCGACGAGCGCGTCCGGGCGGTCCGGGTGCGGGTCGGGCCGCCCCCAGTCCTGCGGCCCGTACGTGCGCCACGGCCCCGGCCGGACGGCACCCGCCCCGCCCGGACCGTCCGGCTCGTCCGCGGTCGCGAGGGTCCACTCCACGACGAGCCGGTCGGAGTCGCCGTCGCCGTACAGGTCGCGGTGGAACCAGCGGCCGACCGCCCCGAGGACGTCGAGGTTGACGTGCGCGTTGCGGGCGTACAGCGGGTCGAAGGACCACCGCATCGTCGTGAAGCCGCGGCCGCGCGCCGCGTCGGCCTGGGCGGCCTTGAGGCGCCGGCCGAGCCCGAGCCCCTGCGCCCCCGCCGCGACCACGGCCGCCTGCGAGTAGAAGTAGGGGACGCCCGCGCTCAGGCCCGGGAAGCCGTAGGCGAAGGCGAGCAGGGGGCCACCGGGGACGCGGGCGCCGAGCGTCGCGCCGCCGTTGACCGCCAGGGCGCGCAGCAGGCGGCGGTTGAGCCCGGCCTCGGGCCCGGTGTAGCCGAAGACGGTGCGGTAGAGCCGGGAGGCCGCGTCGAGGTCCTCGGCCGTGTGCAGCTCCTCGACCCGGACGGCTCCCAGGTCGGGCGCGGCGGACCCGGGCGGGGACGGCGACGGCGTGGTCACCCGCGCCACCTTACGGAACGTATGTCGCCGGACGGAAGGGCCTGGCGGCTCGTGTCAGCGGCTCAGGGGTGTCCGCGCGGGCACGTGCCGGCCCCGGGTCGCGGACGGATGCCGTGCGTATGCTGCCCGCATGACCGCTGCCCCGGTGCCCCCGGGCGCCCGCCCCGACCCCGCCGTGGCGGCGGCGGCCCTGCGCGAGGCCGTCGCGGGCCGCGCGGACCGCGCGCTCCGCCGCCTGCGCGACCTCGTCCACCTCGAGTCGCCGACGGGGGACGTCGCCGCCGTCACCGCCGTCGTCGACCTCCTGGCGGAGGCCTTCGGCGCCCTGCCGGGGGCGCGCGCCCGGACGGTCGTGGGCGACCTGGGCCCGCACCTCGTCGTCGACGTCCCGGGGGCCGGCGCCGGGGCGGGGGCCGCGCCGGTGCTCCTCGTCGGGCACGCGGACACCGTCTGGCCGGTCGGGACCCTCGCCGGCGCGGTGCCGTGGCGCGAGAGCGGGGACGTCGTCGCCGGGCCCGGCACCCTCGACATGAAGGCGGGCCTCGTCGTTGCCGAGACGGCGCTCGCGGCGCTGGCGGCGACCGGGACCGACCACCGGCCGGTGCGCCTCGTCGTCGTCGCGGACGAGGAGGTCGGCTCCCCGACGTCGGCCGCGCTCGTGGCCGAGGTCGCCGACGGGGTGGCGGCCGTGCTGGGCCTGGAGGCGCCGCACGCCGACGGGGCGCTCAAGGACGCGCGGCTGGGCTCCACCCGCGTGCGGCTGGCGGTGACGGGGCGCGAGGCGCACGCCGCCGTCGACCCCGAGAAGGGCGTCTCCGCGATCGACGAGCTCGTCGACGCCCTGCTGGCCGTGCGGGGGCTCGCCGCGGACGTCGCCGCCCGTCGGCCCGGCACCGTGCTCCTCAACGCCGGCGCGGTGTCCGGCGGCGGGCGGGCGAACGTCGTCGCCGGGCACGCGGAGGCGCTGCTGGGGCTGCGCTTCGGCGACCTCGCGGTGGAGCGGGAGGTGCTCGACGCGCTCGCCGCGCTGACGCCCGTGCGGCCGGGGGCCCGGCTCGCCGCGGAGGTCCTCACGCACCGGCCGACCTGGGCCCCGGGTGCCGCCTCCGCCGGCCTGCTGGCGACGGTGGCCGCGGCCGCCGCGGTGCTGGGGACCCCGGTGACGGCGCGTCCCGCCCCGGGGGCGGCCGACACGAACGCCACGGGTGCCCTGGGCCTGCCGACGCTCGACGGCTTCGGGCCGCACGGCGGCGGGGCGCACGCCGAGGCGGAGCACGTCCGGTTCCCGACGCTGCTGGACCGGGCGGCGCTCGTCGCGCTCGTGCTGCACACGCTGCCCGACGACGGGGCGGCGCCGGGGCCGCGGACGCACGGCTGAGCAGGGCGCCGTGGCGACGGGGCCCGAGCACGACGCAGGCCCCGGAGCATGTGCTCCGGGGCCTGCGTCGGTGGTGGCTCCGACCGGTGTCGATCCGGTGACCTCACGATTTTCAGTCGTGCGCTCTACCAACTGAGCTACAGAGCCGTGGTCACCCGGGTCCGGGGACCGGGTGGTGGAGCGACCCCGACGGGACTTGAACCCGCGACCTCCGCCGTGACAGGGCGGCGCGCTAACCAACTGCGCTACGGGGCCTCGTGGTGAGACCTTCCTGCTGTTCCTGCTGCCGTGCTGACCTGCGCCGTGCTGCCGAGCTCGTACCCCCAACGGGATTCGAACCCGTGCTACCGCCGTGAAAGGGCGGGGTCCTAGGCCGCTAGACGATGAGGGCGTTGCCGCCCCGGACGTCGAGGCGTCGGAAGACCGGGGTTCAATGTACGCGACCCCGGGCCCGATCTCCAAAACGGCCCCTCCGGCCGCACGATGGGGCCGTGGTCGAGATGACGCGGGACGCCTTCGAGGACGCCGTGCGCGACGCGCTCGACCTCGTGCCCCCCGAGCTCACGGCGCTCATGGACAACGTCGTCGTGCTCGTCGAGGACGAGGCGCCGGCCGACGACCCCGAGCTGCTCGGGCTCTACGAGGGCACCCCCCTCACCGAGCGCGACGGCTGGTGGGCGGCGGGGTCCCTCCCGGACCGCATCACGGTGTTCCGGCTGCCGACCCTGCGCCTCTGCGAGGACGCCGACGAGGTCGTCGAGGAGGTCGCCGTCACCGTCGTGCACGAGATCGCGCACCACTTCGGGATCGACGACGACCGGCTCCACGCGCTCGGCTGGGACTGAGGGGTCGTCCCGGGGTGCACGCCCCGCCCGCGCGCGACGGGCGACGGGACGTGCGAGCGTGGCGGGGACGGCGCGGGTGCCGGGCGGTGCCGCGGCGCGCGGCGGGCCGCGGTGCGACGAGGGGGACGGGTGCGGACGGTCGACGCGGTGGTCATCGGGGCGGGGCCCAACGGCCTCGTCGGCGCGAACGCGCTCGTGGACGCCGGCTGGGACGTGCTCGTCCTGGAGGCGCAGCCCGACGTCGGCGGCGCGGTGCGGACGGCGGAGGTGACGGCGCCGGGTTTCCGCAACGACCTCTTCAGCGCGTTCTACCCCCTGGCGGCCGCGTCGCCGCTCGTGCGCGGGCTGCACCTGGAGGACCACGGGCTCACGTGGGTCCGCGCCCCCGACGTGCTGGCCCACGCCCTCGACGACGGTCGGACCGCGGTGCTGCGCGACCGCCCGGAGGACACCGCCGCGGGGCTCGAGGCCTGGGGCGCGGGCGACGGCGACGCCTGGCTGGCCATGGCCGCGCACTGGCGCCGGCTGCGCGACCCGCTGCTCGACGCGCTGTTCACGCCCGTCCCGCCGGTGCGGGCGCTCGCGCGGGTGCTGCGCCGCACGGGCGCGACCGGCGCGCTCGACCTCGCCCGGCTCGCCACGCTGCCGGTGAGGCGCCTGGCCGACGAGAACTTCCGGGGCGAGGGCGGCGGCCTCCTGCTGGCGGGCAACGCGATGCACGCCGACATCCCCCCGGACGCGGCCGGCAGCGGGCTCTTCGGGTGGCTGCTGGCGATGCTCGGGCAGGACGTGGGCTTCCCCGTCCCGCAGGGCGGCGCGGGGGAGCTGGCGCAGGCGCTGGCCCGCCGGGTGGCCGCGGGGACCGGGGAGGTGCGCACGGGCGAGCGCGTGACGTCGGTGGAGGTGCGGGACGGCCGTGCGGTGGCGGTGCGGACCGCCGGGGGCGAGCGCGTCGCGGTCCGGCGCGCGGTCCTCGCGGACGTCACCGCGCCCGCGCTGTACGGGGGCCTCGTCGACGCCCGGCACCTGCCCGAGCGCCTCCTGCGCGACGTCGCGCGGTTCCAGTGGGACCACCCGACCTTCAAGATGAACTGGGCGCTGGACCGCCCGATCCCGTGGCGCTCGCCGGACGCGCGCGGCGCCGGCACCGTGCACCTGGGGGTCGACCTCGACGGGTTCGTCGACGTCGCGGCGGACCTGTCGACGGGCCGCGTCCCGGAGCACCCGTTCCTGCTCGTCGGGCAGATGACCACCGCGGACCCCACGCGCAGCCCCGCCGGCACCGAGTCCGTGTGGGCCTACACGCACCTGCCCCACGGGATGACGTGGGACGAGGCGACCGCCGCCGACGAGGAGCGCCGCGTCGAGGAGGCGATCGAGCGCACCGCGCCCGGCTTCCGGGACACGGTCCTGGCCCGGCACCGCCAGACGCCCGACGACCTCATGGCCGCGGACGCCAACCTGCACCACGGCTCGATCAACGGCGGCACCGCCAACCTGCACCAGCAGCTCGTCTTCCGGCCCACGGTCGGGCTCGGGCGCCCCGAGACGCCCGTGCGCGGCCTGTACCTGGCGAGCGCCTCGGCCCACCCCGGCGGCGGCGTCCACGGCGCCCCGGGGTGGAACGCCGCCCGGGTGGCGCTGAAGGAGTCCGGCGCGCTCGGGTCCGCCCGTGCCCGGGTCGTGCAGTCCGTATGGGGCCGCGTGCTCCGCGACGAGGCGCGCTGAGGGCTGCCGGCGCGAGCGCCTCGCGCTCAGTCCTCCGGGTCGCCCCCGCGGCCCTGCTCGGGCGTCGGCCGCTCGGCGAGCAGGGCGAGGCGGCGCAGGGACTCCACGTTGCGGAACCGCAGGACGGCCTGGCGCAGCGGGCCCGGCACGAGCAGCCCGGGCCCGTCCGTGGCGTCCTCCTCCATCGTCACGCGGCAGCGGCCCTCGCCGAGGGGCTCCACGGTGACGACGACCCGCGCCTCGCCCAGCGGCCAGCCCTTGGCCTGCAGCACGACGCCCTGGTCCGGGCGCCACCCGCGGGAGACGGTGACGTCGTCGATGCGCAGGGGCCAGGGGCCCACGGAGTGCGCGAGCCGCGACCCGGGCTCGGGCCAGCTCGGGTCGACCCCCTCGATGCGGGACGCGCCGACGACCCAGCTCGCGTAGGTCCAGCCGTCCGCGAGCACCTCCAGCACGGCGGCGGCGGGGCTCTCGACGATGCGGTGGACGACGGCCATGCGGCGAACCTAGTCCTGCAGGTCGGGGCGGCAACCGCGCCGCGCGCAGGGCCGGACGGCCGGGGGACGGCGGTGCCGGCCGGCACCGCCGTCCCCCGGTGTCACAGCGCCGGCACGGCGAGCGCGACCAGCTCGCGCGCCTGCTGCGGGAACCACCGCCCCGCGGCCGGGTCGACGATGCCGCGCACCGGGTCCTGCGGCCCGGCGGTGCCGCGCAGGCACCGGCCGTCCGACTCCCCGGGCACCTTGATCCAGAGGAAGGCGTCGACCAGCGCGTGGCCCGTGCTCGTCGTCGGGCGGTCGCCCAGGCCGCGGTCCGGCGGGTTGCACCACACCTCGGGGTCGGGCAGCACCTGGTCCGGGACCCACGGGCCGCGGCCGTTGCGGCTCGTGTCCACGACGAAGTGCGTGGTGGGCTCGACGTCGCCGAGCAGGGCCGCGTAGCGGGAGGTCAGCCCTGCCGTGCTCAGCGCCGGGTCGGCGGCGGTGTCGCTCCAGCGGCCGGCCGAGGACAGGGCCACGCCCGTCCAGCCGTTGGCCGGGCCGCCGCTCCAGAACTGGTCGCCGCACTCGCCGTAGCCGCCGGGCGCGACCTGCGTGACGTAGGCCAGGCACGAGGAGACCCACGTGCCGTACGCGACGTTGTTCTGCGTGTACTCGTAGTTCGAGACGTTGAGGAAGAACCCGTCGGCGCGCTCCACGCCCGCCCGCAGGAGGCGGCTCGTCGCCTCCTCCACCGAGAGCCAGCCGCTGTGCGTGGCGTCGAGGTAGACGGCCGTGCGCGCGTTGGCGCCCAGCACGTCCACGGCGTACCCGAGCATCTCGAACCGCTGGTCGGCCGCCGTCGCCGCGTCCACGGTCGACGGCCGGCACCACTCCGTCTGCCCGTCGAGGGTCGTGTACCAGGGGATGATCCCCAGCCCGTCGGGCTCGAGGACGACGACGGCCTCCCGGTCGCCGATGCCGTGCGCCAGCTGGCGGACCCAGGCCTTGTACTGGTCGACGCCCCTGGCCCCGCCCGCGGAGTACTGGGCGCAGTCGCGGTACGGCAGGTTGTACGCGACGAGCACGGGGACCTCGCCGCGCCGGGCGGCGTCGGCGACGACGGTCCGCACCTCGTTCTTCACCTGGCCGGGGCTGCCGTCGGTGAACCAGGTCGCCGTCGGGAAGGACGCGAGGAGCTCCGCGTCCGCCCGCGCCTGGCCCGTGAGGGAGGCGGCGGCCTCGAGGGTCGTGCTCGCCGGGTCCACGGACAGGTCCGTGCCGGGGTCCAGCACGTCCTCGGCGGCGGCCGGGGCCGCGGCGGCCAGCAGGAGGCCCGCGGCCAGCAGGCCCGCCACCCACCCCCGTCGCCCCGTCCTGCCGCGTCCCGGGAGCGCTCTCACTCGCGTCACGGTCGTCCTCCACCTCGTCGTGGTCGGGTCGGTCCTCGGGCCCCCGCGTCGTCGCCGGGCCCGCCCGACGAGCGTGTGGGAGCGTTCCCGCGCTGTCAATGCGGGCCGGCACCTAGGGTCGGGGCATGGTCGCCATGGGGATGGTGCTGCTGCCGCAGGAGCGCTGGGCGCAGGCCCGGGGACGCTGGCAGCGGCTGGAGGAGGCGGGCTTCGACCACGCCTGGACGTACGACCACCTGGCGTGGCGGACCCTGGCCGACGAGCCCTGGTTCGCCACGGTGCCGCTGCTCGCGGCCGCGGCCGCGGTGACGGGCCGCATCGGGCTCGGCACCTTCGTCGCGTCCCCGAACTTCCGCCACCCCGTCCCGTTCGCCAAGGACGTGCTCGGGCTCGACGACGTCTCCGGCGGCCGGTTCCTGCTCGGCGTCGGCGCCGGCGGCGAGGGGTTCGACGCCCGGGTCCTCGGCCCCGCGCCGGCGCGGGCGGCGCGCACCCGCCGCTTCGAGGAGTTCGTCGGGGTGCTCGACCGGCTGCTCACCCAGCCCGTCACCGAGCACGCGGGCGAGCACTACGAGGCGCACGGCGCCCGCATGCACCCCGGGACGATCGCCCGGCCGCGGGTGCCGTTCCTCGTCGCGGCGAACGGCCCCCGCGCCATGGCGCTCGCGGCCCGTCTCGGCGACGGCTGGGTCACCTTCGGGCCGTCCGTCGCGCTCGACGCCGCCGGCCCCGACGGGCTCCCGCCGGCCGGGTCGGACGACGCCGCCCAGGAGCGCTGGTGGCAGGGCCTGGCCGAGCTGGCCCACCGGGTGGACGCCGCGGAGCGGGAGGCGGGCCGCACCCGGCCCCTGCGGCGGGTCCTCAGCCTCGACGGCGCGCCCCGGTTCGCGCTGAGCAGCCTGACGCTGGCGGTGGAGGGCGTCGAGCGGGCCGCGGCGCTGGGGTTCACGGACGTCGTGCTGCACTGGCCGCGGGCCGAGGGCGTCTACGCGGGCGACGAGCGCACCGCGGAGGCCTTCGCCGAGCGCCTGCCCGAGCTCCAGGCCCTGCCGGTGGCCGGCCGGGCCACGGGGGGCGGCGACGTCTAGCCCTGCGCCCCGCGGCGGGCCTCGAACGCCTGCCGTGCCTCCCAGGCGCTGACGACCATGTCGTCGAGGGTGTGCCGCATCTCCCAGCGCAGGTCCCGGCGCGCGAGCTCGCCCGAGGCGACGATCCGCGCGGGGTCGCCCGGGCGGCGCGGCCCCACCTCGGGGGTGAACGGGAGGCCCGTGCCCGCCGCCATCGCCGTCATGATCTGCCGCACGGAGACGCCCTCGCCCGAGCCGAGGTTGTAGACCCGCTCGAGGTCGCGGCCCGCGGCCAGCGCCTGGGCGGCGGCGACGTGCGACTCCGCGAGGTCCGCGACGTGGATGTAGTCCCGCACGCACGACCCGTCGGGCGTCGGGTAGTCCGTGCCGTTGACCCGCGGCGTCCGGCCCGCGACGAGCGCGTCCAGGACGAGCGGGAACAGGTTGTGGGGGCTCGTGTCGGTGAGGTCCGGGGTGCCCGAGCCGACGACGTTGAAGTACCGCAGCGAGGTGTGCCGCAGCGTCCCCGTGGCGGTCGCCTGGTCCCGCAGCAGCCACTCGCCGATGAGCTTGGACTCCCCGTAGGGCGACTCGGGCGCGGTGGGCGTCGCCTCCGTGACCAGGTCCACGTCCGGGGTCCCGTAGACCGCGGCGGAGGAGGAGAACACGATGCTGCGCACGTCGTGCTCGGCCATCGCCGCCAGCAGCGTCGCGGTGCCGGTGACGTTCTGCTCGTACGTGTGCAGCGGCCGCTGCACGGACACGCCGGCGTACTTGAACCCCGCGAGGTGCACGACGCCGACGACGCCGTGCTCGGCCAGCGTCCGCCCGACGAGCGCCCCGTCGAGGATCGAGCCCTCGACGAGCGGCACGTCCGCGGGGACGAACTCCCGGTGCCCGCTCGACAGGTCGTCCAGCACGACGGTCGGCAGCCCCACCGCCCCGAACGCCCGCACCACGTGCGCCCCGATGTACCCCGCCCCGCCCGTCACCATCCACGTCACGGCCGTGAGCCTAGTGGCGGCGGGCCCGGTGCCGGGCGGGGCGCCGGCGTCGCGAGGGTCCTGTCGACAGCACCGTCCTGGGAGCGCCCTGAGGGGCCGCCGGGGAGAAGGGCGCGCGGACGGGCGCCGGGTGCGGGAGGGTGTCGCGGACACGACCGTGCAGCGCGTCGCGGTGGCGACCCCCGTCCTGCGTCCGCCCGTGCCGGTGTGGCGCCTCGTGGGCAGATGCTCAGTAGGCTGAGGATCTCGACGGGAGGTGCCGGATGGACCCGCACGCCACGGACGACGCCGTCCGCCCGAGGGGCGTGGCGCCGGTCCGGTCCGCCCCGGCCGCCGACGAGGCCGCCCTCGCGGCCCTGGCCGCCCACGTCGGCGAGGGGCTCGCCGCCACGGAGACGGTGCTGCGCGGCGTCACGGCGCTGCGCGTCGGCGAGGCCGCCGCCACCTCCGCCGACTACGCCGACCTCTGGCGCGACCTCGGCCGGCAGGTGGGCGGCAAGATGCTGCGCCCGCACCTCACGGTCGCGGCGTACCTCGGGCTGGGCGGGACGGACCTGCCCGCCGTCGCCCACGTCGCGGCGGCCCAGGAGGTCCTCCACACCGCGATGGTCGTCCACGACGACCTGCTCGACCACGACGAGGTGCGCCGCGGCCGCCCCAACGTCGCCGGCGCCACGCGTGCCCGGCTGGTATCGGGGGGGTCGGGCGCCGGCGCGGCGGCGGTGCCGCCCGTCGGCGACCGCCTCGAGGACCAGGTGCGCGCCGCCGGGCTGCTGGCGGGCGACCTCGCCCTGGCGGAGGCCTTCGCGCTGCTCGCCGTCGCGCCCGTCGAGCCCCTCGTCCGCCTGGCCCTCGTGCAGCGGCTCGCGGAGGGCGTGCGGACCACCGTGGCGGGCGAGCTGCTCGACGTCCGCGGCGCCCTGCGGCCGGTGCTCGACGTCGACACCCTCGCCGTCGCCCACCTGAAGACCGCCGTCTACACGTGCGGCGTCCCGCTGGAGGCCGGGGGCGTCCTCGCGGGGGCCGGGCCGGAGGTGCTCGCCGGGCTGCGCGCCGTCGGCGAGGCCATGGGGGTCGCGTTCCAGCTCGTCGACGACGACCTCGGCGTCTTCGGGGACCCCGCCGCCACGGGCAAGTCCGTGCTGTCCGACCTGCGCGAGGGCAAGCGCACGGAGCTCCTGCGCACCGCCTGGGCGGCCGCCGGCCCGCAGGACCGCGCCCTGCTGGAGCGGCACGTGGGGCGCGCCGACCTCGACGAGGTCGACGCCGCGGCCGTCCGGGACGTGCTCGTGCGCACGGGTGCCCGGGAGGGCACGCTGGGCCTGGCGCGCACGCTGGCCGGCCGCGCCCGCGACGTGGCCCGCGCGGTGCTGCCGCAGCCCCTGGCCGACTACCTCGCCGGGGTGGTCGACGACCTCGCGGGCCGGGACGCGGGCCGTGGCTGACCGCGGGGAGGCCGACGGCCTCGAGCTCTACGACCGCACCGCCGCCCGCACCAGCCGGGCGGTGCTCGGGGCGTACTCCACCTCCTTCGGGCTCGGCACGCGGCTCCTCGGCGCCCGGGGCCGGGCGGACATCGAGGCCGTGTACGCGCTCGTGCGGCTCGCCGACGAGGTCGTCGACACCTACCGCGGGCCCGTCGCCGCCACGGAGCTGGACGAGCTCGAGGAGCAGACCCGCCGCGCGCTGACGACCGGCTTCTCGACGAACCTCGTCGTGCACGCCTTCGCCCGGACCGCCCGCCGCACGGGCATCGGCCGCGACGAGCTCGACCCGTTCTTCGCCTCCATGCGGGCGGACCTGTCCGTGGCCGAGCACGACCGCGCCAGCTACGAGCGGTACGTCTACGGCTCGGCGGAGGTCGTCGGCGTCATGTGCCTGCGGGTCTTCCTCGCGGCCGAGGGCGCGGGGGAGCCGGACGCGGAGACCCTCGCCGGCGCCCGGGCGCTCGGGGCCGCGTTCCAGAAGATCAACTTCCTGCGCGACCTCGGGGCCGACTCCGGGGACCTCGGGCGGGCGTACTTCCCCGGCCTCGACCCCCGGTCGCTCACCGCGGCGCAGCTCGCCGACGTGCTCGACGAGATCGGCACGGACGTGGCGCGGGCGCGGGCCGCGATGCCCGCCCTGCCCCTGCGGGCACGGTGCGCGGTCGCCGCGACGCTCGCTCTGTACGACCGGCTGCTCGTGCGCATCCGGCGGACGCCGCCCGCCACGCTGGCGCGACGCCGTGTGCGGGTGCCGGACCCGGAGAAGCTCCTCGTCGTGGCCCGCGCGGTCGCGGCGACGCTCGCGGAGGACCGGCGGCGGGCGGCCCCGACGCCGTCGCCGTCGCCCCGCACGGCGCCCGTGCCGCCCGGCACGGCCGGCCCCGCCGGCGCGACGAGCACCCCCACGAGCACCCCGGCGAGCACCACGCCGAGCACCCCCACGACCACGACCACGCAGGGCGCCCCGGCGGGCGCCGACCAGGAGGCCGCACGGTGACCGCACGGTGAGCAGGGCAGGACGGGTCGTCGTCGTCGGCGGCGGGATCGGCGGGGTCACCACGGCGGCGCTCCTGGCCCGGGGCGGGGCGCGGGTGACCCTCGTCGAGCGCCACGAGCGCCTGGGCGGCCGCATGGGGGAGCTCGAGCTCGACGGCTTCCGGTTCGACACGGGGCCCTCGTGGTACTTCATGCCCGAGGTCTTCGAGCACGCCTTCGCGCTGCTCGGCGAGCGCCTCGAGGACCACGTCGACCTCGAGCTCCTCGACCCGGCCTACCGCGTGCTGCCCGAGCCGGAGGTGCCGGGGGCGCCGTCGGAGGGCTTCGACGTGGTCGCCGACCTCGAGCGCAACCTCGCGACGTTCGAGGCGATGGAGCCGGGGGCGGGGGAGGCGGTCCGCCGCTACGTCACGGCCTCCTCGCACGCCTACCGCACCGCGCTGGACCACTTCCTCTACACGACCTTCGCCCGGCCGGACCGGGCCCTGGACGCCGGCGTGCTGCGCCAGCTGCGCACCCTCGGGCCGCTGCTCACCACGACGATGGCGGACCGCATCGCCGCCACCGTCCAGCACCCCGTGCTGCGGCAGGTGCTCGGCTACCACGGCGTGTTCCTCGGCTCCTCGCCGTACCGGCTCCCGGCGCTCTACACGCTCATGAGCCACCTCGACCTCGCCGACGGCGTCCGCTACCCGCGGGGCGGCATGTACACGGTCATGGCGGCGCTGTCGGCGCTCGCCCGCCGCGAGGGCGTCGACGTGCGGACGTCCACGGAGGTCGAGGGCATCGAGGTCGACGACGCGCTGCCCTCCCTGCGCCGCCCGCGCCGCACGGGCCGGGTGCGGGGCGTGCGCCTGCGCGGCGGGGAGCTGCTGGAGGCGGACGTCGTCGTCGCCGCCACCGACCGCCACCACGCGGAGACGGCCCTGCTCGAGGAGCGGCACGCCGACCTGCCCGCGGCGGCCTGGGACGAGCGCGGGCCGGGCGTCTCGGCGCTGCTCGTCATGGCCGGCGTGCGGGGGGCGCTGCCCGAGCTGGCGCACCACACCCTGCTGTTCACGCGGGACTGGCCGGACAACTTCGAGGCCGTGCTCGGCCGGGACCGGGCCTCGGCGGTCGCCGGGCTGCGGCTGCCCGAGCCGGCCTCCGTCTACGTCTCCCGGACCACCGCCACGGACCCCTCCGCGGCGCCGGAGGGCCACGAGAACGTCTTCGTCCTCGTGCCGTTCCCGGCCGACCCCTCGCTGGGGGCCGACGCGGCCTCGCGCGCCGCCCTCGAGACGGCCGCCGACCGGTACCTGGACCAGGTCGGGTCGTGGGCGGGGGTGCCGGACCTGCGCGCGCGGGTGGTGACGCGGCGCGTCGTGACGCCGGCGGACTTCGCCCGGGACCTGTCCGCCTGGCGCGGGACGGCCCTGGGCATGGAGCACACGCTGCGGCAGTCGGCGCTGTTCCGTCCGGGCAACGCCTCGGCGCACGTGGACGGGCTGCTGCACGTCGGCGGCGGTACCGTGCCGGGCGTGGGTCTGCCGATGTGCCTCATCAGCGCGGAGCTCGTCGTGAAGCGGCTGCTCGGCGAGACCTCCGCGCGCCCCCTGCCCGCCCCGCTGCGCCCCGGCTACCTCGCGGCGGCGCTGCCGCGGGGGGAGTGGCAGCGCCAGGCGGTCGGCGCGTGAGCGTGGCCGCGGCCCCGGGGACGCGGGCGCCGGCGACGGCCGTGCGCGAGGTCCTCGCCGCGTCGCGGCCCTTCTCCTGGGTGAACACGGCCTTCCCGTTCGCCGCCGGGTACCTCATGGCGACGGGTGGCCGGGTCGACGCCACGCTCGTCGTCGGGACGCTGTTCTTCCTCGTCCCGTACAACCTGCTCATGTACGGCGTGAACGACGTCTTCGACTACGCCTCGGACCTGGCGAACCCGCGCAAGGGCGGGATCGAGGGCGGGCTGGTCGACCCCTCGCGGGCGCGGGCGGTGCACCGGCGGATCCTGCTCGCCTGCGCCGTCACGGTGCTGCCGTTCGTCGCGTACCTGCTCGCGGTCGGGTCGTGGGCCGCCGACGCGACCCTCGCCCTGGTCCTGGCGCTCGTCGTGGCGTACTCCGCCCCGCGCCTGCGGTTCAAGGAGCGCCCCGTCCTGGACTCCGCCACGAGCGCGATGCACTTCGTCGGGCCCCTGCTCTACGCGCTGGTGCTCGTCGGGGCGGACCTCGCGGCGGCGTCGACCTGGCCCGTGCTCGTGGCGTTCGTGCTGTGGGGGATGGCCTCGCACGCGTTCGGCGCCGTGCAGGACGTGCGCGCCGACCGGCAGGGCGGGATCGCCTCCGTGGCCACCGTCCTCGGGGCGCGGACGACCGTGGTGGGCGCGACCGCGGCCTACGTGCTCGCGGCGGCCGTGCTCCTCGTGCTGCCGTGGCCGGCCACCCTGGCCGCCGCGGTGCCGCTGGCGTACGCCGCCAGCACGGCCCGCTTCCTGGGCGTCCGCGACGAGGACTGCGAGCGTGCGCACGCGGGGTGGCGCACGTTCCTGTGGCTCAACCTCGTCGCCGGGGCCCTGGTGACGATGCTGCTCCTCGCCGTGGGGAGCGACGGGGGAGGACCCGCATGACCGACCTGACCGGCGCCCCCGGCGCCGTGCCCGAGGGGCACCGCTCGCCCTCCATCCGCGCCGACGAGGGCCCCGACGGCCTCGTCGTGACCCTCGCGGGCGAGATCGACGCGAGCCTGCGGCCCGTCATGGACGAGGTCGTCGAGAGCGTCGCGCGCTCGGGCGCCCACGGCGTGCTCGTCGACGCCGGCGCCCTGTCGTACATCGACTCCGTGGGGGTGTCGTTCCTCCTGCGCCTGCGCGAGCACGTCGGCGGCGGCCCCGTCCGCGTGCGCCGCGCGCCCGCCGCCCTCCTGCACGTCCTCGACATCATCGGCGCGACGAACCGCTTCGCCCTCGAGCCCTGACGTCGGACCGGTCACGGCGACGGAGGGCACCGCCCGGCCGGGCGGTGCCCTCCACCGTGGTCAGGCCTGCGTCGCCGCCAGCGCGCGCCAGGCCTCGCGGCGGGCCGCCTGCTCGACGGGGTCCGGCACGGGCAGGGACGCCAGGAGGCGCTGCGTGTAGGGGTCCTTCGGCGCGCCCAGCACCTCGTCGCCCGTCCCCTCCTCGACGAGCCGGCCCCGGTGCAGCACCGCGATGCGGTCCGCGAGCAGGTCGACGACGGCGAGGTCGTGGCTGATGAACAGGCACGCGAACCCCAGCTCGCGCTGGAGGCGGGCGAACAGGTCGAGCACGCGCGCCTGGACGGACACGTCGAGGGCGGAGGTCGGCTCGTCGGCGACGAGGAGCTCGGGGTCCAGCGCCAGCGCCCGGGCCAGGCTCGCCCGCTGCCGCTGCCCGCCGGACAGCTCGTGGGGGAACCGGTCGCCGAAGGCCGTGGGCAGCTGGACGGCGTCGAGCAGCTCGTCGACCCGCGCCCGCGCCCCGGCGAGGTCCCGCGCGCGGCCGTGCACGACGAGGGGCTCCGCCACGCACTGGGCGATGGTGAGCAGCGGGTTGAAGCTCGTCGCCGGGTCCTGGAAGACGAACCCGATGCGGCGGCGGACGGGACGCAGGCGGCGCTCGCGCACCCCGCGCATCTCGGTGCCGAGCACCTGCAGCGAGCCGCCGGTGACGGCCGTGAGGCCGGCGATGGCGCGGCCGATCGTCGTCTTGCCCGAGCCGGACTCCCCGACGAGGCCGAGGACCTCGCCCGGACGGATCGTCAGGTCGACGCCGTTCACCGCGGTGAAGCCCGGGGTGCGGAAGCGGCCGGGGTAGGTGATGCGCAGGTCACGCGCGGCGACGACGGCCTCCGGGCGGGTGCCCGCGGCGCGGTCGGGCGTCGCGGTGCCGTCGGGCGTCGCCGTGCCGGGCGCGGGCGCCGGCGCCGGCGGGCGGGGGGCCGTCGTGACGGGCTGCCGCAGGCGGGTGCCGCCCACCCGGGGCACGGCCTCGAGCAGGGCCCGCGTGTACGGGTGCTGCGCCGCCGTGAAGAGGGTGCGGACGTCCGCCTGCTCGACGACCTCGCCGGCGTACATCACCGCCACGCGGTCCGCCAGGTCGGCGACGACACCCATGTTGTGCGTGATGAGCACGACGGCGGCGCCGAACTCGTCCCGGCAGCGGCGGAGCAGGTCGAGGATCTCGGCCTGGACGGTGACGTCGAGGGCCGTGGTCGGCTCGTCCGCGATGATGACGCCGGGGTCGAGCACGAGGGCCTGCGCGATGACGATGCGCTGCTTCTGCCCGCCGGAGAACTGGTGCGGGTAGTGGTCGACGCGGTGCTCGGGGTCGGGGATGCCGACCCGGCGCAGGGCGTCGACCGCCGCCGCCCGGGCCTGCGCCCGCGAGAGGCGGCCGTGGGCCCGCAGCCCCTCGGCGATCTGCCAGCCGACGGGGAAGACCGGGTTGAGGACCGACGAGGGCTCCTGGAACACCATCGCCGCGTCGCGGCCTCGGACCTCGCGCAGGCGCGCGCCGCGGACGGTCACGACGTCCGTCGTCGTCGACCCGTCCTTGCGGCCGAGCAGGACGGCGCCCGTCGTCGTCGCCGTCCCGGGCAGGAGCTGCAGGATCGAGCGCGCCGTGACCGTCTTGCCCGAGCCCGACTCGCCCACGACGGCCAGCACCTCGCCGGCGCGGACCTGGAGGTCGACCCCGCGGACGGCCTGGACGTCGCCGCCGTCCGTCGCGAACGTCACCCGCAGGTCGCGCACGTCGACGACCGGAGGGCCGTCCGCGGGGCGCGCGCCGCCCGCCGCGCTCGTCGGGGCCTCGGTCGCGCTCATGCGGCACCTCCGTCGGTCGTGCGCGTCGCGCCGGTCGCGCCGGTGCTCGTCGTCGTGCTCGTCGTCGTGCTCGTCGTCGTGCTCGTCGTCGTGCTCGTCGTGGTGCTGGTCGTCGTGCTGCCCGCACCGCGCCGGCGGCGGCCGCCCGCGCGGCGGCGGGTGCGCAGGCGGGGGTCGGCCAGGTCGTTGAGCGACTCGCCGACGAGGGTCATGCCCAGGACGGTGAGCACGATCGCGACGCCGGGGAAGATCGACGTCCACCAGATCCCGCTCGTGACGTCGGGGATGGACTGCTGCAGGTCGTAGCCCCACTCGGCCGCCTCGGACGGCTCGATGCCGAAGCCGAGGAAGCCCAGGCCGGCGAGGGTGAGGATCGCCTCGGAGGCGTTCAGCGTGATGATGAGCGGCAGCGTGCGGGTGGAGTTGCGCAGCACGTGCCGCGTCATGATCCGGACCGGGCCCGCGCCGATGACGCGCGCGGACTCGACGAACGCCTCGGACTTCACGCGGACGACCTCGGCGCGCACGACGCGGAAGTACTGCGGGACGAACACCACGGTGATGGACACCGCCGCGGCGAGCACCCCGCCCCACAGGTCGGACTGGCCGCCGGAGATGACGATCGCGGCGACGATCGCGAGCAGCAGCGAGGGGAAGGCGTAGATCGCGTCGGCGACGACGACGAGCACGCGGTCCAGCGCGCCGCCGAGGTAGCCCGACACGAGGCCGAGCAGCACGCCGACGAAGAGCGACAGCACGAGCGCCACGACGATGACGAGGAACGCGGTGCGTGTGCCCCACACGACGCGGGAGAGCACGTCGTAGCCGCCGACGGTGGTGCCGAGCAGGTGCTCGGCGGACGGCGGCTGCTGCGCGCCGAACGCCACGTCGCCCGTGCGGAGCTGGCTGTACCCGTACGGGGCGAGCAGCGGCGCGAGCAGGGCGGTGAGCAGGAACAGGCCCGTGAGGACGAGGCCCGTGACGAGCATGCCGCGCTGCAGGCCGACGCTCGCGCGCAGCTGGTGCACGACGGGCAGCCGCTGCCAGCGGGGGGCGTGGGGCGCGGGGGGCGTCAGGTCGGGCAGGCCGGGCGCGTCGTCGCCGGGCAGTCCGGGCGGGGCGCCGGGGATGGAGACGGTCATGGGGTGGTCCTCCTGGGCGCCGGTCAGTACCGGACGCGCGGGTCGACGAGGGCGGCGACCACGTCGACGACGAAGTTGGTGACGGCGACGATGACCGCGAGCAGGGCGACGAGCCCCTGGACGGCCACGAAGTCGCGCGCGAGCAGGTACTGCACGAGCTGGAAGCCCAGGCCCTTCCACTCGAAGGTCGTCTCGGTGAGGACGGCGCCGCCGAGCAGCAGGGCGATCTGCAGGCCGATGACGGTGATGATCGGCACGAGCGCGGGGCGCCAGGCGTGGGTGCGCAGCAGGCGGCCCTCGCCCACGCCGCGCGAGCGCGCCGCCTCGACGTAGCCCGTGCCGAGGGTCGCGATGACGTTCGTGCGCACGAGGCGCAGGAACACCCCGGCCGTGAGGAGCCCGAGCGCCAGCGCCGGCAGCACGGCGTGCTCGAGCACGTCGCGGACGACCTCCCCGTCACCCGTGCTGATCGCGTCGACGAGGAACAGGCCCGTGCCCGCCCCCTCGCGCTTCATCACCAGGGTCGAGGTCGTCGTGGCGCGCCCGGCGACGGGCAGCCAGCCCAGGCCCACGGCGAAGACGAGCTTGAGCAGCAGGCCCGCGAAGAACACGGGCGTGGCGTAGGCGAGGATCGCGAGCACCCGCAGGGAGGCGTCCGTCGGCCGGTCGCGGCGGGCGGCGGCGACCCGCCCGAGCGGGATACCGACGAGGAAGGCCACGAGCAGCGCGTACACGGACAGCTCGAGCGTGGCGGCGCCGTAGGTCGTGAGGACCTCCGTGACCGGGCGACGGTCGGAGATCGTCGTGCCGAAGTCGCCGCGCAGGATGCCGCCGAGGTAGTCGCCGTACTGCACGAGGATCGGCCGGTCGTAGCCCGCCTGCGCGATGCGCTCCGCGAGCTGGGCCGGGGGGAGCCGGCCGCCCTGGGCGGCGGTGATGGGGTCGCCCGTGGCGCGCATGAGCACGAACACCGCGGTCACGAGGATGAAGATCGTGGGGAAGATGAGGAGGAACCGCACCAGCAGGTAGCGGCCCAGGCCGCCGCCGGGGGTGCGGCGCGTGCGGCGGGTGCCCGTCGCGGCGGGCTCGGCGCCGCCGGCGGCGCGGGGGTCGGGCGCCGGCGCGGGCGTCCGGTCGGTGGTCGTCGTCATGGCTCCTCGGCAGGTCCGGGCCGCGGGTCGGCCCACGGCTCCCGGCGTGACCGGGGCGGTCCCCTCGTGGAGGGGACCGCCCCGGTCCTGGTGCGGTGCCCGGCGCCGGGTGGCGCCGGTGCGGCGGGTCAGCCCTTGGAGAGCGCCCCGTAGCGGAACTTGAAGGACGCGTCGAGCGTGTCCTGCGCGCCCTCGACGTCCGGCCCCACGACGGCGACCTGCGCGCCCTGCAGGAGCGGAACGGTCGACAGGTCGGCCGCCACGAGCTCCTGGATCCGCTCGATCACGGCGGTGCGCTCGGCCTCGTCGGCCGTCGTCGCCTGCTCCAGGATCAGGTCGTTGACCTGCTGGTTCTCGTAGTGGTTCCCCAGGAAGTTCTCCAGCAGGAAGAACGGCGTGAGGTAGTTGTCGGCGTCCGAGTAGTCCGGGAACCAGCCGAGCTGGTAGGCCGGGTACACGTCCGAGGTGCGGTCCTTGGAGTACTGCACCCACTCCGTGCTCTGCAGGTTCACCGTGAACAGGCCGCTCTCCTCGAGCTGGTCCTTCACGAGCGCGTACTCGTCGGCCGAGGACGGGCCGTAGTGGTCCGGCGAGTACTGCAGGTTGAGCGCGACGGGCGTCTCGACGCCGGCCGCGGACAGGCGCTCGGCGGCGCGGTCGGCGTCGGGCGCGCCCTGGCCGTCGCCGTAGAGGCCCTGGAGCGCCGTGGTGGCGCCCGTCAGGCCCTCGGGGACGTAGGAGTACAGGGGCGTGAACGTGCCCTGGTACACCTGCTCGGACAGCGCCTGGCGGTCGACGAGGTCCGCGACGGCCTGCCGGACGGCGAGCGCCTTGGCCGGGTCGGCCTCGGGCGTGGTGCCGCCGTAGGGCTGCGTGTCGAAGTTGAAGACGATGTAGCGGATCTCGCCACCGGGGCCGTCGACGACCTGCACGCCGTCGTCCTCGCGCAGGTCCGCCACGTCCGTGCTCGACAGGGAGCGGTACGCCACGTCGACGTTGCCCTCCTGGACGTCGAGCTTGAGGTTCGAGGACTCCGCGTAGTAGGCGACGTCGACGGTCTCCGTCTTCGGCGCGCCCAGCAGGCCCTGGTACGCGTCGTTCGCCGCGTACGAGACGAGCTCGTTCTGGGTGTAGTCCGCGATCGTGTACGGCCCGGCGAAGGGCTCGCCCGCGACGATGTCCGCGTCCGGGGTCAGCGCGTCGGCGGCGAAGACGTCCTCGTCGACGATGGGGCCCGCGGGGCTCGACAGGATCTGGGGGAAGACCTGGTCGTTCTCGCTCTTGAGCGTGAACACGACCGTCGTGTCGTCCGGCGCCGCGACGCTCTCGAGGTTGTACAGCAGCGAGCCGGGGCCGTTGCCGCCGTCGGCGCCCGAGGCGAAGATCGCGAGCTGCCGGTCGAACGTGAACTTCACGTCCGAGGAGGTCAGCTCGTTGCCGTTGGCGAAGGTCAGCCCCGGCTTGAGGGTGACCGTGTACTCCGTCGGGCTCGTGAACTCCGCCTGCTCGGCGATGTCCGGCTCGACGTCCGGGGAGCCCAGCGGGGTGTTCATGAGGAACGGGTAGACCTGGTTCATCACGGCGAAGGAGCCGTTGTCGTACGAGCCGGCCGGGTCGATCGTCGTGATCTTGTCCGTGGTGCCGATGGTGAGGCTGCTGCCGCTGCCGCCGCCCTCGGCGCCGCCGTCCGTGCCGGACCCGCCGTCGTCCCCGCCGCCGCACGCGGCGAGGCCGAGCGTGAGGGCCGCGGCCCCTGCCGTGAGCGCCCCTGCACGTCGGCGCCTGTTCGCGGATGCCATCCGCCACCTCTTCCTGTTTCCTGCGGGTGCGCGCGGCGGGGGCCTGCCCCGTCCGGGCGCAGGCCTGGACGCGCCCGGGACGGGCGCGTGCGCTACCCCACCACGTCGTGTTTACCGGAGCGTAACCGGTCGATCACGAACGGGTCTCGGGCCGTCCTGGTCGACGCCCGCGCCGGGGTCAGGCGCCGCGGGGCACGAGGCCGCCGCTCACCCAGGTGCGGATCGCCTCCGCGTCCGGCCCGCGCAGCTCCATCCGGGCGCCCTGGCACAGCCCGACGACGTGGTCCGCCCAGGTGCGGGCGATCCGGTCGACGCCCGGCCGGGCCGCGAGGTCGAGCCCCGCGTAGAGGAGGCCGGACACCACGGCGTTCACGGAGCCGCGGCCGATGGACTGGCCGGCGGCCTGGCAGGCGTCGCGGACGCGGCGCGCGGTCTCGGCCCGCTCGAAGGGCGCGTGGGCGACGTCGTCGGCCAGCGCCTGCAGGAGCGAGCGGTACCGGTCGGGGGCGAGGTTCGGGATGTCCGTGACCTCGACGACCTGGCGCTGCAGCGGCGGCAGGTCCACGGGCGCGGCGCCGGGCAGGTCCGCCTCGCTGAAGCGGCGCGGGTCCCAGACGAACCCGGCGGCGCCGGACAGCTCGGGGACGGCCGCGTGCAGCCACCCGAGGAAGCTGCCCGTGCCGCCCCAGTCCGCGGCGAGCGAGGGGTCCGCGGCCGCGGCGGCCTGCGCGACGTTGCCGCCGTTCAGCGGCCGGTCGGCCTGCCGGACGAGGCGCAGCACCGCGCGACGGGCCGGGGAGGGGACGGCCGCGGCGGCGGGAGCGGCGGCCCCGGGGGCGGGGGCTGCCGGTGCGGCGGCCGGGGCGGCGTCGGTCCCGGCACCGGGGACCGTGCCGGTGCCCACGACGGCCTCGGGGGCGGGGCCCGTCGTGCCGCCACCGCGGCGGCCGCCGCGGGAGCGGCCGGAGCCGGAGCCGGAGCCGGAGCCGGAGCCGTTGGACGCGGGGGCCGTGCCGGGCGCCGCGGACCCCGTGGACGCGGCCGGCGCCGTCGTGAGGACCGGCACCTCCGGCTCGGGCGGCTGCACGAGCTCGACGAACTCGTCCGCCGTCACGACGGTGTCGGCCACCGCGCGGTAGGCGCTCGCGGCCGGGCCGGCGGTGACGATGGTCACGCGGCGGTCGGCCGCGCGGCACCGCAGGGCGAGCGGGGTGAAGTCGGCGTCGGCGGAGAGGATGACGAACTCGTCGTACCGGGTCGGCGCGTCGAGCGCGTCGACGGCGTCGAGGACGAGGTTGATGTCGGCGCTGCTCTTGCCCTGCTGGGTGAGCGACGGGCAGTCGACCACGGAGAACCCGGCCCGCGTGAAGTTGGGCCGGAACTGCGAGAACGCGGACGGGTTGAGGTAGCAGGCACGGACGAGGAAGCGGCGCTCGTAGTCGCCGTCGGCGTCCGTGCCCTGCCCGAGCTGGGCGAGCCAGTCGCCGGGGTGGGAGGCGAAGGCCTCGGCCGCGCGCGGGTCGAGGCGCTGCAGGCCGAGGTAGACGTTGTCGAAGTCGACGAAGAGGGCGCAGCGGTGGCGGCGCAGGGCCGGGGCGCTGTCGAGGACGGTCACCCGCGCCATCCTGCCCTCGTCCGAGCGATGGTGCCGCAACCTACGGTGCCGTAACCTCGGGGCATCCGTTCGTTCGAGCACCCGCTCGAGACCCAGGCTGGGAAGTCGCCCCGAGACCGGGAGGGCCTCCCTTGGCCGTGTCCGCACCCGTCCCCGCCGTCGCCCCGGACGCCACCGGCGTCCGTCCGACGCGTCCCCGTCGCGAGGGGTCCGGCCGCACCGCCGCGGTCGGCTCCTACAGCGCCCTGTCGCAGGCGGTCCGCGAGGCCGGCCTGCTGCGGCGCGCCTACGGGTTCTACGGCGGGCTGCTCGCGGTGCTGACGCTCCTGCTCGGCGGGCTGGTGACGGCCTTCGTGCTCCTGGGCGACTCGTGGTTCCAGCTCCTCGTCGCCGGGGGTCTGGGGCTCGTGCTCACGCAGTTCGCCTTCGTCGCCCACGAGGCCTCGCACCGCCAGGTGCTCGCCTCCGGCAAGGGCAACGACCGGCTCGGCCGGGTGCTGGCCAACGGCGTCGTCGGGATCAGCCACTCCTGGTGGATGACGAAGCACAACCGCCACCACGCCAACCCGAACCAGGTGGGCCGCGACCCGGACATCGAGCAGGACACGGTGTCGTTCCTCGAGGCCGACGCCGGCGCACGCCGCGGGCCGCTGCGCGTCCTGACGCGCGTCCAGGGGTGGGCGTTCTTCCCGCTGCTGACGCTCGAGGGCCTGAACCTCCACGCCGTGTCGCTGCGGAGCCTGCTGTCGGCGCCGAAGAGCAAGGACCGGACGATCGAGCTCACGGTCCTCGTCGTGCGGATCGCCGCCTACCTCGCCGTGATCGTCTGGGCGCTGCCGCTCGGCCTGGCCGCCGCCTTCCTCGGCGTGCAGCTCGCCGTGTTCGGCGTGTACATGGGCGCGTCCTTCGCGCCGAACCACAAGGGCATGCCGCTCGTGCCGGCCGGCGTCTCCCTCGACTTCCTGCGCAAGCAGGTCCTCACCTCGCGCAACATCCGCGGCGGCGTCTGGATGAGCACCCTCATGGGCGGCCTCAACCACCAGGTCGAGCACCACCTCTTCCCGAGCATGCCGCGCCCGCACCTCGCCGCCGCGCGCCGGCTCGTGCGCGAGCACTGCGCCCGCGAGGGCGTCCCGTACACGGAGACGAGCCTCGTGCGGTCCTACGCGATCGTCGTCGCCTACCTCAACCGGGTCGGCCTGGCCGCCCGCGGGCCCTTCGAGTGCCCGATGCTGGCGACGATGCGCTGAGCACCCCGGCCCGCGGGCCGCACGTCACGGCCGTCGCGTCCCCCGGGCGCGGCGGCCGTCGTCGTGCCCGTCCCACCCCGCCGGCGCGGCCGGTCGGGTCGGCGGCGACGACCGGTCCGCCGGTCGGCGTCGCACTTCGCCGTCGGAGGGGCACCTGCAGGTGCGACGCCGACGGCGGAGTGCGACGCCGACGTCTCCACCCGAGGCCGCCGGCGGAGGTGGGCCGGTCAGCCGGCCGGGACGAGGGTGGCGCGGCCCGCCTCGAGGTCGAGGAGGTGCCGCTTGCGGCCCGGGCCGCCGGCGTAGCCCGTGAGCGAGCCGTCGGAGCCGACGACGCGGTGGCACGGCACGACGATGCTCAGCGGGTTCCGGCCGTTGGCCATGCCGACGGCGCGGACGGCGGCGGGCCGCCCGATGTGCGTGGCGAGGCGGCCGTAGGACCACGTCGTGCCGTAGGGGATCTGCGCCAGCCCGGCCCACACCTCGCGCTGGAAGTCCGTGCCGGCGGCGGCGGTCGGCAGGTCGAAGTCCCGGCGGCGGCCGGCGAACCACGCGTCGAGCTGGCGGGCGGCCTCGTCGAGGACGGAGCCCGTGCCGGGGCCGGCGAGCCGGGTGCCGAAGCGGGTGCGGTCCGGGGCCGGGCGGTGGTCGACCATGTAGACGCCGACGAGGTGCCCGGCGGTGGGCCCCTCGTCGCCGGCGACGAGGGTGAGCGGGCCGACGGGGGAGTCGACGACGAGGTGGCTCATGCGGGCACCGGGTCCTCTCGGTCTGACGGGTGGGCGGGGACGAAGCCGGACGGCGGGGCGACCTGCCCCGGGAGCGCGTTGACGGCGTGCGGGGACAGCGCCCAGAGGTGCTGGACGGCGTAGGCGCGCCAGGGGGCCCAGGCCGCGGCGGCCCGCTCGAGGGCGCGCGGCGCGTCGGGCAGGCCGAGGAGCCGGGCGGAGGCGCGGACGCCGAGGTCGCCGACGAGGAACGCGTCGGGGTCGCCGAGGGCGCGCATCGCGATGGTGCCGACCGTCCAGGGGCCGATGCCGGGCAGCGCGGTCAGGGCGGCCTCGGCGGCGCGGCGGTCGGCGCCGGCGTCGAGGACCACGCGGCCGTCGGCGAGGGCGGCGGCGAGACCGGCGAAGGTCCGCTGCCGGCTGGCGGGGACGCGCAGGACGCCGGCGGCCTCGTCGGGACGGGCGGCGAGCTCGGCAGCCGAGGGGAACAGGTGCGTGAGTCCGCCGGCGGGGTCGGCGACCGGCGTCCCGAGCGCGGCGACGAGGCGGGCGGCGTGCGTGCGGGCCGCGGCGGTCGAGACCTGCTGCCCGAGCACCGCGCGCAGCGCCATCTGCTCCGGGTCGAGGTGGTGCGGCACGCGCCGGCCGGGCACGGCCTCGACGAGGGGCCGCAGGTGCGGGTCGCGGGCCAGCGCCTCGTCGACGGCGACGGGGTCCGCGTCGAGGTCGAGCAGGCGACGGGTGCGCCGGACGGCCGCCGGCAGGTCGCGCACGTCGGCGAGGTGGAGCGTCACGGGCACGTGGTCGTCGGCGGGGGCGTGCACCGCGACGACGCCCCAGGCGTGCGGCAGCCGGACCGTGGAGCGGTAGGCGCCGTCGCGGTACTCCTCCACGCCGGGGACGGCGGTCGCGACGAGGTGGCCGAGCAGGTTCGACGGCTCGAGCGGGGCGCGGAACGCCAGGCGGAGCGCGAGCGTGGCGGTGCGGGCGCCGGTGCCGCCGGTGCCGCCGGCCCCGCCGGTCGCCGGGCCGGCGGGGCGGTCACCCGGGGCGGCGGCGCGCGCCGGGGACGGTCCCGCGCCCGGTGCGGCGCCCGTCCCGGTCCGCGCGGCGGCGCGCAGCGCGGTCGGCGTGGTCCCGTACGTGGCCTGGAGGACCTCGTTGAACGACCGTACCGAGGAGAAGCCGGCCGCGAACGCGACGTCGGCCATCGGCAGGTCGCTGGACTCGACGAGCGTCCGCGCGGTCTGGGCGCGCTGCGCCTGGGCGAGCGCCAGCGGCCCGGCCCCGAGCTCGGCGCGCAGCAGCCGCTCGAGCTGCCGGACGCTGTAGCCCAGGGCGGTCGCGAGCGCGGGGACGCCGTCGCGGTCGACGACGCCGTCCGCGACGAGCCGCACCGCCCGCGCGACCGTGTCCGTGCGCACGTCCCACTCGGGGGAGCCCGGGGCGGCGTCGGGGCGGCAGCGCTTGCACGCGCGGAACCCGGCGCCCTGGGCGGCGGCGGCGCTGGGGAAGAAGCGCGAGTGCTCCGGCCGCGGGGTGCGCGCGGGGCACGACGGGCGGCAGTAGATGCCCGTCGACGTGACCGCGTGCACGAAGCGGCCGTCGAACCGGGGGTCCCGGCTGGCGACGGCCTCGCGGGCGGCGTGGTCGGTGAGCACGGGCCCATCCTCGCCCCGCGCGAGGGGCGGTGCTGGCAGGAAAACGACACGGCGGTCGGCCGTCCCGCCTGGGGGGAGGGCCGACCGCCGCCGACCGCGCGCCGGGTGCCGGGGCTCAGCCGCCGATCGTCGTGCCGGCCGCGACCGTGCCGGGGGAGCCCTCGGCGCGGACCGTGGCGTCGCCGCGCGCGACCACCCCGGCCTCGAACGTCCAGTCGCCGCGGACGGTGAGGGACGTCGCCTCCCGCAGCGAGGGCGGGCCGGCGGGGAAGCGCTGGTCGAAGCGGCCGACCGTCTTGTAGACCTTGTCGAGGTCGACGAGCGGGGCCTTCTCCACGGCGAGCCGCAGCGTCCGGGCCTCCGTCAGCCGGTACGCGTCGGAGCGGACGAGCAGCAGGTCGTTCGTCGTCTTGACGGGCAGGAAGCGCTCGCGGCCGACGACGATCGCGGTGGAGCCCTCGAAGACCTCGATCGCGGCCCCCATGGCGGTCTCGACCTGGAACACCTCCGGGGAGTCGGCGTCGGTGGGGTCGACGGTCTTCGTGTTGCGGATGAGCGGCAGGCCCAGCACCGCGCCACGGCTCTCGAGCGCCGCCGCGATCTGCTCGAGGTCGAACCACAGGTTGTTCGTGTGGAAGAACGGGTGGCGGTGCTCGTCGGTGAAGAAGTCCATCTCCTCGTCGGCCGTCTGCGCCGTGTCGCGGAGGATGAGCCGGCCGTCGGCCTTCCGGACGGCGAGGTGCCCGCCCTTGCGGTCGGCGGCGGTGCGGCGGCACAGCTCGGCGGCGTAGGGGGCGCCCGACGCGGCGAACCAGCCGGCGATCGTCGGGTCCGGCGCGGCGCCGAGGTTGTCGGAGTTCGACACGCTGGCGTACCGGAACCCGGCGTCGAGCAGCTTCCGCAGCACGCCGGAGGCCAGCAGCGCGGTGTAGAGGTCGCCGTGGCCGGGCGGGCACCACTCGAGCGTGGGGTCGGCGGGCCACGACACCGGCGTGAGGTCGGACGTGAGGAGCTTGGGCTCCTGGTTCTGCAGGAAGTCCAGCGGCAGGTCGTCGACCGCGAGGTCCTCGTGGCGCGCGAGCGCGGCGAGCGTGTCCTCCCGGGTGCGGAACGAGTTCATGAGGACGAGGGGCAGGCGGACGCCGTGGGTGCGCCGCACGTGCTGCACCTGCTCGACGATGAGGTCGAGGAACGAGCGGCCGTCGCGCACGGGGAGCAGCGACTTGGCCTTGTCCATGCCCATCGAGGTGCCGAGGCCGCCGTTGAGCTTGAGGACCGCGGTGCGGGCCAGGGCCTCGTGGGCGGCCGCCTCGTCGACCTGCACGTCCGCGAGGCGCGGGGGGTCCAGGAGGGGCTCGATGGTGCTCTCGCGGATGAGGCCCGTGGCCCCCGCCTCGAGCTCGCGGTAGTAGTGGGAGAAGACCTCGATCGCGGTGGGCGCCACGCCCGCCGCCCGCATCTTGTCCCGGGCCAGCCGGAGTCCGGTGTCGCTCATGGGGCCGATCGTAGGGGCGGGGGCGGGGTCCGCCCCGCCCGCCCGGTCAGCGGACGCGCGCGCCCGCGGGGCCGGCGACGGCGACGAGGAACGCGGGCGCCGCGAAGCCGTGGGCCGCGAACGCCTCCGCCACGGCGGCGGACACCGTGGGGGCGGAGCCGGCCTCGACGAGGGCGATCGCCGAGCCGCCGAAGCCGCCGCCGGTCATGCGGGCGCCCAGGGCGCCCGCGGCACGGGCCGCCTCGACCGCGACGTCGAGCTCGGGGCAGGTGACCTCGTAGTCCACGCGGAGCGACTCGTGCGAGGCGTCCATGAGGTGCCCGACGTCGCGGACCCGGCCCTCGCGCACGAGCGCGGTGAAGTCCTCGACGCGGGCGATCTCCGTGACGACGTGGCGGACCCGGCGGCGCACCACCTCGTCGTCGAGGGCCTCGAGCGCCGTGGCGAGGTCGTCGACCTCCCGCAGGCTCGTGACGCCGAGCGTCGCGGCGGCGGCCTCGCAGGTCGCGCGCCGCTCGGCGTACTGGCCGTCGTTGAGGGAGTGCGGCGCGCGCGTGTCGATGACGAGCAGCTCCAGACCGGCGCTCTCGAGGTCGAAGGGGACCTGCTCGACGGAGCCGTCGCGGGTGTCGAGGAGCAGCGCGTGCCCGGCGTGCGACCGCAGCGACGCGGCCTGGTCCAGGCCGCCGGTGTTCGCGCCCGCGACCTCGTTCTCCGTGCGGATGCAGGCCTGGACGAGGCGGGAGCGGCCCGCGTCGTCGCCCCCGAGACCGAGGCCGAACGTCTCGTCGAGCGCGAGCGCGACCGCGCACTCGATGGCGGCCGACGAGGACAGGCCGGCCCCGAGCGGCACGCAGGAGGCGACCGCGGCGTCGAAGCCGCCGAGCGCGTGCCCCTCCTGCGCCAGCGCCCAGGCCGGTCCGCCCGCGTAGGCGACCCAGCCCCGCACCGCGCCGGGGGCGATGGCGCCCCGGGCGCCGGACCACACGTCCTCGGGCGCGAGGTCGCTGACGAGCCGCACGTCCTCGTCCTCCCGGCGCGCCAGCGCGACGAAGGTGCGGTGCGGGAGCGCGATCGGCAGGCAGAGGCCGGCGTTGTAGTCCACGTGCTCACCGATGAGGTTGACGCGGCCGGGCGAGGCCCAGACGCCGTCGGGCTCGGTGCCGTACGTCGCCCGGAACAGGTCGGCGGCCCGCCCGGCGCCCTCGGCGTCGGTCCAGGCGGGCTGCGGGTCGGTGCTCACGGGCGTGCTCACGGCTGGCGGGCTCCTGCGTCGGCGGGGGAGGTCGGGCGGCGCGCCCGCGTGCGCGAGGAGCCTAGTGGGCGGGTCCCGGTCGGGTCGGCGCAGGGCCGGCGTGACGTGGACACCCCTGGGAATCCGGCGCCGGAGCGGGTACTTGTCCTGTCGTGACCACCGTGCGCCCCCTGCCCGTCCGACCCGGCCCGGCGCCCCGTGTCCGCCTCCCGGTGCCCTACACGGCCCAGCCCGTGCGCCGGTTCCTCGCGACGGAGGCGGGCGGCGCGTCCCTGCTGCTCGGTGCGACCCTCGTCGCCCTCGTGTGGGCCAACCTCCCGGGCGGGACGTACGAGGCGTTCTGGCACGTCGAGGCGGGCCTGCGGCTCGGGTCGGACGAGCTGGCGCTCGACCTGCGGCACTGGGTGAACGACGGGCTCATGGCGCTGTTCTTCCTCGCCGTCGGGCTCGAGATCAGCCGCGAGGTCAGCGTCGGGGAGCTGCGGGACCCCCGGGCCGTCGTGGTCCCGGCCCTCGGCGCCCTCGGCGGGCTCGCGCTGCCCGCCCTGCTCTACCTGCTGGTCAACCCCTCGGGCCCCGAGGCGGTCGGGTGGGGCATCCCCATGTCGACGGACACGGCCTTCCTCGTCGGGGTGCTGGCCCTCTTCGGGCCGCGGTGCCCGGACCAGCTGCGCCTGTTCCTCCTCACGCTCGCGATCGTGGACGACATCGGCGCCGTGACCGTGATGGCCGTCTTCTACACCGAGCGCGTGTCCGTGCCGGCGCTCGTCGTCTCCGCGCTGCTCGTCGTCGTGCTCGGCGCGCTGCGCTGGGCGCGGGTGTGGCAGCTGCCGCCCTACGTGCTCGTGGGCCTGGCGCTGTGGTGCGCCGTCCTCGCCTCCGGGGTGCACCCCACCCTCGCCGGCGTCCTCGTCGGGGTGCTCGTGCCGGCGGCCCGGGTCGACCCCGCGCAGGGCGACCGGTTCCGCGCGTTCGGGCGGGCGCTCGTCGAGCGGGCGGACCCCCGGCGGGCGCGGCTGGCGACGTCCGCCGCCCGGGCGGCGGTGCCGGCGAACGACCGGCTCCAGGCCGCGCTGCACCCGGTCAGCGCCTACGTCGTCGTCCCGGTCTTCGGCCTCGCCAACGCCGGCGTGCTCCTGGACCCCGAGACCCTGCGGCGTGCGGCGGGGTCGTCCGTGACGCTGGGGGTCGTGCTGGCGCTCGTCGTCGGCAACGCGGTGGGCATCTCCGTCGCGGCCGGCGTCGCGCTGCGCACGGGGATGGGGCGGCTGCCGGGGCGGGTGCGGTACGGGCACCTCGTCGGGGGCGCGATGCTCGCGGGGATCGGCTTCACGATCTCCCTGTTCATCACCGACCTCGCCTTCGAGGACCTGGCGCTGCGCGACGAGGCGAAGATCGGGGTGCTGGTCGGCTCGTTGCTGGCGGCCGTGCTCGGGTCGCTCGTCCTGCGGTTCCTCGGCGAACGGTCCCCGCTGTGCTCCGTCGACGAGGCCGAGGCGCCGCCCGAGCTGCCGACGGGCCCGTGGCGCGACCCCTCGCTCGTCGACGCGTAGCGGGTCCGGCGGCCGAGGGACGGCGGCGGGTCAGGTCGGCAGGCCGAGGGCCGTGCGCAGGGCGTGCAGCTCGAGGGGACCGGTGTAGCGGTGCCCGTCGACGAGGAGCGTCGGCGTGCCCCGCACCCCGGCGGCGACGCCGGAGCGGTAGTCGGCCTCGACGTCCGCGCGGTGGTGCTGGACGGCGGCGCCGGTGAGCCCGGTGAGCCCCAGGCGCGCGCCGTGGGCGTCGAGGTCGGCGTCGGTCAGACGGTCCTGGTGGCGCAGGAGGACCTCCTGCAGCTCCCAGAACCGCTCGCCGGCCGCCTCCGCCGCGAGCGCGGCGGTGAGCGCGAAGGGGTGCCGGGTGAACAGCGGGAAGTGCCGCCACACCAGACGCAGCCCGCCGCGCGAGGTGTCGACGAGCTCGCGGAGGACCGGGGCGGCGGCCGCGCAGTAGGGGCACTCCAGGTCGCCGTACTCGACGAGCGTGAGCGGGGCGTCCCGGTCGCCGTACACGTGCCGGTCCAGGTCGACCGGTCGGGCCTCGGCAGGGGCGGCGGGCGCGTCCACGCCCGACACCGTAGAGGACGGCGGAGGACGGCGGAGGACGGCGGAGGACGGCGGGGGACGGCCCTGAGCCGCGTCCCTCGCGGGACCGGTCGACGACAGAGGGCCGGCACCCGTGGGTGCCGGCCCTCGCCGGTGCTGCCGGGCCGCCACGCGGCCCGGGGAGAGTCAGCGGACCGTGTCGTCCTCGTCCGGCCCGGCCGGGCGGACGCCGGGCTCGAGCTGGGACTCGTCCGGTCCGGGGCCCGTGTCCTGGGGACCGGTGCCGTCCGGGACGTTCGTCGGGGGACCGGCCGGGGCCGGGCCGGGTCCGGGGGTGGGCTGCGTGCCGCTCATGGTGCCCTCCGTGGTCGTGCGTGGTGGTGCGGGTCGTGTGCGCAGCGGTGTCAGCGACCGCGCTTCGTCACGCGGCCGAGCAGCTGCTTGGCCTTGGCCTGGTTCTGGGGCTTGGCCATCTCGCGCTGGATGATGCGGGCGGCCTGGAGCGCGACGCCGCTCTTGAGCAGCTTGCCGATCGATGCCATGGGTCCGTCCCTCCTCTCGTCCCGGGGGGCCGGTCCCGCCCGGGGGTGGCCGTGCTGGGACCCCGACCCTACGCGCGGCCGGCACCCCCCGCGACCGGGACCGATCCGGCCACGAGGGTGTCACGAGTGCGTCACGGCGGTCCCGGGCGGCGGGCGGCGACCCTACGGTCGACGGGTATGACGACCCTCGAGGTGCCCAGCCCCGACCCCCTGCCCCGCCGCGTCGCCGGGGACGCCGCACCCGGTCCTGCGTCCGGTCCTGCGTCCGGTCCTGCGTCCCGTGCCGTGCTCGTCCCCGGCCCGCTGCCCGTGCGCCCGTCCGCGGGGCGGGCCGTGCGACGTGCGGTGCGACGGGGCGGGCTCGCGCTCGGCGTGGTCGCGCTGCTGCTCGCGGGCTGCACGGCCGGGCAGGGGGACGGCTCCGGCGGGTCGCAGGCCGCGGAGGACGCCGCCGCGGGACCCGAGGGCGGGGGCGAGGCCGCCGACGTCGCCCCGGGGACGGACGGCGGGGCCGCGGCAGTCGCGGACGCCGACCGGCAGGTGGTGCAGACGGGGCAGGCCTGGCTCACGGCCCAGGACCCCGCCGCGGCGGCGGACGGGGTCGTCGTGCTCGTCGAGGGGCTCGGCGGGCGGGTCGACGACCGGCACGTCGTCGCCGGCGGGGGCGAGGGCGCCGGCCCGGGGTCGGCGTCCCTCGTCGTGCGCGTGCCCGCCGACCGGCTGACCGACGCGCTCGACGGCCTGGAGCGGCTGGGCGAGGTGACGGAGCAGACGGTCGCGGCACGCGACGTCACGGGGACGGCGCAGGACCTCGACGCCCGCGCCCGCGCCCTGCGGCTGTCCGTGGCGCGGATGGAGGACCTGCTGGCCCGGGCGAGCACCTCGTCGGACCTCGTCGAGGCCGAGCGGGCGCTCACGGAGCGGCAGTCCGAGCTCGAGAGCCTGGAGGCGCAGCGCGCGCGGCTGGCGGAGGAGGTCGCCCTGTCGACCCTCACGGTGACGGTGTCCGCACCCGGGGAGGTCCCGGCTGCGACCGGCCCCGCCACCTTCGCCGACGGGGTCGGCACGGGCTGGGCGGCGCTCGGACGTGTGGTGGAGGTCGCGCTCGTCGTCCTCGGCGTGCTGCTGCCGTGGGCCGGTGCCGTGGCGCTCGTCGCGGTCGGCGTGGTCGCGGTGGCGCGCGCCCTGCGCCGGCGGGGTCCCCGGACGCCGCCGGGGCCGCCGGCCGACGCCCCCGGGCCGCAGCGGGAGACGGTCGACGCCTGACGACGGGGACGCCGTGGCGAGCGGGGTGCCGGGGCGCGCGCACGCGACTAGCGTCGGCGGGGTGACCAGCACCGTCGACGACGCGACCGCCCACGGCTCCCTCACGACGGAGGCCGTGACGCTCCCCGGGGTGCGCCCGGCGGACCCGCCGACGCACATGGTGCCGGGCCGCCTCTGGCACGGCGGGTGCCCCGTCGACTTCGACGCCGCCCGTGCCCTCGGCATCACGGCCGTCGTGGACGTCGCCGACGCCGACGCGCACCCGCCGGCGGGCGCCACGGACGGGCTGCTCTACCTCAAGTCGCCGCTCGTGGACGGCGACGACCTGCCGGACACGGGGCTCACCCTGCGGCTCGCGGCGCTCGTCGCCGGGCTCGTCGACGACGGGCACGTGGTGCTCGTGCACTGCACCTTCGGCCGCAACCGCTCGGGGCTGCTCGTGAGCCTCGTCGTGCGGGAGCTCCTCGGGCTCAGCGGCGCCGAGGCGCTGCGCCACGTGCAGGAGCGCCGTGAGGGCACGGTGAACAACGCGGCCTTCGCCGCATGGCTGCGCGGCCTGCCCGCCCCGGGCGGCGTCGTGCCCCGCCCGGTGCGGGCCGCGGGCACGCCCGGCTGAACCCCGGCCGGACCCCGGCCGCGCCGGTCCCGCCGCCGGGGCCGTCAGAGCGGCGTGCGCCAGTCGGCGACCGCGGGGGCGAGCCAGCCGAGGTCGCGGCCCTGGCGGCGGTCGTCCCAGAGCCGGAACGCGACGCCCCCGAGGAGCGCGATCCGGTCGAGCACGACCCGCCCCTCCCACGCGCGCACGTCGTGGCCGTACGCGCGGCAGAAGTCGAGGTAGGTCACCGGGTCGATCTCGCCGGCGTCGGCGCGGCGGGCGGCGCTCGACAGGTCGTACTCGCGCGGCCCGCGGGCGGCGAAGTCGAGGTCGATGAGCAGGTGCCGGCGGCCGTGGCGCAGCACGTTCATCGGCGAGACGTCGCCGTGGACGGCCCCGACGCCGAGCGGCAGGTGCAGCGTCGACAGCTCGTCGAGCAGCGTGTCGCGCGCCGCGAGCAGCACGTCGGCGGCGCCCTCCGGCAGGCCCGCGAGCTGCGGCTCCAGGCGACGCAGCGGCACCCACGTCGGCAGGTCGGCGTGCGCGTGCGCGGCGTGGAAGCGGCGCAGGAGACGGCCGGTGGCGGCCCAGTCCGCCGTCCCCGTCGCGACGAGCCACGGCTGCACGCTGACGACGCCCCACGAGGTGACGACCGGCGCGGCCACGGGCAGCACCGCCGTGCGCGAGCCGGCCAGCGCGTCGGCGACGCGGGCGACGTGCCCGGGGTCCGTGCCCGGGGCGAAGACCTTCACGGCGTACGCGCCGGCCCGCAGCACGACGGTGGTGAGCGCCGACACGACCTGGGGGTCGGGCAGGTGCAGGTCGAGGGCGAGACGCGCCTCGTCGAGGGCGAGCAGCGCCTCGGCGGCCCCCCAGCTCGCCGCCGGCAGGGGCAGGGGGTCGGGGGCGCCGACGAGGGCGCGCAGCGAGGGCGTCGCGAAGGGGTCCGCCACCGGCGCCGCGTGGGGCGCGGGGGCGGGGACGACGGGCGCGTCGACGGAGACGACGTCGAGGGACACAGGGGACTCCCGGCGGGACGTGGGTGCACGGCTTGCCACCGCACGACGCCGCGAGACCGAGGACCGCGACCGGGTTGGACCTGGAGGATAGATCGGCACCAGCCGGGCACGGATGAACCCGTTCGGGTGAGGTTCTCGGGCAGCCGGGTGACATCGCGCACCGGTGGCGCATGACGGACGCCGCGGCCGGCGGCAGACACCCGGCGTCGGCCCGTGCCACGGTGGTGCCCGTGAGCGACGCCCGCCCCTCCGCCGACCCGTCGGCCGGCCTGTTCCCCGGCCGGGTCTTCGTCTCCACGGTGCTCGACGCGCTGGAGACGAAGACGACGATGTCCAGCCGGCTGGCGCGGCGGTTCGTCCAGCGCGCCGCGATGGCCGGCTTCCTCATCGGGCTCTTCTACGTCACGCACTACGCGGTGGTGGCGGCCTTCGACGCGGTCGCCCTCGGCGACGGCGTCACGCTGCGCACGATCGGCCGCCTCGTCGGGGCCGTCTCGTTCGGCTGGGCGCTCGTCTTCATCTACTACACGAAGTCCGAGCTGCTCACCTCGAACATAATGATCGTGACGGTGGGTGCCTACCACCGGCGCACCGGGTGGGGCCGCGCGCTGCGGCTGCTGGGGCTGTGCTACCTCGGCAACCTGCTCGGCGGGCTCGTCGTCGCCGTGCTGCTGCGGTTCTCCACGCTCACGGAGGGCGCGGTCATGGCCGAGATGGTCGCGGCCGTCGAGCACAAGACGGCCTACGTCGCCGACGGCGCGGCCGGCTGGGGCGACCTGTTCGTGCGTGCCGTCCTGTGCAACTTCTGCATCAACGTGGCGATGCTCCTCGTCTACAACGGGCTCATCGCCGACACCCTGACGAAGTGCCTCGTGATGATCACCTCCGTGTTCGTCTTCGCCTTCCTCGGGCTCGAGCACTCCGTGGCGAACACCGTGCTGTTCGCCGTGGTGGGGCTGCGGGAGGGCGTGGACCCCGCCCTGGCCGCGGGGAACGTGGCGCTGGCGCTGCTCGGCAACTTCGTCGGCGGGGGGCTGCTCGTCGGGCTCGCGTACTCCTACGTCAACGACGAGCGTGGCTGGCGGGCGGGGACCGGCGGGGACGCGCGCGGCTGACGAGCGGGGGCCGCCGCGTTCACCCGACCGTCGCCGGGCGGACGCCCACCGGACGCCGGGCGGCCGTCGCGTGCTCACCGGCGGTGCCTACGGTCGCAGGACGTGCCCGCGCCGGGCCCGGACGCCCGCGGCGGGAGGGACGCCGCCCGCGTCCGCCGGCACCGGGGCCCGCCGGTGCTGCGGCGGTCCCACCGGGTGCGGCCGGATCCCGTGCAGGGGCGGGACGCCGGCGGCCGGCCCGGACGGACGCGAGACGCGCCGTCCGGGCCGCTGTCGTGCCCGCAGCCGGCACCGGGACCGAGGCCGCGGACGGACGCTGCAGCGGTGGCCCCGGCACGCCGTCGCGAGGCGGTGGCCGGCGGCGTGCCGACGCGCCGGTGCAGCGTCCCTCCACGGCGGCGTCGACGGGACCCGGCTGCCGGCGTCAGGTCGCGGTCGCCGGGGCCGGCGCGGCTAGCATCGGGGGCGTGGTGGAGCCCGTGCCCGGCGACGGCCGCGCGGAGGGCTGCGAGCCCCTGCGCCCCGGGGGCGAGCCACGACCGGGGCGCGGGAACGGTGCGTCCGACGACGACCACCGCCCCGGCCCCGACGGCCCGCCCCGGCACGGACCCGCGGGCGCGGCGGGGGCCGACGCGGAGGCCGCCCCGGCGGCGCGGCGGTCGGCGGGGCACGGGCACGGGCACGCGGACGGGCGCCCGCACCCCCACGCGCACACCCACTCCCACGCGCACGGCACGGCGACCGGCCGGCACCGGCGGCGGCTCGTCGCGGTCCTGGCGATCACGCTCGGCGTCGTCGGCGTGCAGGTGGTCGGCGGCCTCGTGTCGGGGTCGCTGGCGCTGCTCGCCGACGCGGGCCACATGCTCACCGACGCGGCGGGCATCGCGATCGCGCTGGGCGCCGTCGCGCTCGCGGCCCGGCCCGCCACCACCACGCGCACCTTCGGCTGGCAGCGGGCGGAGGTCCTCGCGGCGATGGTGAACGCGCTGCTGCTCGGCGCGCTGGCGGTGTGGGTGGTCGTCGAGGCGGTGCGGCGCTGGTCGGACCCGCCCGCGGTCGGCACGGGCGTCATGCTCGCCGCGGCCGGTGCCGGGGCGGTGGCGAACCTCGTCTCCCTGCGCCTGCTGCACGGCGGGCGCGCGGAGAGCCTGAACCTGCGGGGCGCGTACCTCGAGGTCCTCGGGGACCTGCTGGGGTCGGTCGCGGTCCTCGTGGCCGGGGCCGTCGTGGCGCTGACGGGGTGGGCGCGGGCGGACGTCGTGGCGTCCGTCGTCATCGGGGTGCTCATCCTGCCCCGGGCCTGGTCGCTGCTGCGCGAGACCCTCGACGTGCTGCTGGAGGCGACACCCCGCGGGATCGACCTCGACGCCGTGCGGCAGCACATCCGCGGCGTCCCGGGCGTCCTGGACGTGCACGACCTGCACGCCTGGACCATCACGAGCGGGGTGCCCGCGCTGTCGGCGCACGTCGTCGTGGACGAGGAGTGCCTCGTCGAGGGGCGCAGCGGCGTGGTGCTGGACGCGCTGTCCGAGTGCCTCGGCGGGCACTTCGACACCTCCCACTGCACGTTCCAGCTCGAGCCCGTGGGCCACGGCGCGCACGAGGCCGCCCACCACCCCTGACGGCCGGCCTCCCGGTCCGCCCGGAGGCCGCGCTACAGCACGACGGTGCCCCGGATGCACGTCGTGCTCGTGCCGCCGACGTGGACCACGCCGTCCTCGACGCGCACCCGCACCGCGCCGCGCCTCCCCACGGCCGCCCCCTGCGAGGCGACGTAGACGGGCGGCACGACCCCCGTCGCGACGAGCCACGGCGCCAGCCCGGCGTCGAGGCTCCCGGTGACGGGGTCCTCGGGCACGCCCAGCGACGGGCAGAACGCGCGCACCTCGACGGCGGCGTGCCCGCCCGGCGGGAGCGGCCCGACGACCCCGATCCGCAGGTCCCCGACGAGCGCCGGGTCCGGCCTCAGCGCCAGCACCGCGTCTGCCGAGGCCAGGAGCACGGCGGCCCAGCCCGGTCCGTTGTCGGCCCAGCGGTGGTCGAGCACCTCGTCGCGCCCGAGGCCCAGCGCGGCGGCGACCCGGGTCACGAGCGGCTCGTCGAGCGGGCCGTCCCGCAGCAGCGGCGGGGCGAGGAACGCCAGGCCGTCGCCGTCGCGCCGCAGGGGGACGAGGCCGGCCGCGCACTCCTGGACGACGGCGTCCCCGTCCCGCGGCACGCCGCCGGCCTCGAGCCACGCGTGCGCGGAGCCGAGCGTGGGGTGCCCGGCGAACGGCAGCTCGCCGCCGGGCGTGAAGATCCGCAGGCGGTAGTCGGCGCGCGGTGCGGTCGGCGGCAGCACGAACGTCGTCTCCGACAGGTTCGTCCACCGCGCGAAGGCCGCCATGGACGCGTCGTCGAGGTCCGCCGCGTCGAGGACCACGGCGACGGGGTTGCCGAGCAGCGCGGTCGAGGTGAAGACGTCGACCTGGGCGAAGGGCCGGGGGCGGGTCACACGGGCCTCCTGGGGGAGGGCCCCGTCCGGGTCCGGGCGGCCGGGAGGGGCGGCTGAGGGCATCTCCGACCTTTCCACAGCCGGGCCCCGCCCGGAACGGCCGGGCCGCGGCACCCGCGGCACCCCCGCCGCCCCTGGCGCGACGGCCCGTGCCTGCGCCACAGTGGCCCTGCTCAGCGGCGCGACCGCGCCGAGGTGCCCGCCGCACGCGGTCACCACCGCTGCCGCACGCCCTGCACCACCCCTGACGAGGAGGACCGCGATGGCCGTCGTCTCCCGGGGCTTCGGAGCCCGCCGCCGTGAGCAGGACCCCGCGCTGCCGCCCGGGCAGTACCTCACGACGGACTTCCCCGTGCTGTCGGCCGGCCCGACCCCGCACCTCCACGCGGGCGAGTGGGAGCTCGAGGTCCGGACGGAGACCGGCGCCCGGCGCACCTGGTCCTGGGAGGAGCTGCTCGCGCTGCCGCAGGAGGACGTCCGCACCGACATCCACTGCGTGACGCGCTGGTCGAAGCTCGGCACGCGCTGGCGCGGGGTCGCGGTCGACACGCTCCTGGAGGGCGTGGAGACGACGGCCGCCTTCACCACGGTGCACTGCTACGGCGGGTACACGACGAACGTGCCGCTGGCCGACCTCGTCGACGGGAAGGCCTGGATCGCCACGGAGTTCGAGGGCGCGCCGCTGCCCGACGAGCACGGCGGCCCCGCCCGCCTCCTCGTGCCGCACCTGTACTTCTGGAAGAGCGCGAAGTGGGTCCGTGGGCTCGTGCTCACGGAGACGGACGAGCCCGGCTTCTGGGAGCGCAACGGCTACCACCTCTACGGCGACCCGTGGCGCGAGCAGCGGTACTGGTGAGGTTCGTGCCCCTGCCCGTGCCCGTGCCCGTGCCCGTGCCGGTGCGGCCGCCGGCGGGGCGTGCGTGAGCGGCTGGCTGGCGGCGCGGGTCGCCGAGGTGGTGCCGGCGTCCGCGTCGGGGCGGGTGCTCGTGCTCGACGTGCCCGGGTGGCCGGGCAACCTCGCCGGGCAGCACCTCGACCTGCGCCTCACCGCGGAGGACGGGTACCAGGCCGTGCGCTCGTACTCCGTGGCGTCCGTCGGTGCTGGGGAGCGGGTCGAGCTGGCGGTCGACGAGGTGCCCGACGGCGAGGTCTCGCCCTACCTCGTCCAGGACGTGCGCCCCGGTGACGTGCTCGAGGTCCGCGGGCCGCTCGGCCGGTACTTCGTCTGGCAGCCCGAGGACCCCGGGCCGGTGCAGCTCGTCGCCGGCGGGTCGGGGGTCGTGCCGCTCGTCGCGATGGTCCGCGCGCACGCCGCGGCCCGCAGCCCGGCGCCGTTCCGCCTGCTGTGCTCCGTGCGGACCCCGGCGGACGCCTTCTACCGGCCCGAGCTGGAGGCGCTCGTCGACGACGCGTTCCGCCTCGACTGGGTGTGGACCCGCGCGGCGCCGCCGGGGTGGCCCGGGACGCCCGGGCGGCTGACGGCGGCCGGCCTCGCGGCGGCGGCCCTGCCGCCGGAGGCGGGCCCCACCGTGTACGTGTGCGGGCCGACGGGGTTCGTCGAGGCCGCCGCGTCGCTGCTCGTCGCGGCCGGGCACCCGCCGGGCCGCATCCGCACCGAACGGTTCGGGGGGTCCTGATGGGGGGCACGGCAGGCGGAGCAGGCACGGGGGGCACGGGACGCGCACGGCCCGGGACGCGGGGGCGGTCGTGACGGGCCCGCACCCGCCCCGGCCCGGGGCGGGGACACCGGCGGGGCGGCCGCCCGTCGACGGCAACGCCGCCGCCGGGCTGCTGGGGGAGGTCCTCGCCGTGGAGGTGACGACCGCCGTGGCCGAGTGCCGCGGGTGCGGGGCGCACGCGCCGCTGGCTCAGGCCGTCGTCGAGGTCGACGCGGCGGGGGCGCTCGTGCGGTGCCGCGGGTGCACGCGCACGCTGCTCACGGTGCTGCACGTCCCGGGCGGGGTGCGCCTGGAGGTCGGCTGCCTCGCGGCGCTGACCGGCGCGGCGCCGACCGGTGGGGCTCCGGGGGCGGGCGGCTGAGACGACGACGCCCCGCCCCCCGGTGCGGGGGAGCGGGGCGTCGGCCGGTGCGGGCGAGGGGTCAGCGCGTGAAGCTCGCGCGGCCGACCTGCTTCGAGCCGTCCGTGTACGTCACGGAGATCGTCAGGGTGTGCGACCCGGCGGCCAGCGTGCTCGTGTCGAACGGGTTGGCGACCGTGGTGGAGCCGCCGAGGAAGTCCCAGGGCGCCGTCCGCTCGACCGTCCGCGGGGCCTTCGACATCGTCGGGTCGTCCAGGTGGTACGAGATCGACGCGGGCGTCCTGCTCGGCGTCACGAAGAGGTACACCTTGCCGGACACGGTCCGGCCGGCGAGCGCCACCGGGTTGGAGCGCGAGGAGCTCGTGCTGAGCTTGAGGGCGGCCGAGAGGGTCGCGTCCGCCGCGGGGACGGTGCTCGTCGTCGGGGTCCCGGAGGAGAAGGTCACGACGGGGCGGGGCTGGAACCACTTCTTGTAGGCCTCGCGGGCGGTCGGGAAGACGCCGGTCGTGACCTTGTGGATCTCGCAGGAGCTGACGTTCCAGTCGTAGTAGCTCTCGTAGTAGAAGTCGTGCTTGTCCGCGAAGGCGAGGACGTTGTTGATGTACAGCGGGTTGTCCAGGCCGCCGTGGCCGTCGCACCGCTTGGACAGGCCCCACTCGGAGAGCGAGGCGCGCTTGCCGTGGGCCCGGGAGAAGTCGGCCGCCCACTGCAGGCCGCCCGACATCGTGAGGAAGTCCCGCCAGCGGTCGGCGGAGCGGCTCGGCGCCATGCCCCAGTGCTGGTCGTAGAAGCTCATGCCGACGAGGTCGACGTAGGCGTCACCCGGGTACGCGGACTCCTTGTTGAAGCCCGTCTTGCTGCCCTGGCCGATGTTCGGGGCCCACTCGAACCTGAAGTTCGTCCCGGGGACCGAGCGCATCGTCGTGACGATCTGGCGCCAGTAGGCGACGTAGGCGCCCGGGTCCGGGATGGCCGACCAGCGGAACCAGTTCCCGTTCATCTCCCAGCCGATGCGCAGGACGGCGTTCGGCTGCTTCGCCGCGACGAGGTTCTGCGCGATCGTCTTCCAGTGCGCGTTGTACGAGCCGCGGGCGCCGGCCTGGAGCGTCGTGGAGGAGTCCGCCGGCAGCATCGGGGCGGAGTAGACGACCTCGAGGCCCTTGCCGGACCAGCCGTTCATCACCCACGGGTTCTTCATGGACGTCCAGCTCGTGCCGTCCAGGAAGTCGAAGCCGATCGTGGCGCGGGCGCCGCGCATGGACTCGAAGGCGGCGAGGGCGGTGAAGTTGCGGGCGCCGACGTAGGCGCCGGAGCGGGTCCGCGTCGCGGAGCTCTCCGAGGGGTTCGCCGAGGCGGGTGCGGCGCCGGCGAGGAAGCCGGTCGTGGCCACGGTGAGGGCCAGCGCGGCGCCGACGGCACGTCGGGCGGTACGGGCGAGAGCCAGGGGGAGGTGCACAGGAGCCTCCAGGGGTCCAGGTCGGTATGCCTCGGCCGGATCCTCCGGGTGAGACGTCGTCCCCCCTTATGTCGGACGTCACTCTCTGGCTCTTGACTTTCACCCGCTGCTTCCGGTGGCGCCGTTCCCCCAGGTGCCGTATACGTGCAGGTCGCCGCGGGGCCTGTGCGCGCGCATGTGATCTAGGTCTCGTTCCACTCTTCCGGGTGAAAGCCGCATATCGGGCACCCGCCGGGGGCGGTCGCGGCGGGGCGATGACTCCGGCAGCCGCGCCGGGTCAGGACGGGGGAGCCGCCCCTCCCGGGGGCGCCCGCACGACGAGAGGAACGCCCGTGGCCGGCTCCCAGGACGCCTCCCCCCGGCTCGATCTGCGCACCGGGACGCAACGCGTGTTCGCCCACCTCCTCGTGAGCAACGCGGTCGTCGCGCTCGTCAACTACACCGTGTGGTTCGCCCTGACGTTCTGGGTGTTCCTGGAGACGCGCTCCGTCTTCGCCACGGGCACGGTGGCCGGGGTGTTCCTCGTCGCCACGGCCGCCACCGGCATCTGGTTCGGCAGCCTCGTCGACCACCACCCCAAGCGGACGGTGCTGCAGGCCTCCGCGCTCGCGTCCGCCGCGATCTACGCGCTCTGCCTGGCGCTGTACCTGGTGACGCCGGCGCGCACGTTCACGGACGTGGGCTCCTGGGAGCTGTGGGTCCTCATCGTGCTGCTCATGGTCGGCGTCATCGCCGGCAACCCGCGGATGATCGCGCTGCCCACGCTCGTGACGCTGCTCGTCCCCGAGGACCGTCGGGACCGGGCGAACGGGCTCGTCGGGACGGTGACGGGCACCTCGATGCTCGTCACGTCGGTCCTCAGCGGCGTGCTCGTGGCCGCCGGCGGGATGCTGCCCGTCCTGCTGCTCGCGCTCGTCGTGCTCGTCGCGTCCGTGGCGCACCTCGCGCGCGTGCACGTGCCGGAGCGGCCGCCGCACGCGGCCGAGGACGGGAGGTCGGGCGGTGGCCCCGGTGCCGGGCCCGACGCCGGGCCCGACCCCGGGCCCGGCCCCGGGCCCGACCTCGGCGCCGGCGTCGACCTGCGGGGGACCTGGCGGCTGGTGCGCGGCGTCCCCGGGCTCGTGCCCCTCATCGGCTTCAGCTGCTTCAACAACTTCCTCGGCGGCGCCTTCATGGCGCTCATGGACGCCTACGGGCTCTCGCTCGTGTCCGTGCAGGTGTGGGGGCTGCTCTGGGGAGGGCTCAGCGCGCTCATGATCGTCGGCGGGCTGCTCGTCGCGCGGCTGGGCCTGGGAGCACGGCCCGTGCGCCTGCTGCTGCTCGTCAACGTGGGGGCGTGGGCGGTGACGATGCTCTTCCCGCTCGCCGCGTCCGTCGTCACCCTCACCGTCGCGATGGCCGTCTTCATGCTCCTCATGCCGTTCGCCGAGGCCGCGGAGCAGACCGTGCTGCAGCGCGTGGTGCCCTACGAGCGGCAGGGGCGGGTGTTCGGCTTCGCGCAGAGCGTCGAGCAGTCGGCCGCGCCCCTGACGGCGTTCCTCGTCGGGCCCCTCACGCAGTTCGCCGTCGTCCCGTTCATGACCGACGGCGCCGGGGCGGACGCGATCGGCGCGTGGTTCGGCACGGGGCAGGCGCGGGCCATCGCCCTCGTGTTCGTCGTCACGGGTGCCGCCGGTCTCGTGGTGACGGTCCTGGCGCTCGCGAGCCCGCAGTACCGGTCCCTGTCGGGCTCCTTCGCGCGCGCCCGGCCGCCGGTGGCGGACCTCGCGGACGCCCCGTCGGGGCCGGTGGCCGGGCCGGGGCCGGCGACGCGACCGGCCTCGGGGCGGGACGCGTCGCCGACGGCCTGACCGCCCGACGAGGGGCGCGTCCCGCCGGGGGCGGGCCGGGCGTCAGAGGGCGGAGGCCTCCCGCGCGGCCGCGCGGACGAGCTCCGCGGCGGCCGCCGGCGTGCCGCGCCACGGCGCGCCGTGCCCCGGGACCACCCAGCCGGCGGCGACGTCGGCGAGCCGGTCCAGCGAGCGCAGCGCCGCCGCGGCGTCGTCCGTGAAGGGCGCGGGCGCGGGGCCCGTGCGGCCCGTCAGCACGTGCCGCGTCGTGAGGGCGTCGCCGACGAAGACGGCGTCGGCGACGGGCACGTGCACGGCGATGCTGCCCGGGGAGTGGCCGGGCAGGCCGATGACCCGCGGGGCGCCGGGCAGGTCCAGCACGTCCCCGTCCGCCACCTCCACCACCTCGGACGGGTGCGACGGCCGCAGGCCCCCGCGACGCGCGGAGTAGGCCAGGAAGCCCAGGGTGGGGCCGGGCCGCCAGGCGCCCCAGCTGGTGCCCGGTGCCTTCGCGCCCCGGGCGCGGTCGGCGTCGGCCGCGTGCACGTGGATCGGCACGCCGTGCTCGCGGCGCAGGCGCTCGGCGAAGCCCACGTGGTCGGAGTCGCCGTGCGTGAGGACCACCCCGCGCACGTCGTCGGGCGTGCGACCGACCGCGGCGAGCTCGGCGACGAGCTCCCGCCAGTGCCCGGGCAGCCCGGCGTCGATCACGGTGACGCCCTCGTCGGTGACGACGAGGTGCACGGCGACGACGTCGTTCCCGATGCGGCGCAGGTGCGGTCCGAGCTCCATGGCGATCTCCTCGTGGGGGTGCCCCGCCGGGTGCGGCGGGGGTGGCGCTGGTAGACATGGCTACGGTACGTAGCCTTGATGGCTAACGTCAATAGCCTTCGGAGAGGGAGTCCACGATGCCGACGCCCGAGCGCACCTCGTTGGACGCGATCGTCGCCGCGGGGAGGGACCTGCTGGAGCACGAGGGGCCCGCGGGGCTGACGATGCAGGCGGTCGCCTCACGCGTCGGCGTGAAGGCGCCGTCCCTCTACAAGCGGGTCCGGGACCGGGACGCGCTCCTCGAGCTCGTGGTCGTCGCCACGGTGGACGACCTCACCGCGCGGCTCGTCGCGGCCCCGGCGACGCTCGAGGCCGTGGCCCGGGGGTTCCGCGCCTTCGCGCAGGAGCGGCCGGCGGGCTTCCGGCTCGCGATGTCGGCCGGGGCCGACCCCGACGCCCTGGCGCGCGCCGCCGGACCCGTGCTGCGGGCGACGGAGGCCCTCGTCGGCCCCGACGACGCGCTCGCCGCGGCCCGGCTCGTCACCGCGTGGGTGACCGGGTTCCTCACGATGGAGCTGGCCGGGGCCTTCCGGCTCGGGGGCAGCGTGGAGGAGGCCTTCGACTACGGGCTCGCCCACCTCGTCGCGGGGCTGTCGTCGGACCGGGAGCGGCCGTCGTGACGGGCGGGCGCCCGCCGACCCCGGCCCGGTCGGGGCCCGGGCCGGCGGGCGGTCGTCACCAGGCGTAGTCCTCCGGGGCGGTACGGCGGCCCGGGAAGATCTCGTCGAGGCGGGCGAGCGTGGCCTCGTCGAGCGTCACGTCGAGCGCGCGGACGCCCGCGTCGAGCTGCTCGCGCGTGCGGGGGCCGATGATCGGCGCGGTGACGGCGGGCTGGTGCAGCAGCCACGCGAGCGCGACGTCCCCGGGCTCCTGCCCGAGCTCGTCGGCGAGGTCCTCGAAGGCCTCGATCGCCCCGCGGTGCTGCTCGAGCGCCTCCTTCGCGCGGCCCTCCGTGCGCCGCTTCCCGTCGCGCTCCTTGCGGACGACGCCCCCGAGGAGGCCGCCCTGCAGCGGCGACCACGGGATGATCCCGATGCCGTTGTGCTGCGCGGCCGGGATGACCTCGAGCTCGATGTCGCGCGTCAGCAGGTTGTAGATCGACTGCTCGCTCACCAGGCCGGTGTAGCCCCGACGGCGGGCGTGCTCCTGCGCGGTCGCCAGGTGCCAGCCGGCGAAGTTGCTGCTCCCCGCGTACAGCACCTTGCCCTGCGCGACGGCCACCTCCATCGCCTGCCAGATCTCGTCCCACGGCGTGCCCCGGTCGACGTGGTGGAACTGGTAGAGGTCGACGTGGTCCGTCTGCAGCCGCTGCAGGCTCGCGTCGAGCGCGCGGCGGATGTTCAGCGCGGACAGCTTCTCGTCGTTCGGCCACTCCGACATCGCGCCGTAGAGCTTCGTGGCGAGCACGGTGCGCTCGCGGCGGCCCTCGCCCTGCGCGAACCAGCGCCCGAGGATGGACTCCGTCGCGCCGGCCCCGAGCTCGCCGCCGTACCGGTTGGCCGTGTCGACGAAGTTGATGCCGTGCTCGTGGGCGGCGTCGAGGATCGCGTGCGCGTCGGGCTCGGGCGTGTGGGGCCCGAAGTTCATCGTGCCCAGGCACAGGCGGGAGACGGACAGGCCGGAGCGGCCGAGGTGGGGTACTCCATGCCGTCAGGCTCGCCCCGGCGCCGCCGGGTGTCCACCGCTCGGTACGGGTGGTGGCGCCGGTGGACACCGCCCGGGGCCGTCGCTAGGTTCGGCCGCACCCCCGGGGAGCGCTGAGGAGCGCTGAGAGTGCGGACCGTCCGCAGACCCGTACACCTGATCCGGTTCGTACCGGCGTAGGGAGCAGGGCACCGGTCGACGTGCGCGTCGACCGGTCTCGCACGCACCCGCGGGCCCTGGAGAGGGACCGCCATGAGCACGACGACCATGCCCGCGACGAGCACGACGGAGCCCACGCCGCAGGCGCTCGGCATCGGGATGCGGTTCAGCCTGCACCCCCACACGGACGACTTCGTCGCCGTCGTCCTGGGCGCGCTGGCGGACGCCGAGGCGGCCGGCCTGGCCGAGGGCCTCGTCCTGGAGACCGACGACGTGAGCACCTACGTCGGCGCCCGCGAGGCCCCGGCGGAGGGGCGTCTCGTCGGCTACCTCGCCGGCGTCGTCACGGCCGCCTCGCGCCGGACGGGCGGCGGGCACGTCGTCGCCCACGTCCTGCTCTCGCGCGGCTGCCCCGGCGAGGTGGGCTGCGACCTCGCGGTGACGGGCCTGCCCGCCGCGGAGCCGGTCGCGCTGCCGCCGACGGGGCTCGCCGCCACCGCGCAGTGGTCGCTGTACCCGCTGCTGGACGGGGGCAGCGCCGCCGGCGACCACATGGAGCACATCGAGCGCGCGATCGCCCGTGCCCGGGACCGCGGCACCGCCACCGGCGCCGCCCACTACGCCACCCGCCTGTCCGGCGACCTCGCCGACGTGCTGGCCACCGCGGCCGACGCCTGGGCCGAGGTGGGGGCGCACGTCGCGCACGTCGTCACCCACCTCACGGTCTCCGTCGGCTCCCCGAGCGGGGCCGCCGCGTGAGCCGCGACGGCGCCGCCGGCGGGGCGACCGTGCCCGCGGCCCCGGCCGGGTCCGCTGCCGCCGGGCCCGCCCCGACCCGGGCCTGGGCGCTGAAGGACCTCGTCCTCGTCGTGGTGCTCGGCGTCGTCTTCGGCTTCGCCTACTGGGCGCTCGTGCAGGCGTGGAACGGGCTGGCGCTGCTCATGGGGCCGGCCGGCGACCTCGCGCAGCACCTGCTGCTCGGCGGCTGGCTCCTCGTCGCGCCCGTCGCGGTCGCGATCGTGCGGCGACCGTTCGCGGGCGTGGTCGCGGAGGTGCTCGCGGCCGTGGTCGAGTTCGCGTTCCTCGGCTCGCCCGTGGGGCCGCTGCTCCTCGTGGCCGCGGTCCTCCAGGGGGCCGGCAGCGAGCTGCCGTTCGCGCTCACCCGGTACCGCCGGTTCGGGTGGGGCGTGTTCGCGGTCTCCGGCCTCCTGGGTGCGGCGCTCGTCTTCTTCTGGAGCGCCTTCCGGTCCGGCTGGTACGGGCAGGACCTGTTCGCGCTGCGGCTCGGGCTCCAGGTGCTCTCCGGCCTGGTGCTCGGCGGCCTGCTCGCACGGGTGCTCGTGCGCGCCGTGGTCCGCACGGGCGTCGTCGAGAACTACGCGATCGGCCGGGCGGGCGGCCTGCGGTGAGCGCGGCCCGGCCCGCCCGGCCGGAGGGGGTCGTCGTCGACAGGAGGCCGTCCGCCGCGGCGCCGGACGGGGGCGAGGACGTCGTCGTGCTGCGCGACGTGGGCGTCCGGTTCCCCCGGCGGCCCGAGCCCGCGCTGCGCGGGGTGACGCTGCGGGTCGCCCCGGGCGACGAGGTGGTCGTCCTCGGCCCGTCCGGGTCCGGCAAGTCGACGGTGCTGCAGGTCGTCACCGGGGTGGTGCCGCACGCGGTGCACGCCGACCTGACCGGTGAGGTGCTCGTCGCGGGCACGGCGACGGCCCGCACCTGCGTGGTCGAGCGGTCGCGGCACCTCGGCGTGCTCGCGCAGGACCCGGCCTCCGCGGTCTGCCTGCCCACCGTCGAGGGGGAGGTGGCGCTGCCGCTGGAGAACCACGGCGTGCCGGCGGGGGAGATCGACGACCGGGTGGACGCCGCGCTCGCGGGCGTCGGCGCCGGCGCGCTGCGGCACCGGCGGACCGCGGGCCTGTCCGGCGGTGAGCTGCAGCGGGTCGCGCTCGCCGCGGCGCTGGTGACGGGTCCGCGGGTGCTGCTGCTCGACGAGCCGACGTCCATGCTCGACCCGGCCGGCGTGCGGTCCGTCCGCGCCGCGGTGGAGGGAGCGGTGCGCGGCGACGGCACGACGGCCGGAGGCCCGGCAGGGGCAGCGGCGCCCCGCCCGGCGGTCGTGCTCGTGGAGCACCGGCTCGACGAGTGGGCGGGGGAGGCCGGGGTCGACGGGCTGCCGGCCCGTGCGCTCGTGCTCGGCGAGGACGGCACCGTGGTCGCGGACGGCCCCACCGCGACGGTGCTCCGGGACGCCGCCGCCCGCCTCCACGCGGCGGGCCTCTGGCTGCCGCTCGACGTGGAGCTGCTGGCCCTCACCGGCGCCGCGGGCGGCCTGGCGGCCGAGGCCAACCGTGCGCTGCTGCACCGGTGCGCCGGCGGGACGGACGGTCGCGACGGCGCCCTGTCGCGACCCGGGCGTGAGCCGGGGCCAGGGCCCGGGCCAGGGCCCGGGCCCGAGCCGGACGCCGAGCCGGTCCTGGTGGCGCGCGGGCTGTCCGTCGGGCGGCGCGAGGACCGTCGCCGTCCCGGCGCCGCCGTCCTGCACGGGCTCGACCTCGCGGTCCGGCCGGGGGAGGTCGTGGCGCTGCTCGGCGCGAACGGCGTCGGCAAGACGACGCTGCTGCTCACGCTCGCCGGCCTGCTGGCCCCGCTGGCAGGGCGCGTGGACGGACCGCGGGCCGGGCTCGTGCTGCAGCACGCCGAGCACGGCTTCGTCGCGCACACCGTCGCCGCGGAGGTCACGCACGGCCTGGGCGCGCAGGCCGCCGCGGCCGTGCCGGGGCTGCTGCGCCGGCACCGCCTCGAGCACCTGGCGGACGCGAACCCCTTCCGGCTCTCGGGCGGGGAGAAGCGGCGCCTGAGCCTCGCGGCGATGCTGGCCCACCGCCGCCCGGTCCTGCTGGCCGACGAGCCCACCCTCGGCCTCGACCGCCGTGACACGGTCGCCACCACCGCTGTCCTGCGCGCGGCGGCGGCGGAGGGCACCGCGGTGGTGCTGTCCAGCCACGACCTGCGCACCGTCGCGGGCCTGGCCGACCGCGTCGTCGTGCTCGGCGACGGCCGGGTGCTCGCCGACGGGCGGACCGCCGCCGTGCTGCGCGACGACGCCGTCCTGTCCCGCGCCGGGCTGGTCCTCCCGCCGCTCGTCGCGTGGCTCCTGGCCCACGAGGCGGAGGGCGCGCTCGGGCCCGCGCTGCGCGCGCTGGACCGGGCCGTCCCGTGAGCGCGTCGCCCCTGCGGCAGGTCGTCCCGTCGCCGCTGGCGCGCCGCGACCCGACCGTGAAGCTCGCGCTGCTCACCCTGGTGTCGCTCGTCGCGCTCCTCGTCCTCGACCCCGTGACTCCGGCGGTGCTCTACGGGCTCGCGCTGGTCGGGGTCGCCGTCGCGACGCGGGCGCCCGCCCGGACCCTCCTGCTGGCGCACGTGCCGTTCGTCGCGTTCGCCGCGGGCGTGCTCGTCGTGAACGCGCTGTCCCGGTCCGGGACGCTGCTGGCGGCGGCGGGCCCGCTCGTCGTCACGCGGGAGGGCCTCGCGCTCGGCGTCGCCCTGGCGGCCCGCACGCTCCTCGTCGGGGTGCTGGCGCTCGGGTTCGTGCTCTCCACCGACGGCGTCGCGCTCATGACGAGCCTGCACCAGCACGCCCGCCTCGGTCCCCGGGTCACCTACGCGGTGCTCGCCGGCTACCGGATGCTCGAGGAGATGCCGCGCGAGTGGACGCTGCTGCAGCACGCCCACGCCGTCCGCGCGCCGCTGCGCCGCGACGGGCGCCCGGCGCTCGGGCCGCGGCACCACCTCGGGGTGGTGTTCGGGCTCCTGGTGGTGTCGCTGCGCAAGGGGGAGCGGATGGCGCAGGCGCTGGAGTCGCGCGGGCTGGGCCTGGCGCCGCGGACCACCTGGCGGCCCGTGCCGCTGACCCGCGGCGACGCGGTGCTCGTCGTCGCCGTGCTCGCCCCCCTCGCAGCGGTGCTGGCGACGAGCGCCGCCCTCGGGCTGCTCGAGGGGCCCGGCACGCTGACGCGGTGAGCGCGACGGGTGCGGACGGCCCGGGGGCCCGGGGCGGACGGCGGGTGCCGGTCCGCCCCGGGCACCGCCGTCAGTAGTTCCGGCTCTCCACCGTCCAGCCCGGCACGGCGGCGAGGCCGGGCGAGGTCCCGAGGAAGTAGTCCCGTGCGGCGGCGTTGCCGTTGAGGACGAAGTCGAGGTAGTTGGTCACGACGACGTCGGCCTCGAGCGCGATGGTGCTGTCCGCCGCGTCGTCGCGCGTGTTGTGCCACAGCCCCGTGTGCTGGGCGTCCTCGGCGCTCGCCGCGATCGCGGGGACGGTGACGAGGGCGTAGTTGTCCCGGCTGTTCTGGTACTCGATCGCCTCCGGCCCGCCGTCGACGAAGAGCACCGGCGCGTGCAGCTCCGCCAGCTCCTCGCGCCCGTACCCGAAGATGCCCGCGTCCGGGAAGAAGCCGCTGTTGAGCGAGAGCACGGCGTCGACGCGCGGGTCGTCGCCGGCGACGAGCGCCTCGATGCCGCCGCAGGAGTGCCCCGCGAGCGCGACGCGCGAGAGGTCGAGCGACTTCTTCAGGTCGTTGTACCCGCGCCGGTCCGCCCTCTCGGCCCAGTCGATCGCGCCCGTGAGCAGCTCGGGCTGGACGCCGCCGGTGACGCCCTCCGGGGCGCCGGCGTAGTAGCCCTCGGAGATGACGACGAACCCGTGCGACGCCAGCAGGGACAGGGCCGTGACGTACTCGATGTCCGTCGCGTGGTTGCAGGCGCCGTTGCCCCAGACGACGACGGGGAGGTCGCCGCGCACGCCGAGCGGCCGGTACACCGTGTACTGCGGCGCGTTCTCGGCGGCCTCGCGGACGACGGGGTGGTGCCGGTCGACCGCGTTCGTCGCGGCGGGCGCGGGGCGCTTCGCGGGCGCGGCCGCAGGCGCTGCCGCCGGGACGGACGCGGGCACGGACGCGGGCGCGGGGGCCAGGGCGGGCGCCGCCAGCGTCGCGGCGAGCACGAGCCCCAACGACGCGGCCGTGCGGCCGAGACGGGGCGTGGAGGTGAGCTTCATGGTGGGTCTCCCGATCCGTGCCGCGGCGCGCGGGACCGCCGCGGCGGCACGGGGCCGGCGGAGACGGTGGTGCAGGTGGCGGCACGTTTACGACGTCGTAAGGGTGGGCGTCGTCATCGTGCCGGTGGGCCGGTGCCGCGTCAAGCGCTGCTGCGGGCGGGAGGGTCCGGGTGGTGCTGGACGACGGTGGGCCCCGTGGGGATCGAACCCACAACCCGCGGATTAAAAGTCCGCTGCTCTGCCGGTTGAGCTAGAGGCCCGACGCGGGGGCGTGGCGCACGCCCGCCGCGGAGGTCGTCGGGCCGGGGCCGCGGCGACGGCCCGACGGTACCGCGTCCCGCCGACGGGGTGACCGGTCGAGGGGGGACCGGGTGAAGTCGCCCGGACCAGGCCCGCGCGCCGGCCCTGACCAGTACGTTTCCCCCGCCCGGGTCGCGGAGGACCCGGACCACCCCCGGGAGACCGCCGTGCGCCTGCCCCACCCCGTCACCGACCACGCCCGGCGTCTCGTCGCGGGAGGGGTCGCGCTGGCCACCGCCCTCGCCGCAGGCGTCGCCGTGGCGGCCCCCGCGCAGGCGCTGCCCGGGGCCGTGCTCGACCTGGCGGGGTGCGCCGAGCAGGTGCTGCCGCGCAACGACGACGGGTCCTCCGCGGTCGTCGACCTGCCGTTCGAGCTGAACTTCTACGGGGAGGCCTACTCGCAGGCCTTCGTCAACAACAACGGCAACGTCACGTTCGACGAGCAGCTGTCGACGTACACGCCCTTCGGGCTCGTGGCGACGGAGCGTCCGATCATCGCGCCGTTCTTCGCGGACGTGGACACCCGCGGCGGCGAGGGCGTCGTCACGTACGGGACCACCACCTACGACGGGCACGACGCGTTCTGCGTCACCTGGCCGCGGGTCGGGTACTTCCCGAACCAGGTCGACAGGCTCAACACGTTCCAGCTGCTCCTCGTCGAGCGCGACGACCGCGGGGACGCCGACTTCGACATCGTGTTCGCGTACGACGCCGTCCAGTGGGAGACCGGGTCCGCCTCGGGCGGGGCGGGGGGCACGGGCGGCAGCTCGGCGCACGCGGGCTTCTCCAGCGGCGCCGGCACGGCGGACACCTCCTACGCCTTCCCGGGCTCGGGCGTGAACGGCGCCTTCCTCGACGGCGCCGCCACGGCGCTCGCCTCGGGCAGCCGGGGCTCCTCCGTCCCCGGCCGCTACGTCTTCGCCATCAGCAACGGCACGCCGAACCACGTGGCGCGCCCGGCCGACGAGCTCAACGGCGTCCGGGCCTCGTCGTTCTACGTCAGCGACCCGGTGAGCACGGCGACGGGCAACCTCGTCCTGCCGGCCACGGACCTCGACGCCGTCGGCGGGCGCGCGGGCTTCGACCTCGCACGCACCTACAACTCCCGGGACGGGCGCACGGGCGTCCTCGGCACGGGCTGGACGACGCTGCTCGACGTCACGGTCACGGGTACGGACGGCGGCGGCGCGGAGATGCTGGACGCGGACGGCCGCACGGTGCCGTTCGTGCCCACGGGGACGGGCTTCGACCGCCCCGAGGAGTTCGCGGGCGAGCTGACCCGCACCGCCGAGGGGCGCTGGGGCCTGCGCTGGGACGGCGGCGAGACCTGGTCGTTCGACGCGGAGGGGCGGCTCGCGCGCATCGACGAGACCGACGGCGGGGTGCTGACCCTCGAGCGCGCGGCGGACGGCACCCCGACGGCGGTGCGCAGCAGCACCGGTGCGGTCCTCACCCTCGCGGGTCGGGCCGGTCGCGTGACGGGTGCGACCGCCTCGGACGGCCGCACCGTGACCTACGCGCACGAGGGCGACCTCCTCGTCGGCGTGACCGACCCGGCCGGGGCCACCACGTCCTACGGCTGGGACGAGGACCACCTCGCGACCGTCACGGACGCGGCCGGCCGCGTGCTCATGACGAACACGTTCGACTCCCTGGGTCGTGTGCTGCGGCAGGAGCTGCCCGACGGCGCCGTCGAGCTGGCCTACGACGACCTCGAGGGCCTCACGACGGTCCGGGACCTGCGCACGGGCGAGGAGACGCGGGTCCAGCACGACGAGGGCGGGCGGCCGACCACGCTGACCGACACCGCGGGCGAGCGGGTCCTGCTCGAGTACGACGCCGGCGGCAACCTCGCCGCGGCCACCGACCGGGGCGCCGCCACCACCCGCGTCACCTACGACGACCGCGGGCACGTGCTCAGCGCCACCGACGCGCTCGGCGGCGAGCAGCGGTGGGAGTACGACGAGAGGGGCCGCCTCGTCGCGCACACGGACGCCGCGGGCGCCCGGACCGTGCACGGGTACGAGGGCGACGAGCGCGTCCCCTCGACGATCACGGCGGCGGACGGCGGCGTCACCCGGCAGGACGTCCAGGGCGACGTCGTGCGCTCGGTCACCGACCCCGACGGCGTGCGCGTGGTCCTCGAGCACGACGCCGCCGGCAACGTCGTGGCCGAGCTGGACGGCCTCGGCGGGCGCACGGCCTACGACCGCGACGGCGCGGGGCGCCTCACGCGGATCACGACCCCGGAGGGTCGCCGCACGTCCTTCACGTACGACGCGACGGGGCGCACCGTCGCGGTGACGGACGCGGCGGGCACGCGCGCGTCCACGTACGACCCGTCCGGGCTGCTGCTGACGGAGACGAGCCCGACGGGCGGCACGACGACCTACGCCTACGACGCGGTCGGGCGGCTCGTCAGCGCCACGGACCCCACGGGCGAGGTCGCCCGCACGACCTACGACGCGGCCGGCCGCGTGGCCACCACGACGGACGCCCAGGGCGGGACGACCACCTGGACCTACGGCGCCCTGGGCCGAGTCGAGGCGGTGACCGACCCGACGGGCGCGCGCACGTCCTACACCTACGACGCCGAGGGCCGCGTGGCGACCGTCGTCGACGCCCTCGGACGGACGACGCGCCAGGCCGTCGACGCCCTGGGCCGGGTGACGTCGACCGTCGACGCGGCGGGCGGCGAGCAGCGGTACGAGTACGACGCCCGCGGCGCGGTCGTCGCCTCCGTGGACGCGGAGGGCCGCCGGACCGTCGCCGCGTACGACGCCGTCGGCCGCCCGGTCGCGCTGACCGACCCCACGGGCGCCTCCACCGGCACGACGTGGACACCGGGGGGCCGCGTCGCGGTGGCCACCGATGCCACGGGGGCGCGGACGACCTACGCCTACGACGCCGCGGGCCGGCACGTCGCCACGGTCGACCCGGTCGGCGGCCGCAGCACCACCGCCTACGACGGCGACGGCCTCGTCGTCGCCGAGACGAGCGCCGCGGGTCGCACGGTGCGCTCCGCCTACGACGCCGCGGGCCGCCTCGTCCGCACGACGCAGGCCGACGGCAGCACGGAGGTGCGCGGGCTCGACGCCGCCGGTGCCCTCGTGCAGCTCACCGGACCCACGGGGGCGCGCTCGACCTACTCCTACGACGCGGCGGGCCGCCTCGTCGGGGCGGTGGACCCGCTCGGGGCCGCCACGGCCTACGGCTGGGACGGCGGGCTGCTCACGTCGGTGACGGACGCGGCCGGTGGCCGGGAGACCCGTCGCTACGACGCCGCGAGCCGGCTGACGGAGACCGTCGACCGGGCCGGGGCGCGCACCGCGTACGCCTACGACGCCCTCGGCCGCGTCACGACGGTCACCGACGCGACCGGCCGCACGGAGCGCCGCGGCTACGACGCGATGGGCCGCCTGCTGTCCCGCACGTGGGGCGACGGCTCCGCCGTGGCCTACAGCTACGACCGCACGGGCCTGCGCACGTCCATGACGGACGCCCGCGGCACGACGACCTACGCCTCCGACGCGGCCGGCCGGCTCGTCCGCCAGGTCGGGCCCGGCGGCACGCAGGCGTGGACGCTCGACGCGGCGGGCCGGGTCCGCACGGCCACCCTCCCCGACGCGAGCGTCCTGGAGTGGACGCGCGACGCGGCCGGCCGCGCGACCCGTGCCGTCCACTCGGAGTGGGGCACGGTCTCCTGGACCCTCGACCCCGACGGCCTCGTCACGTCCGAGGCGCTGCCGCGCGGCCAGTCGCGCAGCTGGACCTACGACGCCCTCGGGCGCCAGGCCTCGCAGACGCAGGTCGTCGCCGGGGTGACGACGACCGTCCAGACGCGCCGCGACGCCGCCGGACGGGTCGTCGGCACCACGACCCGCGGCGGGCTCGGCACCGGGTCGGCCGCCTACGGCTACGACGCCGCCGGGCAGCTCGTCTCGTCGCAGGTCACCGACCTCGACCCGCGGACCCCGCGGACCCGGACCTGGACGTACGACCGCCGCGGGAACCGCACCGCCACGACGGCGGACGGGGTCGCCACGGCCTCCGCGTACGACGGCGCCGGCCGGCTGGCGACGGAGACCACGCGCGGCGTCGTCACCCGGTACTCCTACGACGCCGCCGGGCGTCGCGTGAGCGCGACCGCGCCCCTGTCCGCGCAGCGGTGGACGTACGACGCCGCCGGGCGGCCGGCCACGCAGACGGTCGTCGTGGGGCCGGTGACGACGACCGTCGCGCGCACCCACGACGGCGACGGGCTCCTCGTCGGGACCACCGCCACCCGCGGCGGTCGCACGGTGGCCACGACGCTGGGATGGGACGCCAGCGGCGGTCTCCCCGAGCTCGTGAGCACCTCCACGGGCGGCCGCACGACCGCGTTCGTCCAGGGCCTGCGGGGCCCGGTGGGCCTGTCGCGCGCCGACGGCAGCACGGCGGTGCTCGCCAAGGACGCGTGGGGGTCGGTGACGACCACGCTGCCGACGGCCGACGTGGCCGCCAGCACCTCCTACGACCCCTTCGGCGGGGCGACCGACCCTGTCAACCTCGCCGACCTCACGCTCACCCCGACGCTGGGGTACCGGGGTGAGCTCACCGTCGGTGGCACGCTCGAGCTGCTCGAGCGCGACTACGACGCGGCCACGGGCCAGATGCTCACCCCGGACCCCGTCACCCAGCCCCCGGGCACCCCCGCGGCGACGAACGACTACGCCTACGCCGCGAACGACCCGCTCGACCTCGTGGACCCCACGGGCCTGAGCCCGGTGTCCGACGCAGCGCTCGCCTCGACGGGCCTGGCCGCGACCATCGCCGCCGCCACCCCGCAGGCGCCGGACATCACGGAGTGGTCGGCGCAGCACCGCGCCGTCCAGGTGCACTTCGCCGCGGCCAAGCGGCCCGGCACGCGCATGGAGGTCTGGGTGCCCGGCGCCGGCGTCAACGGCGCGGGCGGGCGGGCGGACCTCGTCGACGGGCTGTCGGTGTGGGAGGTCAAGACCGCCCGCTGGCACGGGGACCCGGTGCTCCGGCAGCGCGCCCTCACCCAGCTCGCCGGGTACGTCGCGAACCTGCCGGGCGGCCCCGGGCGCTCGGGCACCGCCTACGGGCAGTACGCCTTCGGGTACCAGCGCGGGCAGCTCGTGGTCCAGTCCTACGGCGACGCGGGGATGCTCTGGTACTACTACCGGGCCTCGGCGGGGCCGCGTCCGGTCCCCGTGCCGGTCCCCGTCCCGGTGCCGGTCCCCGTCCCGGTGCCGGTCCCCGTGCCCGTGCCGGCCCCCGCGCCGGCACCGCGGGACTGGACGTGGGAGCCGCCGAGCTGGATCGGACCCGCGACGGAGGCGGCCGGCGGAACGCTGCTCATCGCGGGCGGCACCCTGCTCATCGGCGGCACGCTCGTCGAGGACGTGGCGACCGGTGGCATCGGCATCCTCGACGACCCGCTGACGATCGGCGGCGGGGTGGCGCTCATCGGCTCCGGCGCGGCCCTGTGGTCCAAGGCCTGGTCGTCGTTCTGGTGAGCGGACCGGGCAGCTCGGACGGCGGGCCGGGGGACGACGAGCCCGTCGGCGGCCCGGCGGTGCCGGGCGGGCGCGAGCCCGCCGTCCTCGGCGGGGTGGCCGTGGCGGAGGCGCCCGCCGAGGCGGACGCGGTCCGCCACGTGCTGCGCCGGGCGGTCGAGGACGTCGTGGCCGCCTGCGTCGGGGTCGACCTCACCTGGTGGGTGCAGGCGACGACGGTCGCGGACGACCTCGCCGACCCGCGCCCGGGCCTCACGGGCCGCGACGGGCTGGACTGGGCGTTCCTGGCGGAGCGGGGGGCGGGGGCGCCTCTGCGCACGATGACGGCGGGAGCGCTGGCCACGGCCCTCGTCGACCACCCCGAGCACCCGCAGCGACCCGTGGCCGAGGTGCACGCCGCGTGGCCGGTGCCGACGGCGGCGGGGCCCGTCGGCGGGCTGACCGTGGCCGTCCACGTGCAGCGCTGGGCGATGTACGGGGGCGGCGCGGACCTCGTCCGCGTGACCGACCGGCTCGTGCCGTGGCTGCTCGACGCCGCCACGACGCTCGGGGCGGGCACGGGCTTCGTCACGCTCGACCGGGTGCGCGCCGACGACGCCGAGAGCCCGTGGGAGCGGGTCGTCGGCAGCTCGCCCGGGCGTCGCGACCTGCGGCGCCGCCTGTGGGGGCACGGCTGGGGCACGCTCCTGGGACCGGAGCACCTGAGGGCCGTCGGGGGCGAGGCGGCCCTGCGTGCGCTCCCGGGCATCCGGCTGCGGCCGGCGGGGGACCTCGTCTGGGCGACGCTCGGGGACGACCTGGCGGCGGTCACGCCCGGCGACGTCGCCCGGCTGCGCGCGGTGCTCGAGCCGGCGCTGGCCCCCGGGACGCGGACCGTCGAGGAGTTCCGCCGGGAGGTCGCGGAGACCGGCTCCCCGGAGCGCTACGTGGTGTGAGGCGTCAGAGGTCGCGGCGGCCGAACGCCATGGACGCGAGCCCGAGGACGACGGCGACCCAGAGCGCCACCCACCCGAGGTACGCCAGGCTCAGCCCCTCGAAGCCGAGGAACGGGAACCCGGCCATCTCGGCGCCGAAGGACGACGCCAGCGCCGAGGGGTCGGAGAAGCCGTGCATCGCCCCGCGCCACAGCCCGTCCGTCGGCAGCAGCATCCGCGACCACGTGCCGACGGCCGCGACCCCGCTGTTGCCGAAGGCCGCACCGAGGCCGCCGACGACCCCGGCGACCCACGTCGCCCCGAACAGCCCGACCGCCACGATCCCGGACGCCATGGGCGAGATGACCGTCGACAGCAGCAGCCCCAGCGTGAGCAGCACGGTCGTCTGCGCCGCGAGCAGCGCCAGCGCGCCCACCGGGTCCGGCGGCCAGTAGCCCACGGTCAGCTGGACGACGAGGAGCTGCGCCAGCCCCGCCACGGCGATGTAGCCCGAGCCGAACGCGACGAGACCGAGCCACTTGCCGACGAGCACCGCCCACCGGCGGACCGGACGGGCGAGCAGCGCCAGCGCCTGCCCCGACTCGACCTCGCCCGCCAGCGTCGGCCCCGCGAGGAACGCCGTCCCCAGCGCCGCGATGAGGCTGAGCCCGAACATCACGAGGTTGAGCAGCTGGGACGCGACGAGCCGCGCCTGCCCGCTCGTCAGCTCCGCCATCGTCGGGTCCTCCGCCGTGAGGCGGGAGAAGCCCCACGCGCTGAGCCCGACGAGCACGACGGTGAGCACGACGAGCGCGCGCAGCACCTTGCGGCGCGAGGCCTCCTGGAGCGTGAGCCGGGCGACCGTGAGGATCGTCGGGACGACGCGGGCCCGGCGCGCGTCGGCGGCGGCGTCGGCCGCGGCGGGGGCGGTCGTGCTGGTCGGGGCGCTCATCGCGGGTCCTCGGGGTGGGCGGTGCGCAGGATGTCGAGCAGGCGCTGCTCGAGGCTGATGTGGCCGGGCTCGACCGCGTGGACGCGGACCCCGAGCGCGACGAGGTCCGTGACGAGGTCGGCGACGGCGTCGGCCGCGGCGCCGGCGGCGCGGTCCGTCGTGGCGGCGGCCTCCGCCGACGGGTCACCGCCGTCACCGGCGGGTGCCGGGCCGGCGAGCACGTCGTCGGCGGCGAGCCCGACGGTGAACAGGTCCCCTGCCCGGACGAGGGTGCCGGCCGCCTCGAGCCGCCGGTGCGCGGCGTCCGACACGCCCGTCAGGCGCATCCGCACCTCCCGGCGCCCGAGCAGCTCGGCGAGGGTGCCCTGCGCGGCGACCTTCCCGCGGTCGAGGACGACGACGCGGTCGCACACGCGCTCGACCTCGCCGATGAGGTGGGAGTTCAGCAGGACGGCGACGCCGCGGGCCCGCAGGTCCAGCAGCAGGTCGCGCACGTCGGCGCGCCCGAGCGGGTCCAGGGCGCTGGTGGGCTCGTCGAGCACGACGAGCTCCGGCCGCGCGACGAGCGCGACGGCCATGCCCAGGCGCTGCTGCATGCCCTTGGAGAACCCGCCGACGCGGTCGCCGGCCCGCCCGCCGAGGCCGACGTCCCCGAGCCGTGCCCGCTGCTCCGCGTCCGGGACGTCGAGCCCGGCGAGCCGCACGTGCAGGCGCAGCACCTCCGAGGCCGTCAGCCAGGGCTGGTAGCGGAAGAGCTCGGGCAGGTAGCCCACGCGCGCGCGGGACAGCGGGTCCGCCGAGGGCCGGCCGAGCAGCAGGACCTCGCCGGCGTCGGGCCGCACGAGGCCGAGCAGCATCTTGATGACGCTCGTCTTGCCGGCGCCGTTCGGGCCGAGCAGCCCGACCACCTCGCCGCGGGCGACGGCGAAGGACACGTCGTCCACCGCGGTCCGCTTCCCGTACCGCTTGCGCAGGCCCGAGCACCACGCCGCCGGGGAGGCGGGCAGGTCGGCGACGAGGCGCGCCGCGGCGGCGAGGTCCGTCGCGGCCGGTGACCCGGTCGTCACGGTCCCCGCCGCCGCGGGCCGGGGGGCGGCGGTCACCGCAGCCCGCGGGCGACGTCGAGCACCTCGTCGTCCGACAGCGTCCCGGCCACGGCGGTCAGCGTGCCGTCCTCCACCCACACGACGCCGGCCATGAGGCCGTCACGGGTGGTGAAGACCGTGGCGGGCGCGCCGTCGACCTCGGTGGTGTCCGTGTCGACGGAGCCGGCCGGCACGGGCAGGGGGAGGGTCGAGCCGTCCGCGGAGAACGCCCGCAGCTGCGTGGCGAGGTCCTCGGGCAGGCCGGGCAGGGACAGGACGTAGTCGCGCGCCGTGGCGAACGGCACGCCCGAGGAGTCCACGGTCGGCGCCCCGGCGCGGCCGACGACGAGCGAGGGCACCCCGCGCCCGTCCGCCCACACCGCGGCCACGCCCGGCCCGGCGGTGATCCGGAACTGGCTGCCGTCGAGGCCGGCGGGCGGCGTCGGCAGGTCCGCACCGGCGGCGACGGCCTCCGCGACGCGCTCGGCGGAGAACGTCAGCACCGCGGTGACCTCGTCGCCGACCTGGTACGTCGGGCCGTCGGCGATCCCGCCGGGCAGGGCGGCGAGCGTCGGGACGGTCAGCCCCGTCTCCGCCTCGGCGGCGGCGGCGTCCGCGACCTCGCGCACCTGCGGCTCCTGCAGCACCTCGACGGTGCCGAGGGCGGACAGGTCGGGCAGGTCGACGAGGTCCGTCTCCGTCACGTCCACGGCGACGACCTGCTCCGTGCGGAAGATGGGGAGCCAGTTCGCCGCGGCGGCGGCCCCGCCCCCGGCGAGCACGGCCACCGCGCCGACGGCGGCGACGACCGGGCTGCGCAGGGCGGCGCGCCAGCGCGGCACGCCGGTGCGCGTGCCGGTGCGGGAGCCGGCCCGGCGCGCGGCGAGCGGCACGACGGCGGGCGCGGCCGCCCCGGCGGAGGGCAC
>NZ_RWJX01000029.1 GCF_004123805.1 Cellulomonas endophytica | reverse complement strand
CGCGCGCCGGCGAGGTGGGCCGGGGCTTCGCCGTCGTCGCGAACGAGGTCAAGGAGCTGGCCGGGGAGACGGCCGCCGCCACGCAGCGCGTCGCCGACCAGATCGCCGGCATCCAGTCCAGCAGCAGGTCGGTGGCCGCGGGGATCCACGCGACGAGCGAGATCGTCGGGCAGCTCGACGCCGTGCAGCAGCGCATCGGCGACGTGCTGGAGCAGCAGGCCGCGATGGCGGCGCGCTTCGAGGGCTGACGGGCCGCCGGCTACACGAGGTGCGCGAAGACGACGATGTTGTCGACGTAGTGGCCCGTCGTGCGGTCGAACGCGCCGCCGCAGGTGATGAGGCGCAGCTCCGCGCGGTCCGTGGTGTTGCCGTAGACCCTCGAGGTGGGGAAGTCGGCCTTCGCGTAGCGCTCGACGGCGTCGACGACGAAGGTCGCGACCGTGCCGTCGTCGCGGGGGACCTCCACGACCGCCCCCGGCTCGAGCTCGCCGAGGCGGTAGAAGACGGCGGGGCCGTCGGGGCCGTCGACGTGCCCGGCGATCACCGACGGGCCGAGGCCCCCGGGGTGCGGCCCCCCGGTGTACCAGCCGGGCAGGTCGTACCGCTCGGGCGCCGGCAGGACGCCCTGCGCGTCGAGCGCCAGCGGGACGAGCTCGCCGGCGTCGACGCCGATGGACGGGATGCGCAGGGCCACGGGTGCGGCGGCCGGCAGGACGGGCCCGAGGTCGACGGCCGGGGCCGCCGGGACGGGGACGGCCGCCGGGCCGTCGGCGGGGAGGGCCGAGGCGTCCGACGACGGGACGGCCGACGGCAGGGCCGCCTCCCCCGCCGCCCCCGGCTGGGGCTCGGCGGAGGTGGCGACGGACGTGCGCGGGGGCGCCGAGGGGGCGGCCCCGGACAGGCTCGCCCCCAGCACGCCGGCCCCGGCCGTGGCCAGCACGGCGCCGACGGCCACCAGGGGCCACCGCCCCCCGCCGAGCCGGCCCGGCCGGGACGGGGTGCTCACGCGCGGGCGCGTGCCCGGCGGGCGGTCAGGGCGACCGCGCCGACGCCGGCGGCCAGGAGGCCCGTGCCGAGCGCGACGAGGCCGGGCTGGGCCTGGGTCGTCGCGGTGCCGCCGGCACCGGCGGCGACGCTGCCCGAGGGGGCCGACGCGAGGACGCCGCAGAGCGCGGGGTCGGTCGCCTCGGCGGGCAGGGACGGGTCGAGGTCGCTCTTGGCCTCGCCGCCGTACGTGCCGTCGCCGTCGTGGTCCACGCCGTGGATGACGACGACGGACTTGCCGGCGACGATGGCGTCGGCCACCTCGGGGGCGATCTCGATGGAGCCGCGCTGGTAGGCGATCTTCCCGCCGGGCGCGGTGTCGAAGCGGTCGACGGCGAGGCCGCTGGCGGGGCTGGTGTCGCCCGTCTTCGTCAGCGAGACGACGATGCCGCCGTAGGCGGGGACGCCCTCGGAGGTGATGAGGGTGCCGTTGCCGTCCGTGTCGTCGGAGGCTGCGGGGCACTCGTTGCGGGCCTCGGCGCCGAAGTGGATGTGCGCGGCGTGCGGGACGTCGGCCAGGAGGCCGTCGGCCGCCATCGTCACGGTGAGCGTGGTGCCGCGGACGCTCGCCATCGCGGTGCCGCTGGCCTCCACGCCGTTGAGGACGACGGGGCGCAGGTTCGCGTTGGTGTCCCCGTCGGCGGCGGAGGCGCCGGCGGCGCCGATCGGGAGCAGGAGCCCTGCGGCGCATCCGGCCAGGGCGATCCGACGTGCGGTGGTGCGCATGGTGTCTCCGGTCCGGGCGCCTCTGCGCGCCCCGGTCGAGCGGTTGCGGACACCCGGGGTTCGGCGCGGGCCGGGAGCCGGATGGGTCCGGATCCCGACGGGTCCGCGATCAGCCCGCCGCGACCTCGGGGCCGGCCGTCCGCGGCCGTCCGGCCAGCAGGATCGCGCCGGAGACGAGCGCGAGGCCGACGAGCTCGGGCAGGGCCGGAGCCTGGCGCAGCCCCACCGCCCCCACGACCGTCGCCGTGGCCGGGAGCAGCGCGAGCAGCACGGCGAACGTCGCCGCGCTCACGCGCCGCAGGACGAGCTGCTCCAGCCCGTAGGGCACGAGCGAGGAGCACACCGCGACGACGACGACGAGGCCGAGCAGCCGCCCGTCGGCCAGCAGCGGCGCCGCTCCCGGCGCCAGCACGGGTGCCAGGACGAGGCCGCCCGCGGCCATGGCGACCGCGAGGCCGGCGAGCGCGTCGGAGCCCGGGCCGCCGGCGAGCGCGACCCGGCGGCCGAGCAGGATGTACGCCGCCCACGCGGCGGCCGAGCCGAGCGCCGCGAGGAGCCCGACGCCCGCGCTCGGACCCGCGCCGAGCTGCACCCCGGCCAGCAGGGCCACGCCGCCGGCCGCGACGACGACCGCGCCCCGCTCCCGCCACCCGCGCCCCGTCAGCGCCGCCACGGCCACCGGGCCGAGGAACTCCACGGCGACCGCCGTGCCGAGGGGCAGGTGGTCGATGGCGACGTAGAACGCGACGTTCATGACCGCCAGCGCGACGCCGAACGCGACGGCGACGCCGAGCCGCCGGCCGCGCCAGACCGGCCGACCCGACGCGGGCCCGTGCCCGCCGCCGGGCTCCCGCTCGCGCCACGGCCGCCGCCACGCGACGAGGAGCAGCGCCGAGACCGCGACCCGCAGCCACGCCACGGTCGGGGCGGGCAGCACCGCGAAGAGCCCGACCGCGACCGCCGCGCCGACGTACTGCGTGAGCCCCGAGACGACGAAGAGCGCCGGCGCCGGGACCCGCGTCACGCGCCCGGCACCGGGCGGCGGGCTGCCGCAGCCGTCACAGGACGGAGAGCAGCACGGGCACGAGCCCGTCGTCCTCCACGGTGCCGGTGACCTCGTCGGCGACGGCGCGCACGTGCTCGGGCGCCTGGCCCATCGCCACCCCGCGCGCCGCCCACTCGATCATCGTGCAGTCGTTGGCGCCGTCGCCGACCGCCATCGTGCCGAAGGGCTCCACGTCGAGGTCCTGCCGGACGGTCTCGAGCGCGCTCGCCTTCGAGATGCCGCCCGGCGTGAGGTCGAGCCAGGCCGACCAGCCGACGGCGTACTCCACCTCGTGGAGGCCGACCCGCTCGACGAGGGCGCGGAACTCGTCGGGCTCCGCCTGCGGCTCCCGGATGACGACGCGGGTGGCGGGCTGCCCGAGCAGCTCCTCGAAGTCGACGACCTGCACCCTGCCCGACAGCTCGCCGGCGGGGAACTCGCCCGTCACCCGGAAGCCGTGGCCCAGGTCCTCCACGGCGAAGAGCGCGTCGGGCATCTCCAGCGCGAGCGCCCGCAGCGCGGGGCCGGGGTCGAAGGTGACGGCCTGGACGACCTCGAAGCCGTCGTCGCTCAGGGGGGCGACGCGGGCCGTGACGGCACCGTTGGAGCACACCACCCAGCCGTCGTCGAGCCCCAGGTCCCGCGCCACCGGCACCGCGGAGTGCGGTCCCCGGCCCGTCGCGAGGACCACGTGCACCCCGGCCTCCCGCAGCCGGGACACCGCGTCCCGCACGCCGGCCGAGATGACGCCGTCGTAGGACATCACCGTCCCGTCGACGTCCAGCGCCACCAGCCGCGTCCGCCTCATGACCGCACCTCCGCACTCGTCGCCCCCACCGGGCCCCGCGCCGCCGTCGGCTCGAGCACCTCCAGGCCCCCCAGGTACGGCCGGAGCCCGGCCGGCACCCGCACGGACCCGTCGGGGAGCTGGTGGTTCTCCAGGATCGCGACGATCCACCGCGTGGTCGCCAGCGTGCCGTTGAGCGTGGCGACGGGCCGCAGGGCGCCGTCGGCCGTCCGCTCGCGCACGCCGAGGCGCCGGGCCTGGAAGGTGGTGCAGTTGGAGGTGGACGTGAGCTCGAGGTAGCGCCCCTGGCTGGGCAGCCACGCCTCGCAGTCGAACTTGCGGGCGGCGCTCGAGCCCAGGTCGCCGGCGGCCGTGTCGATGACGCGGTAGGGCAGCTCGACGAGGTCGAGCATCTGCCGCTCCCAGCCGAGGATCCGGCGGTGCTCGTCGGCCGCGTCCTCGACCGTCGTCCAGGAGAACGCCTCGACCTTGTGGAACTGGTGGACCCGGATGATGCCGCGGGTGTCCTTGCCGTAGGAGCCCGCCTCGCGCCGGTAGCACGCCGACCACCCCGCGTACCGCAGCGGCCCGGCGGACAGGTCGAGGACCTCGCCGGAGTGGTAGCCCGCGAGCGCGACCTCGCTCGTCCCGACGAGGTACAGGTCGTCCGCCTCGAGCCGGTAGACCTCGTCGGCGTGGGCGCCGAGGAAGCCCGTGCCCGCCATGACCTCCGGCTTCACGAGCGTCGGCGTGATCATGGGCGTGAAGCCCGCCGCGAGCGCGGTGTCCATCGCGGCGGTGAGCAGCGCGAGCTCCAGCCGGGCCCCGATGCCGGTGAGGAAGTAGAAGCGCGCCCCGGAGACCTTCGCGCCGCGCTCGGTGTCGATGGCGCCGAGGCCCTCGCCGAGCTCGAGGTGGTCGCGGACGGTGAAGCCGTCCCCGTACTCGGCCGCCCAGTCCCGCGGGGTGCCCACGTGCTCGAGGACCACGTAGTCGTCCTCGCCCCCGGGCGGGACGCCGTCCTCGACGACGTTGCCGATGCGGCGGGCCAGCGCCGTCGCGGTCGCCTCCGCCTCGTCGGCCTCCGCGCCGAGGGCCTTCACGCGCTCCGCCAGGCCCTTCACCTCCGCCAGGAGCGCGGCCTTCTCCTCGCCCCGGGCGGCGGCGACGCGCTTGCCGAACGCCTTCTGCTCCGCCCGCAGGCCCTCGAACTCCGTGAGCGCGGACCGGCGGTGGGCGTCGGCGGAGAGCACCTCGTCGACGAGGCCCGGGTCGTCACCGCGGAGGGTCTGGCTCGCGCGGACCCGGTCCGGGTCCTCGCGCAGGAGTCGCAGGTCGATCACGGGGCGAGCCTATCGACGGACCGGCGACCGGGCGCGCGGCCCCGGGGGGCGCGGTCTAGCATCCGAGCACGACGGCAGGGGGTGCGAGGTCCCGATGTGGAGGCTCCCGGCCGTGCCGCGGCGCAGCCTGACGATCCCGGACCGGGTGCGGCTCCTGGAGCCCGTCACGTGCGCGGCCCTCGCGGCGCACACCGTCGTCCTCCAGCTCGAGGTCGAGCGGACCTGGTGGGAGGCGCTGGCGGTGGGCGCGCTGCTCGCCGCCCTCGGCGTGTCCGGCGTGCTCGGCCGCCGCAGCGTGCTCGACAGCACGGTCCGCGGCGCCGTGGTCGTCGTCGCCGGCACGCTGCTGCTGTCGCAGAGGGTGCCGGGCAGCTCCTCGCTCCTGCTCTGGTACTTCGTCGTGGCGTCGGTCCACCCGCTGATCCTGCCGCGGCGCATCGGGCGGGTCGTGCCCGTCGTCGTGCCGCTGGCCTACCTGACCCTCCTGCCGCAGGAGGCCGCGGACGGCGGCGTCGTCGTCGCGCTCGTCCGGGCGTTCTTCCTGGCCGCGCTGGGCGTCATCACCGGGACGGCCGCCGCCGCGTACCGCCAGGCCGCCCGCGAGCGCGGCGAGAGCCTGGCGCTCCTGGACACCTACCTCGACGCCACGACGGTCGGCCTCGGCTTCTGGGACCCCGCCCTGCGTCTCGTGCGCGTCAACCGCGGGCTCGCGGACGTCCTCGGGCTCACCCTGCCCGCGGCACTCGGGCGGCGGCCCCACGACGAGGCCGCGCTCGACCCGGTCGTGCGCGCGAGCCTGGAGCGGGTGCTCGCCTCCGGCGAGCCGCTGCCGGACGTCGAGCTGCTCGCGAACGGGCGGGTCCACGTGGCCGGCTGGTTCCCCGTCCGCACCGCGAGCCGGGTGCTGGGCGTCGGCGCGGTCGTCGTCGACGTCACGGAGCAGCGCCGCGACGCCGCCGCGCTCGCGCACTCGGCCACCCACGACGCCCTCACCGGCCTGCCCAACCGCACCCTCTTCCACGACCGGGTGGAGGTGGCCCTCGCGCAGTCGGGCCGGGACGGCCGCGCCACCGCCGTGCTGTTCTGCGACGTCGACCGCTTCAAGCTCGTCAACGACTCCCTGGGGCACGCCGTCGGCGACGAGCTGCTGCGCGTCGTCGCCGACCGGCTGCAGGAGGTCGTGCGCCCCGGCGACACCGTCGCACGCCTGGGCGGCGACGAGTTCGCCGTCCTGTGCCCGGGGCTCTCGACCCCCGACGAGGCGCGCGCCCTCGCCGAGCGCGTGCGCGCGGCCGCCCGGGTCGACCTGCCCGGGGCCGGCGGCGTCGCGTCGGCCTCCCTGTCCGTGGGCCTCGCGCTGGCCGGCCCCGGCGAGCGCGACGTGGCCGGGCTCCTGCGCGACGCGGACGTGGCGATGTACGGCGCCAAGGGCGCGGGCCGGGACCGGGTGGCGGTCCTCGACCCCGCCATGCGCGAGCGCGCGACGACGACGCTGACCCTGCACGCGGACCTGCGGCGGGCCGTGCGCGAGGGCGAGCTCGCCCTCGCCTACCAGCCCATCCACCGCCTCGACGCGCCCGGCCCGGCGCCCGTGGGGTGGGAGGCGCTCGCGCGGTGGGACCGGCCGGGGCACGGGCCCGTGCCGCCGTCGGAGTTCGTGGCGGTGGCCGAGGAGCTGCGGCTCATGGACGCCCTCACCGACCACGTGCTGCGGCGCGCCCTCGCCGACGTGCGCACCTGGCGGGAGCGCACGGGGCGCGAGCTCACCGTGGCCGTCAACACCTCCTCGTGCCAGCTCACCTCCCCCGACGGCGTCGACCGCGTGGCCGCCGCCCTGGAGCGTGCGGGGCTGCCCGGCTCGGCACTCCAGCTGGAGATCACCGAGACCGTGCTCATGGAGGACGTCGCCGCCGCGGTCCCCGCGCTGCAGCGGCTGCGGCGCCTGGGGGTGCGGATGGCGGTCGACGACTTCGGCACGGGGTACAGCTCGCTGGCGTACCTGCGCGACCTGCCCATCGACGTGCTCAAGGTCGACCGTTCCTTCACGGCCCGGCTCCCCGACGACGAGTCGATCTTCTCCATGGTGGTGGACCTGGCCGGCGCCATCGGGGCCGCCACGGTCGTCGAGGGCGTCGAGACGCCGGGCCAGCTCGCGCGCGTCCGCCGCCTCGGCTGCCCCTACGCGCAGGGCTACCTGCTCGGTCGCCCCGTCCCCGCCGACGCCGTCACCGCCGCGCTGGGGTGACGTGCGCCCGGTCGGGGCGCACCGGGGGGCCGGGCGCCCGTGCCCGGCGTAGGTTGCGCGCATGACCTGGGGAGAGTGGCTGGCCGTCGTCGCGACGGTCCTGGCCGTCGTCGCGATCGTGCTGGTGGTCCGCACCTCGGGCCGCGTGGCCCGCGCCGACAAGGAGATCGACCGGCTGTCGCGGCCCGCGCCCGAGCTGCCGCCGCCCGTCGCCGCGCCGGCGCCGACGACCGCGGTGCACGGCGGGCCCGGGCCGACGGGGCCCCTCGTCGCCTTCGTGGCGAACCCGACGAAGCCCAACGTGCCGGGCCTGCGCCGGGCGGTGCGCCGCGTGTGCTCGCAGCAGTACCTGCCCGAGCCCCTGTGGTTCGACACGTCGGCCGAGGACCCCGGCGTCGGCCAGGCGAAGAAGGCGCTCGAGCAGGGCGCGCAGCTCGTCGTCGCCGTGGGCGGGGACGGCACCGTGCGCGCCGTCGCCGAGGCGCTCGCGGGGACGGGCGTCGCGATGGGCCTCATGCCGCTGGGCACGGGCAACCTGCTCGCCCGCAACCTCGACATCCCCCTGAACGACCCGCTCGACGCGCTGGACATCGCCCTCGACGGCGTCAACCACACGATCGACGTCGGCCGGCTGCGCGTCGACCGCTGGGAGTCGCAGGTGAGCGACGACGTCGCCGAGGCCTCCGACGACCTCCCCGACGACACCGACCGGCCGCGCGACCACATCTTCCTCGTCATCGCGGGCCTCGGGTTCGACGCCGCGGTGGTCGGGGACGCCGACGAGGACCTCAAGGCCAAGGTCGGCTGGATGGCCTACTTCGTCTCCGGCGCCCGCCACCTGCACGGCCGGCGCATCCGCGCCGAGGTGGCGATCGACGACGGGCAGGCCGCGCCCGTGCGCCTGCGCTCGCTCCTCGTCGGGAACTGCGGGCGGCTGCCGGGCGGCATCACCCTGCTCCCCGACGCCGAGCTCGACGACGGCGTGCTCGACCTCGCGGCGCTCGACGCCCGCGGGGGCGTCGCCGGCTGGGCGCAGCTGTTCGGGGAGGTCGCGCTCCAGGGCGTCGGCATCCGCAGCGACCTGCCCAACAAGATCGGCCGCATCGACCACGCCCGCGCGCGCCGCGTGAAGGTGGTGCTGCCCGACGCCGAGACCGTCCAGGTCGACGGCGACGTCGTCGGCGAGGCGACGGAGCTGACGTTCCACGTCGACCCGGGTGCGCTCGTCATGCGCGTGCCCGAGGACAGCGCCGCCGGCCAGCGGGCGAAGGCCCAGCGAGACCGCGCCGAGGGCGACGTGGCGGCGGAGGCCGAGGGTGCGCCGCCGGAGGGCGAGAAGTCGATCGGCCGGCCCCTGGCCGCCCGCCGGTGAGCACGGGCGGGTCCGGCAGGGGCGCGTCCGGCACGGGCGGGTCCGGCGCGAGCGCGACCGGGCCGCGCGCGCCGCTCCCCCGCCGGGTGCTCGCGACGGCCGTGGACGTGGCCGGGCGCACGTGGGCCCGGCGCGGCGAGCTGCGGGAGCCCGAGTCGCGGGGGGCCGTGCTCCTCGGCCTCGTGCTCGTCGTCGCCGGCGTGGTCGCGTTCGGGTCGGTGCTCGACGTCGTCGGCGAGGGCGACGGCCTCGCCGAGGCCGACCGGCCGGTGCTGGGGTGGCTCGTCGCGGCCCGCGGCGGCCCCGTGACCGCGTTCCTCACCGCCGTCTCCGCCGTGACGGGGCCCACCGTGCTGCCCGTCGTCGTGCTCGTGGCGACCCTCGCCTGGGGGGTGCGCACCCGCCGCTGGTGGGAGCCGGCGCTGCTCGCCGGCGCGATGGTGCTGTCCACGCTGGTGTCCGTGACGGTCAAGGCGGTCGTCGCCCGGCCCCGGCCGCCCCTGTCGACGATGTCCGTGCCCGGCTCGGAGTCCACCTACTCCTTCCCGTCGGGGCACACGGTCGGCACGGCGACGTTCCTGCTCGTCCTGGGCTACCTCGTGTGGATCCGGCGGCCGCACGTGCGCCCGCTGCTGCTGTGGGTCGCGACGACGGGCGCCGGCATCCTGCTCGTCGCCGGCAGCCGGCTCTACCTGGGCTACCACTTCCTCACGGACGTCACGGCGGGCCTCGCGCTGGCCGTCGCGGTGCTCGGCGTGGTCGTCGTCGTCGACCGGCGCCGCGCCCTGCGGGCCGCGCGGATGACCGCGGGTGCCCCCGGGCACGACGCCGGCTCCGAGCCCGCCGGCTGACCGCCGTTCTGCCCTGGGCAGAGCGGCCCCTGCGTCCGCGCCCGCGTGGCTAGCGTCGGGCCATGACCGCGACCGTCACCCCGCTCGCCCCCCTCGCCGCCCGTCCGGGCACGGTCCGCGCCGCCCGGCGCACCCCCCGCGCCACGCCGGTCGGCCCGCCCCGGCGCGCCGGGTTCGCGGTCCCCGGCGGCACCGCCCCCGGGCCTGCCCCGGCGCCCGCCCCGGCGCCCGACGGGCGGGCCTGGCGCCGGGCGATCGGGCAGCGGCTGCGCGACGCCCGTCGAGACGCGGGGCTGCGGCTCGTCGACGTGGCCGCACGCGCCGGCGTCTCCCCGCAGTACCTGTCGGAGGTGGAGCGCGGCCGCAAGGAGGCCTCCTCCGACGTGCTCGCCGCCCTCACCGGCGCCCTCGGCCTCACCCTCGTCGACCTCGCGGGCGGCGTGGCGCACACGCTCTCCGGCCCCACGGCCGGGGCGCCCGTCCTCCTCGCGGGCTGACGCGGGCCCCGCCGACGGCCCCCTCGTCGGCGCCCCCGGCCGGTGCGGCCGGTCAGCGCCCCGCGAGCGCCGGGCGCCGCGGGCGGCTCTCGAGGACGTGGTCGACGACCCCGTACGCGACGGCCGTCTCGGCCGTGAGCACGCGGTCCCGGTCCGTGTCCCGGCGGATCGTCGCGGGGCTCCTGCCCGTGTGCTGCGCGAGGACGGCCTCGAGCGCGTCGCGGACCCGCGCCACCTCGTCGGCGGCGAGGATGAGGTCGGGCACCGTGCCGCGCCCCTGCGCCGAGGGCTGGTGCAGCACCACGGTCGCGTGCCGCAGGATGCTGCGCCGCCCGGGCTCCCCGCCGGCGACGAGGAGCGCCGCCGGCCCCGCCGCCTGCCCGACGCACGTCGTCGCGACCGGGGGCCGGACGTACTGCAGGGCGTCGTACACGGCCAGGGCGGCGCTGGAGGAGCCGCCCGGGGAGTTCACGTAGAGGTCGATGGGGGCGTCGGGGTCCTCGGACTCCAGGTGCAGGAGCTGGGCGACGAGGACGTTGGCCACGCCGTCGTCGATCGGGGTGCCGAGGTAGACGATGCGGTCGGTGAGGAGCCGGCTGAAGACGTCGACGACGCGCTCGCCGCCTCCGGGCCGCCTCTCGACGACGGACGGGATCGTGTAGGTGCTCACCGGCCACCGGCCAGGGTGAGCGGCCCCGCCGCGAAGCCGGCGCGGTCGTCGGGCCGGACGCTGGCGAGGTCCGTGACGACGCGGTCGACGAAGCCGTAGGCCCGCGCCTCCTCCGCGCTGAACCAGCGGTCGCGCAGCGAGTCCTCCGTCACCCGGGCCAGCGGCTGGCCCGTGTGCTCCGCGATGAGGCCGAGGACCGTGTCGCGGGTGTGCCGCAGGTCCTCCGCCTGCAGCTCGATGTCGACGGCCGAGCCGCCGATGCCCGACGAGCCCTGGTGCAGCAGGACCCGGGAGTGCTCGAGGGCGAACCGCTTGCCGGGGGTGCCCGCCGACAGCAGGAACTGCCCGGCGCTGGCGGCCCAGCCCATCGCCAGGGTGCTCACGTCGTTGGGGATCAGGCGCATGACGTCGTGGATGGCGAGCATCGCCGGCACGGAGCCGCCGGGCGAGTTGATCCACAGGGAGATGTCGTGCCGCGGGTCCTCCGCGGACAGCAGGAGCAGCTGGGCGCACAGGCGGTTGCCGGCGGCCTCGTCGAGCTCCGTGCCCAGCACGATGATGCGCTGGTGCAGCAGACGGGCGGCCAGCTCGTCGTCCAGGCCGCGGGCGGGGGGTCGGGGTGCGTCGCTCATGGGCCCACCCTCGGCGCGGCGGCGCCGCGGCGGGCCCCCGCGCTGCCGAGGGCGGATCCGCCGTGGGCGGACGGCGGGAGGCCCGCCGGGACGACCGGGCCCCCGTCGCGGCGGTGCTGCGACGGGGGCCTCCGCGGTGCGCGGCCGGCGGTGCGCCCGACAGCGGTGCGACGGCGGTCGGTGCGACGTCCGGCGGGGACGGGCGTCAGACCGGGCGGCTCGCCGGCCAGACCACCGCGGTGAGCGGGTCGATCGTCGTGTCCGACAGCCGCTGCAGGTACTCGCCACCCACGGGCAGGACGGCCTGGTCGCGCAGCGCGGTCGCCACGATCCGCGCGAGCTCGAGCGCACCCCGGGCCCCGAAGTGCGTGTTGTCCGTGACTCCGTTGGGGTAGTTCGGCGACGCGCCCGCGGCGAGGTGGAGGAACCACCCCTGGGTACCGGTGACGCCCAGCCCCTCGAACGCCGCGAGGCTGAGGGCCTGCAGGTCGATCATCGCGACCCCCTGCTGCTGCGCCAGCGCCCGCACCGCCGCCGGGTACTCCCCGTGCGTCGGCACGGCGTGCCCGCCGCTGAACTGTCGGCGCTCCACCGGCGTGAGCAGCACCGGCGTCGCACCCTTGAGCCGCGCGCCGTCGACGAACCGCTGGAGGTTCTGCTGGTACGTCGACCAGGCGAGCGTCCCCCGGTTGGGGTCGTCGGTCTTCTCGTCGTTGTGCCCGAAGGACACCAGCAGGTAGTCCCCGGGCCTGATCTCCCGCAGGATGCGGTCGAGCAGGCCGGCGGCGAGGTAGCTCTTCGTGCTCGCCCCGGACTGCGCGTAGTCGACGACCCGCACGTCGCCCGTCGTGAACGCCGGGAGGGCCTGGGCCCAGCCGGCCCGCGGGGCCTCGTCGGCCGCGTAGACCGACGCGGTGGAGTCGCCGGCGACGAACACCGAGACCGGACGCGTCGTCGCCGGGGGCGTGCTGACCGTGACCGTGGCGGTCGCCGCCACCGACGCGTTGCCCGCGGCGTCCACCGCGGCGACGCGGTAGGTCGTCGCCGTCCCCACCGCCACGGTCGTGTCGGTCCAGACCGAGATGCCCGCCGCCGGCGTGGCCAGGCGTGCCCAGGGGGCCGCCCCCGTGGTGGAGCGCTCCACGGTGTAGGACGCGAGGTCCGCCTCCGTGCCGTCGGCCCAGTCGAGCGTCACCGTGCCGGCTCCCGGCGTCGCCACCAGGCCGGTCACGGCCGCCGGGGCGGTCGTATCCGTCGGGACGACCGGGGCCGCCTCCCCGATCGGGTTCCAGCCGTCGGCACCGGCGAGGTACGTCCACCGCGAGTACCGGTAGGAGTCGAGGTCGCCGAGCTGCGGGCGCTTCGACACGTCGGTCCCCGCGGCCGCTGCCCCGGTGTTCCGGTACTCCGCGAAGCGGGCCTGGTCCCAGGTGAGGGTGGCGCTCCAGTCCTTCCACGGCTGCGTCGCGCTGATCCCCGCCGCGAGCTGCGTGTCCCGGACGACGACCTGCGAGCTCGTCACGTTGTAGGGGCGGGACAGGTGCACGGACCCGGGGGCCCCGTCGGTGAGGACGGTGCTGTCGGTGAGCAGGAAGCCGTAGGGGCTGCCGGCGCCGACCGTGGAGCCGAAGACCGCCGCCCCGCCGCGCGCGAGCACGTGGAACGTCGACCGGTCGAAGACCGCCACGGCACGCCCGAAGACCATGTCCGAGCCGCCCTCGACGTACACGTCCCGGAAGTACGAGCGCGAGTAGGTCGTGGTGTTCGCCGTCGAGAGGTTCAGCGTCCGGTAGTCGCCGAGGAACCGGACGTCCGTGAAGACGTGCTTGTCCCCGCCCGTGACCGAGAGGGCGACCTGGTAGGTGCCCGTGCCGGTCGCGTTGGTGTTGGCCACCGTGAGGTCCGTGAGGGTCCAGCGGTCACCGGCGATCGTGACGGTGCCGGCCTGGCCCGTGCCGCTCGCGGTGAGGACGACGTCGCGCGGGTCGCCCGTCGCGCCCACGAGGTTGACGCCGTACCGGTTGCCCTTCGTCACGCCGTCCGCCGCGAGCGCGGCGCTCACCGTGCCCGTGTAGGTGCCGGGCTGCACGAGGATCGTGCGGCCCGGGGCCGGGAAGCTCGTGTTGTTCGGCAGGCTGTCGATCGCCGCCTGGACGGTGCGGAAGTCGCCCGTCCCGTCGGCAGCCACGACGAGGTCGACCGCCACCGGGGTGGCCGCCACCGCCGCGGACCGGTCGGAGGTGTTGCCCGACCCGTCCACCGCCGTGACCACGTACCGGTACGTCGTGCCGACGACCACGCCGGTGTCCGTGAAGGCCGTGCCCGTCACGGACGAGGGCGTCCGCCTCGTCCACGCCCCGTCGGGGCCCGAGCGCCAGACGTCGTAGCCCGTGACGTCGACGTCGGGGACCGGCGCCCAGGTGAGGGCGACCGCTGCCCTGCCGAGCACGGCCCGGAGGGCGTTCGGCGCCGCGGGCGCCTCCGCGTCACCGGCGACCGGGGTCGCCCCGGCCGCGGCCGACCGCGCCGACTCGTTGCCGAAGACGTCGACGGCGGTGACCTCGTACTCGTAGGCGGTGCCGTCCACCAGGCCCAGCTCCGTCCAGGACGTCGCGGTGACGAGGTCGGCGACGAGCGGGGTCGACCCGCCGGCCCGGTACACCCGGTAGCCGGCGAGGTCGGGCTCGGGCGAGACGGCCCAGGCGACCGTCACCCGGCCGGAGGCCCCCGTGGCGCGGAGGTCGGCCGGTGCTGCCGGCGCGACGCGGTCCGCGGGCGTGGCGGTCACGGTGGCCGGCGCCGACGCGTTGCCCGCGGCGTCGACCGCGACGACGGCGTACGTGTAGGCCGTGCCGTCGACCAGGCCGGTGTCCGTGAAGCGGGGAACCGCCGGCGTGCCGACGCGGGTGGCCGCCGTGAGCGGCACGCCCGCGCCCGCGCCGGTGACGCGGTGCAGGCGGTAGCCGGCCAGGTCGGGCTCGGCGCCCGCGTCCCAGGTGAGGGTGAGCGTGCCACCGGTGCCGGAGGCCGCCACGCCCGTCGGGGTGGCGGGCGCGACGACGTCGGCCGGGGTGGCCGGCGTCGGCACCGCGGGGTACCACGTGCCCTCGCCGAGCCAGGCCGTCACGGTCGCGCCGAGCGACTCCGCCGGGCTCAGCTGCGGCCGGTTGTCGTTCACCGCCGCACCGGCGCCCGTGGTGGCGAACTCGGCGAACCGGCCGAGGGTCCAGGGCTCGCCCGCGGGACCGGTGCCCCACGGGGCGGCCGCGCGGACACCCGCACCGATCGTCGTCTCGCGCACGACGGCCTGGCCGACCGACCGCGGCGTGTAGGTGTCCGCCCAGGCCCGGTAGGGGCGGCCGAGGGAGGCACCCGAGACGCCGGGCGCCGTGGTGACCGTGCTGGCGACCAGGAGGAAGCCCTTCTGGTCCGCGGCCGTGCTGGGCGTCAGCACGGAGCCGTTCGCGGCACCGACGGTGATGGTGCTCGAGCTGATCACCAGCGTGGCGCGACCGAGCACGAGGTCGGCGTTGCCCGCGAGCTCCACGTGGTCGAGCACCTGACGGGCGCTCGCGGTGTAGGTCGGGGTGTCGGCGAAGACCGTGCGGTTGCGGGCCCGCAGGACCGCGTCGTGGACCACGACCTTGTCACCGGTCATCGACAGGGCGGGGGCCGCCCCGCTGGTAGCCGTGTTCTCGAGCGTGAGGCCGGAGGCGGTGAAGCCCGAAGCGGCCACGGTGAGGGTCGGCGTCGCGGTCCCGTTGGTGAGGACCACGTCCGCGGGGTCGCCGGTGGCGCCGACCACGGTGACGAGCTTGCCCGCCGGCACCGTCGTCGTGCCGACGTACGTGCCCGGCTCGACCGCGATGACGCGGGGTGCGGCCGCGCCCGCCGGCACGGCGTCGATCGCCGCCTGCAGGGTGGTGTGGTCCCCGGCCCCGTCCGCCGCCACGGTGGCGTCGACGTGCAGCGCGGGGGTGACGGTCACCGCCGCCGAGGCCGGCGACTCCTGGCCGGCGGCGTCGAGCGCGGTGACGACGTAGGTGTACGTCGTGCCGTTGGTCAGCCCGGCCTGCGCGAAACCCTGCCGGGTCAGCGTGGCGGTGCTGACGCGGTGCTCGGCGTCGACCGGCACGGTCGCACCGGCGCCCGTGGCCCGGTAGACCCGGTAGCCCACGACGTCGGCCTGCGGGCTCTCGGCCCAGACGAGCGAGGCGGTCCCGTCGCCGGTGCCGCCGCTCACGCCGGTGGGCGCCGCCGGGGCGCTGTCGGCCGCGACGGGCAGGACCGGGTCCCAGCCGTCCGTGCCGGCCAGCCAGGACCGCGCCGTCGCCGCGGCGCCCTGGGCGTCGGTCAGCTGCGGGCGGTTCGCGTTCACGGTCGCCCCGGGCCCGGTGTTCCCGTGCTCGGCGAACCGGCCGGCGGTCCAGGCCAGGCCGCCCGTGAAGTCGATCCACGGCTGGGCGGTGGCGAGGCCGTCGCCGAGCCACGTCCGCACGATCGTCGTGGCGCCGCGCGAGTCGTCGCCCTGGCTGCCGTCCGCCCAGCCGCGCCACGGCCGGCCCAGGTGGTAGGTGCCGGGTTCGTTGTCGCTGACGAGGCGGCTGTCGACGACGAGGTACCCGCGCGGGTTCTGCGAGGCGGTGCTCGGCGCGAAGACCGTGCCGCCGCGGTGCGCGAGCGCGTGGATGGTCGTGCGGTCGAAGACGGCGGTCGCCCGGCCGAAGACGAAGTCGATGTCGCCCTCGACGTAGCTGCGCACGAAGTACTGGCGGACGTAGGCACCCGTGACGGAGCCGGCGGCGTCGGCCAGGAGCGTGTCCTGGTGGCCGAGCACCCGCACGCCGTCGTAGACCTGGCGGTCCCCGGTGGCCCGCAGCGCGACGGCCTGGGGCGAGACCCCGGGGTGCGCGTCGGCGTCGAAGGTGTTGCTGATCGTCAGGTCCTGGACGCGCACGTTGCTCGCGCTCACCCACACGCTCGCGCTGCCGCCCGTGCCGCAGGTGGCGGTGGCGACCGCCGGGCAGGTGGTGGCGGAGCGGGGCGTGCCGTTGGCGTTGTCGAACGTCAGCACGACGTCCTCCGCCCGCCCGGTGGCACCGACGATCGTCGTCCACGGCTTGGACACCTGCACGACCTCGCGGTACGTGCCGGGGCGGACGAGGACGACCGTCGGGTCGGACGCGGTGCCGGCCGGGGCCGCGGCGAGCGCAGCGACGAGCGACGTGGCGTCGCCCGAGCCGTCCGCGGCCACGACGACGTCCGGCACCAGCGGCTTCGCGCCGGGGACCACCGTGACGGCGCCCGAGGCCCGGGCGACGTGGCCGGCGGCGTCCACCGCGACGACGACGTAGGCGTAGGAGGTGCCGTTGGTCAGCCCCGTGTCGGTGAAGGCCGCCTTCTCGACGGTCCCGACGAGGTTGTGCTCGTCGACGGGCACCTCGAGGGATGAGGCGCCGGCCGCGCGGTAGACGCGGTAGGCGACGACGTCGACCTCGGGTGCGTCCTCCCACGTGAGGATGGCGCGGGCGTCGTCGCCGGACACGGCGAGGCCGGTGACGGCGGCGGGCGCGACGTCGGCGGCCGCGGGGGCCACCGGGTCCCACCCGTCGGTGCCGGCGAGGAAGTCGCGGGCCGTGAGGCGGGTGGCGTCCGCGTCGCTCAGCTGCGGCCGCTCGCCACCCGCGGCGGCACCGGGGCCGCTGTTGCGGTACTCCGCGAAGCGGGCGCTGCGCCAGTCCGTGACGGTGCCGCTGTTGGTCATGTTCGTCCACGTCGCGGTGGTGCTGACCACGGGGCCGAGCCAGGAGTCGCGGACCACGACGTGGCCGAGCGCGTTCGCGTCGGCGACCGAGGTGTCGTCGTCCTGCTTCAGGCCCGGCTGCCACGGGCGGCCGAGGTTCTGCGATCCGTCCGGCGCCGACCCGATGATGCGGCTGCCGGTGATGAGGAACCCGTACGCCTGCGCCTTCTGCGTGCTCGCCGCGGTGACCGAGCCGTTCGGCGTCGTGCCGTGGTCGAGGACCTCGAGCGTGCAGCCGTCGAGGACGGCCGTCGCGCGCCCGAAGAGGAAGTCGACGTCGCCCGCGACCCAGCAGTCGTGGAAGTAGACGCGCGAGCGCGTCGCCGCGCTGGGGCTGTTGGCGTACAGCGTGTCCTGGTTGCCGAGCAGCCGGACGCCGTCGAAGACGAGCCGGTCGCCGGTGGTGCGCAGCGCGACCGCCTGGCCGTTGGCGTAGGTGCCCTCGCGGTACGTGTTCTCGATGGTGAGGTCGCGGACCTCCACGTCGTCGCCGGACACGAGCACCGTGGCGCTGCCGGAGGTGCCGTAGGTGGCGGGGGTGCCGTCGGGGTTCAGGCCCCCCGTGGGGGTGCCGGCGGCCCGGCTCCCGGTGATGACGACGTCCTGGGCGCGGCCGGTGGTGCCGACGAGGACCACGTCGCTGTGCGCGATCGTGAGGTGCTCGGCGTAGGTGCCGGGCTCGACGAACACGACGGTGCGCGCCGTGCGGCCCGCCGGGATGGAGGCGACGGCGGCGGCGATCGTCGTGAAGTCGCCCGAGCCGTCCGCGGCCACGGTGAGGTCGGCGCGTGCGGGGTCGGTCGTGCCGGTGGCGGGGGCGCCGGCGGTCTCGTGACCGGTGAAGTCCACCGCCGTGACGAGGTAGGAGTACGTGACGCCGTCGAGGGCCGTCGTGTCGGTGAAGGAGGTGCCGAGCAGCGGTGCGGTCCCGCTGACGAGCGCCTGCGGGGTCGCGGCGACGGCGGTGCCGGCCGCGCGGTACACGCGGTAGCCGGCGAGGTCGGTGTCGCCGACGCCCGTCCAGGTCAGCGCGACCTGCTCGAAGCCGCCCGTGAGGGTCAGGCCCGTCGGGGCGTCGGGCGCGGTGTCGGGGGTGACGACCACGGGCGCCCAGCCGTCGCTGCCGGCGAGGTACCTGGCGACCGTGGCGTTGGCCGCGGCGCTGTCCGTGAGCTGCGGCCGGTCGGCGGTGGCGGGTCCGGCGAGGGCGCCGGGGCCGGAGTTGCGGTACTCGGAGAAGCGCGCGTCCCGCCAGGAGAAGAGCGTGCCGGCGGTCGTCATGTCGGTCCACGGCGTGGCCCGCACGGCCGCGGGCAGGACGGTGTCGCGCACGACGACGGAGCCGAGGGCGGCCGGGTCGCCGTCCGGGTGCCACGGGCGACCCAGGCTCACGGTGCCGGCCGCCGCGTCGCTGACCACGCGGCTGCCCGTGATGAGGAACCCGTACTTGCTGCCCGAGTTCGTGCTCGCGGCGGTGATGTAGCCGTTGTTGGAGCGCGAGCCCCGGTCGAGCGAGCGGAAGGTCGTCCGCTCGAACACGGCGGTGGCGCCGCCGAAGACGTAGTCGACGTCGCCCTCGACGTAGCTGTCCACGTAGTACTGGCGCGAGCGCGCCGTGGTGCGGACCGTGTCGGCGAGCAGCGTGTCCTGGTTGCCGAGCAGCCGCACGTGCGCGCCGACGAAGCGGTCGCCGGTCACCGAGAGCGCGACGGCCTGCTTGCTGGAGATCTCCGGGTGGGCGGCCTCGTCGAAGGCGTTCGCGACCGTCAGGTCCTGGAGGGTGACGTCCGCCGCCGTGACCGTGACGGTGGCGCTGCCGGCGGTGCCGTAGGTCTTCGGCAGGCCCGTGTCGGCGTCGGTGCTGCCGCCCGGCACGGGGGTGCCGGAGGCGCGGTCGTCGGTGATGACGACGTCGGAGGGGTCGCCCGTGGCGCCGGCGAGGACGACGTTCGGCTGGTCGACGCGGAACGACTCCCGGTAGGTGCCGGGGGCGATGGTGATCTTCGTCGGGGTGAGGTTCGTCGAGGGGATCGTCGCGAGCGCGGCCGAGATCGTCGGGAAGGCGCCGTTGGCGCCGTCCGGCGCGACGAACAGCAGCGTGTACGTCACGGGGAGCGGCACGGGGGCGGTGGTCGACGTGCCGCTCACCGCGCCGGACTGGGCCGAGACGTTCCCGACGAGGTCGACGGCCTGCACCCTGTAGTACTGGGCGACGCCGGTCGCGGCGCTGGTGTCCGTGAACGAGGGCGCCGTGCCGGCGGCCGCCGCGGTCACCGTGGTCAGGCGGACGTACGTGCCGCCGCTCGAGGCGGACCGGTAGACCACGTACCCCGCGAGGTCCGCGTCCTTGTTCGCCGTCCATGCCAGGCGCACGCCCTGGACCGTGCCGCCCGCGGTGGCCCTGAGCCCGGCGGGCGTGCCCGGCTTCACCATGGGGTTGTTCGCGGTGACGGCGAGGTACGACGAGGCGTTGCCGGCGCGGTCGACCGCGACCACGCGGTAGTAGCCGACGGTGCCCTCCGTCGCGGCGGGGTCGGTGAAGGTCACGGTGCCTGCGGGCAGCGTCAGCCAGTCCTGGTAGGTGCGCGTGCCGTCCTTGTCCCCCACGCGCTTCTGCACGCGATAGGACGCGGTGTCCGTGCTGGTGGAGGCCTTGAAGGTGACCTGGGCGACGCCGGCGACGACCTTCACGACCGGGGAGGTCGGCGCGTTCGGGGCGGCCGTGTCCGCCGGGACGGCGACGGAGACGACCGCGCTCGCACCGGACGAGCGGCCGGCCGCGTCGACCGCGGTGACGCGGTAGGAGGACGTGGCCGCGAGCGGAGGGGCGGTGTCCGTCCACGACGTGCCGGTGACCGCCGCCCCCGTGACGACGGCGAACGGCCCGGTCGCGCTCGTGGCGCGCTCGACGAGGTAGCCCTTCGTCGTCGTGCCGGCGTTCGCCGTCCAGGACACCACCACCGAGGCCTTGTCGGAGGAGAGCGCGGCGCGCACGCCCGAGGGCGTGGGGATGCTGCCGTCAGCGGGGCGCGTGGCGTTCGCCGTCGCGGCGCCCGAGGTGTTGCCCGTGCGGTCCACGGCGGTGACCCGGTAGTACGTGCGCACGCCGGGTGCGGCGGCCGTGTCGGTGAACGTCGGGGCGGTGCCCGCGGGGACGGTGCGGGCGGCCCCCCACGGCCCGGACGACGAGGTCGCCGACTGGACGGAGAAGCCCGCGAGGTCGGCCTCCGTGCCCGCCTTCCAGGTGAGCACGACGCCCGCCGCGCCGGCCTTCGCGGCCAGGCTCGAGGGTGCGGCCGGGGCGGTCCGGTCCGTCGTCGTGACGGTGCGGGTGCTCGACGGCTTCGACACGAGGGCGCCGGCCAGGGCATCCACGGCGTAGTAGACCTTCGAGCCGGCGGGTGCCGTGGCCGTCGAGCCGTCGGTCCAGCTCGTGGTGCCCTTGCCCAGCGTGGCCACGCGGGTGGCGGCGCTGGGCACGGCCGTCGCGGTGGGCAGCCGGTGGACGCCGTACCCCGTCAGGCCCGAGGACCCGACCTTCGACCAGCTCAGGACGGTGCCGACGTGACCCATCCACACCGCCGTCACGCTGCTCGGCGTGGACGGCGCGCTCGCCGCCGCCGCCGGCGTGGCGCCGAGGGCGAGCGTCGTGAGGAGCACGACGGGCGCGAGCAGGAGGGCCACGACCCGACGGAGGACCGGGGCGGCGGGGGAGGGCAGGGGGCGAGAGGGCACGACGGCTCCAGGGCACGACGGGAGAGGGGAGCCGGCGCCGGGGGAGCTCGGGCCAGGGGGCGCGAGCGCAGGGGACGGACGATTCGGCGGAACCGGACACTAGGTGCTCCACCGACCGGGGAAGGGCGCTTCCCGACTTGATAGCCGGTTTTCACCCCCGCGCTCACACCTGGGGGTGACAGAGGGCTGGGAGCGTGCACGGCCGCGCCCGGCGCGGTCCCGCGCGCCGCGTCCGCGCCGGGCGGTGGGGAACGTGGTCGGCTCCCCGCGGGCTACCGTCGCGCGGTGACCGTCGCCCTGCACCGCTCCGCCCTCGCCGACCTGCCGCCCGCCACCCTGTACGCGCTGCTGCGGCTGCGCGTCGACGTCTTCGTCGTCGAGCAGGCGTGCGCCTACCCCGAGCTCGACGGGCGCGACCTCGAGCCCGGCGCGGAGCTGCTCTGGGCGGAGGAGGACGGCGCCGTCCTCGGGACCCTGCGCGTCCTCCACGACCCGGACGGCGCCCTGCGCATCGGGCGGGTCGCCACGGCGGCCGCCGCCCGGTCGCGCGGGGTCGCCGCCGCCCTCATGGCCGCCGCGCTCGAGCGGTGCGCCGACCTGGACCCCGGCGCGGACGTCGTGCTCGGGGCCCAGGCGCACCTGTCGGGCTGGTACGGCCGGTTCGGGTTCGTCGAGAGCGGCCCGCGCTACGACGAGGACGGCATCCCGCACGTCCCGATGCGCCGGGCGGCGCCGGCGCCCACGGCGGGTGCCGAGGCCGCTGGGGCCGCGGGGGCCGCCGGGGCCGCGGCGGTCAGGTGAGCCCCTGCGCGAGCATCGCGTCGGCGACCCGCCGGAAGCCGGCGACGTTGGCGCCGAGCACGTAGTCCCCGGGGCGGCCGTACTCCTCCGCCGTGGCCGCGCAGCGGTCGTGGATCGCCGTCATGATCTCGGACAGCCGGGACTCCGTGTGCTCGAAGGTCCACGAGTCGCGCGAGGCGTTCTGCTGCATCTCGAGCGCGGAGGTGGCGACACCGCCCGCGTTCGCCGCCTTGCCGGGGCCGAAGAGGACGCCGGCCTCCCGCAGCACCGCGACCGCCCCGGGGGTGCACGGCATGTTGGCGCCCTCCGCGACGGCCCGGACCCCGTGCGCCACCAGCCGCCGGGCGGCCGCCTCGTCCAGCTCGTTCTGCGTGGCGCAGGGCAGCGCCACGTCCGCCGGCACGTCCCAGACGGAGCCGCCGGCGACGAACCGCGCTCCGGGCCGCCGCGCGGCGTAGTCCTCCGCCCGGCCGCGGTGCTCGACCTTGACGTCGCGCAGCAGCTCGAGGTCGACGCCGGCGGGGTCGACGACGTAGCCCGAGGAGTCGGAGAACGTCACCACCCGTGCCCCGAGCGCCTGGGCCTTCTCCACGGCGTGGACCGCCACGTTCCCCGCGCCCGAGACGCCCACGGTGCGGCCGTCGAGGCCCTCGCCGCGCGTGCCCAGCATCCGCTCGGCGAACAGGACGGTCCCGTAGCCCGTGGCCTCCGTCCGCACGAGCGACCCGCCCCAGGTCAGGCCCTTGCCGGTGAGCACCCCCGACTCGTACCGGTTCGTCATGCGCTTGTACTGGCCGAACAGGTAGCCGATCTCGCGCCCGCCGACGCCGATGTCCCCGGCCGGCACGTCCGTGTGCTCCCCGATGTGCCGGTGCAGCTCGGTCATGAACGACTGGCAGAACCGCATGACCTCGCCGTCGGACCGGCCGCGGGGGTCGAAGTCGGACCCGCCCTTCCCGCCGCCGATCGGCATGCCGGTGAGCGCGTTCTTGAAGATCTGCTCGAAGCCGAGGAACTTCACGATGCCGAGGTACACGGAGGGGTGGAAGCGCAGGCCGCCCTTGTAGGGGCCGAGCGCGGAGCTGTACTGCACCCGGAAGCCCCGGTGGATCTGCACCTGCCCGCGGTCGTCCACCCACGGCACCCGGAAGATGATCTGGCGCTCGGGCTCGCAGAGCCGCTGCAGCACCGCCGCCTCCGTGTAGTGCGGGTGCTTGCGCACCACCGGCCCGAGCGAGTCGAACACCTCGCGCACGGCCTGGTGGAACTCGAGCTCGCCCGGGTTGCGCCGGAGCACCTGCTCGTAGATGGGGGTCAGCGTCTCGTCCATGCCCGTCCTCGTCCGTGGGTCGACCCCGCATCGCACCAGGTCCGCGGGGACGGTGCAGGGGCGTCCGCGACGCGAACGGGGACGGTGGGACCGGGGCCGCCCCTAGGCGGGCACGGCGTCGGCGCGCACGGGTGCCCGGGGCGCGGGGACGGCGTCGAGCCGCGGGGCACCCGCGACCGCCGCCGGGACCGCGAACCCGCCGACGGCCCGGACCGCACGGCGGCGCGACCGGGCCATGACGACGATCGTCAGCAGGGCGACGGGTCCGTTCACGACGGTCGGCGCGCCGACCCAGAACGAGCCGATGCCCAGGGCGTAGGTCGCCCAGAAGAGCTGCCCCGACAGGTTGATCCACTGCGACGTGACGGAGATGCCGGAGAGCTTCACGGGGTCGTGGCGGTTGCGCCAGACGTTGCGGGCGTGCGGCAGACCGCCGACGAAGCCCGTGAGGGAGGCGAGGAGCCCGGCGATCTCGACGACGTGGTGCACGGTGACCTGTCCTTGCGCGGGGGCACGGTGGTGCCCGGAGGGGTGGTGGGAGGGCCCGGTGGGACCACCCCGCCCATCGGGCGGCACCGCGCCCGGCCTTGACCCCCTTCACAGGACGCGCACACGCGGGCGACCCGCACCGTGCGGTCCGGGCGCGGCCCGGGTGACGTGCGGGTGGCGTCCGGGTGGACCCGGGGCCCGCGACGGCCCGTCCCCTCACCCCGGGCCCGGAGCGGCCGAAGGGTCGCAGGTGCCCCACCGACCCCACCTGCTCCCGGCCGCGCTCGTCGCCGCCGTGCTGTGGGCCGCCGCGCCCCCGGGGCCGGCGGGGACGGCGCTCTTCGCGGTGACGGGCCTGCTGCTGGCCGCCACCGTCGTGGTCGCCACGGCCGGGCGCGCCACGCAGGCGGCCCGGGCCTGGTACCTCGCCGCCGCCGGCCTGGCGCTGCTCGTCGTGGGCCACGCGCTCGGGCTGGCGCAGCGGCTCGGGCCGGGCGGGCCGCCCGCGGGCCCCACGACCGCCGACGCGTTCTGCCTCGCCACGTACGCCGCCATGGCGGCCGCCGCGGCGGTCATCCTGCGGTCCCGGCGCGCGCTGCGGGACTGGGCCGGCTGGGTCGACGGGGCCGTCGTCGCGGTCGCCGTCGGCCTGCTGTCCTGGGTGGTCGTCGTCGAGCCGGCGCTGGACGGGGCCGCCGCCGCGGTGCGCCTCCTCGCGGGCGCCTACACGGCCGGCGACGCGGTGCTGCTCGGGGTGCTCGCCGCCTTCTCCGGCAGCGCCGGGCCCCGGGGGGCGGCGTCCCGCTGGCTCGTGTCGGGCGCGGGTCTGCTGCTCGTGGCGCACCTGATGGAGACCCTGCACCGGCTCGCGCCCGGCGGCCCGCCGCGGTGGGTCACGGCCCTGTGGCTCCTGGCCGGGCTGCTCGTCGCCGGGGCCGCCACGCTGCCGTCCGCCGCCCTGCTCGGCGCACCGGGCCCCGGGCGGGCGCCGTTCACCGGGCGGCGTGCCCTCGGGGTCGCGGTCGCGGTGCTCACCGTCCCGGTCGTCGAGCTCGTCCGGGGCGCCACCCCGGTGCCCGCCGCCGACCACCGGCTCCTCCAGGTCGCCTCCGTCGTGCTCGTCGGCCTGGCCCTCACGCGGATGTCCCTGGCCGTGGGGGACGCGCAGGCCTCCGCCCGCGCCCGGACCGCCCTCCAGGACGACCTCGCCCACCAGGCCAGCCACGACCACCTCACCGGGGCGGCCACCCGGGCCCGCACCCTGCAGACCGTGGAGGCGGCCCTGCACCGCGCCCGCCGGTCCGGGTCCCTCGTCGGCCTGCTGCTCGTCGACCTCGACCACTTCAAGGCGGTGAACGACGCGCACGGGCACGCCGTCGGCGACCTCGTCCTCGCCGCGACCGCCGAGCGCCTGCGCGCCGCCGTGCGCACGGGCGACACGGTGGGACGGGTCGGCGGGGACGTGCTCGTCGTCCTGCTCGAGGCCCCCGGGTCCGAGGCGGCGGTGCTCGAGGTCGCCCACCGGGTGCTGGCGGCCGTGCGCACCCCCGTCGCGGTCGGCGGCGCCCCGCTCGTCGTCAGCGCCTCCGTGGGCGTCGCCCTGTCCCGCGACGGCGACCTCGACGCCGACCGCCTGCTCCGCGAGGCCGACGCGGCGGCGCAGCGCGCGAAGGCCGACGGCCGCGGGCGGCTGGAGGTCTTCGACGACGCGCTGCGCGCCACCCTGGCCGAGCGCGCCGACCTCGAGGCCGCCATCCGCGCCGGCCTGCGGCGGGGGGAGTTCGCGCTCCACTACCAGCCCGTGGTGGACCTGCGCACCGGGGTGACGGTGAGCTACGAGGCGCTCGCGCGCTGGGACCGGCCCGGCGTCGGGTCCGTGCCGCCGGGCGTCTTCATCACGGCCGCCGAGCGGGGCGACCTCGTGTGCGACCTCGGCCGGTGGGTGCTGCGCACCGCCGCCCGGCAGCTGGCGGCCTGGCGCGCGGCCGGCGAGGCGCCGCCGCACGGCGTGGCGGTGAACATCTCCGCCCGGCACCTCATGTCCGACACCGTCGTGGCGGACGTGGTCGGCGCCCTGGCCGCCGAGGACGTGCCGCCGGCGCTGCTCACGCTCGAGATCACCGAGACCGTGCTCCTCGACCACCCCGTCGCGCACGAGCACCTGCGGGCGCTGCGGCACCTCGGCGTCCCCGTGAGCATCGACGACTTCGGCACGGGGTACACCTCGATCGGGCAGCTCCAGCACCTGCCCGCCACGACCCTGAAGATCGACCGCAGCCTCGTCGCGCCCGCGGCGGAGCCGGCCGCGGGGGCGCTCGTCGCGCTCGTCGTGCACGCCGCCCATGCGTTCGGGCTGGCCGTCGTCGCCGAGGGCGTGGAGACGCCGGAGCAGCTCGTCGCGCTCCGCGAGGCCGGGTGCGACCTGGCGCAGGGGTTCCTCCTCGCCCGCCCGCTGCCCGCACGGTCCCTGCCGCCGGTGCGCACGCCGCTGGTCCCGGGGCCCCTCCCGGCCGCGCGCCTCGTCGAGCCGCGGACGCGCTGAGGGTCCGCGACCGCACCGCGCGTCACGGCGGGACGACCACCCACAGCCCCAGCACCAGGGCCGGCTGGAGCAGGACGCAGCCCGCGAGGACGAGCCGGCACCGCCGGCGCGTGCGGTGCAGCCAGGGCTCCCCCAGGAGCGGGGCGAGCGGCAGCAGCAGGCGCAGCGTGCTCTGCTGCGGCAGGAAGACCGCGACGAGGTAGGCCAGGTACGCCGCGGTCCACACCGACGTCTCGCGGTCCTGCTCGCGGGCCCGGCGCACGAGCGCGACGGCCAGCACCGCCAGGAGCGCCGCCACGACGAGGGGGCCCGGCACGGGCCCGAGGAACGCGCCGGCCATCCGGAACCAGGGGGTGAAGGGCACGAAGCCCGCCTCGCCGGTGTACTCCTTCCACCAGGCCGTCTCCGTCGCGAAGTAGGCCTCCGGCACCCCCGTCACGGCGGTCACGACGAGGGGCCACGCCGCCCCGGCGACCCCGACGACGAGCACCGTCGCGACGACCGCCCGGTGCTCGCGGGCGGGGGGCCGCTCCCCGCGCCGCAGCCGCAGGAGGTGCAGGAGGGCGACGGCCGCCGGCAGGGCGAGGGCCCCGGGGCGCGTGAACGCCGCGACGACGCCGAGCAGCGCGACGAGCCCGAGGCGACCCCGCAGCAGCGCGCGCAGGGCCAGCAGGAGCAGCAGCAGGAACAGGCTCTCGGCGTACGCGACGCCGAGGAGGAACGACATCGGGCCCCAGGCGAGCAGCACCGCCGCGCCGAAGGCCGCGCGCTCGTCGCCGCGCTCCAGCACGAGGCGGTGCAGCGCGACCGTGGCACCGGCCCCGGCGACGAGGGCCACCGCCACCCCGAGGACGTCGACCCCGAGCCCCGTCACCGCCGCGAGCCCGCGCAGCAGCAGCGGGAAGACCGGCATGAACGCCCAGGCGTTCTTCGCGACCTCGCCGTCGCCGTCGCGGGGGAGCTCGCGCGGGTAGCCCTCCGCGGCGATCTGCGCGTAGTACTGCCCGTCCCACGAGGTGAGGAAGCCCACGAGCCCGGGGCCGCCGTCGACGCCGGTCGTGGGCAGCGCGCCCCGCTCGACGAGCCGGTGGCCGATCGCGAGCAGCGTCGTGCTCCACACCCGCGCCGCCACGTAGAGCGCGAGCAGGACGAGGGTCGTGCGGCGCAGGTCGCGGCGCGACGGGGGCGCGCCGACGGCCCGGGCGGGGCGCGCGGCGACCGCGGTGGCCGGTGACGCCCGCACGGACGGGCTGGTCAGCGCGGTCACGCGAGGACGCTAGGCAGAGGGTCGGCGCCCCCGCGCGGCGAGGGCGGCCGTCGCGGCCCACCCGCCCTCAGCGGGCTGACAGGCGTAGGGCGCGCTCCGGCCCCCGCACGCGGCGGTGCGAGCTCCGGGCGGGGGGCTCAGGCCGGCGGCGTGCCGCCCGCGCGCAGGAGGCGGAGCCAGGCGCGTGCGGTGACGAAGTCCTCGTCGGAGGTGCCGGTGTGCACCGTGGGCGCGAGCGCGTCGGCGCGCGGGTAGGAGCCCAGGAAGCGCACGTAGGGGCAGCGGCGGTGCAGCCCCATGAGGGCCTCGCCCACGCGCTCGTCCGTCAGGTGCCCCTCCGCGTCGATCGAGAAGGAGTACCGGCCGAGGGCGTCGCCGATGGGCCGCGACTCGATCCGCGAGAGGTTCACGCCGCGCACCGCGAACTGCTCGAGCATCGCCAGCAGCGCGCCGGCCTCGTTGTCCGGCAGGTGCACGACGAGGGTCGTCTTGTCCGCGCCCGTCGGCGGCGGCACCGCCCCCGGCGGCCCGACGAGCACGAACCGGGTCACCGCGGACGGGTTGTCGGCGACGTCCCCCGCCAGCGGGACGAGCCCGTAGGTCTCGACCGCCGCCGGGGGGACGAGCGCGGCGTCGAAGGCCAGGCGCGTCGCCTCCGGGGCGCGTGCCTCCTCGGCGAGCAGGGCGGCGGGCGCGGTGTTCGAGGTGGCGGGGACGTGCTGGGCGCCGGGCAGGTGGGTGGCGAGCCACCGCCGGCACTGGACCCAGGCGTGGGGGTGGGCGCTGACGCGGCGGACGTCGCCGAGGGCGGTGCCCGCGCGGGCCGCGAGCGTGAACTGCACCGGGACGAGCATCTCGCGCAGGATGACGAGCGGGTCGCCGGCGGCGAGCGCGTCGAGGGTCGCGGTGACCCCGCCCTCGGCGGTCGACTCGATGGCCACGACCGCGCGGTCGGCCCCGCCCGCGCGGACCGCGGCGATCGCGCTGCCGACGTCCGTCTGGGGCAGCAGCACCGCACCGGGCTCGGCGACCTGCTGCAGCGCCGCCTCCGTGAACGTCCCCGCCGGCCCCAGGTAGGCGTAGCGGAGCGCGGGGGCGGCGGGCGGCATGGGGGCTCCGGTCGGCGAGGGGCGGTGAGGGGCGGCGAGGGGCGGTGAGGGCGACGGGCCGTGCGGCGCGGGCGGCGCGGCGGCCCCGCGAGCGTACCGACCGGGGCGGACACCGGGGCGGGTCGGGTCCGGGAGGCGTGACGTCGAGCGGGGGCGACGTCGGGTGGGGGCGCGGTGGCACGGCAGGGTTGTGCACGACCCGTGAGGGCGGCGCGCGGGCGGCGCGGAGACGCCGGGGAGGGGCCGGGGGCCCCGCGCGCGGTCCCGGCCCGCGTCGGGGGCGCCCCGTAACCTGGCCGCGTGCGCTCCGTCCCGACCCCCCGGCGTCCTCCCGGCGCCGCCCGCGGGGCGGTCGCCGCGCTCGGGCTGGCCGCCCTCACCGCGCTCGCGGTGCTGCTCCCCGCCCTGGTGCCCGGCCCGCCCCCCGGGGCGGCGTGGGGTGCCGCGCTCCGCACGACGACGGGCACGACGACGGGCACGACGACGGGTCCTGCACCCGCCGCGGTCGACCCCGGCGCGGCGCCCGTGCTCCTCGTCGGGATCACCGGCGTGCGGTGGGAGGACGTCACCCCGGGCACGACCCCGGGCCTCCACCTCCTCGGCCGCACGGCGCGCCTCGCCGACGTCGCCGCCCGCGGGGTGAGCACCACGTCGTGCCCCGCCGACGGGTGGCTCGCGGTCTCCGCCGGGGCCCGCGCCGGCGACGCCGCACCCGACGAGCGCACGGGCGACGCCCACGTGCCCGAGGAGGTCCTGGCCACGCCCGCGCCCGACGGCACCGTCCCCGACCGCTGCCGGGTGCTCCAGGGCCCCGAGGTGCTCGACGCCCCCGCGGGCGCCCCGGGCACGGCCGGGCCCGTCCCCGGGTGGTCGGACTACCTCGCGGCGGTCGCCGACCAGCCCTACGACGCACGGCCCGGGCTCCTCGGCGAGGCCCTGCGCGCGGGCGGAGCGGTCGTCACCGGCTTCGGGCCGGGTGCGGCGGTCGCCCTGGCGGACGCCCCGGGCGAGCCCGTCGGCGCCTGGGGGCCGCTGCCGGGGAGCGCCTCGGGCCTGGCCGCAGCGGTCGAGGGGGCGCTGACGACCTCGGACCTCGTCGTGCTCGACGCCGGCGGCGTGCGGGACCGGGAGGGCACGGTGTTCGCCCCGCGCGAGCAGCAGCTGGCGGCCGTCGACGAGCGGGTCCGGGCCGCGGTGACGGCGGCGCAGGCGGCCGGCGCGCAGCTCCTCGTCGTGTCCCTCGCCGACTCGGGCCGCGCGGAGCTGCAGCTCGCGGCCGCCACGGGCCCGGCCGGCACGCCCTGGGCGGGGCCGGGGCTGCTCACGACGGGCTCGACGCAGCAGCGCGGGCTCGTGCAGACGGTCGACGTCGCCCCCAGCGTGCTCGCCGCCCTCGGCCTGCCGGCGGACGACGCCGCCCTCACCGGCGCGCCGGTCCGCGCCGCCCCGGGACCGGCCGACGCGGACGCCCGGGTGGCGCGCCTCGTCGACGTGGCCGCCGAGGCCGACGGCGTTAGGCGCGTCAGCGGGGGCTTCTCCACCGTGCTCGTGCTGCTGCAGGTGGCGCTCTTCGTCGCCGCGGCGCTCGTCCTCACCCAGCCCCGTGAACGGCAGGAGGGGCCCCTGCGGCGCGTCCTGCACGTCCTGCGGGTCGCCGGCGTCGTCCTGGCCGCCTGGCCCGTCGCCGGGTTCCTCGCCGGCCTCGTGCCGTGGTGGCGGGCCGACGCGGTCGGCGCGGCGTTCTGGGGGACGGTGCTCGCCCTGTCGACGCTCGTCGCCGCCGTGGCGCTGCTCGGTCCCTGGCGGCGGCACGTCCTCGGCCCGGCCGCGGTCGTCGCCGGCGTCACCGTGCTCACGCTCGTCGTCGACGCGTGCACGGGCTCCTGGCTCGTCATCGACTCGCCCATGGGCGCGCACCGCATCCTCGCGGCCCGGTTCTACGGCATGAGCAACCAGTCCTTCGCCCTGCTCCTGGCCGGCGGCCTCGTGCTCGCCACGGTCGCCGCCGACGCCCTCCTGCGCCGCGGCCGGCGGCGGGCCGCGCTGCTGGCCGTCGCCGGGCTGGGGGTCGTGCTCGTCGTCGTCGACGGCACGCCCGGGCTCGGCAGCGACTTCGGCGGCCCGCCCGCGCTCCTGCTGTCCTTCGCCTACCTCGCCCTGGCGACGACCGGCCGGCGCGTGCGCTGGGGCGTCGTCGCGCTCGTCGTGGCGGTCGGCGGCGCGGTCGCGACCGGCCTGGCGGTCCTCGACTGGCTGCGTCCCGCCGGCGAGCGCACCCACCTCGGGCGCTTCGTCGCGACCGTGCTCGACGGCGGCCTGGGACCGGTCCTCGTGCGCAAGCTCGACGCGAACCTCGGCATCCTCACGACCTGGCGCTACCTCGTGCCCGCGGTCGCCGGCGTCGCGCTGCTGTGGGTGCTCGCCCGCGCCGCACGCCGGCACGCCGGCGACCGCGCGCGGGAAGCGGCCGACCTCGAGCACGAGGTGCCCCTCGTGCGCGCCGGGCTCGTGGCGGGCGGGCTCGGCCTGGCCGTCGGCTTCCTCGTGAACGACTCCGGGATCATCGTGCCCGCCACGGGCATCGCGCTCGCCGTCCCGGCGCTGGTCAGCGCGACGGCGCAGCTCCACCTGCCGGGCACGTCCCGCGGCGCGGGGCTCGCGCCCGCCGGGGGTGTCGGCCGGGACGCCGACGGCGGCCCCCCGGCGGTCCCGACGACGCGGCCGGCGGCGACGACCTAGCGGCCGCCTCAGGCCTCGTCGGCCTCCGTGCGCTGGGCCGGCCGACCGGAGCGACGCGCGGGCAGACCCGCCGCCGAGCGCAGGCGCCGGGCCGCCACGGCGATCTGGACGTCGCGGTACTGGGCCGCGCGGTGGAGCTGGCCCTTGAGGTCGTTGCCCGAGGGGCGGTGCCGCAGCTCGCAGGGGACCTCGAGGACCCGGAAGCCCTGGCGCAGCAGGTCGATGGTCATGCCGACCTCGACGCCCCAGCCGCGGGCGAGCGGCGTGGCGGCCTCGAACGCCTCGCGGGTGAGGCAGCGCATGCCCGACAGGGGCTGGCTCGGCGTCCAGCCCGTGAGCGCGACGATCGCCCGGCGCGCGGCGCCGACGACGAACCCGCGGCCCCCCGCACCGGCCTGCCGCGGCAGCACGGCGATCGTCACGTCGGCCTCGCCGGCGAGCACCGGGCCGACGAGCGGCGCCGTGGCGACCGCCGTGTCGGCGAGGTCGCCGTCGATGAAGAGCAGGTCGCGCGGGGGGCGGTCGGGCAGGTCGCGCATCGCCACGACCGCGGCACCGGTCTCCATCGCGGCGGCCTTGCCGCGGTTGTGCGAGTGCCGCACGACGACGGCCCCCGCCTCGCGGGCCACGTGCTGGGTGTCGTCGACGGAGCCGTCGTCGACGACGAGCACGAGGTCGACGTTCGGGATCGCGCGGGCCGAGCGGACGGTGGCGGCGATGCGGCGCGCCTCGTCCTTGGCGGGGACCACCACGGCGACGCGGCGGCGGCGCAGGTGCTCGCGGTGCGCGACGGGCCGGTGCCGCACGTCCGCGGCCGCCGTCCCGGCGACCGCCTCGGCCGTCGCGGCGGGGTCCGCGGGCGCACCTGCGGGCCCGGGGGCCGCGACCACGTCCTCGGGGCCGTCGTCGGTGTGCACGACGCCCACCCTAGGCCCCGGACCGGCGCGGACGCCGTCCGGGACGACGGGGGTCACCCGTCCGGAGGGACCGGACGGCGGCGCCTCGACGCCCCGGCGTCACCGCGTCAGCGCAGGGTCACCTGCCGGGCGACGAGCCCGGCCCGCGCACGCCGGGCGTTCGCGTCCAGGGGCGCCGTGTCCTCCAGGGCGGCGGCGAAGCGCGGCCCGAAGGCGGCGAAGGGCGCCTCGACGTCCTCGGCCTCGGACCCGCGCGCCAGCTCCCAGACGGGGACGACGAGGCCGGCGGCCCGGAAGTACCCGATGAACTTCGAGCCCTCGAAGCCCGACTCGCGGCGCGCGTGCAGCCGGGCGAGGCCGTCGAGCACCGTCTGCTCGTCCTGCGGCTGCACCCACCGCAGGAACTCCTTGGCGCCCATGCGGACCCAGTACGCCGACTCCGCGGCGACGAGGCGCTCCGTGGGCAGGATGCCGGCGTCGGCCTCCTCGAGCGCCTTCTCCAGGTCGGGCGTGCGCTCCGCGGCGGGGTCGAGCCAGTAGGCGAAGGACGTCTCGACCTGCGCCTCGAACGGCACCGCGAGGTCGAGCACGTCCTGCAGCCGGGGGCCGGGGCCGACGAGCGTCCCGGCCGTCACCGGCGTGCCCGGCTCCACCTGCAGCGCCTGCAGCAGGGCCGCGGCGGCGTCCCGGCTGGCGTCCCCGGAGCCGGCGCCGAGGGTCTGCAGCGCGAGCAGCACGACGCCGTCGGCGCGGTGGAGGGCGCGCCACCCCTCGGGCAGGACCGTCGTGACGACGACGTCGCGGGACCCGTGCTCGGCCGTGGTCCGGGCGCGTCCCGTGCCGGCCGGCACGAGCTCCTTGAACGCGACCCAGTCGGTCTCGGACGGCAGGCCCTCGAAGGGGCGCAGGACGAGGTCGGTGTTCGCAGGCACCCGCGCAGGCTACCGGCTGCGCGCAGGGGTGCCGGTGGGCCAGGATCGACCCATGGACCCGCGCGCCGGCACGCCCGCACAGCCCTCCGACCTCATCGACGTCGACGCGCTCGTCGCGGCGTACTACGACGAGGAGCCGGACGTCGACGACCCGGGCCAGAAGGTGGTGTTCGGGACCAGCGGGCACCGCGGCTCCGCCTTCGACCGCGCGTTCAACGAGGCGCACATCGCGGCGACGACGCAGGCGATCGTCGAGTACCGGCGCGCGCAGGGCACGGACGGGCCGCTGTTCATCGGCCGGGACACGCACGGGCTGTCCGGGCCGGCGTTCCGCACGGCCCTGGAGGTGCTCGCCGCGCACGACGTCGAGGTCCACGTCGACGCCCGCGACTCCTGGACGCCGACCCCGGCCGTCTCGCACGCGATCCTGCGGCACAACGGCGCCGGGTCCTCCGAGGGCGTCCGGACGCAGGGGCCGGGCCTCGCGGACGGCATCGTCGTCACGCCGTCGCACAACCCCCCGCGGGACGGCGGCTTCAAGTACAACCCGCCGGACGGCGGCCCCGCCGGCTCCGAGGCGACGGGCTGGATCGCCGACCGCGCCAACGCGATCCTCCGCGAGGGCTGGCGCGGGGTGCGGCGGATCCCCTTCGAGCGGGCCGTCGCCGCCGACACCACCCTGAAGCACGACTACCTGTCGTCCTACGTCGACGACCTGGCCAACGTGCTCGACCTCGAGGCCGTCCGCGCCGCCGGCGTGCGCATCGGCGCCGACCCCCTCGGCGGGGCGTCCGTGGAGTACTGGGGCGCCATCGGCGAGCGCTACGGGCTGGACCTCACCGTCGTGAACCCCGAGGTCGACCCGCGCTGGGCGTTCATGACCCTGGACTGGGACGCCAAGATCCGCATGGACTGCTCCTCCCCCTACGCGATGGCGTCCCTCGTCGCGCGGATGACCGGCGGGGACGGCCCGGCGCCCTACGACATCGCCACGGGCAACGACGCGGACTCCGACCGGCACGGCATCGTCACCGCCGACGGCCTGATGAACCCCAACCACTACCTGGCCGTCGCCATCTCCTACCTCTTCGGCGGCGCGCGCCCGGGCTGGGGCGAGGGCACGGCCGTGGGCAAGACGCTCGTCTCCTCGAGCCTCGTCGACCGGGTCGTCGCCTCCCTCGGGCGACGGCTCGTCGAGGTGCCCGTCGGCTTCAAGTGGTTCGTGCCCGGTCTCGTCGACGGGTCCGTCGGGTTCGGCGGCGAGGAGTCCGCCGGTGCCTCGTTCCTGCGCACGGACGGCACCGTCTGGACGACGGACAAGGACGGCATCCTCCTGGCGCTGCTGGCCTCGGAGATCACGGCCCGCACCGGCCGGACCCCCTCGCAGCACCACGCCGACCTCGTCGCGCAGCACGGGCGCTCCTGGTACGCGCGCGTCGACGCGGCCGCCAGCCGCGAGGAGAAGGCCACCCTCGCGGCGCTGTCCCCGGAGCAGGTCACGGCGACGAGCCTGGCGGGCCAGGACATCACCGCGAAGCTGACCCGGGCGCCGGGCAACGACGCGTCGATCGGGGGGCTCAAGGTGACGACGGCCGACGCCTGGTTCGCCGCCCGGCCGTCGGGCACGGAGGACGTCTACAAGATCTACGCGGAGAGCTTCCTGTCCGCCGAGCACCTGGCCCAGGTCCAGGAGGCGGCCAAGGGCGTGGTCTCGGACGCGCTCGCGGGCTAGGCCCTCCGGGCCGGGCGGGGGAAAGCCCTCGACCCGGGTGGGAGGATGAGGCACGTGCTGCAGCCCTACCGCGACGTCCTCGCCCGCCCCGGAGCCCCGGCGTTCGTCGCGACCAGCACGCTCGCCCGACTGCCGATGTCCACCGCGGGCATCGGCATGGTGCTCGCGGTGGCCCAGCTCACCGGCTCCTACGCGCTCGCGGGGCAGGTCTCGGCGGTCTTCGTCATCACGCAGGCCGTCTGCTCCCCGCAGCTGGCCCGGATGGTCGACCGGTACGGGCAACGCAGGGTCATGCGGCCGGCGCTGGCCGTGGCGGTGCTCGGGCTCGCGCTCGTGGCCCTCGCCGCGGCCCTGGGCTGGCCGGCGGCCGCCCTCTTCGCGCCGGCGGTGCTCGCGGGCGCGACGATCGGCTCCTACGGCTCGCTCTCGCGCGCCCGGTGGAGCGCCCTCCTCCGCGACGACGCCCGGGGCCTGCACTCCGCCTACTCCCTGGAGTCCGTGCTCGACGAGGCGGTCTTCGTCGTCGGCCCGGTGCTGGCCACCGTGCTGGCCACCACCGTGCACCCCGTGGCCGGTCTCGTCGTGGCGCTGCTGTCCCTGGCCGTCGGCGGCTGGACGTTCCTCGCGCTGCGGGCCTCGGAGCCGGCGCCGCACGCCGCCGGGCCGGGCGGCACCGGGACCGCTCGCCACGCCTCCGTCCTGCGGGTGCCGGCCGTCGCGGTCACCGTCGCCGTGTTCGTCGCCATGGGCGCGATCTTCGGGGCGATCGACGTCGCGACGGTGGCCTTCGCGGAGGAGGAGGGCGCCCCGTGGGCCGCGGGCGTGGTGCTCGCCGTCTTCGCCGGGGGGTCGCTCGTCGCCGGGCTCGTGTACGGGACGCGGCAGTGGACGCGCCCCGTCGGCCAGCGCTTCGCCACCGGCATGGTCGTCCTGGGCCTGGCGGTGTGCCCGCTGGCCGTCGTCGGCTCCCTCCCGCTGCTGGCCGTCGTCCTCTTCCTCGCCGGGCTGTCGATCGCGCCGACGCTCATCAACGGCAACACGCTCGTGCAGGCCGCGGTGCCGCCCGGGCAGCTCACGGAGGGGCTCGCCTGGATCAGCACCGCGCTCGGCGCGGGCGTGGCGCTGGGGTCGGCGGTCGCCGGTGCCCGGATCGACGCCGTCGGCGCGCACGGCGGCTTCCTCGTGGTGGTCGTCGCGGGTGTCCTGGCGGTGGCCGCCGCGCTCGGCGCCGGCCCCGTGCTGCGCCGTGCCGGCACGACGACCCGCGTGGTCGACCCCGTCTGACCCGGACGCCGCGGGGAGGCTCACGGCGCCGCTCCCGCGCGGTGCCCCGACCGGAGGTCGGACCCGCGCTCGGACCTGTGCTCGGACCCGTGCTCCGCCAGCCCGGCGCGCAGGTCGTCCGGCACGAGCTCGGCCGCGTCGACGACCGCCTCCGCGAGCGCCACGAGCGCCGGCCGCAGCTCCGTGTGGACGCTCTCGAGCGCGACGAGCACGGGCCCGCCCGCCCCGTCGTCGAGCCACTGCCGCACGACGAGCACCGGGCCCGGGTCGTACCCGTCAGGACCGCACGCCGGGCCGGGCAGGTGCCCGGCGCCCGGACCGGCGACGGGAGCGAGCGCGCCGACGCGCCCGGGGTCGGCGGGGTCGGGATCGCACCCGGTGGGGGCGCCCGCGCCGCGCGACGGGCGGACGTCGACGGTCGTCCAGACCTCCCCGGCAGGACCGGGGCGCCGCGCCGCGGACGGCCCGCCCGCCCGGGCGAGCGCCTCGACCACGCCCGGGCCGCCGGGGCCGGGCAGGCGGTGGGCGGTGAGCACCGCGGACACCGTGCCGGCGCGGGCTCCCGCCCGTCGGTCCGCACGCGCGGCCGCGGGCACCGGGACCGCCACGAGCGCCAGCAGCCAGCCCCCGTGCGCGGCGACCTCCTCCGCCGTGGCGGCGAGCAGACGCGCGTGCTCGCGCCGGACCGACGGCGCCGGCCGCCCGCCGCGCCAGGTCCGCTCGACGGCCCGGGCCACCCCCGCGCGCCGCTCCCGCGGGTCCGTCAGGGGCACCACCGCCCAGTCGGCGGGCAGCCGCAGCGCGAGGCTCATCGTCCGGCCCCCCCGGCGCCGGCCGGCAGCAGCGGGTTCACGGGCGCGAGCGGGTGCGGCACCCCCGGCGTCGGCGGCGGCGCGAGCGGCGGGGCGCCGGCGGGGGCGGTCGGGGCCGGGTCGGGGGCGGCGAGCCCGGCCACCGCCCGGACCGTCTGCACCGCCTCCGTCACCTGGGCGCCGGTCCAGACGGTGCTCGCACCCGCGGCCAGCGCGCGCGAGGGCGTGAGGAGCTCGCCCGCCGCCGCAGCGGCGCCCGCGGGGTCCCGGGCGACCGCCCCCAGGGCCCGCAGGTGCTGCACCTCGTCGGGCGTGGCCCCGAGCACCCGCGCGGCGAAGGACAGCGGCGACCGGCCCGCCTCCGCGAGGGCGGCGCCGGCCCTCGGCAGGGTCTGCGGGTCCACGAGCGCGCGCAGGCCGGCGGCGGTGTCCGCCCGCCACTCCCGCACGAGCCCGGCGGGCGACAGCGCGGCCCGGACCGCGGCCCCTCCGCCGCGCAGGCCACCCGTGCCGGCGCTCACGCGCACGACCGCACCGGCCGCCCGGGCCGTCCCGAAGGTCACCACCCCGAGGACGTCCGACGCCAGGATGCCGGCACCCTGCTCACCGCGGGCGACCTGCACGAGGTGCTTCACGAGGACCACCACCGCCAGGACCGTGGCGAGGGCCCCCAGCGCCGGGCCGATGCTCGGCACCCACGCGAGCAGCAGCGCCAGGAACCCCACGACGTCCGCGATCTGCTCGAGGTGCTCCCACAACCACGAGAGGGCCTCGGCCACCGCGTCGACCACCGGCGCGACGGCCGCCCCGAGGGCGTCCAGCCCGGCGGCCAGGAGCGGCGCCAGGTGGGCCCACGCGAGCGAGGCCGCCGCGGCCCCGAGCACGACGGCGCCGAGGACCGCGCCGCGCCCGTCCGCCCCCGGGTCCAGGACCGCGAGAGCGGCCTCGGCCGCCGCGTCCCGCCGCGCGGTGACGGCACGGAGCCCGGCGCGGGCGGCGACCAGGCGGTCCTCCGCGGCGGCGGCCTCGAACCCGGCGGCGGTCGCCCGCTCCTCGTGGGCGAGCGCCGCGGGGTCGCCGCCGTCCGCCGCGGCCGCGGCGCGCGCCCACCAGAAGGACGCGTCGTCGGAGGCGCCGTCGAGGGCGTGCGCCGCCGCCCGGGCGTCCTCCAGCAGCGTCGCGGCCGCGTCCTGCGCGGCGGACAGGCCCTCGGCGTAGGTGACGAGGGCCTGCCCCGCCGCCCGGGCCCGGCCGCCGACGCCCTCCAGAGCGGTCGCGAGCGCCAGGGTCCTCGCGTCCAGGGCCTCGAGGCTGCGGGCGCGGCCCGTGGCGGCCACCGTCCGCAGGGCCCCCACGACCTCGAGGAGAGCGTCCGCCGCTGCCGCGACGGCGCGCGCCCCCTCCGCCACCTCCGCGGGGCGGCCGGGCACCGGGTCCTCCAGCGCGAGCGGGGCCCAGGAGGCCGCCGGCCTCACAGCGCCACCGGGCCGGCGAGCGCCGTGGCGAGGTGGGCGTCGGTCGAGGCGAAGGCGTCCGCGACCCGCCGGAATGCCGCTGCCAGGCCGGCGAGGTCCTCGCCCGCGCCCCGCGCCGCCACGGCGTGCGCCCCCAGGAACGTCACCGCACCCCGGGCGAGCGCCGCGTGCCCCACCGCCGACGGCAGGTCGGAGGCCGGCGTGGCCACGGGGAGGCCGGCGAGGCGCTCGAGCAGCGCCGCCGTCGCCTCGAGCGCCGCCGTGTCCACCCGCAGCCCGTCCGCACCGCCCATGACGACGCCCGCCCCTCGCTCCCTCGCCCGGCGCCGCCGCGGCGTCCGGGGCCGGGTCCGCCCCGGCGAGCGCCGACCGTAGGGCGGCCGGGCCGGTGCGCGTCGGACGCCCTGTGGACGACGGACCCGGGACGCCGGGCAGGGGCGCGCCGCACGGGGCGGATCACGGCGGCGGATCACGGCGGCGGATCACGGCGGCGGATCACGGGGGCGCAGCACGGGCACGCAGCACGACGACGCCCCCGCCGGGGGACGGGGGCGTCGTGGTCGTGCGGGGGGTGCCGGGGGCTACGGCCGGTTCGAGGCGGGGCCCGCGGGGCCGCTCGTGCCGCTGCCGGCGCCGTACGCGGGGCCGTCGTCCGTGCTCGTGGGGACGGCGGTCGACGGGGTCGTCGTCGCGGACGTCGGCGGCACGGCGGTGACCGGCGGGACCGGTCCGTCGGGCAGGTCGGAGCCCTTCTCGCCCTGGAGCGCCTGCTTGGCGACGCCGACGGCCTTGTCCTTCAGGGCGGTGCCCCGGTCCTTCGCGAACGACTGCACCTGGCTCTCGGCGTCGTGCACGACGCCCTGGACCTTCGGGTGGTTCCAGACCCCCGTGGCGCCGTGCTTGATGCGGTCGAACTGCTGGCGTCCGGCGCGCGTGCCGAGCACGTAGCCGACCCCGGCACCGAGCACGAACCCGATCCTGCCCTTCATGGAGCCCTCCTCCGGCGCGGTGGGGCGCCGGGCCGCGGGGCCCGGCGTCGTGGTGTGGCGCCCTGCGAGCCTAGGCAGCGGCGGCCCGGCCCGCGCGACGAGGGGGCCCCTCAGATCCCGCTCGCCCCGAACGCCGCGCCGAGCACGTAGGTGACGGCGGCGGCGCCGAAGCCGATGGCCAGCTGGCGCAGCGCGCGGCGCAGGGGCGGCCCGCCCGACAGCAGCCCGACGACGGCGCCCGTGCCGAGCAGCGCCACCCCGACGAGCGCCGCGGCCCACACCACGGCCGCGAGCCCCTCGGCGCCGAGGAGGTAGGGCAGCACGGGGATCGCCGCGCCCGAGGCGAAGAAGGCGAAGCTCGCGACCGCGGCGTGCAGCGCGGTGCCGACGGTCTCGTGCTGGCCGTCGTCCGACGAGGGGCTCAGGCCGGAGGCGGGCCGGCGCGGGTCGCCGACGGCGAGCGCCCCGAGCACGCGCCGGGCGCGCTCGTCCGCCTCGTCGGCGCCCATGCCGCGCGCCCGGTAGACGAGGGCGAGCTCGTTCGCGTCGACGTCGAGGTGGTCGAGGGCGGCACGGGCGTGGGGGCCCGGCTGCGAGGCGTCGAGGAGCTCGCGCTGCGAGCGCACGGACACGTACTCCCCCGCCGCCATGGACAGGGCGCCGGCGAGCAGGCCGGCCAGCCCCGTGAGGAGGACCACGGACGGCGCGACGCCGCTCGCGCCGACACCGAGCACGAGGGCGAGGTTGCTCACGAGGCCGTCGTTGGCGCCGAAGACGGCGGCCCGGAACGTGCCGGACATCCGGTTGCGGCCGCGCTCGGCCAGGCCGCGCACGACCTCCTCGTGGATGCGCTCGTCGGCCGCCATCCGCGGGGTCGCGTCCTCGTCCTGGGCGTAGCCCGAGCGGGCCTCGGCCCGCTGGGCCAGGGCGAGCACGAAGACGCCGCCGAAGCGACGGGCCAGCACGCCGAGGAGGCGGCTGCGCAGGTCGCCGGGCAGGGGGCGGCCGACGTCCGCGCCGAGCAGGTCGAGCCAGTGCTGCTCGTGGCGCCCCTCGGCCTCGGCGAGGGCGAGGAGGATGTCCCGCTCCTCGCCCGTCCGGCGGGCGGCCAGGTCGCGGTAGACGGCGGCCTCGGCGCGCTCGTCGGCCAGGCTCCGGCGCCAGCGGCGCACCTGGGCGGCCGTGGGCGCCCGGCGGGCCTCGTCGACACGCCGGGAGGACGGGACCGAGGACGGGGCCGAGGACGAGGCCGGGGCCGGGGCCGGTCCGGACGACGCCGGGAGGGTCGGCGGCGGCGCCGCGGGGGCGCCCGCGGGCATGCGGCTGCCGGCCGGAGGGGTGGTCATGCGTCGATCGTGGCACGCGTCGCGGCGCCGGGTCACGCCCATGGGATGAATTCGGGCACCCGAAACCACGCCTGCGGCGACCCGTACGCCGTGCCCCCGTCCGTCTGCGGCGACCGGGACGCCCCCGGGGCCCCTCGTCGGGCGACGGGAGACCCCGGCCGGCGCCTGGTGCGCCGCGCGCGGGCGGCCGGGGGCCCCTCAGGACGTGGGCGCCGCCGCGCGCAGCTTCTCCAGCAGCGGCCCCGCCGCCGTCTCGAGGAACTGCGACTGACCCTCGTCGCCGACCTGGACGAGGGCGATGTCGGTGAACCCGGCCTCCCAGTAGGGCTGGACGGCCTCCACGATCGCGTCGAGGTCCGGGCCGCACGGGATGGTCTCCGCGACGTCCTCGGGGCGCACGTACTGGCTGGCGGCGTCGAAGGCCTCCGTCGTCGGCAGGTCGGCGTTGACCTTCCAGCCGCCCGCGAACCAGCGGAACTGCTCGTGCGCCTTCGCCAGGGCGGCCTCCGCGTCGGGCCCCCAGCAGATGGGGATCTGCCCGATGGCCCGCGACGGGCCCGTCCCCGCCGGCCGCTCGGACTGCCACCGCTCGATGAGCTCGCTCTCGGGGTCCGTGGCGATGAGGTGGTCGGCCAGGGGCGCGAACCGGGAGACGGACTGCGGCCCGGAGACCGCCATGCCGATCTCGACGCGCTCCTCCGGCAGGTCCCACAGCTTCGCGGAGTCGACGCGGAAGTGGTCGCCCTCGTACGTGAGGCGCTCGCCGGACAGGAGCTCGCGGATGATGTGGGCCGCCTCCTCGAACATGTCGTGCCGCTCGCCCACGGCCGGCCAGCGCTCGCCGACGACGTGCTCGTTGAGGTTCTCGCCGGCGCCGAGGCCGAGCGTGAAGCGGTTGTCGCTCAGCAGGCCGAGGGTGGCGGCCTTCTGGGCCACCACCGCGGGGTGGTACCGCAGGATCGGGCAGGTCACGTACGTCATGAGGTCGACCCGGGAGGTGACCTGCGCGACCGCCCCGAGCATGGTCCAGGCGTACGACGCATGGCCCTGGACGTCGAGCCAGGGGAAGTAGTGGTCGGAGGAGACCTCGAAGTCGAAGCCCACCTCCTCCGCCGCGACCGCGTAGCGGACGAGCTCGCGCGGGCCGGACTGCTCGGTCATGAGGGTGTAGCCGAATCGAGTCATGGCACCACGGTCGCCCGGCGGCCCCGCCCGCGCATCCGGGCGTCCGGGGGAACCTGGCAGCCGGGGGGTCACGGCGCGGCCGGGCACGGCCGATGGGGACGCCGTGGACCTCCTCGACCCGGCGGCCGCGGCCGGCGCCGCGCACGACGACGACCCCGACGCGCCCCTGCGCGCGGTCGTCCGCGTCGCCGCGGCGGTCGCCGGCGCGCCCACCGCGACGGTCAACCTGTTCGACCACGCCGGGGGCCGGCAGTGCCAGCCCTTCACGCACGGCTTCGTCGGTGCGGACAGCCCGCTCGACGAGTCCATGTGCGTGGTGACGGCCCACGGGGTCGGTGCCGTGAGCGTCCCCGACGCCTCGCTCGACGAGCGCTGGAGCACCAACCCCTGGGTCGACGGCCGCCGCGCCCGCGTCCGGCGGTACGCGTCCTTCCCGCTGCACGGGGTCGACGGGCAGGTCGTCGGCACGCTCTGCGTCTTCGACGAGCGGCCGGGCGACCTCGACGGGGCGTGCCGCGCCGCCCTCGCCGACCTCGCCACGACCACCGCCGCCCTCCTGCGCCACCGCGAGCGCGCCGCGCACTGGAGGCGGGCCGCGCAGGAGGCCGACGAGCGCCGCGCGCTCCTCGAGGGCGTGCTCGACAGCGTGGAGGTCGGCATCGTCGCGGCGGACCGCGAGGGCCGGGTGACCCTGTTCAACCGCACGGCCCGGCGCTGGCACGGCGTGGAGGCCGACGGCACGGTCGCCCCCGGGGCGCTGGCCGGCCACTACGGCCTCTTCGCCGAGGACGGCACGACGCCCCTGCCCGAGGACGGCGTCCCGCTGCTGCGCGCGCTCCGCGAGGGTCACGTCGAGCGGGCCGCCCTCGTCCTGGCGCACCCCGACGGCAGGCGCCGGACGGTCGAGACCACCGGCCGCGCCCTGCGCGGACCGGAAGGGACGCCGCGCGGCGCCGTCGTCGCGATGACGGACGTCACGGAGCAGCGCCGCGCCGCCGCCCGGGACGCCCGCACCATCGGGCGCCAGCGCGCCCTCGTCCGGGCCCAGACGCGGGTGGCCGAGGCCGACCTCGTGCCGGCGGTCGTCATGGACCGCATCTGCCGCGGCGCGCAGGACGTCACGGGCGGCACCGGCGCGCTCCTCGTCGAGCGCCGCGGCGCCGAGCTGCTCGTCCAGGCGGCGACCGGCACCCTCGACGGCCTGCGCTCCGCCACGCTGGAGCCCCTGCGCTCGCTGGCCGGGCTCGCGCTGCTGAGCGACACCACGGCCCGGGCGGGGGCGGGCGGCCTCGACCCCCGCGACCTCGTGGAGACGACGGCCACCGGGGCGCCCGCGATGCTCGCCGTCCCGCTGCACCACCGCGGGGACGTCATCGGCGCCGCGCTCGTGGCCGGGGCGGGGCCCGAGGACCTCGACCGCGACGACGCCGGGGCCCTGAGGCTGCTCGCCGCGCCGTTCAGCGCCGCCCTCGCGCACGCGTGGGCGATGGAGCAGGCCGTCCGCGAGGCGGCCACGGACGCGCTGACGGGGCTGCCCAACCGGTCGGCCGCGATCCTCGGGCTCGAGCACGCCCTCGCGCGGCAGGACCGCCACGGCGGCCACGTGGCGCTGCTGTTCCTCGACCTCAACGGCTTCAAGCGGGTCAACGACGCGCAGGGGCACGGCGCCGGCGACGCGCTCCTCGTGCAGGTCGCCGAGCGCATCCGCCGCGCCGTCCGCGCGGTCGACACCCCCGCCCGCTACGGCGGCGACGAGTTCGTGGTCGTCGCGGAGGGGCTCGCGCGCCCCGAGGACGGCCACGTGCTCGCCGCGCGGCTGCGGGAGGCCGTCACGGGCTGGTACGACCTGCCCGGCGGGCCGCCGGCGCGGGTCGGGACCGCCGTCGGCGTCGCCCTGGCCCACCCCGAGGAGGCGCCGCGGCCCCTCGTCGAGCGGGCCACCGCGCTGCTCGTCGCGGCGGACGCCGCGATGTACGCCGACAAGTCCGGGGCACGGGTGCGGGCCGCCCGCTGACCCGGGCCGCCGGGCCGACCCCAGCCCCCGGCCCGCGGCGGTCCGCCGCGCCCGGCCGTCGATCGCGCCCGCAGGGCCCGGCAGCGGCCAGGATGGGCGACGTGAACCTCCCGACCCCTGCCGCCCGCCCCGCCGTCGGGGTGCTGCTGCCCCGTGACCTGCCCGCCGCCGCCGTGCTGCCCTACGCCCGCCGCGCCGAGCGGCTCGGCTTCGACGAGCTGTGGGTCGTGGAGGACCTCGGCTTCCGCGGCGGCGTGGCGCAGGCCGCGGCCGTGCTCGCCGCGACGGAGCGGATCCGGGTGGGCATCGGCATCCTGCCCGCCGCCGCCCGCAACCCCGCGTTCGCCGCGATGGAGGTCGCCACGCTCGAGGCGCTCTTCCCGGGGCGGACGGACGTGGGCGTCGGGCACGGCATGCCGGGGTGGATGCGGTCCGTCGGCGCGTGGCCGGCGCGGCCGCTGGCCCTGCTCGAGGCCTGGACGGCCGCCCTGCGCGACCTGCTCGAGGGCCGCACGGTGACCACCGCCCCGGACTCGCCCGTGCGTCTGGACGGCGTCGCGCTGGACCCCTCGGCGCTGCCCGCCGCCCGGCCGCGGCTGCTCGCCGGCGTGCGGGGACCGCGGTCGCTCGCGGCCGCCGGCCGCGTCTTCGACGGGACGGTGCTCGCCGAGCCCGTCACCCCCGAGTACGCGCGGGCGGCGCGCGAGCAGATCGCCGCCGCCGGACCCCACCGCCTCGTCGCGTACAACGCCGCGAGCGTGCACGACGACGAGGCCGCCGCCCTCGACGCCGTGCGCCCCGGCCTGGCGTGGATCGGCGAGCCGGACTGGGCACCGCACCTGGCGCCGCTGCCGTTCGGGGAGGACGTCGCCCGGCTGCGCGCGGACTGCGCGTCCCGCGAGGAGTTCGCGCTCCGGCTGCCCGACACGTGGGTGCGCCAGCTCGCCGTCGCGGGGACGCCGGAGGGTGCCCGCGAGCGGGTCGCCGGGCTCGCGGCGGCCGGCGTCGACGTGTCCGTCCTCATCCCGTCCGACCCCGACCCCGTCGCGGCGCTCGAGGGCCTGGCCCGGGTGCTCGAGGACGAGGGCGGGGACGACGGCGCGGCGTCCCGCTAGCCGGTGCCCCCGCCGCTGCCGACCACGGGGTGGCTCACCACGACGGCCGCGAGGACGACGACGGTCGCGACGACGAGCAGGGTCTCGGTCAGGACCGGACGCCGGCCCCGGGACAGCCCCCGGCCGAGGAGGACGGCGGCGGCCCCGCCGACGAGGACGGCCCACACGACGAGCACCCAGCCGACGACCCACAGGCCCGTGAAGACCGTCTCGGCCGCCGGCGAGGCGGACCCGACCAGGTCGCCGGCGACGAGCGCCACGGCGGCACCGCCGGCCAGGGCGAGCGCGGCCCCGCCCGCGACCTGGGCGACGGGGGCGCGACCACGCGGGGTGTCCACGGCCGTCACGCTAGGGCAGCCGCCCGGGGGTGACAACGGCCGGGGCGGACCACGGCCGGAGGTGCGGTCGGCGGGGCGCGACCACGGCCGAGCCGTGCGACGGCCCGGTCGGGCGAGGGCCGGTCAGCCCTCGTCGGCGCCGACGTGGCGGCGCCGCTCGCGGTAGGCCCGCGCCTTCATGACGTCGCCGCACTCCCCCATCGCGCACCACCGCCCCGAGCGGTTGCGCGAGGCGTCGTAGAACACCCACCGGCACCCGGGGTTGCCGCACGTCTTCAGGCGCCTCCAGGTGCCGTCGGCGTGCGCCACGTGCACGACCGCGAGGGCCTCGGCGACGGCGGCCGCGGTGTCGCCGGTGCCGGAGGTGACGGCGGCCGCCGCGTCGCCGGCCTCGTCCCCCGGCACCCGGGCAGGCCCGAGCCGGGTGGTCGCGGCGCCGTGCTCGTCCCCGCCGAACCGCACGACCAGCGGGTGCGCGGCCGCGAGCGCGTCCAGCGCCCCGGAGCCGCCCCCGGTGAGGTACGCGCGCAGCGCGTCCCGGACGGCGACGAGCGGCGGCGGACCCCCGGCGAGGTGGTCGACCCCGTGGAAGCGGTCGTCCGTGTTGAGCAGCGCGCGGACGGCCTCGAGCGGGGCCGGCGCCACGCCGGGCTCCTCCCCCTCGCTCACCCAGGCCGCCAGCGCCCCCGCCATCCCCGCCCCTCCGCCGCGGGGCCGGACGCCCGTCCCCCTTGTCCTGCGACCTCACCACCCACCATAGTCGTCACCAGCGTCACGCGATGACCGGTGACGCAGCGACCGGCCGGCGACGCCGCCACCGGACCACCGACCGAGGGGGCACCATGACCACCACCGGAGCACCGGGCGCCGGGCCGCGCAGCACCGGGCCGCACGTCGCCGCGCCGGCGAGCTCTCCGACGGCCCCGGGCGTCCTGACGCACCGGGTGCCGACGCCCCTCGGCACGGTCGCGGTCCACGACCACCCCGCCGACGACCCCGCCGCGCCCGTGGCCCTGCTGTGGCACAGCATGTTCGCGGACTCCTCGTCGTGGGCCGCCGTCGTCCCGGCGCTGACGCCGCACCGCCGGCTGCTCGTCGTCGACGGGCCCGGCTACGGGGCCAGCGCACCGCTCACCCGGCGCAGCACCATCGCCGAGAGCGCCCGCGTGGGCGAGGCCGTGCTCGACCACCTCGGCGTGGACGCCGTCGACTGGGTGGGCAACGCCTGGGGCGGCCACGCCGGCCTGCACCTCGCCGCCACGCGCCCGTCCCGGGTGCGCACCCTCGTGGCCGTCAGCGCGCCGGTGAACGCCCTGATGCGGCAGCAGCTCGCCCTCGTCCGCGTCCTCACCGCCGCGCTGGCGGTCGTCGGCCCGGTGCGACCCCTGCGCGACCGGATCGCGGAGGTGCAGCTCGCGCAGCCGCAGGGCCCGCGCCGCCCCGTGCTCGACGCCGCCCTGCGGCGGCCGTCCCGCCGCAGCCTGGCCATGACGGTCCGCTCGTTCATCATCGCGCGCACGGACCTGTCGTGGGCGCTGCCGCGCATCGCGGTGCCCACGCTCGTGGTGGCCACCGACGACCGCTACGACTGGACGCCCGAGCTCGCGGAGGCGGCCGCCCGGGCCCTGCCGAGGGGCACGTTCGCCACCGTGCACGGGGCGAACGTCGTCGCCCCGCTCGAGCAGCCGGCCGCCACGGCCGAGCTCGTCCTCGCCTTCTGGGCCGAGCACGGTGCGCGCCCCGTGTGACCGCGCCCCCACCGCCGGGAGGGGCGGGCAGGGCTCCGGCGAGGGACAGGCTCCAGGGGTCGGCGTCAGGGGTGCCGCGTCAGGCCCAGGCCTCCCGCGCGGTCCGGACCGGCTGCCCCGTGCGCGCGGCCTCGCCGATCGCCAGCCCGAGGAGGTGGTCCTGGAGCCCCTCCGCCAGGGGGTAGGGCGCGGGCCCCTCGCCGCGCACCCAGGCGCCGCAGCCCAGGAGCAGCCCGGCGACGGCGAGGTCGTCGTCCGCCAGCCGCCCGCCGACGAGCGCGTTGCGCCAGCGGACCTGCCCGTCGAGGCTCACGTGCAGCAGGTCGAAGCCGTCGAGGTCCTGCTCGACCCCGGCCTGGCGCCGCACGAGCACGGAGTCGACGACCGTCTCCGGGTCCACCCAGCGCGTGAGCCGGTCGTCGACGAGCTCGCCGTGGCTGCCCCGCACCACGACGCGGTTGCCGCGCAGCGGGTTGTGCCACTGGTTGTCCGTGAAGTCGTAGAGGCCGAGCCGCCCGTCGCCGAGGTCGAGGGTGGCCAGGGTCGTCGTCGCCGGGGCCGGCTCCGTCGCACCGGTGAGGCCGTCGCGGGTCTGCGGGTCGACGAGGGGCGCCGTCGAGGTCACCGCCCGCACCTCGACCTCGCCCCGACCGGCGCCGAGGAACGCCCGCAGCAGCGCCACCGCGTGGTACAGGTGCGTCGAGCTGACCTGCGCGGACGTCACCGTGCCGAGGAGCCCCGCCCGGGCGAGCGCGAGCCGCGCGGCGTGCTGGGGCATGAACGGGCTGTGCTCGGCGACCTGGACGAGGTCGGTGGCTCCGACGTCGGCCCACAGCGCGCGCATCCCGTCGACGTCCGGCGCCGGCGGCGTCTCCGCGAGCACGGGCACGCCGGCCGCGACGACCTCCCGGACGACCTCCGGCGTCACGGGCCAGGGCGTCGAGGTGACGACGAGCTCGGGCCGGTCGGCGCGCGCACCGGCGCCGGGCACGTCCCCCGTCACGAGCTCCTCCACCGTGCGCACGGTGGGCACGCCCCACGCGCGCTCGACCTCGGCGCCGCGCTCCGCGGAGCGGGTCACCACGGCCGTCACGGCGAAGCGCTCGGGGAAGGCGCGCGCCACCCGCAGGTAGAACCCCGCCCGCCACCCGCTGCCCACGACCCCGAACCGCACCGGCTGCCCCATCGCACCCCTCCCCCGCGCCGCCGCCCGCCGGCCGCGCCCCGCGACCCTAGCCGTGCACCCCGGGCGCGAGCCGCGCGAGCCGGGCCTAGCGTGACCGCATGCCGTCCGACGACCACGTCGCGCTCGCCTCGCTGCGGACGTTCCTCGACGAGGTGCACCTCGCGCCCCCCGGCGAGGTCGCCGAGGTGACGGCCCGCGCGGCCGCACGGCTGGGGTGGACCGCACGGCTGTGGGTGACGGACTACGAGCAGCGCCTGCTCGTGCCGCTGCCCGCGCCCTCCGTGCCGGACGCCGACCCGGTCGCCATCGACGGCACCCTCGCCGGACGCGCGTTCCGCCGGGTGCAGCCCGTCCACGTGCCGGGCGACCCGGCCGTCCTGTGGGTGCCCCTCGTCGACGGCGTCCACCGGTTCGGCGTCGTGCAGTTCGGCCTGCCCGCCGGGACGGACCCGGCCGACCCGGCCGTGGAGGACCGCTACCGGCTGCTCAGCCACCTGGCCGGGCACCTCGTCGCGGCGAAGTCCCCCTACGGCGACCCCGTGCAGGAGGCGGGGCGGCGCCGGCACCGGAGCATCGCCACCGAGCTGCTGAACGACCTGCTGCCGCCCCTCACCTTCGGCTGCCCGGGGCTCGTCGTGTCCGGCATCCTCGAGCCGTGCTACGAGGTCGCCGCCGACGCCTTCGACTACGGCGTCACGGGCGGGACGGCGCAGCTGGCGGTGCTGGACGCGATGGGCCACGACCTCGGCGGGACGCTCGTCGTCGCGGTCGCCCTCGCCGCGCTGCGCAACGGCCGGCGCGAGGGCCGGACCCTGTACGAGACCGTGGCCGGGATCGACGAGGCGCTGCGCGCGCAGTGGGGCAGCACGGCGTACGTCACGGGCGTCGTCGCCGAGCTCGAGCTCGCGACGGGGCGCCTGCGGTGGATCAACGCGGGCCATCCCTCCCCCCTGCTCGTGCGCCGGGGGAAGGTCGTCAAGAGCCTCGACCGCGGGCGCCGGATCGTCCTC
>NZ_RWJX01000028.1 GCF_004123805.1 Cellulomonas endophytica | reverse complement strand
TGGCGGCCGTGCCGGCTCGCGCGCCCCGCGGGGCCGGGGCGCCGCGCCGGGGGAGCCCGCGCCCCGCCGCAGCCGCGTCCCGGAGGCGGTGCCGCGGACGGGCGTGCCGCGCCTGTTCACGGTCCGGGTGCTCGTCCTCGCCGTCGTCGTCATCACCGCGTTCGTGCTCGTGCAGCCCACCCTCGGCGCCTACCTCGAGCAGGCCGCGGAGCTGCGCCGGCTCGAGGCGCAGGTGGGCGCCGCCCGGGCCGCCAACGAGGACCTGGGCGCGGAGCTCGACCGCTGGGACGACCCCGCCTTCGTCCGGGCGCAGGCCCGGGAGCGGCTGTCCTTCGTGCTCCCCGGCGAGACCGCCTACCGGGTCGTCGACCCGGGCACCGTGCCGGAGGCGGTCGCGCCCGCCGGCCCCGTCACCGGCACCGGGCTGGCGGAGGACGGCAGCACCCGGCCCTGGTACCAGACCATCTGGTCCTCCGTCGAGGAGGCAGGGGCCTCGCCGGTGACCCCTCCGGCCCCGTCGGCGACGGCACCGGAGGCGACCGACCCGGCCGTGCCGGGCGAGGACGCGGACGGCTCGGCCGACGACCCCGCCGACCCCGCCGACCCGGCGGACCCCGCGGCGACGCCCGCCCCCTGAGGGCACCGCGGCCGGGGCCACCTCCGCGGATCGGCGATGATGGGGACGTGCCCCCGCAGACCTCCGCCGTCGCCCCCGCCGACCTCGAGGTCCTGCGCGAGCAGCTCGGCCGGCCCCCGCGCGGCGTCGTCGGCGTCGCCGCCCGCTGCGTCTGCGGGCGCCCGACGGTGGTCCGGACGGCGCCCCGCCTCGACGACGGCACGCCCTTCCCCACGACGTACTACCTCACGTGCCCGCCCGCGGTGGCGGCCGTGAGCACCCTCGAGGCGTCGGGCGTCATGCGCACGATGACCCAGCGCCTCGCGGAGGACCCCGAGCTCGCGGCGGCGTACGCGCGGGCGCACGAGGCCTACCTGGCCGACCGCGAGGAGCTGGGGCACGTGCCGGAGATCGCCGGGATCTCGGCCGGCGGCATGCCCACGCGCGTGAAGTGCCTGCACGTCCTGGCCGGGCACGCGCTCGCGGCCGGCCCGGGCGTCAACCCGCTCGGCGACGAGGTGCTCGCCGCGGTCGCGCACGCATGGCGCCCGGACCGCTGCACCTGCTGACCGGGAGCGCCGGGCTCGTCCGACGAGCACCGGTGCCGGGCTCGGGTGCGGCCACCGGCCCCGCGGCTGGCACCATGGGCGCCGTGACGCGCGTGGCTGCCATCGACTGCGGGACCAACTCCATCCGGCTCCTCGTCGCCGACGTCGAGGGCGGGACCCTCACGGACGTCGACCGGCGCATGGAGGTGGTCCGCCTGGGCCAGGGCGTCGACCGGACGGGCCGCCTGGCACCCGAGGCGCTCGCACGCACCCTGGACGCCAGCCGCCGGTACGCCCGGCGCTGCGAGGAGCTCGGCGTGGAGCGGGTGCGGTTCGTCGCGACGTCCGCCACCCGGGACGCGGAGAACCGCGACGAGTTCGTCGACGGCGTGCGCGAGGCCCTCGGGGTCGTGCCCGAGGTCGTGGCCGGGGCGGAGGAGGCGGCGCTGTCCTTCCGCGGCGCGGTCGGCGACCTCGGCGCGCACCCGGGGCCGTACCTCGTCGTCGACCTCGGGGGCGGCTCCACGGAGCTCGTGCTCGGCACGGACGCCCCCGACGCCGCCTGGTCGATGGACGTGGGCTGCGTCCGGATGACGGAGCGCCACCTCCGCTCGGACCCCCCGGCCCCCGACGAGGTCGCCGCCGCGCGGCGGGACGTCGCCGCGGCGCTCGACGAGGCGGCCGGGCACGTCGACCTGTCGCGGGCGCGGACCCTCGTCGGCCTGGCGGGCACGGTGACCACGGTGACCGCGCACGCCCTGGGGCTGGACCGCTACGACCCCGCCCGCATCCACGGCTCGACCCTGCCGGTCGACCGCGTGCTCGCGGCCTGCGAGGACCTCCTGCGCCGGCCGCGGGACGAGCGGGCCGCCCTGCCCTTCATGCACCCGGGCCGCGTCGACGTCATCGGCGCCGGCGCGCTCGTGTGGGAGGCGGTCGTGCAGCGCGTCGCCGGGGACGTGGCCGCCGCCGGCGGGGCGCTCGGGGACGTCGTCACCTCGGAGCACGACATCCTCGACGGGATCGCGCTCGGGCTCGTCGCCGCCTGAGCCCCGGGGCGTGCCGCGCATCACGCCCGGGGGGCCCGGACCGCGTGCGGCACCGTGCGGCCACCGCCGGTACGGTGGTCCCATGCCCGAGTCCGCCAGCTCCACCAAGCCCCGCAAGGTGCCCCGCGTCCTCGTCCTCGGGGGCGGCACCGTGGGCCTGTACACCGCCAACCGCCTGCGCAAGCAGCTCGGCAAGCGCGAGGCGGCGATCGTCGTCGTCGACCCGCGCCCGTACATGACGTACTACCCCTTCCTCCCCGAGGTGGCGGCCGGGTCGATCGACCCGCGGTGGGCCGTCGCGCCCCACCGCCGGGCCCTGAAGAACGTCGACGTGCTCCAGGGCAAGGTCTCGGAGATCAAGCACGCGGAGCGCACCGTGCAGATCACGCCCGAGGAGGGCGAGCCCTACTGGGTGACGTACGACCACCTCGTCGTCGGCCTCGGGTCCGTCGCGCGCACGCTGCCCATCCCGGGCCTGGCGGAGCAGGCGATCGGCTTCAAGAACGTCGAGGAGGCCATCGCGCTGCGCAACCACGTGCTCAACCGCATCGACGTCGCGGCGAGCACCTGGGACCCCGAGCTGCGGCGCAAGATGCTCACCTTCGTCTTCGTCGGTGGCGGGTTCGCCGGCATCGAGGCGCTCGCCGAGGTCGAGGACATGGCCCGCGACACGGTGAAGTACTACCGGGCGATCGAGGAGGAGGAGCTCCGCTTCGTCCTCGTCGAGGGCTCCACGCGCATCCTCCCCGAGGTCAGCGAGGAGCTCGGCGGCTACACGCTCGAGCAGCTGCGCAAGCGCAACATCGAGATCCACCTCTCGACCTTCCTCAACTCCTGCGTCGACGGCCACGTCGTGCTGTCGAACAAGACGGAGTTCGACGCGGAGACGGTCGTCTGGACCGCCGGCGTGAAGGCCAACCCCGTGCTGCAGCACTCGGACCTGCCGCTCGACAAGCTGGGCCGCGTGATCTGCAACGCCAAGCTCCAGGTGGTGCAGGAGGACGGCACCGTCGTCGCCGACGCGTACGCCGCGGGCGACTGCGCGGCGGTCCCCGACCTCACGCAGCCGGGCAAGACCTGCCCCCCGAACGCCCAGCACGCGCTGCGCGAGGCCAAGCACCTGGGGGACAACCTCGCCCTCGTGCTGCGCTCGGCCGAGCCGACGGAGTACAGCCACAAGAACATCGGCGCCGTGGCGTCGCTCGGCGTCTACAAGGGCGTCGCGCAGATGTTCGGCAAGGTGAAGGTCCGCGGGTTCCTCGCCTGGGTGCTGCACCGCAGCTACCACGTCAGCGCCATGCCGACGCTCAACCGTAAGGTCCGCATCGCGGCCGGCTGGACGGGCGCGCTCGTCTTCCGCCGCGAGGTCGTCGCCCTCGGCGCGATCCACGACCCGCGCGCGGAGTTCCGCGCCGCGTCGCAGCCGTCGAAGCCGCGCGTCCAGGAGCCGCCCGTCCGCGACCCGGAGATCGCCGCGGCGGTCAAGGACGCGAAGACGACCGGCACAGAGCCGTCGATCCCCGCGATCAAGGAGGAGCAGGGCTCCCCGGCGGCGCAGGAGAAGCAGAACGCGCCGCGTCCCTGACGCCTCGCCCGGCCTGGCCGGGAGCACGCCCCGGCCGGGCGTCGCGGGTCCTGCGACCCGCGGCGCCCGGTCCTGCGTCCGAGCCCGGCGGCGGGCGCGGGTCGCCGCCCCCGTAGCCCAACAGGCAGAGGCAGCCGGCTTAAACCCGGCCCAGTCCGGGTTCGAACCCCGGCGGGGGCACCCCGGACGGCCCGTGCCCAGGCGGGTGCGTGTCACCCGTGCGAGTGGCTCCCGTGCCCCTCGTGCGCACGTCTCACGGCGCCGACACACCCTCGACACACCCGGTCGTTAGGGTCCTCCCATGTCCTGGACCGCTCGTGCCCTGGTGGCCGCCGTGCTCACCGCGCTGGCCGGCCTGCTCGTCCTCGGCCACGGGCCGTACGCGGGCCGTCACGTGCTGGCGGTGACCGTGTCGCACGGCGTGAACAGCGGCGACCTCGTGGTCCTCGCGCTGTGGGCCGTCGGCGTGCTGGCGCTCCTGCCGTGGCGGCGCCGTGCCACCCCCGGCCGGTCGCAGGGCCGCGCGCCGGGCACGGAGGTGCCCGCAGGCCCGCTCGCGGGGACGGGTGCCCCGTCCAACGGGCACGCCGGCGCCGCGCCGCGCGCCGGGGGCGGTCTCGACGAGGGTCAGGCGGCGTCCTCGGCCTCGACGGCCTCGACCCAGCCGCGCTTCGCCGCGCGCCAGCCCTCGTCGTCGAGCCCGAGCCGCCAGTAGCCCGAGGCGGACAGCGCCTCGCGGGCGACCCCGCGGTCCTGGCGCAGGTGGCGCCGCAGCTCGCGCACCGCCTCGGCCTCGCCGTGCAGGAAGGCCCCGAGCGGCGCCGGCAGCGCGGGCAGGGCGCGGACGGCCTCGACGAGCGCCCGCCCGGGCCGCCCCGTCCCGGTCCCGAGCCAGGTGACGTGGACGCCGGCGGGGGCGACGAGGGGGAGCCGGTCCTCGGGCCCGGGCACCTCGAGCACCGCGTGGCCCACGGCGTCGGCCGGCAGGCGCTCGAGGGCGACCGCCACGGCCGGCAGGGCGCTGGCGTCCCCGACGAGCAGGTGCGCGGCGTGGGCGGGGTCGGGCGACCACGCCCCGCCGGGCCCGACCACGAGCGCCTCCTCCCCGCCGGCGGCCCGGGCCGCCCACGGACCGGCGAGCCCCTCGTCGCCGTGGACGACGACGTCGAGGGTGAGCTCGGCGGCGGCCGCGTCGAAGGCCCGGACGGTGTAGGCCCGCAGCCGCACCGCGTCGGGTCCCAGGGCCTCCCGCACGGCGGCGAGGTCGACCCGGCCGTCCTCGGTCCGCGGCCGCGCGCCGGGCGGGCAGAACGCCAGCTTGACGTAGGAGTCGGCGTGCGGCGAGGGCTCGAAGCGCGCCAGGTCGCCGCCGCCGAGCACGAGGCGCACGAGGTGCGGCGTGAGCCGCTCCTTGCGGACCACCCGGGCCGCGAGCGCGGCGGGGCGACGAGGGGCGCGCACGGGGGCCTGGGTCATGGAAGGGGAGCCTAACCTCCCCCTCGGGGGCGTCCGCGCCGTCGGGGTCCCCGTCCCGAGGCCCCTCCCCGCGCCCGCACGGGGACGCCGACGGCCCGGCCGGTTCGCCCGGCCGGGCCGTCGGAGGTGGTGCGGGGGACCCGCGTCAGGCGTCGCGGCGCCGGACGAGCACGGCCGCGATCGCGAGCAGGACGGCGGCCCACGCCACGAGGATCGCGTAGGAGCCCCACAGCCCCGGGTCCACCGCGTACATCTGCTCGTTGGCGAACATGCCCTGCCACTCCTCGGGGAGGGTGACGCGGGAGCCTGCGCTGGCGGGCAGGAAGGGGCGCACCCAGCGCAGGGGCTCCCACGGGACCGCCGCGACGACGTTCTCCACCACGAGCAGCAGCCCGAAGACCGTCGCCAGCGCGCCGGCGGAGTGCCGCACGAGCGCCCCGACCGCGAAGGCGAAGAGCGCCAGGGTGGCCAGGTACAGCGCCGACCCGCCCAGGAGCCGGAGGTTGTCGCCCTCCGACAGGTCGAGGGCGAGCCCACGGCCGTCGAGGATGAGCCAGGACACGGCGACGCCGATCGCCACCGCGAGCGCGGCGGTGAGGAGCATGACGGCGAAGACGACGATCGCCTTGGCCCACAGGGCCGGCAGCCGGCGGGGCACCGCCGCGAAGGTCGACCGGATCATGCCCGTGGAGTACTCGCCGGTGATGACGAGGACGCCGAGCACGACCGCCGCGAGGGACGCGGGCTGCACCGCGATGGAGTACACGGCCTCGGCGGACAGCGGGGCGCCGCCCGCCGCCGCCTCGGCGGCCTCCTCGGGCGCCAGGGAGCGGACGAGGGCGCTCATCCCGGCGACCATGCCGACGAAGGCGACCACCGTGAGGCCGAGGGTCCACCACGTCGAGCGCAGGGACCACAGCTTGATCCGCTCCGCGCGCAGGACGCGGGCGAAGGTCACCCGGGTGGCGGGGGAGGAGGGGCCGGGACGGCCGCGGTCGACCGCGGCGGGGGAGAGGGTGGCGGTGCTCATCGGGTGCCTCCGTCGTGGGTCGCGTGCCGGCCGCCGGCGGCGACGAGGGCGGGGTCGGGGGTGCCGGCGGGACGGGCGTCGTCCGTGAGGGTGCCGGGCGCCGCGTCGGGCGTGCCGTGCGTGACGTACTCGACGGCCTCCTGGGTCAGGGACATGTACGCCTCCTCCAGCGAGCCGGACCGGGGCGAGAGCTCGTGGAGCACCACGCCCGCGGACGCGGCGGCCTCCCCGACCTCGGCGGCGGTGACGCCCGTGAGGTCGACGAGGCCCGGCTCCACCACCGTGGCGCCCGCGCCGTGCGGGGCGAGCAGCTCGACGAGGGTCGAGACCTGGGGCGAGCGGACGCGCACGGTCTGCGAGGTCGCCGCGGCGACGACCTGCGAGACGGGGGCGTCCGCGAGGATCCGGCCGCGGCCGATGACGAGCAGGTGGTCGGCGGTCTGCGCCATCTCGCTCATGAGGTGCGAGGACAGGAAGACCGTCCGCCCCTCGGCGGCGAGGTAGCGCACGAGGTTGCGCACCCACAGGACGCCCTCCGGGTCGAGCCCGTTCACCGGCTCGTCGAGGATGAGGGTGCGCGGGTCGCCGAGCAGGGCCGCGGCGATGCCGAGCCGCTGGCCCATGCCGAGCGAGAACCCGCCCACGCGCTTGCCGGCGACGGTCTGCAGGCCGGTCATGTCGATGACCTCGTCGACCCGCTTGCGGCCGATGCCGTGCGTCGCGGCCATGGCCCGCAGGTGCTGGCGCGCGCTGCGGCCGGTGTGGACGGCCTTGGCGTCCAGCAGGGCGCCGACCTCCGTGAGCGGCGAGCGCAGGGCGGCGTAGGGGCGGCCGTCGAGCGTGACCGTGCCGGCGCTGGGCCGGTCCAGGCCCACGATCATGCGCATCGTCGTGGACTTGCCGGCCCCGTTCGGGCCGAGGAACCCCGTCACCTGGCCGGGGCGCACGGTGAAGGAGATGTCGTCGACGGCGGTCTTCGCGCCGTACCTCTTCGTCAGACCCTGGGCTTCGATCATGGGCACGACGCTAGGGGGCCGCGGGGTGGCGGCGGACCCGTCGCGAGGCGGATCCTTCGGCGCCCGCGGGGTCCCACCGCAGGGGGATCGCCCTGACCCCGCGCGGGTGCGTCCCTGAGGGTGGACCGGGGTCGCCCCGGAGGGGAACGGAACGCACCACCGCTACGTTGAGCACCACGTCGGGCCGTGACGGCCCGTCGAGACGACCGAGTCAGGAGCACCTGGAGCCCCGATGGCCAATCCCGTGTTCAGCAACTCCCCCGTGTTCCGCGACCCCGCCAAGCAGCGGCCCGGCCGCGACGCGTCGGTGATGTCCGCCGGCACGTACGGCGCCCCGGCGGCGGACGCGGCGACCCTCGAGACGATGTACGGCGCCCCCGCGGCGACGACGCGCGACACCGGCCGCATGACGTACGACGACGTCATCATGAAGACGGGCGGGCTCCTGGCCGTGCTCGTGGTGGCGGCCACCGCGTCGTGGATGCTCGTCGACACGATGCCGTTCCTGTGGATCGGCGGCGCGCTCGTCGGCCTCGTCCTGGGCCTGGTCAACGCATTCAAGCGCGAGCCGAGCCCCGTGCTCATCAGCCTGTACGCCGTCGCCCAGGGCTTCTTCCTCGGCGGCATCAGCGCGTTCTACGACGCGCGCTGGGACGGCATCGTCCTGCAGGCCGTCCTCGCGACGGTGTCGGTGTTCGCGGCCTCGCTGTTCCTCTTCTCCTCCGGCAAGGTCCGGGTCACGCCGAAGTTCACGCGGATCCTCATGGTGGGCCTGGTCGGCTACCTCGTGTTCTCGCTGGTGAACCTGGTGCTCTCCGTGACCGGGGTCGTCGAGCTGCGCGCCGGGCCCCTCGGCTTCGTCGTCGGGCTCGTGGCCGTCGTGCTCGGCGCGATGAGCCTCATCATGGACTTCGACTCCATCCAGCGCGGCGTGCGCCAGGGCGTCCCCGCCCGCTACGCCTGGGCCGGCGCCTTCGGCCTGCTCGTGACGCTCATCTGGCTCTACCTCGAGCTGCTGCGCCTCATCGCCATCCTGCGCGGCGACGACTGACCTCGTCGCACGCACGGCCCGTGACCCCCGGGAGCACCGCTCCCGGGGGTCGTGCCGTCCCCGGGGCGGGCGTCGAGGCGCGGCCCGACGAGGTGCGGGTCCCCGGTGCGGTGCGTGTCGGCGGGGCAGGGCAGGATGAGCGACGACCCACCCACCACCACGGAGGCCCCACCATGACGTCTGCCGCCCTGCCCGAGGTCTCGGGCTCCTTCGGCGAGAAGCCGACCCTCACGTTCCCCGCCGGTGCGGCGCCGGCCGACCTCCAGGTGGTCGTCCTGTCCCGCGGGGACGGCGAGCTCGTGGAGGCGGGCGACGAGATCGAGGTGCACTACCTCGGCCAGAGCTGGAACGGCTCCGTCTTCGACAACTCCTACGACCGCGGCTCCTCCATCAGCTTCCCCATCGGCGTCGGCTCCGTCATCGCCGGCTGGGACGAGGGCCTCGTGGGCCAGCAGGTCGGCAGCCGCGTGCTGCTGTCCATCCCGTCCCACCTCGGCTACGGCGACCGGGGCGTCCCCCAGGCGGGCATCAAGGGCGGCGACACGCTCGTCTTCGTCGTCGACGTCGTCGGCACCTCGAGCTGAGGCGTGCTCGCCGCCCTCCTGCTCCTCGCCGGCACGGCCGCGTCCGTCGTCGCCGCGGTGCTCCTCGTCCGGCTCGGACGCGGCGCGGGCCCCGTCGAGGCGGCCCCGCTGCGGCCGCCCCTGTGGGTCACCGCAGGTCTGGGCGTGGCGGGGCTGTGCCTGCTCCTGGCGGGAGCGCTGCTCGTCTGGTGACGAGGGTAGGGGCGCGCGTGAGGACCGGGGGTCAGGACGCGGTGGCGCCGGCGAGGGGCCGTGGCGCGGGGACGACTCCCGCGCCACGGCCCGCGGTGGCCGAGGTCGCCGGCCGGCGGCCGGAGAGCGGCGCGGGGAGCGCGAACAGCCAGCCCGCGCCGGCACGGCGCAGCGCACGCCCGACGGCGAGCGAGCCCGTCACGCACCCGACGACGAGCGCCACCGTCAGCCCGGCGGCCGCCGGCAGGGGAGGCGGCCCCCCGGCGGGCGCCGGGACCACGGCGACGACCACGTGCAGCGCCGCAGCCAGCAGGAGGCCGTGCACGAGGTAGACGTCGAGCGTGCGGGTGCCGAGCCGCCGGGGGACCGCGGCGAGCCGCCCGTCCCCGACCGCGGCCGCCGCGAGCACGGCGGCCGCGACGGCCACGAGCCCGACCCCCAGCCGGACCCCGGGGACCCGGGCGAGCTCGGACCCGTGGACCGCAGCGGTGGCCACGGCGAAGGCCGCGCCCAGCGCGAGCGCGCCCGCGGCCGCGGCGGGACGCGTCAGGCGGGCGACGGCACGCCGCAGGGCCCCCGAGCCGTGGGCGCCGAGCAGGAAGAAGACGAGGTAGGCCCCCATGCTGCGCCAGGCGTAGCTGTCGACGGGGACGAGCCCGCTGCCCACGACCGCGGACAGCACCGCGGCGCCCCCGAGGCGGACCGGCACCGGCACGGGCCGGAGCAGGCGGCCCGCCAGGGAGAACACGGCGAGCGCGTGCACGAACCACAGGCTCGAGGAGGGCTGCCACAGGGCGTGGACCAGCACGGCGGGGGACGGCCAGGCGGCGAGGTCGAGGCCGTGCGCCAGCAGCGAGAAGAACGGCAGGCGCAGCGCGCACCACAGCACGTAGACCCAGGCGAACAGGGCCACGCGCCGCCGGAGCAGCGGGCCCCAGGGCCCGGCGAGCGCCCTCCCGGCGAACAGCCCGGACGCCAGGAAGAACAGCGGCATGCGCAGGGTGCCGAGGGCCGTGCTCGCCTCGAGCAGGACGCGGGGGGCGTACCCGGTGGCGGTGAGCGCCAGCAGCGTGTGGTGCAGCACCACGAGCACGACCGACGCCCCCTTGGCCACGTCCACCCAGGCGACGCGGTCGGGGGAGAGGCGCACGGCGGCATCGTGCCAGGCAGGGGCTGCCGTCCGTGCGCTCATGAGCGGCCCATCGTCCGGTGGGCGGCGGCGCTGACCCGTGGGCCGGTGGGTCACCCGGACGCCGGGGGGTCCTCACGTCGGTCGTCGAGGTGGGCGAGCACGTCGCGGCGCCGCAGCCGGCGGTGGCCGCCAGGACCGGTCCGGTCGTAGGGGAGCCGGCCGTCGTCGAGGAGGCGGACGAGCGTGCGGCGGCTGACCCCGAGCATGGCGGCCGCCTGGCCGGTCCGCAGCCACCCGCCGTCGTCGTCGACGGGCGGCGCCCCGGAGGCGAGCCGGTCCGCGGCGCGCAGGAGGACGTCGACGAGGGCGGGCGGCACCGCGACGTGGGTCCCGCGCGCGTCGACGAGGCCGATCCCGTCGGGCGCGCGGCGCAGCAGGTCCGCGCACGCGATGGCGGCGGCCGAGGGGTCGGGCGGCAGCGGCGGGGCGGGCCGGCGGGGCGGGGTCACGGCACCTCCGGAGGTCTCGGGTCCTGGTCGGCCACGGGCGCGGGGCGAGCCAACCCTAGACCTACCCGAGAGTTAGGGCGGCCTGCGCCGGCGACGCGGCGGAGCGGCGGTGCCGAGGTGCGGGTCGCGGCGCGGTCCACCAGGCTGGCGCCATGAGAGTCGTCGTGGTCGGGGCCAGCGGGAACGTGGGGACGGCCCTGCTGCGCCGCTTCCGCCGGGACGCGTCGGTGACGTCGGTCGTCGGCGTGGTCCGCCGTCCGCCGCGGACCACGCCGCCCGCGCCCTACGACGTGGCGGAGTGGGTCGGCGTGGACCTCGCCGACCCCGGGCCCGACGAGCGCACGGTCGAGCGTCTCGCGGCCGTCTTCCGCGGCGCCGACGCCGTCGTCCACGCCGCCTGGGCGATCCAGCCCAGCCACGACCGCGGCTACCTGCGCCGCGTGAACGTCGGCGGCACCCGGCGGGTCGTCGAGGCGGTCGCCCGTGCCCGGGTGCGGCACCTCGTCGTCCTCTCCTCGGTGGGTGCGTACAGCCCCGGCCCGGACCTCACGCCCCGCACCGAGGACTGGCCGACGCGCGGCATCCGCTCCTCGTCGTACAGCGTCGACAAGGCCGCGGTCGAGGCGCTGCTCGACGAGTCCGAGGAGCGGCTGCCGGGAACGGTCGTCGCCCGGGTCCGACCGGCGCTGGTGTTCCAGCGGCGTGCGGGCCACGAGCAGGCGCGCTACTTCCTCGGGCCCTTCGTGCCGGTGGGCCTCCTCGACGGCGGGCTGCCGTTCCTGCCGTGGCCGAGCGGCCTGCGGCTCCAGGCGGTCCACGCGGACGACCTGGCCGAGGCCCTGCGGGAGGTCGTCGTCCGGCAGGCCCGGGGCGCCTTCAACGTGGCCGGCCCCGGCGTGGTGACGGCGCCGGAGGTCGCCACGATCATGACCCGCAGCGGCGAGGTCCGTGACGTCCCGGCGACGACCGCCCGGCTCGCCCTGTCCGCGGCGTGGCACGCGCGCCTCGCGCCGGCCGGGCCGGGCTGGCTCGACATGGCGCTCGAGGTCCCGCTCATGGACACCGGACGGGCGACGCGCGAGCTCGACCTGCGGCCGGTGCACTCGGGCCTCGACGCCCTCCGCGAGGTGGTGGCGGGCATGGCACGTGGCGCAGGTCACGCGAGCCCGCCGCTGCGGGGCCGCGCGCTCCGCTGACCAGCGACGGGGTCCCATACCACCGGTGTCCGCAGGGTGAACGCCTCGTGAGCGTTCTTCACCCGGCACCGTCTCGACTTTCACCCGCTGCCGATCCTTGTTCTACTGAGGGCAGCCCGCTCGACGGTGAGCGGCACCGCACGTCGCCGACCGAGGGAGAGGGTGTTCGTGGAGCTCACCGTCGTCGTCCCGTCACGGGACGAGGAGCAGAACGTCGCCGAGCTGGTGCGTCGTCTCAACGACGCCCTCCGTGGCTGGGACGCGGAGATCCTGTACGTCGACGACTCGACGGACGGGACCATGGCCGCGGTCGCCGCCGAGGCGACGTTCTCGACGCTGCCCCTGCGCATGCACCACCGCTTCGAGCCCGGTGGCCAGGCCAGCGCCGTGGCCGAGGGACTCATGTTCGCCCGGGGCGAGGTCGTCGCCGTCCTGGACGCCGACCTCAGCCACCCGCCGGAGATGATCCCGGTCCTCGTCGACACCCTGCGCGCCCGCAGCCTCGACCTCGTGGTCGGCAGCCGGGACACCGGCACAGCCGAGACCCCGCACGCCGACCGCCTCAGCCAGGACGCCGTCACGGCGCTGTCCCGCCTGCTGCTGCCCGGCACGGCGGTCACGGGCTGCTCCGACCCGGCGTCGGGCCTGTTCGCCGTCCACCGCTCGAGCGTGCACCTCGACCGGCTGACCGCCCGCGGCCGCCGGCTCCTGCTGGAGATCCTCGCCACGCACGACCTCGTCGTCGACGAGGTCCCCTGGACGCCCGAGGCACCCGTGGCCCCGGCCCGGGAGCGCGTGCAGCCGCTGCGCCAGCTCGTGGGCCTGGCCCTGCGCGGCGGGCCGCGCGGCACCGCCATCGAGCCCTCGGCGCTCGCGCTCGCCTGAGCCCTCTGAGAGGCATCTCTCACCCGCACGACGGCCGTCCCGGCCCCCGGGGCGGCCGTCGGCGCGTCCGGGCTGGGATGCTGAGGTGGTGCACCCCGTCGACGTCCCCCGGACCGCCCTCGTCACCGGAGCCGGCCGCGGCATCGGCCGGGGCATCGCCCTGGGCCTGGCCGCCGCGGGCTACGACCTCGCCCTCGTCGGGCGGACCCGGGCGCGCCTGGACGCCGTCGCCGACGAGGTGCGCGCCCTCGGCCGGCACGTCGTCGTCGCCGCGGCGGACCTCGTCGACGGCGCCGCGGTGGCGGGCGCCGTCGCCAGCAGCGAGGCCGGCCTGGCCGTGCAGGGGGGCATCGGGCTCCTCGTCAACAACGCCGGCGTCATCGAGGCCGCCGAACGACCCTTCGCCGAGGACGACGTCGAGGACATGTGGCGCGTCGTCGAGGCGAACGTGCGCGGCCCGATGCTCGTCACCCACGCCGTGCTGCCCGCGATGCTCGCACGCGGCGGCGGCCGTGTCCTCGACGTGAACTCCGGCTCGGGCCACCGGCGCCAGGCGCATTACACGGGCTACGGCAGCAGCAAGGGCGCGCTTTCGCGCCTGACGTCGCTGCTGGATCATCAGTACCGCGACCGCGGCATCCGCACCCAGGATCTGGCGCCCGGGGTGGTCCGCACCGACATGACCGCCCGGATGCCGCTGCACGACGACCGCAAGGACTGGACGTCGGTGGAGGAGGTCGCCGAGCTCGTCCGGGCGTTCGGGGACGGCGAGCTCGACGAGCTGTCCGGCCGCTTCGTCCGCGCCGGCGTCGACACCCCGGCGTCGCTGCGCGCGTGCGCCACCCGCGTCGTCGCCGAGGACCTGCGGGTGCTCCGCCTGCCGTGAGCCGCCGGACCGGGGTCGGTGGCCCGCGCGTGCGGACGGGCGCGCACCACCCGGAGGCGTGGCGGGTCCGCCGGGATCTCAAGCAGCGGGTGAGAGGTGCCGATACCTCCGCCATGACCTCGACCCTGCTCCGGCGGACGCTCGCGGCCGCCGCCGCGCTGCCCCTCGCCCTCGTCCTGGCGCCCGGTGCCGGCGCCGCCGCCCCCGGCCCCACGGTCGGCGGCGTCCCGCTCGCCGGGTCCGTCGTCGCACCGTCGGTCACCGTCGCGGCTCCGGTCGTCTCCGGCACCGCCAAGGTGAAGTTCCTCGTCGACGGCACGTACCTCGGTGCCGACACCACCGCGCCCTTCACCTGGCCCCTGACGCTCGCCGCGGGGGCGCACGAGCTCGAGGTGCGGCTCTACGACGCGCAGAAGGCGTCGCTGCTGCGCGCCGAGGTCCGCTTCACCGTGAGCACCTCCGCGCCGATGCCCACCGCCCCCGCCCCGACCCCGGCCCCCACGCCGACCCCGACCTCCGCCCCGACCCCCACGCCCACCCCGACCCCCACGCCCACCCCGACCCCCACGCCCACCCCTGCCCCCACGCCCACCCCTGCCCCCACGCCCACCCCTGCCCCGGGAGCAGGTGCGTCCGGCGTCGTCGGCGTCAGCACCGTCGCGCAGCTCGAGAGGGCGCTGGCCTCGGCCCGCCCGGGCACGGTCATCGACCTCGCGCCGGGTCGGTACGTCCGCTCCGGCGGCTCGCGCTGGACGGCGGCGGCCGACGGGACGGCGGCGCAGCCCATCACGCTGCGCGGCCCGCGCACGGCGGTCCTGGCCTCCAGCGGCGTGACCGGGGACTACGGGCTGCACGTGACCGGGGACCACTGGCGCGTGCTCGGCCTGTCCGTCCGCGACGCGACGAAGGGCATCGTCCTCGACGGCTCGGTGGGCACCGTCCTCGAGGGCGTCGACGTCGGCACCATCGGCGACGAGGGCGTGCACTTCCGCGCCTGCTCCGCGGACGGCGTGCTGCGCGGCTCCCTCGTCCACGACACCGGCCTGCGGGCGCCGCGCTACGGCGAGGGCGTCTACGTCGGCTCGGCGAACTCGAACTGGTCGAAGTACAGCTGCACGGACGGACGCGACAACTCCGAGCGGGTCCTCATCGAGGACAACGTCTTCACGAACATCCCGGCGGAGGGCGCGGACCTCAAGGAGGGCACCGAGTCGGGCACGCTGCGGCGCAACGTGTTCGTCAACGTCGGCCACTCGGGCGAGAACTCGGCCGACTCCGCCGTGGACGCCAAGGGCAACGGCTGGCTCATCGAGGGCAACGTCGTCCGCGCGGCGTCCGGTGCGTTCCTCGACGGCTTCCAGACCCACACCGTGTACAGCGGCTACGGCACGGGCAACGTCTTCCGCGGCAACGTCGTCGAGTGCCCGGTCCCCGGCTTCGGTATCGGCCTCTACCCGGCCTCGGGGAACGTCGTCGACGCGACGAACGCGGCCCCCGGTGCGGCGAAGGGGCTCGTGGGCTCCAACGGCAAGGCGATCAGCCCCACCGCCTGAGGCGCCGCCCGGGGCGGCGCAGGGCGTCCGGCCCGGGTCCCCAGCACGGGACCCGGGCCGGCGCCGTGTCAGGCGGGCGCGGGGGCGGCGCCGGCCTGACGGAGGGCGAACTCGAGGGAGTCGGCGTCGGCGGTGCCGAGGTCCACGGTCCGCGGCATGAGGGGACGTCCGAGCGCGCGGTAGTCCCACCCGGCGGCCCGGTAGGCGTCCGCGTCCAGGGCGTGGCGGCCGTCGACGACCTTCCGCTGCGCGACGAGCCAGCCCATCATCTCGGGGTCGGCGTGGCGGAACTGGTCCCACTCGGTGAGCAGGACGACGACGTCCGCCTCGTGCACGGCCGCCGGGAGCGAGTCCGCGTACTCGAGCTCGGGGTACGAGCGGCGCGCGTTGTCCATGGCCTGCGGGTCGTAGACCCGCACCCGCGCCCCCTCCTCGTGCAGCATGCGGGCCACGTCGAGGGCCGGGGCGTCGCGGATGTCGTCGGAGTTGGGCTTGAAGGCGGCGCCGAGCGCGGCGACGCGCACGCCCTGCAGGCTGCCGCCGGCGAGCTCGCGGACGAGGTCGACCGTGCGGTGGCGCCGGCGGACGTTGATGGCGTCGACCTCGTGCAGGAACGCGACCGCCTGGCCCACGCCCAGCTCCTCGGCCCGGGCGGCGAAGGCACGGATGTCCTTGGGCAGGCAGCCGCCGCCGAAGCCCAGGCCCGGCTTGAGGAAGCGCGCGCCGATCCGCTCGTCGTACGACAGCGCCTTGGCGAGCAGGTTGACATCGGCGCCGGTGACCTCGCAGACCTCCGCCATGGCGTTGATGTAGGAGATCTTCGTCGCCAGGAAGGAGTTCGCGGCGACCTTGACCAGCTCGGCCGTGGCGAGGTCGCACTCCACCACGGGCGTGCCCTTGTCGATGACCGGCGCGAACGCGGCACGCAGCTGGGCCGAGGCCCACGCCGTGGACGTCCCCAGCACCAGGCGGTCGGGGGACAGCGTGTCGGCGACGGCGTAGCCCTCCCGGAGGAACTCCGGGTTCCAGGCGAGCTCGACGGCGTCCCCGGCCGGCGCGACGGCCTGGAGCCGGGCGGTGAGCTGGGCCGCCGTGCCGGTCGGCACGGTCGACTTGCCCACGACGAGGGCCTTGCGCCGCAGGTGGCGGCCGAGCGCGTCGACGGCCGCGTGGACGTAGGTGAGGTCGGCGGCCTGCGAGCCCTTCGTCTGGGGCGTGCCGACGCAGACGAAGTGCACGTCGCCGAACGCGGCGGCCTGCGCGAAGTCCTGCGTGAACCGCAGACGGCCGGTCGCGAGGGTCTCCCGCAGCAGGTCCTCGAGGCCGGGCTCGTAGAAGGGCACGCGGCCCGCGGCGAGCGCCTCGATCTTCCGGGCGTCGACGTCGACGCCCAGCACCTCGAAGCCCAGGGCGGCCATGCACACGGCGTGGGTGGCGCCGAGGTAGCCGGTGCCGATGACGGTCATGCGCGGCCGCTCCGCGACGGGCTCGACCAGGCGGACGGTGCGGTGCTGGTGGTTCATCTCTCGCGTCTCCTCGGTGCCGGGGGGGGGTGGAGGTGCTGCGTCGGCCGGGGCCTAGGAGCACGGTGCGTTGGACAGGCCGGCCGAGCGGCCGCCGCCCTCGAGCCGGTTGTCGCACAGCACGACGTTCTCGTTGACGGGCCGGAGGGCGACGAGGTGCCCCTCGGCGGCGTCGAGCGTGCCGCGGTTGCCGGTGAACAGGTTGCGCGTGCCCCAGCCCTCGGCGACGTCGTGGGTCTGGAACCCGTCGAGGGGGCTGGTCCGTCCGACGTTGTCGCGGACGACCCAGTCGTTCCCCTTGACGTCGACCCAGGAGTCGGCGTCGGTCAGGCCGGAGCCGTCGAGCTGGTTCGCCTGCACCAGGCCGTCGGACGTGCCCTCCTTCACGTCGATGGCCTCGCTCGTCGTCGCGTAGACGGCGTTGCGCGCGACCTCGTTGCGGTCGCTGCGGTCGGGTTCGCCGGCGGTGATGCGCTCCCAGTTGCTCGTCGCCGTGCCGATGTAGACGCCCTCGCCGAACTTCCCGCGCCGGTGGCCCGTGTCGCTGATGACGTTGTCCACGACGCGGTTGTCGGTGCTGTGCTTGCGGAGGTGGATCGCCTCGTCGCCGGTCCCGTACACCGTGAGGCCGCTGATCGTCGTCCCGACGGTGCCGTCGGCCATGAGGCCCTTCTGGCCGTTGCGGACGGTGAACCCCTGGAGCACCCAGTGCTGCGCGCCGTCGAGGTGCAGGACGTAGCCCGCGCGCCACCCGTCGCCGTCGAGGACGGCGTCGGCCGGCCCGCACAGCGCGGCCGGGCGGTCGGCGGTGCCGGAGGCGCGGACGACGAACTCGCCGTCGTACGTCCCAGGCTCCAGGAGGATGGAGGTGCCCGGGCCGGCGTCGTCGAGCGCGGCCTGCAGCTCCTCGGCGTCGCGCACCCGCACCGTGGGCCGCGGGCACAGGCCCGACTCCGGCGTGGGCCGCGTCATCCACGACGGGAACGTCGTCGGGGCCTCCATCCGTCGCACCTCGTCCTCCTTGTCCCGGTCCTCGTCCTGGTCCTGCTCCTCGTCGTCCCCGTCGCCCTGGTCCTCGTCGTCCCCCGACCCGCCGTCGGACCCGCCGTCCGAGCCGCCGTCGGCGGACGCGGAGGGGTCGGCCGGGCGGACGGAGCCGTCGGACCCGACGAGCGGTGCCCCGGACGGGGTCTCCCGCTCGACGGGGTCGCCCGCGACTGCGGACGCCGTGGCGCTCGGCCCGGGGGCCGCCGCGGCGGAGCACCCCGTCAGGAGGGCTGCCACCACCGCTGCCGCGGCCAGACCGCGTCGCCGCCTCACCCCGCGCTCCCGTCGGCGTGCCGGCCCCCGCCCGGGGCCCCGGCCGCGCCGGCGGGTGCGGTCCCGTCACCGGGCGCCGACGACGCGCCCACGAGCGCCGGCTCCACCCGGACGAGCGGCGGCATCTGGACGAGCTCGGCCAGCCGCCGCTGCGCCTCGTAGGGGTGGGTGCGCGTGCGGCGCCGCCGGTGCCGGGTGCCGGCCAGGGCGGTCGCAACGAGGAGCAGGCCCAGCAGGATCCACATGACCGTGAGGGGCTGCAACGTGTTCCGGACGATGGTCCAGAAGGGCTTCGTGCTCGTCCAGGCCGACAGGTCGTTCTCGCCGACGGTCACGTCCTCGGCGCGCTTGACGTCGATCGCGCTCGGGCCGCGGCCCTGGGCCGTGTTCTGCTCGATGACCGTCCCCGCGCTGGCGCCCACCACCGTGAAGGCGTGGGAGGTGGCCGCCGTGATGGTGTTGCGCTCGACGACCGCCGTGGAGTCCCGGACGTAGACGGCCGTGGGGCTGCCGGCGATGACGTTGCCGGAGATGCCGACGTCGGACGCGCCGTCCCGCAGCGCGATCGCGTGCCGGACGTTCTCCTCGAGGTGGTTCCCGACGAGGGTGACGTCGGACGCCTCGTCGCGCACGACGATCCCCATGTCGTTGCCGGCGAGGTCGTTGGCGTTCACCGAGATGTTGTCGCCGCCGATGATCTCGATGCCGAACCGGGCGTTGTCGTCGAACCGGCTGTTGCTGATCGAGTTGTTCCCGTAGTCGCCGACCGCCATGCCGGTGGCGCTCGGGCCGTCGGCCAGGGCGCTGCCCCGCAGGACGATCCCGCTCGCGCCGTTCCGCCGGCTCGTCACCTCGCTGACGACGATGCCGGTGGTGGCGCGGGCGAGGACGATGCCGTTGCCGGCGTTGTCGGACGACACCGTGTCGGCGACGGCCGCGTTGACGACGTACCGGTGCATCACCAGGCCGTCGACGATGCTGTTGCGGATCTCCGAGCCCGAGATGTCCACGCCGTTCGCGCTCGAGACGAAGAGCCCGAAGGCGTTGCCGTCGAAGGTCGCGCCCTGCACCTTCGCCGACACGTAGCTGTACTCCGGGTCCTCGTCGTCCGTGTAGGGCACGGGCAGGGTGCCCACCGGCAGGAGGCCCTCCACCGCGGTGCCGTCCGTCGCGGCGGCCAGGTCCGTGGCGGCGGCGTCCTGCTCGGCGGCGGCGGCCTCCGCGGCGGCCTCGGGGTCCACGGGGGCCGCGGGGTCGACCGGCGGCTGGTTCGCGTCGGGCACGACGCCGAAAGGTACGTCCAGGCCCGAGGCCCGGTTGTTCTCGGCGACGGCGTCGCCGAGGTCGCGGCCGTACTCCTCCAGCGCGCCCTCGCTCGGACGGTCCACGCCCGTGAGCGCCACGCCCCCCGTGCGCCCGCTCCAGAACCCGAGGTCCTCGAAGTGCACGCCCTCGAGCGTGACCTTGCCCCCCACGGACCGGACGTAGGCGCGTCCGTCCTCCGTGCGGGTGTCGGCCCGGCCCGCGTCGCGGTCCCAGCTCGCGATGGTGACGGGGGAGGCCTCGGTGCCGACGACCTCGAGCTCGCCGCCGAGGTTGACGATGGAGACGAACCGGTCGGTGTCGCTCGCCATCCGGATGGTGAGGGGACCGGTGTCCGAGAGGGCGAGCCGGGCCCCGGGCTGCACGACGATGTTCTCGCTGAGCACGTAGGTGCCGTCGGGCTCCCGGACGAAGGTCTGCGGCGCCAGCCGCAGGAGGTCGGCGATGGCGTAGGGCTCGCTGCGGCGGGTGAGCACGAGGGTGTAGGCGTTGCCCGTGCTCAGGCGGTACGCGCCGAAGACGGGCAGCTTGCCCCACTGGATCATGCGGCCCACGGTCTGCACGTCCGCCAGCCGGTCCTCCTCGTCGGCGACGAGCGCCGGCTCGGTCTGCGCGTTGCCGGGGTACTCCAGCCCAGCGGTGGCCTCGTCCGAAGGCTCCTCGGCGGACGTGGCGGACGCGGCCGGGGGGGCGACGAGCAGGCCCGTGCCGAGCACGGCGGCGGCGAGCAGCGTGCCCGCGGCGCGCCGCCCGGTCGTGCGCGCGCGGCTCATGCCAGCACCTCCGTCCGGCCGGTCGCGTCGCCGTCGAGGGAGAGGGCCGGGGCCGGCGTGGCAAGGGCCGTCGTGGCGCCGGCGCCGGCGGCCGCGGCGCCGGCGCCGACCAGCACGTCCGTCACGGACGTGCGCTCCCGGCGCCCGAGCGAGGACGACGTCTGCCCGTCGCCGCCGGTCTGGTCCGCGTGCCGGGTCAGCCAGCCCTGCTTGTTCATGGTGACGAAGGCGTAGAGCTTGATGGGCAGCGCGACGAGGATCACGACGAGCGTGAGCAGCGGCAGGATCAGCAGGTCCTTCGGGTGCCGGCGCAGGTGCGACCAGCCGCGGACACCGCGTCCCAGGAGCAGCCAGGCGGCGGCGAGGACGACGCTGACGCCGGTGCCGTCGATGCGGGCGAAGAGCAGGTAGCCCAAGGTGATGCCCATCGTGACGGGGGTGAGGAGGATCTGGAGGACGGTGACCTTCGTGACGAAGGGCGTGCGCCAGAGCCAGCCCTTGGCGGCGGCGGTGAGGTAGCAGCGGTAGGAGTTGCGGCTCCAGCGGACCCGCTGCTTGACGAAGGCGCGGAAGGTGGCGGGGAACATGGACAGCGCGCGGGCGCTGGACTGGTGCACGGTGCGGTAGCCGGAGGCCAGGACGAGCCAGGTGAGGCGCCCGTCGTCGCCGGCGATGCAGCGGCGGCCGAGGAAGAACTCGTTCTCGAGGTTCTCCAGCACGGGGACGACGGCGGCGCGGCGGTAGGCGGCGGTGCGTCCGGACAGGCACGCGACGGCGCCGGCGGCGCCCATGGCGGGCACGTAGTTGTAGTAGCGCAGGTTGACCAGCCAGTCGGCGATGCGGCGCCAGACGCTCGTCTCGCGGGCGAAGACGTTCTGCTGCGTGCCGACCCCGCCGACCTCGGGGTCGGCGAAGGGCATCTGGACGGCGTCCAGGAGGCCGGGCAGCCACTGGGTGTCGGAGTCGACGAGCACGAGGACCTCGCTCGTCGCCTGCCGGATCCCGACGCCCAGGGCCGAGCGCTTGCCGGCGTGCTGGAACATGACCGGGCGGACGCGGGGGTCCCCGAGGGCGATGATGCGCGCCTCGGCCTCGGTGTCGGCGAGGTCGAGGACGATGATGACCTCGGTGGGGTCCTGGGCGAGCCAGGTCGCCAGGCACTCCATGAGGATGTCGGGGTCCTCGTGGAAGGACGGGACCACCACGGACGTCGTCGTGCGGAAGTCGTTGAGAACGGGCTGGGCCCGTGCCGACAGGACGACGCGGTAGACCCACAGGCCCCACACGACGAGGCCGGCGAAGGCCAGGGGGAACGCCTTCCACAGGTCTTCGGGGGTGATCTCGCCGACCATGTACCACTGGTCGGGCAGGAGCTGGCTCGTCAGCAGCATCAGCGGTCCTCGGCTCGGGAGGGAGACGGGGGCGCGGGCGCCCCTGTCGTCCGGACGGCCCGACGGTAGGAGGGGCCGCGCACGGGCCGGCACCGGGGCGACTACGTGTCTTGTCCGTTTCGTCCCGTTCCGACTACCCAGGTATCACCCGATCGAGCGAAGAGGAGCGGTGGTCGACGGTCCGCTCGCGCTCGGCAGCGCCTCCGCGAGCCCCCTGCGCGTGGTGACGGCGAGCTTGGTGAAGACGTTCGAGACGTGTCCCTCGACGGTCCGGACCGACAGCTGCAGGAGCCGCGCCACCTCGGCGTTCGGCATGCCGCGCGCGACGAGCCGGGCGATCTCGTCCTCCCGCGCCGTGAGCCGGCCGTGGCGCGACGCCCCGGGGGGTGCCGGCGTCGACCGGGGCGCCCGCGACCGGAGGGCGCGCGCCTGCCGTGCGAGGTCCGCGTCGACCGGGGCCCGCCCCTGGGCACGGGCGAGGCGGGCGGCGCCGAGCGCGAGCACGTGCTGGCCCTGGTCCTCCGCCTCCACCGCCACCCGGACGAGGGCGTCCACGTCCCCGTCGCGCACCGCGGTGGCGAGCCCGAGCGCCCAGGCGGCGAGCGGGCCGCGGACCTGGCGGGCGGCGCTGAGCAGCGGCGCGGCCGCCGCCTCGTGCCCCACGACGAGGGCGGCCAGCAGGAAGCGCGTGGCGGTGAGGTGGCGCCCGGCGGCGAGGTCGGCCGTGCCCTCCTCGAGGAGCCCCTCGGCGGCGGACTCCTCGCCCGCGGCGGCGCGCGCCCAGAGCTCGAGCAGCCGGCACGACCGACGGACCAGCCACGGCGCCCGCACGAGCACCGGGTCGTCGGACAGGTCGGGCACCATGACGTCGTCGCCCTCGAGGGCGACGACGACGGCGAGGGCGGCGCGGGCGATCCGCGACGGGAGGGCCTCCGACGCCCGCCGCGCGGCCGCGACGGGCCGCAGCAGGTCCCGCGCGTCCGCGAGGCTCCCGCGCACCAGGAGCGTGAGGCCCCGCACGAGGTCGAGCCGGTACACCGCGGGCGGCGGCCGGACGTCGCCCAGGTCCGGCGCGGCGCCGTCCTGGTCCCGCCCGGTGCCCGCCAGCTCGGCCGCCACGACCGCCTCGCCGGTGAGGAACCGCAGGAGCAGCTCGACGAGGTGCTGGTCGGGCCCCGCCGTCGGGCCCGTCCGGCCCCGCGACGGCGCCGCGGCCGCCGCTCCCGCGGTCAGCGCGCGGGCGACGTCCGCCCGGTCGAGGAGCAGGTGGCGCCACCGGTCCCCGGCGGCCCGGGGGACGGGGGCCGGGACGGGGCGCGACGTCTCCGAGCCGAGGATGGTGGCCGCCGCCAGCACCCGGCCGTCGTGGAGCTCGCGGCACCCGCGCAGCCCCTCGGCCGTCACCGCGAGACGGTCGCGCCCAGCGTGCGGCAGGCGCGTCCACAGGGCCTCGGACCAGGAGGGCCGGCCCGGGACCGGGACGACGTCGGCACCCTTCTCCAGCGCCCACGTCACCGCCTCCAGCACGGCGTCGTCGTGCAGGTCGAGCGCGGCGAGCCCGTCCTCGGGCAGGTAATCCACCGGCCCGCCACCCGCGAGCGCCCTTGTCACCGACGAGAGCACCGCGTGGACGGCGGTCCGTCCGGCCACGGGGACCGAGGCGAGCGCCGCGCGGGCCCCGCCGACGTCCTCGCGTCCGGCCGCCGCGACCGCCACGTCCGCCGCGACCTCCGCGGGCACGGCCACCCGGCATGCCGCCGCCCAGCGGACCCAGCGCCCCGCGCCCGCGCGGTCCGTCGTCGTCGGCCCGTCGGGGAAGCACGCGGCCAGGAGCCGGTCGCGCCGGGTGGGGCCCGCCTGCGCGCGCAGCGCGGCGGCGACGACCGCGTCCATCGGCACGGCGAGCGTCTCCTGGCGCTCGACGAGCCGGGCGAGGCCACCGGCGACGAGCCGGTCGACGGCGTCCTGGTCGACCGCGCGGCGCAGGGGACGGACCGGCAGCCCGCCCGAGAGCGCGAGGGCGTCGAGGAGCGCCACCTCGACCTCGGAGAGGGCGGCGTGGGCGGTCGGCACGGCGGCCCCCAGGGCGGCGAGCGGCGGCGCCCCCCACGTGAGGGCGTCGAGGACCGGCTCCAGGCGCGCGACCGGGTCGCCGTGCCGTGCGGCGCCGCCGGACCCGCCGTCGCGGCACCCCCCCGCGTCGAGCACCGCGGCGGCCGACCGCGCGTGCCCCAGGGTCAGCGCGTGGAGCACGTCCAGCGACCGGTGGGGCAGCGGCACCCCCCAGCGTCCCTCGACGAGGCGGGCCAGCTGCGCGGGGGTGAAGGGCGGGAGCCGGACCGTGCCGAGGACCCCGTCCTGGACGGTGACGCGCAGGTCCGGCGGGAGGCGCTCGACGCCGTCCGTGACGAGCACGAGACGGCACCGTTCGTCGGCCGTCAGCGCGAGGAGGAGGAGCGCGCTGTCCGTGTCGACGTGCTGCGCGGCGTGCAGCACGAGCGTCACGGGCGTCCCGCTGCCCAGCGTCGCGAGGAGCCGCGAGGCGGCGGCGAGCGTGCGGGCGGGGTGCCCGAGCGCGTCGGGCTCCTCGCGCAGCAGCGGCAGCAGGGCCGCGTAGGGCACGTGGCGGACGGTGCTCGGCGCCCGCAGCGCCAGGGCCGGCGTGCTCGTGCGGTCGAGGAGCTGCTGCACGAAGGTCGACGTGCCGACCCCCGGGCCGCCGACGACGGCCAGGCCCCGCCGCCGTCCGTCGCCCAGGAGCCGCAGCGCCTCCTCGAGCTCCTCGCGTTCGACCAGCGGGTACTGCTGCACGGTGCGCACCCCTCCAAGGCGCCGACGCCACGGCGCGACCGGACCAATGGTGCCTTTCCGACATGGGTGACGGAGAGACTGCGACGTGATCTGCATCACGCACGCACTGCAGGTCGTGCGGTGCGGCGCCGGAGCGCCTCCCTCGCAGTGCGGCATCGAGCACAGGTGGCGCGTGGTCGAGGCCGACGCGTGCGGGCCGGTGCTCGTCACCCGTGCCGTGCTGCCGGCCCTGCTGGCGCCCCGAGGGGCGGTGCCGTAGGGCCGTACCGTCGGTGTGATTCACCCTTCCGGGTCGACGTGACACGAGGTAGATGACCGCGAGTCGCTGCCTGACATCGGTCGACCGCGAGTCACGGACGCCCGTATTCCGTTCGTCATCCGATCGGGAGCCAGGTGGGAGCCGTCCGGATGTCGCCCGCTCTGCGTGCCGCCGGCCTGACGACCGAGGTGCTGGGCTCCGACCACACCTGGGGCGTTCACGACGGCGACTCCGGTGCGGATCGCGACCACGTCGCACGCCTGCTTACCGGACCTGCCGCACCGCACCTCGCCGGTACCGCCTCCCACTGCTGCTCCGGTGACGCCGCGGCGCAGGACGCCGTGCACGCCCTCGCCCCGGACGAGCGCGTCCGGGTCACGGAGTGCACGGGCACCGGGGCCGCCGGCACCACCGAGGCGCAGGCCTTCGCCGACTCCCTCTACTGGCACTCCTCGCGCGTCGTGCTGCCCGCGCTCGACCACTGGGCGTCGGCGGTCTTGGAGTGGAACCTCGCGCCCGACCCGACGGGCGGCCCCCACGTCGGGGGCTGCGGCACCTGCACCGGCTTCGTCACGCTCGACGGCGACCTGGCCAGGTGGAGCGGGGAGCTGGCCGTCCTGGCCCACGCCTCGCGCTTCCTGCCGCGCGGGAGCGTCCGTGTGGGGTCGTCCTCGACCGCGGCGAACGTCACGCAGGTCGCCTTCCAAGAGCCCGACGGCGCCGTCGTGGTCCTCCTGCACCAGAGCGGGTGGACGACGAGGGCCGTCACCATCGACGTAGCCGGCCGCCGCTTCACCGTGCCCGTCGCGCCGTGATCCACGCAGACCGTCCGGCTGGTGGCGCCGCTCTGCTGACTGCGACGTCCGGTGCACCGAGTTGTGCCGCCCGTCACGGCAGTCGTCGTCGAGACAAGTGGCGCTTCGTCGAGGCGAACGTGCGCGGCCCGATGCTCGTCACCCACGCCGTGCTGCCCGCGATGCTCGCACGCGGCGGCGGCCGCGTCCTCGACGTCAACTCCGGCTCCGGCCACCGCCGCCAGGCGCAGTACACCGGCTACGCCATCAGCAAGGGCGCGCTGTCACGCCTGACGTCGCTGCTGGACCACCAGTACCGCGACCGAGGCCTGCGCACCCTGGACCTGGCGCCCGGGGTCGTCCGCACCGACATGACCGCCGGCATGCCGCTGCACGACGACCGCAGGGACTGGACGTCGGTCGAGGAGGTCGCCGAGCTCGTCCGGGCGTTCGGGGACGGCGAGCTCGACGAGCTGTCCGGCCGGTTCGTCCGCGCCGGCGTCGACACCCCGGCGTCGCTGCGCGCCAGCATCGACCGCGTCGTCGCCGAGGACCTGCGGGTGCTGCGCCTGCCCTGAACTGGACGCCTACCGCTCCCGGGCCCCTGGACCACCGCCGAGGACCGCAGATGGCTGCCTCGCGAGCGCCGGCGGACGAAGAGCCCGCGCGGGTGCGCCGCTCGGGTGAGCGGCGGTCGCCGACGGGTGCTGCTCCCACGCCGTCCGGGTGAACCGTCCGTTTCGGTCGAATCGGACACTTCCCGACCTCTTAACGTCGCAGCGACGACACAAGGGAGCAGGACGCATGGACGAGCGGGTGCAGGCGCGGGACGCGGTGACGGTGGTCGTGCCGACGTTCGACGAGGCGGGCAACATCGAGGAGCTGGTCCGCCGCATCGAGGCAGCGACCGCGGCCCTAGACGTGGAGGTGCTCTTCGTCGACGACTCCCGCGACCGCACGCCGCAGGTGATCGAGCGCGTCGCGGGCGAGTCGGGTGTCCCGGTGCGGCTCCTCCACCGCGAGATCCCGTCCGGAGGGCTCGGCGGGGCCGTGCTCGAGGGTGTCCGTGCCGCCCGGACGGACCTCGTGCTCGTCATGGACGGTGACCTGCAGCACCCGCCGGCGATGATCCCGGTCCTCACGCGCACCGCGAGCGAGTCCGGGGCCGATCTCGTCGTCGCATCGCGCTACACGGGGACGGGAGACCCCGAGGGACTGGCGAACGGCATCCGCCGCCTGGTCTCGTCCGCCTCCACCATCCTGACCCGGGCGATGTTCCCGGCCAAGCTCCGCGCATGCACGGACCCCATGACGGGGTTCTTCGTCCTGAACCGGCGGCAGGTCGACCTGGACGACCTGGCGCCGCGCGGCTTCAAGATCCTCCTGGAGATCATCGCCCGGCAGCCGCGGCGGCTGCACATCGTCGAGGAGCCATTCGTCTTCGGGCACCGCTTCGCCGGCGAGTCGAAGGCGTCGCTGCGACAGGGGCTGGACTTCCTCGGTCAGCTCCTGGCCCTCCGGTTCGGCAAGCTCTCGGGTTTCGCGCTCGTCGGGGCCCTGGGCGCGGTGCTCAACGTGCTCCTCGTCGCCGCCCTGACGGCCGGGCACGTCCACCACGTGCCGGCGCAGTGGCTGGCCGCCGAGCTGACGATCCTGCTCAACTTCGCACTGCAGGAGCGGCTCGTGTTCCGAGACCTGGCCAGGCACGCCCGTCCGCGGCTGCGACGGTTCGTCGCGTCGTTCACCTTCAACAACGTGGAGGCGTTGGTGCGGATCGCCGTCGTCTCCGTGCTCGTGACGCACGCCGGCCTCCACGTGGCGCCCACCACCGCGGTCGCGCTCGCGCTGGCCTTCCTCGTGCGCTTCGCCTTCCACTCCCTCGTTGTGTACGCGCCGCGGAGGCGGCCAGCCCCGACGCTCCCCGCGTCGGTGGACCGGATCACGCGTGTCCAGGGCGTCGGGGCCGCGAGAGACCTCTCCGCCCGCTGACCGCAGAGCGGTCGGAGCTCGCCACGCCCGCGCAGGGCGCGCCCCTGCGCGGGCGTCGCTCCGCCGCGCCCCTGCACCCGTTCCCACGGCCGCGCACTGCCGGTCGCCCCCAGATCCCGAGGACAGCATGTCTGACAGCACTGCCACGCTCGAGCCCGTCGCGCGGGGGATTCTTCCCGCACCGCTGGTGCCGTTGTCGCCGACGGCCTCGGTGCCCGCCCTGGACGGGCCGACGGACGACGAGAAGCTCGCGTACCTGCGGGGCGGGCAGCACAGGTGGCTGTTCGTCCTCAGCGCGCTGGCCTTCGCCGGCGTCGCGGCCAGCCTCGCCGGCCTGGCGTTGCGGTCCTACTGGACGCTGGTCTTCCTCGTCCCCCTGGGGCTCATGCTCGTTGAGCAGGCTCTCGCCCTCGTGACCTCGACGCGACGGCGCCGGCTCACCCTCGGCGAGCACGTGGCCACTGTCCGGTCCTGGGATCCTGTGGTCGCCCCGTCGGTGGACGTCTTCATCCCGACCTCCGGGGAGGACCTCGAGGTCCTCGCCACGACCACGGCGGCAGCACTCCGGCTGGACTGGGACGGCAGCCTGCTCGTGCACCTCCTCGACGACGCCGCGCGTCCCGAGGTGGAGCGGCTCGCCGTCGCGCTCGGCGCCCGCTACCTCGCGCGGCCCGGCTCGGCGTTCAAGAAGGCCGGCAACCTGCAGCACGCCCTCGAACGGACCGAGGGCGAGCACGTCCTCATCCTCGACGCCGACTTCGTCCCGCGCCCCGACCTGCTCCGCGAGCTGGTGCCGTACCTCGACGACCCGGCGGTCGGGATCGTCCAGAGCCCGCAGTTCTTCGCCACGGCCCGGTCGATGAAGTGGCTCGAGCGTTGCGCCGGCGCCACGCAGGAGATGTTCTTCCGCTTCATCCAGCCCTCGCGCGACGCCGTCGACGCGGCGATCTGCGTGGGGACGTCCGCGGTCTACCGGCGCGCCGCGCTCGACGCGATCGGCGGGTTCCCGCTCGTCGGGCACAGCGAGGACGTCGTCACCGGGGTCCGGATGCGCGACGCCGGCTTCTCCCTGCGCTACGTCCCCGTCGTCCTCAGCCGTGGTGTCTGCCCCGACGACCTCGACGCCTTCATCGCCCAGCAGTACCGGTGGTGCGAGGGCTCGATGGCCCTCATGACCGACCGCCGATGGATCGCAGACGAGAGCATCAGCGGACGCCAACGCCTCTCGTTCTGGGCCGGCTTCCTCTACTACGTCAACACCGCCCTGTTCGCGGTCGTCGCGCCGTTGCCGCTGCTCGTCATGGCGTTCTTCTTCCCGGGGAGCATCGCCCCGGAGAACTCGCTCCCCTTGGCCGGCGCCGTCCTCCTGTGGCTCGTGGTCCTGCCGGCCGTGTCACGGAGCCGGTGGCGGCCGGAGGTGCTGCGCGTCCAGACGATCTACGGCTTCGCCCACCTCTTCTGCATCCTCGACATGCTCCGCGGGAGGGTTGCGGAATGGGTGCCCACCGGGGCGCGGGCCGTCCGGTCGCCCGTCGCGCACCGGGTACGGCGGTTCATGGGCGGGTACCTGCTGGCGACCCAGGGGCTGGTGGCACTCGGCCTCACGCTCGGCGTCGTGCACCACGGGCTGGGGGAGTACTGGTCGACGCTCGCGCTGGCGCTCCTCATGGCGTACGTCGCCCTTCCCGTGGCATCCGCCGCGCTGCGCCCCTCGGCCCCGGCGGACGCCGTGCTCGTGCGCTCCCCCGGAGACGCGCTGCCCCTCCTGCTCGGGGGGGGCCGGTGACCGCCGTTGGCACCGTCCCGCTCGCGACGGTACCGACCTGGGAGCTGACCGTCCGCTCGCTCCTGCCGCGCCGCGTGGCCGGGGCCGTCGGCCGCCGCGTCCGGCACCTGCCGCTCGGCGTGGTCCTGCTGGTCCAGCTCATCGCCGCCGTCCGGCTCGACCGGAGCGCGTTCCAGGACGAGGCGCTCTACATCTACACGGGGCACCTGATCATCGGAGCCTGGTCCGGAGGACCCGGGCCTGTCGTGGACCCGGCGGCCTACTTCTCCGGCGCACCGCAGCTCTACCCGGTGCTCGCCGGGTTCCTCGACGGCGTCGGCGGTCTCGGCCTCGTGCGCTCCTTCTCGACGCTGTGCATGCTGGCGGCCACCGTCGCCGTCTACTCCGCGTCGCGCGACCTGCTGGGCGCGCGGCGAGGGACGACCGTCGCGACGACCGCCGCCCTCGCCTTCGCGCTGACCCCCACCGTCCTGCACGTCTCGCACTTCGCGACGTACGACGCGCCCTCCTTCATGCTCGTGGCCTGGGCGTATGCGCTCTGCGTCCGGGCGCAGGTGCGGCGACGGTCCCAGGGGTGGTCGGTGCTCGCGGGCCTGCTCGCCGCCGCAGCCGTGCTGCTCAAGTACGCGTCCGCCATCGACCTGCCGCTCCTCGTCGTGGTCGCCCTCGTCGCGGGCGTGCGGCGCCGCCGGGACCTCCGCCCGGCGCTGCAGCACGCAGCGGCCACCACCCTCACGGCGAGTGCCGTGCTCGTCGTCTCCGTCCTGACCTGGGCGCGTCCCCTGCTTCGAGGCCTGACGACCACGACGACGGACCGCGAGGCCATGGTCACCGGGCACGTTCCGGAGACGGTGGGGACCCTCCTGGAGGTCGCGGGCGTCACCTACGCGCTCATGGGGGCGGGTGCCCTCCTGCTGGCACGCCGGCGTCTGCTGCTGGCGCTCGCCCTGCTCGTCGCGATGTGCGCCGCCCCCGGATACCAGGTGGCGATGGGCGAGGAGGTGTCGTTCACGAAGCACGTCGTGCTCGGGCTGGTCCTCGGCGCGCCCCTCGCCGGCCTGCTCATCGCCCGCCTCGTCGAGCACCGGCTCGGCGTCCTCGTCGCGCTGGCCGTGCTCTGGGCCGGTCTCCTGCAGGGCTTGTTCGGCTCCGCGCGCCTCTACGACGTGTGGCCGGAGACCGACGACCTCGCGTCCGTGCTGCGCTACTCGGTCGAGGCCATGCCGGGCATCCAGATCCTCGGTGACAACCCGGAACCGCTCGAGTACGCGCTACGGGACGCGACGGAGCCGGCGCAGTGGTCGGCGACCTACGAGGGCAGCTTCTTCCACGAGGGGCTCCACGGCCTCGACGCCTACGAGGCGGCGCTCACCGACAACCATTTTCAGCTCGTCTTCCTCGACGGCTCCTACCCGGTGAGCGCATCGCTGCTCCCGCGGATGGAGGCCTTCGGCTTCGAGCGGACCGGCACGGTCCGGACGGCGTACGGCGCGCACGAGTGGGAGATCTTCCAGCGCTTCGACGACCTCGACTGAGCCACCGCGGGGTGTGGCGTACCGGACGGCGACCGACCGGGCGAAGTTCGCCGTACGCCCTCGGCAGCGGGAGGTGCCGCTGTTACCGTCGGAGACCCGCCGGTGGGAGTCCCCCGCGACGGGAGCGTCCCGGTCCGCCACCCGCCCGGCCGACCCCGAGCAGCAGGACAACCCGACGCCAGCGACGGGTCCACAGGAAGAGGACGTGCATGGACGGCACCGCACGCACGGCAGTGACGATCGTCGTCCCGACGTTCAACGAGGCCGGCAACGTCGAGGAGCTCGTGCGGCAGGTGGCCGAGGCCACGGCGGGGCTGGAGGCGGAGCTCGTCTTCGTCGACGACTCGACGGACGGCACGCCGCAGGTCATCGAGACGGTGGCGGCGCGGACGACGGCGCTGCCCGTCGCCCTGCTGCACCGCGAGGTGCCCGTGGGCGGGCTCGGGGGAGCGGTCCTCGAGGGCGTCGCCCGGGCGCGGCACGACCTCGTGCTCGTCATGGACGGCGACCTGCAGCACCCCCCGGCGATGATCCCGGTGCTCGTGCGCACGGCGGCGGAGAGCGGCGCGGACCTCGTCGTGGCCTCCCGCTACACGGGGACGGGGGACGCGGGCGGCCTCGCGAACGGCGTGCGGCGGATGGTGAGCAAGGGCTCGACCATCGTCACGCGCGCCATGTTCCCCTCGCGGCTCGCGCAGTGCACGGACCCGATGACGGGGTTCTTCGTCCTGCGCCGCTCCACGGTCGAGACGGCGTCCCTGCAGCCGCGCGGCTTCAAGATCCTGCTCGAGATCATCGCCCGGCAGCGGCGCAAGCTGCGCATCGTCGAGGAGCCGTTCGTCTTCGGCGAGCGGTTCGCCGGGGAGTCCAAGGCCACGTTCCGGCAGGGCGTGGACTTCCTGCGGCAGCTCGTCGCGCTGCGCTTCGGCAAGATGTCGGGCTTCGCGCTCATCGGGGCGTTCGGCGCGGTGCTGAACATCGGGCTCGTCGCCGTGCTGACGGCCGAGCACATGGGCTACCTCGCGGCCTCGGTCCTGGCCTCCGCGCTGACGATCGTCACGAACTTCCTGCTCGCGGAGCGCTTCGTCTTCCGCGACCTCATCGCACAGGCGCGGCCCCGCGGCCAGCGCTTCCTGGCCTCCGTCTCGTTCAACGGCATCGAGGCGGCGGTGCGGGTGTACGCGACGTACCTGCTCGTCGACCGGGCCGGCTGGAACGTGGTGCTCACGACGGCCGTCACCCTGGCGGTGGCGTTCCTCGTCCGCTTCTCCTACCACTCGCTCTTCGTCTACGCCGCGCGCGAGACGGGCAGGGGCGCGGTGCCCTCGGTGGACCGTGTGGTGCAGGACACCGCCGCCCCCGTCCGTGGCCCCCTCGCCGAGGACTGACCGAACCCGCACAATTCGGGCATGACCCGACGCGAGCAGCCGCGCCCGACCCCGAAGCTCCTGTACGTCACCTGGCACCGGCACGGCGGGCGCGTCCGGGAGATCTCGTCCGCGCTGGGCGCCGACGCCCTCCACATCCGTCCCGTCGTGCGCGTGAAGCGCCTCCACGTCACGGTGCAGCGCTCGCTCAGCGTCCTCGTCACCGTGCGCGAGCTCGTCCGGCGCCGTCCCGACGTCGTCCTCGTCACCAACCCGCCGGCGCTGCCGGGGGTCCTCGTCGCGGCCGTCTCCCGGCTGCTCGGCGCGCGCTTCGTGCTCGACAACCACCCCGGCTCCTTCGGGGACAAGGACAACGCCGGCGGGCGGCGGGCCGTGCCCGTCACGCGCCGGCTCGCGCGGGCGGCCCTCGTCGTCCTCGTGAACAACCCCGAGTACGTGCGCGTCGTCGAGGGCTGGGGCGGCCGGGCGACGATCGTCCACGAGGGCCCGCCCGAGAGCCTGCCGCCCGTGTGGGAGCCCCGCCCGGGGGCGCGCACGCGCGTGCTCGTGCCGGCGGTCTTCGACGTCGACGAGCCCGTCGACGTCGTCGCCGAGGTCGCCCGGCGGATGCCGGACCACGACTTCGTCATGACGGGGGAGCGCGGCTCCGCGCCCGCGTCCCTGCGCGACGCCCTGCCCGCCAACCTCGAGCTCCTGGGCTTCCTCGGGCCCGAGCCGTACGAGGCCGAGCTCGCGGCGTGCGACGTGGTGCTCGCGCTGACCACCGCGCCGCGCTCCGTCCAGCGGTCCGCCTACGAGGCGGTGTACGCCGGCCGCCCCCTCGTGTGCTCGGACTTCCCGTTCGCGCGGGAGTACTTCCCGTACGCCCACCACGCGCACAACGAGCCCGACGCCGTCGTGCGCGCGCTCGAGACCGCCGTCCGGGACGCGCCCGAGACCCTCCTGACCGCCCGCAAGGTGCAGGCCGCCCGCTGGGACGAGCAGATCGGCGAGCTGCGCCGCCTCGTCGGGCTCCCCGTCACGGTCTGACGCCGCGCGGAGGACCTCGGCAGGGGCGGCGGCACCCGCACGGGTGGCTCCGCGCCGCCCGGGCCCGCTACAGGGCCGGGGAGCCGAGCGCCGCGGGCACGTGGGCCCCGTGGCCGTCCTCCCGCAGGGCGGTGCGCAGCCGCTCGGCCGCGGCGTCGAGCTCGGGGGCGGGGACGTCCTGGCGGGCGTTCGCGAACGTCAGGCTGCTCTCGTCCCACGCCGGCAGGACGTGCAGGTGCAGGTGGGGGACCTCGAAGCCGGCGACGAGGAGCGCGGCCCGCGGCGCACCGAACGCCCGCTCCTGCGCGCGGCCGATGCGCGCCGCCACGGCGGTGAGGCGGGCGAGCAGCGCGTCGGGCGCGGCGGTGAAGGCGTCGACCTCCGCGCGCGGCACCACGAGCACGTGGCCGTCGGTGATGGGGGCGATGGTCGCGAACGCGACGACCTCGTCGTCCGCCCAGACGAAGCGGCCGGGGATCTCCCCGGCGAGGATCCGCGTGAACAGCGTGGCCATGGCGCCACCGTAGCGCCGGAGGGGCCGTGCCCCGTCTGGCGGACCGGGAGGGGACTTCCGACCCCCGGGAGCGGGAACTGAGGGGTTCGGGTCACCCGATCGACCCCGCCCCCGGTCAAGCGCCCGACGGGCCGGGACGACGAGGGGGCATCAGGGTCGCCCCCGCCTCGGGACGTGGGGAGGGGGCGGCCGGCCAACCGCCCCCCACCTGGAGCCTCCCGTGGACACCACCACCCCCGCACGGCGCCTGCGCCGCGGCCTCAGCACGGCGCTCGCCGCCGTGCTCGCGGTCGGCGGCGTGCTCGCCACCACCACCTCGGCCACCGCGGCCGTCGACCCCGACACCCGGTCCGGCGTCTACGTCGGCGCCCGGGACCTCACCAAGCTCGCCGCCTTCGAGACCTGGCGCGGCGCGAAGGCCGGGATCGCCACGGACTTCCTCGACTCCACGTCGTGGACCTCCCTGACGGACCCGTGGGTCATGAACGGCTGGAACGGCAAGGGCTACCAGATCGCCCTCGCCGCGCCGATGCTGCCCGCCGACACCACGACGACGATCCAGAAGGGCGCCACCGGCGCGTACGACGCCTACTGGAAGAAGATCGCCACGAACCTCGTCAACGCCCGGCAGTCGAACGCGGTCGTCCGCATCGGCTGGGAGATGAACGGCGACTGGTTCCGCTGGTCGGCGCTCAAGGACCCGGTCGCGTACACGGAGTACTGGCGCAAGATCGTCACGGCGATGCGCTCCGTGCCCGGCCAGGCCTTCCTCTTCGAGTGGGCGCCGAACGTCGGCGGCCCCACCGGGTGGGACAACGCCAGCGCCTACCCCGGCGACGCGTACGTCGACCTCATCGGCATGAGCCTGTACGACCAGAACTGGGGCCTGGCGCCCGAGCAGTCCGCCGAGCGGTGGGCGCAGTTCGTCACGATGAAGGGCGGGCTCGAGTGGAGCACGGACTTCGCGAAGGCCCACGGCAAGAAGAACTCCATCGCGGAGTGGGGCCTGGCCCAGCGCTGCGACGGCCACGGCGGCGGTGACGACGTCTACTTCATCAACCAGCTCGACGCCTGGATCGACGCGCACGACTACTACTACGAGAGCTACTTCGACCGGAACCCGAACTCCTGCGAGGTGCACACCATCACCGGCGGGCCGTTCCCCCTGGCCCGCGAGGCGTACAAGGCGCGGTTCCTGCCGGACCCGGAGCCCACGACCCCGACCGGCCCCTCCACGGCCGAGGAGTGCCCGCCCGGGACCGTGCCGGTCGACCCGATGACGGCGCTGGTCAAGGTCAGCACCACCGCGAACCGCGCGAACGGCGTCGTCCTCGACGGCTCCACCCTGACCGGCAAGGTGTACGTCTTCGCCACGCCGGACTTCACGCCGCTCCAGATCACCTGGTACGTCGACGACCCGCAGATGCAGCGGACGCCGTACTCGACGGAGAAGACCGCGCCCTGGGACCTCGCGGGCGGCACGGCGACGGCGGCCAACGCCTTCGACGTCACGGCGCTCGCCCCCGGCCAGCACACGATCACGGTGAAGTACGCCACGGCCCTCGGGTCGAAGTACTCGCAGGTGACCTTCACGCGCTGACCCCGCCCGGGCCCGCGCACGGCAGCGCCCCCACCGCTCGGCGGTGGGGGCGCTGCCGCGTGCGCGGCCCGTGCCGCCGGTCGGGCGGTCCGCCCGGTCAGGCGGTGGTCGTCAGCGCGGGCGCCGCCGTGCGGTCGGCCACGGAGGTGAGGAACGCGTCGAGCCCCGTGGAGAACCGCTCCATGTTGTAGTCGGGCTCCAGGTGCTTCGCCGTGCCGGCCTCGCCCCGGCGGCAGCGGGCCAGCGCCTCCGAGAGCGCGTCCTCGTCCCCGGGCGGCACGACGACCCCCGCCCGCACGGCCTCGAGGTCGTAGGGGAACGCGACGGAGGCCGTCGTCACCACGGGCACGTCCGCGGCGATCGCGTCCGCCACCTCCGTCATGCCGGCGAGGACCTCGCCCCGGCGCAGCGGGACGACGACGGCCGCGGCGGACTTCACGCGCGCGACGATCTCCGGGTAGGGCGGCGAGTACTCCGTGCGCGTCTCCTCGCCGTCCCGGAAGGCGGTGGTGGTGGACGCCTCGAAGATGTAGCCCGTGAGGCGGTCGCGGCGGGCCACCGCCCGCAGCGCCCGGTAGTCGCGGTTCGTCTTGCCCGCGGAGACGAAGTCGACCCGCTCGGCGTGCGGCGCCGTCTCGGCGTAGATGCGCGAGTGCAGGTCGGGACCCCAGGGCAGCGTGACCTGCGGCTGCGCGGCCGGCAGGAACGCGGCGCAGCGCTCGCGGACGTGCTCCGAGAGGAAGACGCACCCGTCGAGGCCCCGCAGGGTCCACCGCTGCCACCGCGAGGTGGGGACGTGGTGGACGATCGCGACGACGGGCCGCGGGAACAGGTGGAGCCGCCGCAGCGCCGCGAGCGCCGCGAAGCTGCCGCCGTCGGCCGCGTAGACGACGTCGACCTCGGCGAGGTGCAGCAGCACCCACGCGGCGGCCGCCACGTCCCCGAGGGTCCGCATGACGGCCTTGCGGAGGAACTCGGCCCCGGGAGGGGCGTTCGTCAGGTGCGCGGCGATGGACCACCGCGGGATGGTCCACGCCGTCTGCCGCGGGGAGCCGTGCAGGGGGTGCCCCCACAGGTGCTGCCCCGGGTAGATGCCGCGCTCGTACTTCCGCAGCGCGTACCGCATGGAGTAGTTGTTCAGCAGCGCGACGCGCAGATGCGGGCTCACGGCGACGGTCCCCTCCCGTGACGATGGCCGGGCGGCCCGGGGACGGGCGCGTCGCGCAGCCGGCCATCCGGGCAATTCGGACCCAGCGTAGGGCGCGGCCCCGTCCGTCGCGCCGGGACGGCGGAGTTCACCCGGTCCGCCACGCGCGCGGGTGACACCGCGGGACTTCACCCTCCGGCGCCCGGGTGAACGCCCTGACCAGCGGCGTCGCCCCCACGGCGGCGCGCGGCCGGCGGACGCCCTGGTCAGCGCGAGGTGAGGGTCACAGCGCCCGGACCCCTCCGGGCCGGGGGTGCGCGAAGGGCCGCCCGTACCCTGGCGGCATGCCTTCGCACCGGACGGGTGCACGTGGTGCAGCAGAGGCGCGCGACGTGACCAGCGACCCCGAGGACCGCCCCGACGGCGGCGACCTCCTCGCGGCGACCCCCGGCACGGCCGCTCCCGTCGCCCCGGCCGAGCCCGCCGCCCCGGCCGGGCCCGCCGCGGCCGACGACGTCGACCGCGGCCCCGAGGGCGACCTGAAGTCCCACGCCCTCTCCTCGGTGAAGTGGAACTTCCTCGCCTCCGTCGCCTCCCTGCTGGGGCGGCTCGTCTTCACGTTCGTCCTGGCCCGCCTCATCGGCCCGGAGAACTTCGGCATCTTCTCGATGGCCACCCTCTACACGACGTTCGCGGTCGTGGTCCTGGACCAGGGCTTCGGGCTCGCCCTCATCCAGCGCAAGGAGCTGCGGCCGACGGACGTCGCGAGCGTCGCCTGGCTGAACTTCGCGATGGGCACGACCCTCGCCGTCGCCACGCTCGTCGCGGCCCCGGCCATCGCCGACTTCTTCGGCACCCCCGAGCTCACCGCCGTGCTCCGCGTGCTGAGCATCGCGCTCTTCCTGCGCGGGATCACCCTCGTCCGCGAGAACCTCGTGCGGCGCCACCTGCGCTTCCGCGAGTTCGCGCAGCTGCAGGCGGCGGGCGTCCTCGCCGGCGGCGTCGCCGGCGTCGTGGCCGCGCTGCTGGGCGCGGAGTACTGGTCCCTCGTCGTGCAGATCCTCGTCAACGACGTCGTCATCGCCGTCGGCCTCGTGATGCTCGCGCGGGACGTGAGCTGGCGCGGCTCCTGGCGCAGCCTGCGGGACATGGCGAGCTTCAGCAGCAAGATGCTCGTCACGCAGGTGATGATCTACATCGGCGGCAACGTCGACAACATCCTCATCGGGCGCGTGACGAGCCCGGCCCAGCTGGCGTTCTACGCGCTGTCCTACCGGCTCCTGCGGATGCCGATCCAGATGATCGGCTCCGTCGTCAACGGCGTGGCCCTGCCGATCTTCGCCCGGCTGCAGGACGACGACGAGCGCACCACGTCCTGGTTCCTCACCGCGACGCAGGCCGTCGCCGTCGTGGCCTTCCCGCTCTTCGGGGTGATGGTCATCGGCGCGGAGGCCGGCGTCTCCGTCGCGTTCGGCGACGAGTGGCAGGGCGCGGTCGTCCCCCTGCAGGTCCTGGCCCTGGCCGGCATCCCCATGATCGTGCGGATGCTGCTCTCGCCCCTGGCGACGGCGCGCGGCGAGGCCGGCCTCGTCCTCTTCTGGAGCACCCTCGGCGTCTGCCTGCAGATCGTCGGCATCGTCGTCGGCCTGTGGCTCGGCGGCATCGTCGGCGTCGCCGCCGCCGTCACGGTCACCGCCTACGCGACGTGGCTGCCCAACGTGGCGCACGTCCTGCGCCGCACCGTCGGGCTGGGCCTGGACCGCTACGTCGTCATGCTCCTGCCGCCCGCGGCCTCGACGGTGCTCGCCGTCGGCGTGTGGTGGGCGGCCTACACGCCCTTCCGGCCCGCCGAGGGCGAGGCGCACCTCGCGGTGGCCTTCGTCGGGGTGAGCGTCCTCGCGCTCGCCGTCTACGGCGCCGCGATGCGCCTGCTGTTCCCCCGGACGTTCGCCGCGGTCGTCGGCGTGGGCAGCCAGGTCGCCCGCCGGCAGACGGGCGCGTGAGGCCGTGCGCCCCGCCGACCCCGTCGACGCACCGGGACCCGGGTCCCCGCCGCCGCTGACGATCGCCCTGGGCATCATCACCTGCGGCCGGCCGCACGGCCTGGAGAGGCTCCTGCGCGCGGTCGCCGCGCTCGACGTGACGGGCCTGGACGTCGACGTGCGCGTGGTCGTCGTCGACAACGACGCCGTGGGCGCGCAGGGCCGGGCCGTGGCCGAGCGGCTGCGCCCCGGGCTGCCGTTCCCGCTCGTCGTCGACGTGGAGGCCGAGCGGGGCATCCCGCTGGCCCGCAACCGCGTCGTGGAGCTCGCGGGGGACGTCGAGGTGCTCGGCTGGCTCGACGACGACGAGGCGCCGCGCCCCGACTGGCTCCGCCGGCTCGTCGACGAGCTGCGGCTCACCGGCGCGGACGTCGTCATCGGCCCGTCGGTGCCGCACCTGCCGGTGGGCTCGCCCGCGTGGATGGCCGACGGCGGGTTCTTCGAGCGCACCCGCTTCCCCACGGGGACGAAGCTGCCCGGGCACCACGTCCGCACCTGCGGCGTCCTCGTCCGCCGCGCGGCCATGCCCCCCCGCCCGCGCCCCTTCGACGAGTCCCTGCGCCACACGGGCGGCTCCGACCGCGAGCTCTTCGTGGAGATGGAGCGGAGCGGCGCCGTGATGCTGTGGGTCGACGAGGCCGTCATGGTCGAGGACGTCCCCGCCTCGCGGGCGCGGCTGCGCTGGGTGCTGCGTCGGGCGTACCGCATCGGCACCAGCCGCAGCACGACCCTCGTCCGCGACGGGGCCTCCGCGCGTCGCCGCGCGCGCCGCGCCCTCGGCGGCGTGCGCAAGATCGCCGAGGGCGTCGCGGCCGTCGCCGGGGCGGGCCTGCACCGGTCCGGCGCCGTCGCGGCCGTGCAGGGGCTGCGCGAGTGCTGGTACGGGGGCGGCCTCGTCGCCGGGGCCGTGGGGCTGCGCTACCAGGAGTACCGCCACCTGCACGGCACCTGAGCCGGGGGACGGTGCCCGGCCCTCGCCGGCGCACTCCCGGGGCCCTCGCGGGGCCCTCGCGGGGCCCTTCCGGCGCGCGCGGCGCCGGTGACGTCGCTCACGGACGGCGGCGGCCGGTCGGCCCCGCCCGGCGGGGGCGCTGGGCTAGGGTGGCCGAGCCCGGACGGGCCGGCGGACCCTGGTCCGCAGGCCCCCTCCCCGCCGCGGCCCGAGCACCCGACGGACGACCGGCCCCGCGCCGGTGCCGCCGGTGCCCGCGGCCCGCACGGCGGGGTCCGCCGCCCGGGCACCGTCCCGGCGACGCCCCGGCGGCGCCGGGGGAGCGTTCGACGAGAGGAGCCGGGTGACCCCCCGCACCGGCACACCGCCCGCCACCGGCACCACCCCCGACCGCCTGACGGTCGTGTCCCTCAGCACCGCGTGCTGGGGCGCGGAGGAGAGCCTGCTGACCCTGCTGGACGGCGTGCCCGTCCCCGCCCGGGTCGCGGCCCCCGAGGGCGAGCTGCTCGAGCGGGCCCGCGCCCGAGGCCACGCCACCCTCGCCCTGCGCCACCGCGACGTGCTGCGGCTGACCGGCCTCGGGACGGAGGTCGGCGCGGCCGGCACGCCCGGCGCGATGCTCCTCGGCGCGGCCGCGCTCGCCGGCCTCCCGCTGTGGGGCCGCGGGCCGGTGGTGAGCTTCAGCATGTGGCTGCACCTGCCCCTCGCCCTCGCCGGGCGCCTGCGCGGCCAGGGGGTCGTGCTCGACCTGCACGACGGCCCCTTCACGCCCGCGGGCGCGGCGGTCCAGTCCGCCGCGACGTACGCGGCCGGCCGGAGCGTCAGCGTCAGCCGCACCGCCCTCGAGCACGTCGGGCGCTTCCCCCACCGCCGCGTCCGGGTCGTCCCGCGGCCCGTCGCGATCCCCGCGGGGTCCCGCGGGGGTGCCGGCGCGTCGGGCGACCGGGCCGCCGGCGGGCCGCTGCGTGCGCTCGTCGTCGGGCGGCTCGACCGCGAGAAGCGGGTCGACGTCGTGCTCGCGGCGCACCGCCGCCTGCTCGACGAGGGCCGCGACGTGGCCCTCGAGGTCGTCGGCGCGCCGCTGCGGGGTGCGGAGGGCCTGGAGGAGCTGCGCGGGCGCTGGCCCGACGCGGACCTGGTGGGGCGTCTGCCCCACGACCGCGTGCTCGAGCGGATCGCCGCCTCGGACCTGCTCGTCAGCGCCGCGACCGGCGAGGCCTTCGGGCGCACGGTCGCCGAGGCCGCGCTGCTCGGGGTGCCGGCGCTCGTCGTCGGCGGCGGGCCCGCCGAGCTCGTGCGGGACGGCCGCACCGGCCTGCACGCCCCCGACCCCGAGGTCGAGGGCGTGGCGGCGGGGCTGCGGCGAGCCGACGACGACCGCGCCGCGCTCGCCCGTCTCGGAGCCGCGGCGCAGGCGGAGCTCTCGGTCCTCTGCGACCCGGACGCGGTCGCCCGGCAGTGGTGGGAGGCGGTGAGCGCGTGACCCGCGCCGTCCTGGTGACGAAGCAGGTGCCCTGGCCCTCGACGAGCGGTGCGGCCCTGCGGGAGTCGAACGTCGCGGCCATGCTCGGCACGGTCGTCGACGACGTCCACGTCGTCGGCTTCGGCGCCCAGCCGGACCAAGCGCTGGTGCCCGAGGGCGTCACCGTCCACGCCTTCGAGGGGTCGGACGACGTGCGCGGCACGCTCGCGGCCGGGTCCCTCGTCATCGGCCGCTGGTTCTCCGCCGCCATGGCCCGTCGCGTGGCCTCCCTCCTCACCCCGGGGACCCACCTGCACGTGGGCTTCCCGCACATGGCGGTCGCCGTGCCCGCCGTGAGCCGCATCGACTCCCTCGACCTGCACAACGTCGAGAGCGACCTCCTGGCGCAGCGGGCCGCCCGTCGCGACCCGGTGCAGCGCCGACTGCTGGCCGCCGAGGTGTGGCGGATGCGCGCGTGGGAGCGCCGGCTCGGGGCGGAGGTGCCGATCGTCTCGTGCGTGTCGGAGAACGACCGGCGCCGGTTGCTCGCGCTGGGCGTGGACGCGCTCGTGGCGCCCAACGGGGCGGTCCTGCCCGCCGAGCCCACCCCGCCCTCGGGCGACACCGTCGCGTTCGTCGGCTCCCTGGACTGGGAGCCGAACGAGGAGGGCGTCCTGTGGTTCGCCCGGCAGGTCTGGCCGCACCTGCGGGCCGCGCGCCCGGCGACCCGGGTCACCGTGGCGGGACGCTCGCCCGGCCCGGCCCTGACGGGGCTGCACGTCGACGGCGTGGACGTGCGCGGGGACGTGCCGGCCGTGGGGCCGGTCTACACGGGCAGCGCGCTGGCGATCTGCCCGCTCCTCACCGGAGGCGGCTCGCGCCTGAAGATCGTGGAGGCCCTCGCGCACGGCCGGCCCGTGGTCTCCACACGGCTGGGCGCCGAGGGCATGGAGGACCTGTGGGGCCACGGCGTGGTCGTGGCCGACGACCCCCGGGAGTTCGCGGGCACCGTGGCCCGGCTCCTGGCCGACCCGGCGGAGCTCGCGCGCCTGTCGGCCGAGGGGCGGGCGGCCGTCGCCCGCTCCTGGTCCTGGGAGGCCACCCTCCGGCCCCTCCGGGACCGCATCGTGCAGAAGATCGAGAGAGGGGCGGGCCGGTGATCCGCGTCGCGGTCGCGAACGAGTACAACCTGCGGGACAACGTCGGGCGGTTCCGGGAGGGGCGGTACGCGCGGCACCTGCTGTTCGGCGTGCAGGAGCTCACGCCGCCCGGCTTCGGCGCGCGGTTCGTCGGCGAGAGCCTGCCCGGCTGGTTCCACGACAAGCGCGCCGCGCGCGTGCTCGTGACGAACCTGCGCGGGCTCGTCTCCGGGGCGGACGTCGTCTACTCCACCTACACCTACGGCGCGCTCCTGCCCGGCCTCGTCCGCCGCCTCGTGCCCCGACGGCGGGTCGTCACGCTCGTCCACGGGCTCCCCGGCGCGCTGCGGGAACGGCCGGGGCTGTTCGCCCGCGTCTTCGCGGGCCACGACGCCCTCGCCTTCCTCAGCCCCCGCGACCTCGAGGCCGTCGGGCCCGCCCTGCGGCCGGACCAGGACGCCTTCTGGGTGCCGTGGGGGGCCAGCCAGGACTTCCTCGGCGACGGCGCCGCCGGGACCGACATCTCTCACCTCCTGCCGCCCGCCGCCCGGGACGGGCGCCCGTTCGCGTTCGCCATCGGCAAGAGCAAGCGGGACTGGGACACCCTCGTGGCGGCCCAGCGCGCCGAGGGCTTCCCGCTCGTCGTCGTCGCGGACCGCAGCTGCCCCGTGCAGCCCTCGGACTCCGTGGCGGTGCACGTGCCCGCGGCGGGCGCGAAGGAAGCCGTCTCCCTCGACGAGGTGCGGGCGCTGTACCGCTGCGCGACCGTCCTCGTCCTGCCCCTCGTCGAGGACGAGAGCCTCAACGGGCTCACGGCCCTGGGCGAGGCGCTCGGCAGCGGGAGCGTCGTGGTCATGACGTCCACCCGCGCGATGGGTCCCTTCGCCCCGCTCTACCCGGGGTGGGTCGTGCCGGTGCCGCCGCAGGACGGGCCGGCGATGGGGACGGCGATCGCGAAGGCGCTCGTGGGGCCGCTGCCGCAGGAGCGCCCCGCGCTGCCCACGGCCGAGCGGTTCGAGCGGCTCGTGCTCGGCGTGCTCGCCGGCCGCCGCAGCACGGAGGTGGCCGCGTGAGCGCCGCCGCCGAGCCGCTGCTCGTCGCCATCGACGTCTGCACGAAGCTGCGTCCCGTCGGCCTCGCGGCGCTGCTCGACTCCCTCGCGGCGCTCGAGCCGGCGTCGCGCCCGGTCCGCGTGGCCGTCGTCGTCGTCGACAACGACCCCGGCGCCTCCGCGCGCGAGGCCGTCACCGCCCGCGCGGCGGGCTACCCGCACGAGCTCCTCTACGTCCACGAGCCCGTGCCGGGCATCCCCGTGGCGCGCAACGCCGGCATCGAGGCGTCGCTGGAGTGGGCCCGCGGGCACGCGCCGGCGGGCACGGAGCACCCCCTGCACGCCGTCCTCGTGCTCGACGACGACGAGGTGGTGGTGCCCGGGTGGCTGCGCGTCCTGCTCGAGGTGCAGGAGAGCACGGGGGCCGACGTCGTCACCGGCACCGTCGAGCCCGTCTTCGTCGGCACGCCGCCGGCCTGGGTCGTCGAGGGGAGGTTCTACGAGCGCGAGCGGTTCCCCACGGGCACCGAGCTGAACTACGCGCGTACGAGCAACGTCCTCGTGCTCGGGCAGGTGTTCACCGAGGACGGCCTGCGCTTCGCGTCCGTGGGCATGCAGGGCGGCTCCGACACGTTCTTCTTCGAGCGTGTCCACCGGCTGGGCCGGCGGATCGTGTGGGCCGACGAGGCCGTGGTGTCCGAGGAGGTGCCGGTCAGCCGGATCTCGGCGCGCTGGCTCGTCGCCCGGCACTACCGCTACGGCCTCGTGCGCAGCGCGACGCTGCGGGCCCTCGACGGGTCGCCCGTGCGGTACGTGCGTCGCGTCGGCATGGGCGTGCTCACGGTCCTCGGCGGGGTCGTGCGCACGCTGCTGGGCGTCCGCAGCACCGCGCGGCGGGTGGCCGGCGCCCAGCAGGTGGCGCGCGGCGCGGGCCTCGTGCTCGGCCTCCTCGGCGCCTCCTACGACGACTACCGCGTGGTGCACGGGCGCTGACGGCGCGCGCTCGTGCGGGCCGTCGGACCGGCACCGCACGCACGGAGGGCCGGGACCCCAGGGGTCCCGGCCCTCCGTCGTCCCCGGGCGGTGCGGTGCCGGGCACGTGGCGTCAGCGGCTGAGGAACGGCACCGTGAGGGTGCGGCTGCCCGACGCGGTCTCGAGCACGGCCGTCAGCGTGTGCCGGCCGCCCGACAGGCCCCGGGCGTCCCACGGCAGCGCACGGGACGCCGTCCCGCCGCGCAGGTCGAACGGCGCGGAGGCGTCCACGCCCAGCGGCGTGCCCGACGCGTCCGGGTCGTCGAGGTAGAAGCGCACGCGCTCCACGTCGGACGCGGTGCGCGCGGTGACGAACACCCGGCGCGCGGACACGCCCATCCACTCCAGCGGCTGGCTGCGGGCGCGGTCCGAGGACCAGCTGACCCGCAGCTCGTCGTCCCCGGACGGCGTGCCGACGCCGGGCGCGGGGGCCGGGGCGGGGGCCGGGGCCGGGCGGGACGGCGTGCCGTCCTCGTCGGCCGACGCGCCCGAGCCGAAGTGCTCCCGGTAGGCGGCCGCGCCGGCGGGGAACCGGCCGCTGCCCATGCGGAACTGCTGGTCGCACGGGTTGGGCCCGGTGTAGTCGTAGTACGTCTCGTAGAGGTAGTCGTGCTCGTCCGTCCACTGCGCGACCCGCTCGATGAAGTACGGGTCGTCGTTGCCGCCGTTGCCGTCGCAGCGGTGGGACAGGCCCCACTCGGGCAGGGACAGCTCCTTGTCGTGGCTGCGCGCGAACCCGACGGTCCACTCCAGCCCGTAGGGCATGGAGACGAAGTGCCGCCACCGCTGCTCGCGCTGCGAGGGGGAGTGGCCCCAGCTCTGGTCGTACAGGGAGTTGCCGATGACGTCGACGTAGGCGTCGCCCGGGTAGGCCCGCGTGGGCACGAAGCCCGGGGCGCCGTCTCCGGGCTGCGGGGACCACTCGAAGCGCAGGTCGGACGCACCCGGGACGGCGCGCATGGCGTCGACGATGCTGCGCCAGTACGCGACGTAGGTGCCCGGGTCGGCGACGGCGGACCAGCGGAACCACCGGCCGTTCATCTCCCACCCGATGCGCACCACGGCGTCGGACTGGCCCGTCGCGACGAGGACGCGCGCGACCTCGGCGAAGTGCCGGTCGTACGCGCCGTCGGCCCCGGCCCGCATCGAGCCGCTGTCCTCGGGGAGCATCGGCACGGAGTAGACCGTCTCGTAGCCGCGGCCGGCCCAGTACTGCACGGCGTAGGCGTCCCGGATCGTCTCCCACGAGCGGCCGTCGACGAAGTCCATGACGACGCCGGCGTCGCGCCCGCGCCACCGCTCGAACTCCTGCACGGTGGCGACGCGGGCGCCGCGGCCGTAGACGCCCGAGAGCGTCTCCCGGTCGGCGGCGGCGGCCGGCGTCGCCAGCCCCGCGGTCGTCAGCGCGGCGGCGACGGCGGCGACGGCCGCGGCGCGCAGGGCCGTCCGGGCGCGCCGGAGCCGTCCTGTGGTGGTGTGCATGCTTCTCCTCGTTCGGTCCCGTCCCCGGGCGCGGGCGCCGGCGGGCCTCGGGCCTCGCCGGGTGCCCGCCGGAACTGGCACCGCCCCGTGCCGTCCCCGGGCTGCGTCCACGACCTCCGGACGCCTCGTGCCTCGACCATACGGGTGAGAAGTGGGGTGAAATTCGCCCTTTCGGGGTGATCCTTGCCATATGGCGGGGCGCGCGGTGCTATGGCACGCGCGAGGCCCGGCAGGTCGCCCGACGATCCCGGCGGAGAGGCCCCCGCGGGGCGGGCGCGCCCGTCAGCGCAGGAACGGGATGTGCAGCACGCGCTCGCCGCCCGCGGACTCGAGCACGACGGTCAGCACGTGCTTGCCCCGCTCGAGGTCGCGCACGTCCCAGGCGGCCGCCACCTCGGGGTCGCCGCCCTCGAGGTCGAAGGGGGCGGCGTCGCGCACGGCGAGGGGCTCGCCGGACGCCGACTCGTCGTCGAGGTGGTACCGGACGCGGGTCACGCCCTCCGTCCCCTCGAGGAAGACGAAGACGTCCGTCGAGACGCCCATCCACCACAGCGGACGGGCCCCGGAGCGGTCGGAGAGCCAGCTCACCATCACCCGGGCGTCGGCTCCCGCGGGCTCGAGGGGCTCCTGCTCCTCCTCCTGCTCCTCCTGGTCCGTCGCCGCGTCCTCGCGGGCCGCGTCCACGTCCTCCGTCGAGGTCGCGGCCGGCTCGTCCCCGCCGAAGCGCTCGAGGTAGGCGGCCACGCCCTGCGGGAAGAGCTCGGGGTCGAGGGCGTGCACGCGGTTGCACTCCGTGGAGCTGGAGTAGTGGAAGTAGGTCTCGTAGTAGTAGTCGTGCGCCGCCACCCAGTCGGCCACGCGCTCGATGAAGAACGGGTCGTCCTCGCCGCCGTTGCCGTCGCACCGGGAGGACAGGCTCCACTCGGGCAGGGAGTTGCGCTTGCCGTGGGCCGCCGCGAAGTCCACGTTCCACTGGAGGCCGCCCTCCATGGTCACGACGTGCTCCCAGCGCTCCTCGTCCTCGTCGGGCTCGTGGGCCCAGCTCTGGTCGTGCAGGGAGCTCCCGACGAGGTCGACGTACTCGTCGCCGGGGTACGCGCTCTCCTTGTCGAACGCGCGCGAGCCCTCGCCGGGCTGGGGCGCCCACTCGAAGAGGAAGTCCTGGCCCTCGACGGAGCGCATCGCGGTGACGATGTTCCGCCAGAAGCCGACGTAGGCCTCGGGGTCGTCGAGCGCCGACCACGGGTACCAGCTGCCGTTCATCTCCCACCCGATGCGGATGACGGAGTCGGCCTGGTCGTTCTCGACGAGGGTGCGCGCGAGCCCGACGAAGTGCTCGTCGAAGGCGCCGCCCGCACCCTCCTGCATCGTGTCGTCCCCCTGCGGGAGCATCGGGACGGACCAGGCCATGCGGTAGCTCGTGCCCTTCCACTGCCGCACGAGCCACGGGTCGGAGATGGAGGACCAGTCGTCGTCCGCGAGGAAGTCGGCGACGATCTCCGCGTCCCGCCCGCGCCAGCGCTCGAACTCCTCCACCCGCTCCACCCGTGCGCCGTGGCCGTACACGCCCGAGAGCGTGCCGTCGCCCGCCGGCGGGAGCGGGTCGGCCGGCGTCGGGGGTGCCGGGGCGGGGCGCAGGGTGGTGAGCAGCAGCGCGACGGCCACCGCCGCGACGACGACGACGGCCGCCGCCGTCCAGCGGCGTGCGGCCCTGCCCCGGCGTGCCTCCAGCAAACCCCGCGTCCCCTCGTCGTCGTGCGCCCCGCGCCGACCGCCCGCCCGGGGGCGTCGGCGCGCACGGCGGCGCTCTCCCTGCTCGGTGCCCCCAGTCTGTCCTGATCCGGGCGGTTTCCTCCCCCTTCCGCAGGGGTGAAGTGCGACACCACACTCTCGGGTGACCCGAGGGTCGAGCTCGGCCGTCGGGCCCTGTGGCTCACGTCACGCCGACGGGTGGCAACCGGGTGACGCCCGGTCGGTGCCAGGGCCGGACGTCTACTCTGGCGCTCGACGCCCGGGGCCCGGCCCCGCGTCGACGACGGGAGGACACCCCATGAACCGACCAGCGCTCGTCACCGCCGCCGCCGGTGCCGCCGTCTTCGGCGCCGGCCTGGTGCTGCCGCGGCTCGCCGCGGCCCTCGAGAGGAACCTCCCCTCGACGCCCACCTTCGCGCCGCTGGCCCCGCTGCCGGAGCGCCCGAGCATCGAGGTGGTCGTCCCGGCCTACCTCGAGGCCGGCACCGTCGGGGCGACGGTCGTCTCGCTGCACAAGGCCCTGGCCTCGCACGCCGGGGAGTCGCGCGTGACGGTCGTCGCCTCCGACGCCGAGACCGCGTCCGCGGCGCGCGCGGCCGGTGCCGACGAGGTGCTGGAGGTCGGGCGGGCGGGCAAGCCCGGCGCGGCGAACCTCGCCGCCGAGCGCTCGACGGCCGACGTCCTCGTCTTCACCGACGCGAACTGCGTCATCGTCCCCGACTCCTGGCCGTCGCTCGTCCTCGAGGCCCTGCGGGAGGCGCACCTCGTCTCCGGGCACAAGACGGAGCGGGGCACGGGCGAGGGCCTGTTCTGGCGGTACGAGCAGAGCGCGAAGGCCGGTGCCGCCGCCATGGGCGGCAACCTCGGCGTCGTGGGGGAGTTCCTCGCCACGCGCCGCTCGGACTACCTCGCGGTCCCCGCCGGCACCGTCTCGGACGACCTCTGGCTCGCCACGGAGTACCTGCTCCGCGACCGCCTCGTCGTCATCCACGACGAGATCTTCACCGAGGAGGACGCCGCGGAGCCCCGCGAGCAGTGGCGGCGGCGCACCCGCATCGCCCGCGGCCAGCTGTCCGAGCAGATCCCGCGCCTGCCGCAGCTCCTGCGCCGGCCCGCGGGGCGCACGTACGTGGCCCACAAGCTCTACCGGATCACGGTGGGCAACCTCGGCTTCTGGACCGCCGCGGTCGCCGGCCTGGCCGCCGTGCCCCCGCTCACCACGGTGGCCCTGCCCGCCGCCGTCGTCGCGGGCGTCGTCTACGCCGGGCGCCTGCCGGGCGTGACCCTGCCGGGGCCGCTCGTCGCCGTCGGGATGCAGGCGGTCCCGCCGGTCGCGGCCGTCCAGGTGCTCCGCGCCCGCCTGCGCGGCGGCGCCGATCGCCCCACCGGCTGGCACAAGATCGCGCGCTAGCGGGCCCCACCCGCGACCGCCCGCGCCGTCCTCGGCGCGGCACCCCGCCGAGAGCGGCGTCCCGGACCCGGGGCGCCGCTCTCGGCCGTCCGGGTGACGCGGCCCCGCGGCGGCGCTGGGCGAAACGGGTGAAATGGACACGCGACGCCGCTGGCGGGGGCGCCCGCGCGAGGGAGATCACGTCCCGGGGGGTCCGCTGCCCGAGGGCGCCCCGTTAGTCTCGGCCCCGGACGCACCCGTGGTGCGTGGACGGCGCGACGCCGTCGCGGCGGGCCGTGCGGCCGACGCCGTGCCCGGCCGCAGCGGCGGCCCCCCCGAGTGGATGGAAGAGGACCAAGGTGGAGCTTGCGGAGTTTCTCGAGGCCGTGCGGCGCGGGTGGAAGGTCCTGGTGGCCT
>NZ_RWJX01000027.1 GCF_004123805.1 Cellulomonas endophytica | reverse complement strand
CGCCTGCACCGCCAGCCCGCCGCCGTCCGCCCGGGCACGCCGGCGCCCGCACCGCGGCCGCCGCGCGCCACCGGCCCCGCGACCACCCGGCTGCTCGTCCTGCCGCCCGACCTGCGGGGGGCCGCGCTGCCCGGGGACGAGCCCCTCTCGCCCCCCGCGCAGGGCGCCCCGGGCACGCCCCCCGACGGGATCCGCACCCCCGACTGGGCGCGCACCGGCGCGCCCGCCCCCCTCGCCGTCGGCCGCGACGCCCAGTGGGTCGCCTTCCCGCAGGTGCCCTCGGCGACGCGTCGCGCCCCGGTCGTCGTCCCGGCGGGGCCCGGCCCCCGGACCCCGACCTACCCGGATGCCCCGCACGACCCCGCCGGCCGCGCCGACCCCGCCGGCACCGGGCCGCGCCAGCCCGTGCCCGCCGCCGGCCCGCGCCGGCCCCCGGCCCCGGTCGCGGTCCTCGTCCTGCCCGACGGGCGGACGGTCGCCGTGCAGCGCACGACGCTGCTCGGGCGGCGTCCCGTGCTGCGCGACGGCCTCGACGTCGTCGAGCTCGTCGACCCGGCGTGCACCGTGTCCAAGACGCACGCGCAGCTCGACGTGTCCGCGGACGGCCTGTGGCTCGCCGACTGCGGGTCGACGAACGGCACCCTCGTCGTGCTGCCGACGGGCGACGAGGTGCAGGTGCTGCCCGGCCGTCGCGTGCGGCTGGCGGCGGGCGTGGGCGTCCGGCTCGGGGGCCTGGCCCTCGAGGTCCGCTCGGTCCCCGGGACCCCGCGCGTGGACGCGCCCGGTGCGCGGTAGGGTGCCGGTCATGCCCGGTCGTACGTCCCGGCGGCTCCGCCGCAGCCTCCTCCTTCGCTGCCGCGACGAGGCCTGACCGCCGTCCCCCTCGTCGCGGAGTCCCGGCCGACGGCTGCCCCCCGAGCACAGCTGAGGACGACCCGATGAGCCAGACCGGCAGCACCACGACCCGTTCCGACCGCCCCACCAGCACCGCCGTCACCCCGTACGACGTGCGCAACCCCCAGCGCCCGTCCGGCATGCCGGTGCACCGCTACCGCCCGTTCCACGAGCAGATCCGCGTCGACCTGCCCGACCGCACCTGGCCCGGCCGGCGCATCGAGCAGGCCCCCCGCTGGTGCGCCGTCGACCTGCGGGACGGCAACCAGGCGCTCATCGAGCCCATGAGCCCGGCCCGCAAGCTCGAGATGTTCGAGCTGCTCGTGCGGATGGGCTACAAGGAGATCGAGGTCGGCTTCCCGGCGGCGTCGCAGACGGACTTCGACTTCGTCCGGATGCTCGTCGAGGAGGGCCGCATCCCCGACGACGTGGTCATCCAGGTGCTGACGCAGGCGCGCGAGCACCTCATCGAGCGCACGTACGAGGCCATCGCCGGCGCAAAGCAGGCGATCGTCCACCTGTACAACTCCACGTCGGTGCTGCAGCGCGAGGTGGTGTTCCGCAGCGACGAGGACGGCATCCTCGACATCGCCGTCCAGGGCGCGCGCTTCTGCAAGAAGTACGCCGAGCTCGTCCCCGACACCGAGGTGTTCTACGAGTACTCGCCCGAGTCCTACACGGGCACGGAGCTGGAGTACGCGGTCCGGGTCGTCAACGCCGTGCTGGACGTCTGGGAGCCGACACCCGAGCGCAAGGTCATCGTCAACCTGCCGGCCACGGTCGAGATGGCCACGCCGAACGTCTACGCCGACTCCATCGAGTGGATGGGCCGGCACCTGCACCACCGCGAGAACGTCGTCCTGTCGCTGCACCCGCACAACGACCGCGGCACCGCCGTGGCCGCGGCCGAGCTGGGCTACCTGGCCGGCGCCGACCGCATCGAGGGGTGCCTGTTCGGCAACGGCGAGCGCACGGGCAACGTCGACCTGGTGACCCTGGGCCTCAACCTCTTCAGCCAGGGGGTCGACCCGCAGATCGACTTCTCGGACATCGACGGGATCCGTCGCGTCGTCGAGCGCTGCAACCAGATGCCGGTCGCCGACCGCCACCCCTACGGCGGCGACCTCGTCTTCACCGCCTTCTCCGGCTCCCACCAGGACGCCATCAAGAAGGGCCTGGACGTCCTGGACGCGAAGGCCGCGGCGGCCGGTCGGCCGGTCGGGGACGTCGAGTGGGCGGTGCCGTACCTGCCCATCGACCCCAAGGACGTGGGCCGCAGCTACGAGGCGATCATCCGCGTGAACTCCCAGTCGGGGAAGGGCGGCATCTCCTACCTGCTGAAGTCCGAGCGCGACCTCGACCTGCCGCGCCGCCTGCAGATCGAGTTCTCGCAGGTCGTGCAGCGCCACACGGACGCGCACGGCACCGAGGTGACCGCCGACGAGCTGTGGAAGATCTTCAACGACGAGTACCTGCCCGTGGAGCCCGGGGGCCCGCTGGCGCCCTGGGGACGGTTCCGCCTGCGGGGCACGCGGACCACGTCGAGCCCCGAGGGGCCGGACACGCTCGCGGTCGAGCTGTCCGAGGGCGGCACGGTCCGCAGCCTGCACGGCACGGGCAACGGGCCGGTCGCGGCCTTCGTCGACGCGCTGGCCGGCGTGGGCGTCGAGGTCGCGGTCCTCGACTACGCCGAGCACGCCCTGTCCGCGGGCGGGGACGCGGCGGCGGCGGCCTACGTCGAGTGCCGTCTGGGCGACCGGGTGCTGTGGGGCGTGGGCATCGACCCGTCGATCACCACCGCCACGCTCAAGGCGATCGTCTCCGCGGTCAACCGCGCCACCCGCTGACGCCCGTCGCGTGCGGGCCGGCGCCCCGGCCCGGCCCGCACGAGCGCGTACGCCACGGTACGGTCGGGTGTCCCCGTCCCGTGGAGGAACCCGCCGTGGAGCGCCTGCCCGTCCCCGTGGGCGAGTTCGGCGTGCTGGACGCGCTCACGGACGTGGCGCACGGGGAGTTCGTCGACGGCGACCCCTGGCGCGCGGCCGAGCGGGCCGCCGCCGGGGTCGCCCTCGCCGACGCGGCCGGCGACGACCGCTCGGCCCGGTTCTTCCTCTTCATCGGCGGGCGGGCGCTGTTCGCCGTCGGGCAGGCCGAGCCGGCGCTGCAGTGGGCGCTCGAGCTGGAGCGGCGCTCGGCGGGGGACCCCGAGCCGTACTGGCGCGCCAAGGCGGTCATGCTCCGCGCCCTGGCGACCCGCCGCGAGGGCCGGCACCACGAGGTGCTGGAGCTCGTCGCCCGCGCCTGGGTGCTCACCGGCGTGCCCGACGGCCGCCGCTACAACCAGACGTCGGCCGCCGTGCTGCTGGCCGAGGCGCTGCGGACCGTCGAGCTGTACGAGCAGGCGGACGCGGTCATCCGGCAGGCGGCGCCCCTCATCGGGGACGGCGCGGCGCCCGGGGTGCTCGTCGAGGGCCTGCGCACGCTCGTCGAGTGGGCGGCGGGCCTGCAGCTCATCGGCCGGCACGAGGAGGCGGCGCGCGTGCTGGAGCGCATGGCCTCGCAGGCCCTGCACCTGCAGCGGCTGACCCGGCGGGCCCCCGCGTCCGGCGCGTGGACGTTCGCCCAGGTGGGGCTGGCGTGGGTCGAGCTGGCGCTGGGAGAGCCGGTCACCGCCCTGCGGCACGTGGAGTCCCTGCGCGCGCAGGTCGAGCGGCGCCGCGGGCGGCCCGAGTGGTTCGTCGCCACCGCCACCCGCGCGCTGGCCCTGCTCGCGCTCGGCCGTCTCGAGGAGTCGGAGGTGCACCTGCACGCCCTGCGCGCGGAGGCCGAGACGGGCCTGCGCGACGTGTGGTCGACGGTCGCCGACGACGCGCTGCTGGCCGTCGCGCTGCGCCGCCACGGCGACCACCCGGCGGTCGAGCACGCGGCGCGCATGTTCCGCCGCGCGCAGGACCTGCTGTGGGCGGAGCGGTCCGAGCGCTTCGCGGCGATGCTCGCGCAGGTGCAGATCCACGAGCTGCAGGTGGAGTCGCGCCGGGTGGCGGAGCTGTCCGTGCTCGACGGCCTCACCGGGGTCGGCAACCGCCGGGCCATCCAGTCCTTCCTCGACCGGGCGCCGGGGCCCGTCGCGGCGCTCTTCGTCGACGTGGACCGCTTCAAGGAGGTCAACGAGACCTTCTCCCACGTGGTGGGCGACGACGTGCTCGTCCGGCTCGCCGAGGAGCTGCGCTCGTCCGTGCGGGTGGGCGACCTCGTGGCCCGCTACGGCGGCGACGAGTTCGTCGTCCTGCTCGACGCCACCCCCGGTGCCGCCCCGGACGCCGTGCCCGACCTCGACGCGCGGGCCGCGGAGCTCGTCGCCCGGGTCCGCGCCGTGCCGTGGGAGGCCGTGCACCCCGGCCTGCGGGTGACGATCTCCGTGGGAGCCGCCGTGAGCACGGACGGCGACGCGCTGCTCGCCGAGCTCAGCGGCGCGGTGCTCGAGGCGAAGCGGGCGGGGCGCGACACGCAGGTCACCCGCGCCGGCGTCGGCGGCTGAGCGGCCGCCGGCGGGGGATGATGGCCCCGTGAGCCTGTACCGCGACGAGGCGATCGTCCTGCGCACCCACTCCCTGGGCGAGGCCGACCGCATCGTCACCCTGCTGAGCCGCGAGCACGGCAAGGTGCGCGCGGTCGTCAAGGGCGTGCGCCGCACGGGGTCGCGGTTCGGGTCCCGCCTCGAGCCCTTCCAGCGCGTGGACCTGCAGCTGAGCACCGGCCGGAACCTCGACGTGGTGACGCAGGCGGAGACCCTCGACGCCTCCGCCCGGGCGATCGCCCCGGACTACGCGCTGTACACGGTCGGCACCGTGATGCTCGAGACCGCCGAGCGCCTCGTCGCCGACGAGCGCGAGCCCGCCGTGCAGCAGTACCGGCTGCTCGCCGGCGCCCTGCGCGCCCTGGCCGCCCGCGCCCACGCCCCCGGCCTCGTCCTCAACTCCTACCTCCTGCGCGCCACGGCGGTCGCGGGCTGGGCGCCGAGCTTCACCGAGTGCGCGCGCTGCGGCACGCCGGGGCCCCACGCGGCCTTCGCGGTCGCGTCGGGCGGGGCGGTCTGCCCCGTCTGCCGCCCGCCGGGCTCGGCCGCCCCCGCGCCGGAGACGTTCACCCTCCTCGCCGCGCTCCTCGAGGGGGACTGGGAGGTCGCCGACGGCAGCGCCGAGCGCCACCGCGGGGAGGCCGACGGCCTCGTCGCGGCGTTCTGCCAGTTCCACCTCGAGCGCTCCCTGCGCTCGCTGCCGATGGTGGAGCGCGTCTGATGGTCCGCCGCCGCCGCGAGGACCCCGCCCCGCCCGCCGCCCCGCGGGTGCCCGTCCCGCCGCCGCCGCACCCCAGCGGCGAGCGCGCCCCCGTCCTCCCGCGCGAGCTCGTGCCGCGCCACGTCGCGGTCGTCATGGACGGGAACGGGCGCTGGGCCAACGCCCGCGGACTGCCCCGGACCGCCGGGCACGCGGCGGGGGAGGCCTCGCTCCTCGACGTGGTCGCCGGCGCCATCGAGGTCGGCGTCCAGCACGTCTCGGCCTACGCCTTCTCGACGGAGAACTGGTCGCGCTCGCCGGAGGAGGTGCGCTTCCTCATGGGCTTCAACCGGGACGTGCTGCGCCGCCGCCGGGACCTCATGGACTCCTGGGGCGTGCGGGTGCGGTGGGCCGGCCGGCGCCCGCGCCTGTGGCGGTCGGTCATCAGCGAGCTCGAGACCGCGGAGGCGCAGACCCGGGACAACACGGTCTGCACCCTGACGATGTGCGTCAACTACGGCGGTCGTGCGGAGGTGGCGGACGCCGCCCGGGCCATCGCGGAGGAGGTCGCCGCGGGCCGCCTGCGCCCGGACCGGGTCGACGAGAAGCTCTTCGCCCGGTTCCTCGACGAGCCGGACCTGCCCGACGTCGACCTCTTCGTGCGGTCCTCCGGCGAGCAGCGCACGTCGAACTTCCTCATCTGGCAGGCGGCGTACGCCGAGCTCGTCTTCCTCGACGAGCCGTGGCCGGACGTGGACCGCCGGCACCTGTGGCGCGCGGTGGAGACGTACGCCCGCCGCGACCGCCGCTACGGCCGCGCCGTGGACGCCGTGGACGCCGTGGACGCCGTGGAGGACGCGGCCCCGGCCGCGGCGCCCGAGCCCGCGCGCGACGCGTCGACGTCCGCCGCCGGCGGCTCCCCGACCGCTACGGTCGGCCCGTGAGCCACTCCTCCGGCCCGGCGGCGGGCCTGTCCCTGGGCATGGTGACGGTCGACAGCGCGGACCCCGTGCCCCTCGCGCGCTGGTGGGCCGGCGTGACGGGTGGCACCGTCCGCGACGAGCACGGGGGCGCGTTCGTCATGGTCGTGCCCGGACGGCGCGCGGCGCTGCCGGTCCTGGGCTTCCAGCGGGTCGACGACCCCACCCCCGGCAAGAACCGGGTGCACCTGGACCTCGGCGCCGACGACCGGCTCGGCTGGTCGCGCCGGCTCCAGGAGGCGGGCGCCACCCTCGTCGGGGAGCACGCCCTGCCGGGCTTCACCTGGAGCGTGCTGGCCGACCCGCAGGGGAACCAGTTCTGCCTCTCGCAGCCCGACGGCGCCTGAGGACGACCACCACCCCGGCGACGAGGAGCAGGGCCCCGACGAGCGCCCAGGGCGAGCGGGCGGCCAGCGCGACGGCGGCCCACCACGCGCCCAGCCCGACGGTGGACCAGACCACGGCCCACGCGGCGGAGCCCGGCACGGACGCGACCGTGAAGCGTGCGTACGGCAGGCGCACGACGCCGGCCGCCGCGAAGACCGCCGACTGCACCCCCACGGTGAGGTAGGCGACGGCCACCACCGGAGCACCCCAGCGGCGCACGAGCCGGACGCCCCGCGCCACGGCCGCCGACCGCGTCCAGGCGTCGGCCCGCCCCACCGCGCCGTGCCACCACGCCGGGCCGGTCGCGTCGGAGCGGCGCTGCGCGTCCCGGGCGTGCTCGGCGCCGCGCGTGACGGCCCGGCCGAGCCAGTAGATCGCGTGCGAGCGCAGCAGCGCCCCGGCGAACAGCAGCAGCACCACGGCGACGACGGGCCAGCCCTCGAGCCCGTAGGCGGCCGCCGCGTCCTCCACCCGACGATCGTAGGCAACCGCCCGGGACCGCCCCGCCCCGTCCGGCACGGCCCGGCACGGTCTCGACGGCCCGCGCCGCCTCCGCACCGCCGCGGGCGCGACGGCGGCCCCCCGGCCCGCCGCTAGGCTGGTCGCGAACCGCTCCGCGACCTCCAGCCGCGGAGCCTGTCGATCCCAGGAGCGTTGAATCGTGGCTGCCCCGTCCCGTCTGGACAACGTCGTCTCCCTCGCCAAGCGGCGGGGGTTCGTCTTCCCCAGCGGCGAGATCTACGGCGGCACCCGCTCCGCGTGGGACTACGGGCCCCTCGGCGTGGAGCTGAAGGAGAACATCAAGCGCCAGTGGTGGCGGGCGATGGTGACGAGCCGCGACGACATCGTCGGCCTCGACTCCTCGGTCATCCTGCCGCGCCAGGTGTGGGTGGCCTCGGGCCACGTCGGCGTCTTCACCGACCCGCTGACGGAGTGCCTGTCCTGCCACAAGCGCTTCCGCGAGGACCAGCTGCTCGAGGAGTACGCCGAGCGCAAGGGCCACGAGGCCGAGGGCGGCCTCGCCGGGCTGCCCTGCCCCAACTGCGGCACCCGCGGCCAGTGGACCGAGCCCCGCGACTTCAACATGATGCTGAAGACCTACCTCGGCCCCGTCGAGGACGAGTCCGGCCTGCACTACCTGCGGCCCGAGACGGCGCAGGGCATCTTCGTGAACTTCAAGAACGTCTACACCGCCGCGCGCATGAAGCCGCCGTTCGGCATCGGCCAGATCGGCAAGTCGTTCCGCAACGAGATCACGCCCGGCAACTTCATCTTCCGCACCCGCGAGTTCGAGCAGATGGAGATGGAGTTCTTCGTCGTGCCCGGCACGGACGAGGAGTGGCACCAGTACTGGATCGACGCCCGGACCGAGTGGTACACGGGCCTGGGCATCGCGCAGGACAACCTGCGGCACTTCGAGCACCCGAAGGAGAAGCTCTCCCACTACTCGAAGCGCACCGTCGACATCGAGTACCGCTTCGGCTTCACGGGCTCGGAGTGGGGCGAGCTCGAGGGCATCGCCAACCGCACGGACTTCGACCTGTCGACGCACTCGGAGCACTCGGGCCAGGACCTGTCGTTCTTCGACCAGGGCAAGGGCGAGCGCTACACCCCGTACGTCATCGAGCCCGCGGCCGGCCTGACCCGCTCGCTCATGGCGTTCCTCGTCGAGGCGTACGCCGAGGACGAGGCGCCGAACACGAAGGGCGGCGTCGACACCCGCGTCGTGCTCAAGCTCGACCCGCGCCTGTCGCCGGTGAAGGCCGCGGTGCTGCCCCTGTCGCGCAACGAGCAGCTCTCGCCGAAGGCCCGCGACCTGGCGGCCGAGCTGCGCCGCTCGTGGAACGTCGACTTCGACGACGCCGGCGCCATCGGCCGCCGCTACCGCCGCCAGGACGAGATCGGCACGCCGTTCTGCATCACGGTCGACTTCGACACCCTGGAGGACCAGGCCGTGACGATCCGCCACCGCGACGACATGTCGCAGCAGCGCGTCGCCCTCGACCAGGTCACGAGCTACCTGGCCCAGCGCCTCATCGGCTGCTGACCGGGCCCTCGTCCCGGGTCCCCGACCCGCACGGCCCCCGCCACGCCGCCCTCCGACGGCCGGACCCGCTCCGGCAAACGGCCGGAGGGCGGCGGCGCGTGGGGACATGCCACGAGCTCGCGGTCGGCGCCGTCATCTGGCTCCTCCGGGGTCGTCCGGGCGCGCCGGATGGCGGCCTCGTGCAGCGGTCCTCGGCGGCCCTCGCGCTCCCCGGTCGGGTCGGCACCGGTCACCCTGTCCACAGATCTCTCGGGGCGCGTCCCGGCGTCGTCGCGGGCTGGGCATGATCGGCCGGTGCTGCCCGCGCCGATGCCCGTCGGTCTGCTCCTCCTGGCCCGGCGCCAGGCAGGGCTGCTGTCCACCCGTCAGTGCGACGACGGCGGCGTCCCCCGTGGCGCGTCGCCTCCCTCGTGCGGGCCGGCCTCCTCGCGCGCGTGACCTCCGGGGTGGTCGACGCGACCGGCGAGCTGGGGCGCTCCGGCATGGGCGCGTCGCCCCTGACGGCCGAGGACCGGGCCCGCTGCCGCGCGGCCTGGGCGGCGCTCCTGGCGTACGGGCCGAGGGCCGTCGCGGTGGGCACCAGCGCGCTCGCCCTGCTGGGGGTCCACGGGCTGCCGCCGACCATCGTCGGGCAGGTCGCGCTGCCCGCCGGCGACCACCGGCGCCCGCGCGGGGGCCTCGCCACGCGGCACCTCCCGGGCGTCCCGACGGTCCGCGTCGGCACGGCGCGCGTCGCGTCCCCCGTGCACGCGACGGCTCAGGCGCTGCCGCACCTTGACCGGCGTCACGGCGTCGCGGTGCTGGACAGCGCGCTGCAGCGCCGTCTCCTCGTCGAGACCGACCTGGCGGCGGTGGACGCGCTGCTGCGGGGGCGACGAGGGGCCGCGGCGGCACGACCTCTGCTCGCCCTCGCCGACGGGCGGTCCCAGTCGCCGCTCGAGTCGTGGGCGCGGCTCGACCTCACCGATGCCGGCCTCCCGCCCGACGAGCTGCAGGTGCCGGTCCGCACGGCGGACGGTCGCACCGTCGCCCGCGGCGACCTCGGCTGGCGCCTGCCCGGCGGGCGGTGGCTCGTCGCCGAGATCGACGGCGCGACGGTCCACGGCACGCCCGAGGCGGTCTTCGCGGACCGGCGCCGCCAGAACGCGGTGGTCGCCACCGGCACGGTCGACCTCCTGCGCTTCACGGCCCACGACCTCGGCCCGAGGGGCCGCCTCGTCACGACGATCGGCACGCACCTGGCCGCCGCGGGACGACGTGCCCGCACCACCGGCACCGGCTCCTGACACGGCGCCCCGGTCGACGCATGACTCGATCGCCCGGCCACCGGTGTCGCGACGCCGCCATCCGCCGTCCGCGGCGCCGCCCTCGACGGTCGGATGGCGGCGCCACTGTGTCCCTTGCTCGGTGAGCCGGTCCGGCGCCGTCATCCGGCGGCCCGAGCGCGGCCAGCGGCGGTCAGAGGGCGGCGTCGCCGAGCGGCGCGGGGGGCGGGTGACAATGGGGGGGTGACGACCCTGGCCGAGGACACCGACGTGACCGGGGGCGCGCCCGCGCCCGTGCTGCCGCCGCTGCGGATCGGGCCGATCGTCAGCGAGACGCCCGTGGTGCTGGCGCCGATGGCGGGGGTCACCAACGCCGCGTTCCGGCGGCTCTGCCGCGAGAGCGGCGCCGGGCTGTACGTCGCGGAGATGGTGACCTCGCGGGCGCTCGTCGAACGGAACGTCGAGTCGCTGCGCATCATCGCGCCCGACGGGGACTTCCGGCCGCGCTCCATCCAGGTCTACGGCGTCGACCCGGCGACGGTCGGCGCGGCGGTGCGCATGGTGGTCGAGGAGGACCGCGCCGACCACGTCGACCTCAACTTCGGGTGCCCGGTGCCCAAGGTCACCAAGCGCGGCGGCGGTGCCGTGCTGCCGTGGAAGCGCGAGCTCTTCCGTGCCATCGTCACCGCCGCGGTCGACGCCGCCCGCGGGTCCGACGTGCCCGTGACCGTGAAGATGCGCAAGGGCGTCGACGAGGAGCACCTCACCTATGTCGAGGCGGGCCTCACGGCGCAGGAGGTCGGCGTCTCGGCCGTGGCGCTGCACGGGCGGACGGCCGCGGACCACTACAGCGGCACCGCCGACTGGGACGCCATCGCGACCCTCAAGGAGGCGGTCACGGACATCCCGGTGCTCGGCAACGGCGACATCTGGTCGGCGGAGGACGCGCTGGCGATGGTCGCCCACACGGGCGTCGACGGGGTCGTCGTCGGGCGCGGGTGCCAGGGGCGGCCGTGGCTGTTCGCCGACCTCGAGGCGGCCTTCGCCGGTCGCCCGGACCGGGTGCGGCCGGGGATGCGGGACGTCGCGACGACGATGCGGCGCCACGCCGTCCTCATGTGCGAGGTGTTCCCCAGCGAGCACAAGGCGCTGTCCGAGATGCGCAAGCACATGGCCTGGTACCTCAAGGGCTACGTCGTCGGCGGGGACCTGCGGGCCCGGCTGGCGCAGGTGAGCACCCTCGTCGAGCTCGACGACCTGCTCGCCGAGCTCGACCTGGACCAGCCCTACCCGGGCGGCCCCGCGGAGGGGCCGCGTGGCCGCGCGGGATCGCCGAAGCGCCCCGCCGTGCCCGACGGCTGGCTCGACTCCCGCGAGCTGTCCGAGGAGTTCCGCCGCCGCCTCGCGGAGGCCGAGCTCAGCGTCTCCGGCGGCTAGGGGTGACGGAGGCCCCGGATCGGGGCAGCGCGAGGCCGGCCGGGCGACACGCCACCCGTTGTCTGGACCCGTTCCAGACAAGCGTGCGAGAGTGACGCCATGGCGACGGACGTGGTGGGGCGGCTGCGCGCAGCCGGTCTGCGCGTCACCAGCCAGCGGACCGCGGTGCTCGAGATCCTCGACGCGGCGGGCCGCGTCGGCCACGGCGCCCCCGGCGACGTGTCCGGCCACCCGCACCTGACGGCCGCCCAGGTCGAGCGCGCGACCCGCGCCCGCCTCGGCGCCGTGTCCACCCAGGCGGTCTACGACTGCCTCGACGCGCTCACCGCCGCAGGCCTCCTGCGGCGGATCGAGCCCGCCGGCCACCCCGCGCGCTTCGAGAGCCGCGTGGGGGACAACCACCACCACCTCGTCTGCCGCGGCTGCGGCACGATGGTCGACGTCGACTGCACGCACGGCTCCGCGCCGTGCCTGCGCCCCGACGACGACCGGGGCTTCGCGCTCGACGAGGCGGAGGTGACGTTCTGGGGGCTGTGCCCGGCCTGCCGCACGCCGGCAGCGCCCTGACGCAGCACCCCCCAGGACCGCGAGCACCCGGCACCCGGCCGGGCGCCACCACCGAGAGGACCCCATGACCGACGTCGCCTCCCAGCCGTCCGCCCCCGACGACGACCGCCCCGTGCTGACCAACCGCCAGGGCCACCCCGTCTACGACAACCAGAACCAGCGGACGGTCGGCGCCCGCGGTCCCGCGACGCTCGAGAACTACCAGTTCCTCGAGAAGATCAGCCATTTCGACCGCGAGCGGGTCCCGGAGCGCGTCGTGCACGCGCGCGGCACCACCGCCTTCGGGTACTTCGAGGCGTACGGCTCCCTCGGCGACGAGCCGATCAGCCGGTACACCCGCGCGAAGCTGTTCCAGGAGAAGGGGAAGCGCACGGACGTCGCGGTGCGCTTCTCGACCGTCGCCGGCGGCCGCGACTCCTCCGAGGCGGCGCGCGACCCCCGCGGCTTCGCCGTGAAGTTCTACACGGAGGACGGCAACTGGGACCTCGTGGGGAACAACCTCGGCGTCTTCTTCATCCGCGACGCCATCAAGTTCCCGGACTTCATCCACTCCCAGAAGCCGGACCCGGTGACGTTCGAGGCGAACGTCGCCAACCGCGCCTTCGACTTCTTCAGCCAGACGCCCGAGGCCATGCACATGGTCACGCTCGTCTTCGGCCCGCGCGGCACGCCGGCCTCCTACCGGACGATGCAGGGCTTCGGCGTGAACACCTACAAGTGGGTCGACGCCGACGGCGGGACGGTGCTGGTGAAGTACCACTGGCTGCCGAAGCAGGGCGTGAAGTCGTGGACCGCCGCGGACGCGGCCGCCGTCCAGGCGCAGACCCTGGGTGCCCACACGAAGGACCTCTACGACGCCATCGAGGCGGGCGACTTCCCCGAGTGGGAGCTCCACGTCCAGATCATGAGCGACGACGAGCACCCCGAGCTCGACTTCGACCCGCTCGACGACACGAAGGTCTGGCCCGAGGAGGCCTTCCCGCTGCGTCCCGTCGGCCGGATGGTGCTCGATCGCAACGTCAGCGACAACTTCGCCGAGAACGAGCAGATCGCCTTCGGCACGGGCGTGCTCGTCGACGGGCTGGACTTCTCCGACGACAAGATGCTCGTCGGCCGGACGTTCTCCTACTCGGACACGCAGCGCCACCGCGTCGGGCCGAACTACCTGCAGGTGCCCGTGAACCAGCCCAAGGTGCCGGTGCACACCAACCAGCAGGGCGGCCAGATGTCGATGGGCCGCGACGACGTGGGCGCGAACCCCCACGTGAACTACGAGCCCTCCATCACCGGGGGCCTGCGCGAGGCGACCTACCCGACGCACGACGACCAGGGCCCGGAGATCACCGGCCGCCTCACCCGGAAGCGGATCCCGCGCACGAACGACTACGCGCAGGCCGGCGAGCGGTACCAGCTGTCCGAGCAGTGGGAGAAGGACGACCTCGTCCTCAACCTCACCACCGCGCTGCTCCAGTGCGACCGCCCCATCCAGGAGCGGATGGTCTGGCACCTGCTCCTGTGCGAGGACGAGCTCGGCCTGCGCGTCGGCGACGGCCTGGGGATCTCGCCCGACGACGTCCGGCACCTGCCGCCGCTGCAGAGCCAGACCCTGTCCGACGAGGAGCTGGACCGCCTGGCGAACCTCGGCAAGAACGGCCCGCGGGACGTCACGGGCCACGTCATGACGCACTGCGTGCCCAACGAGCACGTCGTCGTCGCCGGCTGAGGACGAGCACCGACGGGACGGGGACCCGGTCGCCACGGCGGCCGGGTCCTCGTCGTGTCCCGTGGTGGGCGCTCGCCGTCGTGCTCGTCGGGGTGCTGCTGGCGACCGGCGCCCTGCCGGGGGGCGCCGCCCTCGCGCTCGCGAGGAGGACGCTGCCGGTCCTCGCGCTCGTCGCGGCGCTCACCGTCGTCGCGGAGCTGTGCGCCGGCGCGGGCCTGTTCGCCGCGGCGGCCGACGTGGCGGCGCGCGCCGGCCGGGGTCGGCGGCCCGTGCTGTGGGCGCTCGTCGTCGTCCTCGCGGTGCTGTCGACGGCCGTGCTCTCGCTCGACACGACGGCGGTGCTGCTCACGCCCGTGGTCGTCGCGCTGGCACGGCGCACGGGCTCGTCGCCCCTGCCCTTCGCGCTCCTCGTGCTCGCGCTCGCCAACACGGCCTCGCTCGTGCTGCCCGTCTCCAACCTCACGAACCTGCTCGCGCAGGACGCCCTGCGGCGGGCGGACGCCGCGTTCGCGCCCCTGCTGGCCGCGCCCGCGGCGGTGGCGGTCGTGCTGACGGTGGCGCTGCTGGCGGTGCGGGACCGCCGGGCGGTCGCCGGTCGCTACGGCCTCGCGCCGTCCCGGCCCGTCCCGGACGCGCCCCTGCTGCGGGCCACGGCGGTCGTCGTGGGGCTCCTCGGGGTGGCCTTCGTCCTCGGGCTGCCGACGGCCGCCGCCGCCCTCGTCGCCGCGATCGCGCTCCTCGTCGCGACGCGGGTGCGCCGCCGCCCCCTGCCGGTCCCGCCCGCCGACCTCGTGCCGTGGCGGACGCTGCTCGTCGTCGCCGGGCTCTTCGCCGCCGTCGAGGCCGCGCACGTCGCGGGGCTGGGGGAGGCGCTCGCGGTCGCCGCCGGCGACGGCACGGGCCCGGGCGCGCTCCTGCGGCTGGCCGCGACGGCCGCCCTCGCGGCGAACGCGGTGAACAACCTGCCCGCCTACCTCGCGCTGGAGCCCGCGGCCGCCGGCGACCCGCTGCGGGTCGCCGCCGTGCTCGTCGGGACCGGCGTCGGCCCGCTGCTCACGCCGTGGGGGTCGCTCGCGACCGTCCTGTGGTGGCAGCGGTGCCGGCAGGTCCTGCTCGACGTGCCCGTGCGGGCGGTCGTCCTCCAGGGCGTGCTGCTGGCCCCGGTGGTCGTCGTCGGGGCCACGCTGGCGCTGGCGCTCGTCGGCTGACGCCGCTGACGCCGCCGGCGGCGGGACCTCAGGCCGGCAGGCGCAGCCAGACGGTGGTGTCCGTCGGCAGCACGGCGTGGTCGCCGTCGCCGCCGAGCGGCCCGGAGGCGACGAGCACCTCGGCCCCCGCGGGCAGCGGGGTCGGGTCGCAGCCGACGTTCGCCACGACGAGCGCCGGGCCGTTGCGGAAGGCGAGGACCCCGTGACGCCCGGCGCCGGGGTCGTCGCCGTGCTCGGTGGCCAGGCCGTGCGGCTCGCGCCCCTCCGCCGTGCCCGGGGTCACGGGGGTGACGGACCCGGTGCCGGCCTCCGGCGCGCCCACGGCGTCCGGGCCGAGCAGCACCCACGTGAGGTCGCCGCTGCCGAGGTCGAGCTCGCGCCGCACCCGCAGGGCGGCGCGGTACGTCTCGAAGGTCGAGCCCGGCACGCCGCGCTGCGCCTCCGCGGCGTACTGCCCCCAGCCCGCGGGCTGGGGGAGCCAGCTCTCGCCCGTGGGGGAGAAGCCCGCCGCCGGCGCCGCCGGGTCGGCCGACCACGGCAGGGGCACGCGGCAGCCGTCGCGGCCGAGCTCCTCGCCGCCCGTGCGGAAGAAGGCGGGGTCCTGGCGGACGGCGGGGTCGAGCTCCGTGTGGTCGGGCAGGCCGAGCTCCTCGCCCTGGTAGAGGTACGCGGAGCCGGGCAGGCCGAGCAGCACCAGCGACGCGGCGCGGGCGCGCTGCAGCCCCACCACGGGGTCGGGCTGGACGTCGTCGGGCCCGATGCCGTTGGGGCGCTCCGTCGGGTCGGGCAGCCCGAACCGGGTCGCGTGCCGGACCACGTCGTGGTTGGACAGGACCCAGGTCGTCGGCGCGCCCACCTCGTCGTTCGCCGCGTAGGAGGCGGTGACCACGCGGCGCAGCGCCCCGGCGTCCCAGCCGGCGACGAGGAACGCGAAGTTGAAGGCCGTCTGCAGCTCGTCGGGCCGCACGTACAGCGCGAGGCGGGACAGGGGCTCGACCCAGGCCTCGGCGACCATGGCGCGGTCGCCGTCGTAGGCGTCGAGCACCCGGCGCCAGGCCCGGTAGACCTCGTGCACGCCGTCCTGGTCGAAGATGGGGTTCGGGTGCGCCTCGGTCGCGTCGTCCACGGCGGCGACCGGGTCGTCCTCGGCCCCGTCGACCATCCGCACGTGCCCGGCCCAGTCCGGCAGGCCCTCGGCCTTCACGAGACCGTGGGCGACGTCGATCCGGAAGCCGTCGACGCCGCGGTCGAGCCAGAAGCGCAGGACGTCCTCGAACTCGTCCCGCACCTGCGGGTTCGACCAGTCGAGGTCGGGCTGCGTGGCGTCGAACAGGTGCAGGTACCACTGGCCCGGCGTGCCGTCGGCGTTCGTCGTCCGCGTCCAGGCACGGCCGCCGAAGATGGACGACCAGTTGTTGGGGGGCTCGTCGCCGCCCGGTCCGCGGCCGTCGCGGAAGAGGTAGCGGTCGCGGGCGGGGGAGCCGGGCGGGGCGGCGAGCGCCTCCTGGAACCACGCGTGGTCGGCCGAGGTGTGGTTGGGGACGAGGTCGACGACGACGCGCAGGCCGAGCTCGTGGGCCCGGGCGACGAGCGCGTCGGCGTCCTCGAGCGTGCCGAACAGCGGGTCCACGTCCCGGTAGTCGCTGACGTCGTAGCCCGCGTCGTTCTGGGGCGAGCGGTAGAACGGCGACAGCCAGACGGCGTCGACGCCGAGCTCGACGAGGTGGTCCAGGCGTGCGGTGATGCCGGGCAGGTCGCCGATGCCGTCGCCCGAGGCGTCCGCGAAGGACCGCGGGTACACCTGGTAGATGACGGCGTGGCGCCACCAGGCGCCCCCGGGCCCGTCGGCGGGGTGGACGAGGCCGTCCTCGACCGGTCCGGGGGCGGTGCCGGCGGCGGTGGTGGCGGCGGCGTCGGGGCGCGCGGGGGCGTGCGAGGTCACGAGGGGTCCTCCGTCGGTGGGGGTGGGCTGGCTCAGGCGCCGGCGCGGTGGGCCGGCACGCGCGTGCCGGCCGGCCGGGTGCCCGTGGGGGCGTCCGCGGCGCGCAGGGGTGCGGGGCCGGTGGAGCCGCGCACGATGAGCTCGGGCTGGAAGAGCAGCTCCGTGGTGGCGGCGCTGCTGCGGGAGATCTCGGCGACGAGCGCGCTCACCGCGGCGTGCCCCATGGCCTGCACGGGCTGGCGCACGGTGGTGAGCGGCGGGTCGGTGAACGGCACGAGCGGGGAGTCGTCGAACCCGACGACGGACAGGTCGCGCGGCACGTCGAGGCCGAGCGAGCGCGCGGCGCGCACGGCGCCGAGGGCCATGAGGTCCGAGCTGCACACCATGGCGGTGTGCCCCGTCGCGAGGAGCTGCTGCGCCGCGGCCTGGCCGCCCTCGACGGTGAACAGCGTGGAGACCACGTGCTCCTCGGGGTCGTCGACGTCGAGCTGCTCGCGCAGGTTGCGCACGAACGCGGCGTGCTTGCGCTGCGCCGGCAGGAAGCGCTGCGGGCCCGTCGCCAGGCCGATGCGCCGGTGCCCGAGCTGCACGAGGTGCCGCACGGCGAGGTCGATCGCCGCCGCGTCGTCGGTGGAGACGGTCGGGGCCGCGATCCCGGCGGCGGCGCCGTTGACGAAGACGACCGGGACCTTGCGCTGGAGCAGGCGCTCGTAGCGGTCCGTCGAGGCCGCCGTGTCGGCGTGCAGGCCGGAGACGAAGATGATGCCGGCCACCCCGTGCTCGAGGAGCACGTCGACGTACTGGTCCTCCGTGGTGCTGCCGGGGGACTGGGTGCACAGCAGCGGCGTGTAGCCGCGCTCGGTGAGCATCGTCTCGATGACCTGCGCGAACGCCGGGAAGACCGGGTTGCTCAGCTCCGGGACGATGAGACCGACGAGCCCGACGGACCGGGTGCGCAGCTTCTCGGGGCGCTCGTAGCCGAGCACGTCGAGCGCGGCGAGCACCGCCTGGCGGGCCTGCGTCGAGACGCCGTGCTTGCCGTTGAGCACGCGCGAGACCGTCGCCGTGCTGACGCCGGCGAGCTCGGCGAGGTCGGCCATGCGCGTGCGCTCGGGCAGGGCGGGGGTGTCCACCAGACCTCCTCGTCCTGGTCCGTGCCGGCGTCGCCCGGGTCGTGCCCCCGGGCGACGCCTGGAAAAGCGTTGCATGTCTTGCAAGCGCGTGTGCGCCGCAATCTAACGGGCGGCGACGAGACGCTGCAACGACCGCGCCGACGGCGGTGCCGTCGTGCCGCGCAGCACGAGCTCGGGCGGCAGCAGGATCTCCGTGCGCGCACCCCCGCCGGGGGCCGCCCGGCCGCCGCGCATCTCGTCGAGCAGCGCCTGCACCGCGGTGGCGCCCACGCCCTCCACGTCCTGCCGCACCGTGGTCAGGGGCGGGTCGGTGAAGCGCAGCAGCGGCGAGTCGTCGGAGCCGACGACGGAGACGTCCCCGGGCACCGCCAGGCCCGCGGCGCGGACGGCCCGGACCGCGCCCAGGGCCTGGAGGTCGGAGGCGCAGACGAGCGCCGTCGCCCCCGCCGCGAGCAGCCGGGCGGCGGCCCGCTCCCCGCCCTCGGCCCCGTACTCGTCGTGGGCGACGAGCCCGGCCGCCTCCGGGCCCAGCTCGCGCTCGGCGACGAGGGCCGCGAAGGCCGCCGCGCGCCGTCGGCTCGGGGTGTACCGGACGGGCCCGAGGACCAGGCCCACGCGGACGTGCCCGAGCTGGCGCAGGTGGCGCACGGCCTGGCGCGTGCCGAGCGCGTCGTCGTGCGCCACGGCCGGCACGTCCAGTCCGGGGACCGCTCCGTTGACCAGCACGAACGGCATGCCGTCGGCGTGCAGCGCGTGGTAGCGGGCCGGGTCGGCCTCCGTGTTCGCGTGGAGGCCGGAGGCGAAGACGACGCCCGCCGCGCCGTGCGCCCGCAGGACGCGGACGTAGGCGTCCTCGTGCACGCCGCCGGGCGTGAGGGTGCACAGCAGCGGGGTCAGGCCGGCGGCCGCGAGGCAGCGCTCGACGACCCCGGCGAAGCGGGGGAAGACGGGGTTGCCGAGGTCCGGCAGGACCAGCCCGACGAGGCCGCGGGCGACGGGCTCGGGCACGCCGACCCCGTCCGGCACCGGGGGCGTCGCACGCTCGGCGAGGTGGGCGGGGCGCTCGTAGCCCAGGACGTCGAGCGCGGTGCCGACCCGACGGCGGGCCGCCGCCGAGCCGCCCCGGTCGTTGAGGACGCGGCTGACGGTGGCGACGCTGACCTCGGCCCGGGCGGCGACCTCGGCCAGCACGGGCGGCCGGTGCGCGCGGGCGGCGCCGGCAGCGGCAGCGGCGGGGGCGGCGGCGCCGGGTGCCGCCGGGGCGGGGGCGCCGGGAGCGGCGGGGACGGCCGTGGGCGTCCGGGGCGGCACGGCGGTGGGCACGGCTGGAGCGTAGGGGCTCGCCCCTCCCGTCGGGTCACGGTTCTGCAACGGATTGACAGCGTCTTGCTGGCCGTGAAAACGAGTTGCTACGGTGACGGGGTCGCAGCGTGGCGGTCCTCGTCGAGGACGACCGCCGCGTCGCCGGCCACTTCCAACGACGGAGAGACAGGACGACATGCGCAGCATCACATCGAGGATCGCCCTCATCGCCAGCGTGGGCATGCTCGCCGCCGCCTGCAGCGGCGGCGGCGGGGGCAGCACCGAGGAGACCGGCGCCGCCCCCGAGGCGAGCGAGCCCGTCGCCAGCGAGAGCGCCGCCCCCGTCCGGGGCGACGAGGAGCTCGTCATCTGGACCGACGCCCTCAAGCTCGACGCCGTCCAGGCGGTGGCCGACGCGTTCGCCGAGGAGAACGGCATCTCGGTCGGCGTGCAGGCCATCGTCAACACCCGCTCGGACTTCATCACCGCGAACCAGGCCGGCAACGGCCCGGACGTCGTCGTCGGCGCCCACGACTGGATCGGCCAGATGGTCCAGAACGGCGCGGTCGACCCGCTGCAGCTGTCGGCCGCGGACCTCGGCGGGTACGCCGAGAACGCCATCCAGGCCGTGACCTACGACGGCCAGATCTACGGGCTGCCCTACGGCGTCGAGGCGCTGGCGCTCTACTGCAACAAGCAGTACGCGCCCGACACGTACGCCACGCTCGAGGACGTCATCGCCGCCGGCCAGGCCGCGGTCGACGGCGGCCAGGTCGAGTCCGCGCTCAACGTCGCGCAGGGCGACGTGGGCGACGCGTACCACATGCAGCCGGTCCTCACCTCGATGGGTGGCTACCTCTTCGGGCAGAACCCGGACGGCACCTACAACGCCGACGACCTCGGGCTCGCGACGCCGGGCGGCCTCGCCGCGGCGCAGAAGATCTACGACCTCGGCGAGGCGGGCTCCAACGTCCTGCGCCGGTCGGTCAACGGCGACAACAGCATCGCGCTGTTCGCCGAGGGCCGGGCCGCGTGCCTCATCTCGGGCCCGTGGGCGCTCAACGACATCCGCGCCGGCATCGGCGAGGACGCCTACACGATCCAGCCCGTCCCCGGGTTCGCCGGGCAGCAGCCCGCCCAGCCGTTCCTCGGCGCGCAGGCCTTCTACGTCGCCTCCAACGGCCAGAACAAGACCTTCGCCCAGGAGTTCGTCACCAACGGCGTGAACAACGCCGAGGCGATGACCACGATGTACGAGCTGGCGAACCTGCCCCCGGCCCTCACGGAGGTCCGTCAGGCGATCGCGGCGGACAACCCCGACTTCGAGACCTTCGCGCAGGCGGCGGACAACGGGAACCCGATGCCCGCTCTGCCCGCGATGGCGGAGGTGTGGGCCCCGCTCGGCCAGGCCTACTCGGCCATCATCGGCGGCGCCGACCCGGCGACGACGATGCAGCAGGCCCAGGACACCATCTCCGCGGCCATCGCGGGCTCCTGACCCGACGCCCGCCCCCGGGACCCGGCCGACGCCGGGCCCCGGGGGCGGGCGGCCCGTCGCCGGACACCCCCCTCGGCCGCCGCGCCCTTCCCCGGCGGCCGGACGCCCGCACCCCCGCACCCCCGCGCCCCGGCGCACCCCCGCGACACCGCCGTCGCCCGGCCGACCCGCCGGCGTGGCGCCGCCCGCCCTCCTCGCGCCCCTCCCGCGCCCCGCCGCCCGCGCCACCCGGAGCCCTCCGTGACCATCGCCCCCAGCCGCCTCGTCACCCCACCGCCGGACCGGTCCCGCCCCCGCTCGACGCTCGCGGGGCGGGGCACCTCGACGGTCCTGCCGCTCGTCGTCAAGGTCGTCCTGCTCGGCCTCGTCGCCGGCCTGGCGATCGCCGTCACCCCCGCGCTCGTGCGCGACGGCTCCTGGGTGTTCGTCGGTGGCCTCTGGGCGGTCGTCGTCGTCCTGCTCGCGGTCTACGCCACGAAGCGCGCGGTCCCGCTCAAGTACCTCGTGCCGGGCTCGCTGTTCCTCGTCGTGTTCGTGGTCTACCCGATCCTCATGACGGCGCAGCTCAGCTCCACGAACTACGGCGACGGCACCCGCGGCACGAAGGAGGCCACCGTCACGCGCATCATCGGCGCGTCCGCGGTGCAGGTCCCCGACGCCCCGTCCTACACGCTCGCCGTGGGCACCACGGGTGGCGTCGCGGACGGGCCCTTCACGTTCTACCTCGTCGACGAGGCCACCGGCGACGCGTTCGCGGGCGACGCCGAGGGCCTCACCGAGCTCGGCGCCGACGACGCGACCATCACGGACGGCGTCGTCACCGAGGTCCCCGGCGTCACGCTGCTGACGCGTTCGCAGATCAACGACGCCGGCCAGGCGGGCGGCGGCCTCGAGGGCTTCACGGTGCCGGCGGGCGAGAACAGCGTCATCCGGCAGCAGGGGTTCAGCGCGGTCGAGCTCACGTCGCCGCTCGTCTACGACGAGGCGGCCGACACCATCACGAACAGCGAGACCGGCGAGGTCTACACGCCGCAGCGCGCGGCCAGCGGCGACCGCTCCTACTTCACCGCCGAGGACGGCACGCGCCTGTCCGACCAGTCGTGGGGCGAGAGCATCGGCCTCCAGAACTACGTGCGGGCCTTCACCGACCCCGCCATCAGCAGCGACTTCATCAGCATCTTCCTGTGGACGCTGCTGTTCGCCGTCGGGTCCGTCGGGTCCACGTTCTTCCTCGGGCTGGCCCTGGCGGTCGTGATGAACGACGACCGGGTGCGGGGCCAGCGGCTCTACCGCTCGCTCATCCTGCTGCCCTACGCCATCCCGGGCTTCATCGCCCTGTCCATCTGGTCCGGCTTCTGGAACCGCGACTTCGGGCTCGTGAACGACCTGCTCGGGCTGGACGTCAACTGGCTCGGGCAGACCGGGACGGCGCGGCTGGCCGTGCTGCTGACGAACCTGTGGATGGGCTTCCCGTACATGTTCCTCATCTGCACGGGGGCGCTGCAGTCCATCCCGGGGGACCTCAAGGAGGCGGCGTCGCTCGACGGCGCGAACGGCTTCATGCAGTTCCGGAAGGTCGTCCTGCCGCTGCTGCTCGTCGCGGTGGCCCCGCTGCTCGTGGCGTCCTTCGCGTTCAACTTCAACAACTTCAACGCCATCCAGCTGCTCACGGAGGGCGGCCCGTTCAGCCCGGCGAACCCGACGGCCGGCGGCACCGACATCCTCATCAGCTACACCTACCGCCTCGCCTTCGGCAACGCGGCCCAGCAGATCGGGTTCGCCTCGGCGATCTCCGTGCTGCTCTTCATCCTGACCGGCCTTCTCGCGGCGGCCCAGTTCCGCGCGACCCGCAGCCTCGAGGACGTGAACCGATGAGCACCGTGGCCCCCACGACCGGACCCACCACCCGCGCGGGCGGCAGGGGCGGCAGCACCCCCGGCGACGACCGGACGCGCGCCGGGCGGCGCCGGCGACGCTGGTGGCAGGAGGTGGGGTGGCGGCACGTCGTCGGCGTCCTCGCGATCGTCTACGCCATCATCCCGATCCTCTACATCCTGTCCGCGTCCGTGAACCCCATCGGCTCCGTGGTCTCCACCGACCTGTTCCCCACGACGATCAGCTGGGTGAACTACGAGGAGCTGTTCGGCAACCCCGGCCGCCCGTTCGTGCGCTGGTTCCTCAACACGTTGCTCGTCGCGGTCGTGGTGGTCGCGGGCCAGCTCTTCGCCTCGGCCCTCGCCGCGTACGCGTTCTCGCGGTTCCGGTTCAAGGGCCGGCGCGGCGGGCTGCTCACCCTGCTGCTCATCCAGCTCTTCCCGCAGTTCCTCGCCGCCGTGGCGCTGTTCCAGATGTTCACCGACCTGGGCCGGTCGGTGCCGCAGATCGGGCTCGACACCCTGCCGGGCTACATCCTCATCATGCTCGGCGGCGCCCTCGGGCAGGTGTGGCTCATCAAGGGCTTCTTCGACTCCATCCCCATCGAGCTCGACGAGGCCGCGAAGATCGACGGCGCCGGCCACGCCCAGGTGTTCTTCCAGGTGATCCTGCCGCTGGTCCGCCCGATCCTGGCGACGACGGGCCTGCTCGTCTTCGTCGGGGTCTTCGGCGAGTTCCTCCTCGCCTCGATCTTCCTGCGGGAGACGAACATCAAGACGGTGGCGGTCGGGCTCTACGGCGTGCTCGACGCGGACCGGTCCAACAACCTCGGGTGGTTCGCCGCGGCGTCCGTCGTCGTGTCGATCCCCGTCGTGCTGCTCTTCCAGTACCTGCAGAAGTACATCGTCGGGGGCATCACGGCCGGCGCGGTCAAGGGCTGATGACGGGCACGACGGCAGCCGCCCCCGACCGGCGCCGCCCGCTCGACCAGCCCCACCACGACGGCTCGCCGCTCTACGGACCGCAGGGCACGCCCGCGCCCGGGGACACCGTCCCCGTGCGGGTGCGCGTCCCGTCGGTGCCCGGCGCCGACGCCCGGGACGCCACCGTCGTGCTGCGCTCGGTGCGGGACGGCGAGCCCGTGCTCCGCCCGGCGCGGCTCGACGGCTCCGACGCGGCGGGCGCGTGGTTCGTCGCCGACCTCGAGGTGGCCAACCCCGTCACGTCCTACCGCTTCGTGCTCGTCGAGGGCGGTCGCTACTCCGTCCTCGACGGGACGGGGCTGCACGCGCGGGACGTGTCCGACGCGCACGACTTCCGCCTGGCCACGCACCCCGGGCCGCCGGGCTGGGTGGCGGACCAGGTGGCCTACCAGGTCTTCCCGGACCGCTTCGCGCGGTCCGGGGCGGTGCGCACGCCGCCGGCGTGGGCGGTGCCGGCGGCCTGGGACGACCCCGTCGTGCACCGGGGACCGCTCACGCCCCGGCAGCTGTACGGGGGCGACCTCGACGGCGTCGTGGCGCACCTGGACCACGTGGTCGACCTGGGCGCGACGCTGCTCTACCTCACCCCCGTGTTCGAGGGCCGGTCGAACCACCGCTACGACGCGGTCACGTTCGACCGGGTCGACCCGCTGCTCGGGGGCGACGAGGCGCTGGGCCGGCTCGTCGCGGCGGCGCACGCGCGGGGCCTGCGCGTCGTGGGGGACCTCACCCTCAACCACACCGGCGACGGGCACGAGTGGTTCCGCCGCGCCCAGGCCGACCCCGGCGCGCCGGAGGCGGCGTACTACACCTTCCGCGAGCACCCCCACGACTACGTCTCCTGGCTCGACGTGCCCTCCCTGCCGAAGCTCGACCACGCGGCCCCGGGCCTGCGGCGGGCCCTGCACGAGGGCCCGGGCTCCGTCGTCGACCGGTGGCTGCGGGCGGGCCTGGACGGGTGGCGCATCGACGTCGCCAACATGACGGGGCGCCTCGGCACGGCCGACCTCGCGCACGACGTGGCGCGGTCCGTGCGCGCGACGATGCCGCCCGACCGGTGGCTGCTCGCCGAGCACGGCCACGACGCCGCGGGGGACCTGGACGGCGACGGCTGGCACGGGACGATGGACTACGCCTCCTTCACGCGTCCGGTGTGGACGTGGCTCAACGGGGGCTCGGCGGCGGGCCCCGGCCGGCCGCACGGGCTGTCCTACCTCGGCATCCCCGTCCCCGTGCCGGTGCTCCCGGCGACGGCCGCGGTGGCGACGCTGCGGGAGGTCCGCGCGCGCGCGCCGTGGCGGTCGTGGGCGGCCTCGACGCTGCACCTGGACTCCCACGACACGCCGCGGTTCCGGACCGTCGCCGGCGGCGGCACGCACGGCGGGGTGGACCGGGAGGGTCACGGGCGCGGCCGGCACCTCGTCGGGCTGGCCCTCCAGACGACCCTGCCGGGCGTCCCGAGCGTCTTCATGGGCGACGAGCTGGGGCTCACGGCCGTCGACGGCGAGCACGCGCGCACCCCCTTCCCCTGGGACCGGCGGGACACGTGGGACACCCCGACGCTGGAGGCGTACCGTGCGTGGATCGCGCTGCGGCGGGCCTCCCCGGCCCTGCGGCACGGCTCCCTGCGGTGGGTCGACGTGGGCGAGGACCACATGACGTTCCTGCGCGAGCACCCCGACGAGCGCGTGCTCGTCCACGTCGCGCGCGCCGACCACGCCCCGGTGGTCCTCCCCGCCGCCGCGCTCGCGCTGCCCGGGGCCGCCGCCGCCGAGACCCTCGTCGGCGAGCCCCTCGTCGCCGGGCCCGCGGGGCACGTCGTCCTGCCCGGGGCGGGGCCGGCCGCGCACGCCTGGCGCCTGCCGACCGCCTGACCCACCCCTCGCACCCTGCCGCCCCACCCTGCCGCCCCACCCTCCCGCCCCACCCTCGCGCCGCACCCCGACCCGGACCGGAGACCTGAGTGACCACGCCCGCCCGCCTGCGCCCGTCGGACATCGCGATCACGCACCCCGACTGGCTGCACGACGCGACGATCTACCAGATCAACACCCGCCAGTTCACGCCGGAGGGGACGTTCGCGGCCGCGCAGGCGCACCTGCCGCGCCTGGCCGACCTCGGCGTCCGGGTCCTGTGGCTCATGCCGGTCCACGAGATCGGCGAGCTGCACCGCAAGGGCACGCTCGGCAGCCCGTACGCCGTGAGGGACTACGCCTCCGTCAGCGCCGAGCTCGGCACGCGCGAGGACCTGCGCGCGTTCGTCGACGCGGCGCACGCGCTCGGGCTGAGGGTGATCCTGGACTGGGTCGCGAACCACACCGCCTGGGACAGCGTGCTCGTCGAGCGGCACCCGGACTGGTACGTGCGCGACTGGGCGGGGCGGCTGCGGCCGACGCCGTGGTGGGACTGGGAGGACGTGGTCGACCTCGACTACCGGGTCCCGGAGCTGCGGGCGTACATGCGCGACGAGATGGTGCGCTGGGTGCGCGAGCTCGACCTGGACGGCTACCGCTGCGACGTGGCCGGCTTCGTGCCGACGGACTTCTGGGAGGACGTGCGGGCGGCGCTCGACGCGGTCAAGCCCGTGGTGCTGCTCGCGGAGTGGGAGGACCGCGAGCTGCACCGCCGGGCCTTCGACCTCACGTACGCCTGGAGCTGGAACGAGGCGCTGCACCACATCGCGACGGGCCGGGCCGACGTCGACGCGCTGCGCGTCTACTACTCCTGGAACGAGAAGGCGTACCCCGCGGACGCGGTCCGCATGACCTTCGTGTCCAACCACGACAAGAACGCGTGGGAGGGCACGGAGGAGGAGATGTTCGGCGACGCGCTCGAGGCGGCGATCTGGCTGTCGGTCGTCGGCGAGGGCATGCCGCTGGTCTACAACGGCCAGGAGGCCGGCAACGACCGGCGCCTGGAGTTCTTCGAGCGGGACCCCCTCGTGTGGCGCGAGCACCCCCGCGGGGAGCTGTACCGGCGGCTGATCGCGCTGAAGAAGGAGCACCGGGCGCTGTGGAACGGCGTGTGGGGGGCGCGGATGGTCGAGGTCGTCACGACGGACCGGTCCGCGGTGCTCGCGTTCGTCCGGGACGCCGGCGACGACGCCGTGCTCGCGGTGCTCAACCTCTCGCCGCAGGCGCGCGAGGTCACGCTGCTCGACGGCCCGGCGGCGGGCACCTGGACGGACGCGGTGACGGGGGAGCGGCGGACGGTGGCGCTGGGCGACCGGCTGCCGCTGGACGCCTGGGGCTTCGTGGTCCTCACGCGCTGACGGCGCTCGACCGGCCCTGCGCCGGCCTGGTCGGCTCCCTGCTCGGCCGTCTCGTTACCCTGGGCGCGTGACCGCCCTCGACGACCGCGCCCCCGACGGCGCCCGGCTCGTCGACGACGCCTACGCCGACCGGGACCGCGAGCGGTGGGTGCGCGAGGCGCCGAAGTCGAGCGCGCGGACCGCGTTCGAGCGGGACCGCGCACGGCTCGTGCACTCCTCGGCGCTGCGGCGGCTCGGCGCGAAGACCCAGGTGCTGGGCCCCTCGTCGGACGACTTCGTGCGCACGCGGCTCACGCACACCCTCGAGGTGGCGCAGGTCGGGCGCGAGATCGGCAAGGCGCTGGGGTGCGACCCCGACGTCGTGGACACCGCCTGCCTCGCGCACGACCTCGGCCACCCGCCGTTCGGCCACAACGGGGAGCGGGCGCTGGCCTCGCTCGCCCGTGACATCGGCGGCTTCGAGGGGAACGCGCAGACGCTGCGCCTGCTCACCCGGCTGGAGCCCAAGGTCGTCGGGCCGGACGGGACGGCCGTGGGCCTCAACCTCACGCGGGCGAGCCTCGACGCGTCGGTGAAGTACCCGTGGCGGTTCGGGGAGGGGCCGCTGAGCCCGGCGAGCGGCCGGCCGACCCACAAGTTCGGCGTCTACGAGGACGACCTGCCGGTGTTCGCGTGGTTGCGCGAGGGCGCCCCCGAGGGTCGCAAGTGCCTCGAGGCGCAGGTGATGGACCTCGCCGACGACGTGTCGTACTCCGTGCACGACGTGGAGGACGCGGTCGTCGGCGGGCGCGTGGACCTCGCGGTGCTCGAGCGGACGGAGGAGCGCGACCGCGTCGTGGAGGCCGTGCACACCTGGTACGGGGACGCGATCGGCGAGGACGGCCTGCTCGACGCGATGGACCGGCTCGTCGCGGCACGGCTGTGGCGGCCGGGGTTCGACGGGTCGCGGGGCGCGCTCGCGGTGCTCAAGGACGCGACGAGCCAGCTCATCGGCCGGTTCGCGAAGGCCGCGCAGCGGGCGACGAGGGAGCGGTACGGCCCGGGGCCCCTCACCCGGTACGCCGCCGACCTCGTCGTGCCGGTGGACACCGTGGCCGAGATCCTCGTCCTCAAGGGGCTCGCGGTCGCCTACGTCATGGCGCCGCGCGAGCTCGAGCCGCTCTACGGACGGCAGCGGGAGGTGCTCGAGGACCTCGTCGTGGTGCTGGCCGACCGGGCGCCGATCGCGCTGGAGCCGCCCTTCGCCGCGGACTGGCGGGCGGCCGGCGACGACGCGGCGCGGCTGCGGGTCGTCGTGGACCAGGTGGCCTCGCTCACCGACGTGTCGGCCACGGAGCTGCACGCCCGCCTGGTGCGCCCGCGGCGCTGAGGGTGCGCCGCCCCGGGCGCCGGGGCGCGTGGGCGGCGCGACCTAGACTGCGCCCGTGGCGGGGCGCATCGTGCGGGAGGACGTGGAGGCGGTCCGCGAGCGCGCCCGCATCGAGGAGGTCGTGGGCGCCCACGTGGCGCTGCGGCCGGCGGGCGTCGGCTCCCTCAAGGGCCTGTGCCCGTTCCACGACGAGCGCAGCCCCTCGTTCCACGTGCGCCCGCACGTGGGCCGCTACCACTGCTTCGGCTGCGGCGAGGGCGGCGACGTCATCGACTTCGTGCAGAAGGTCGACGGTCTCGCGTTCGCCGAGGCCGTCGAGCACCTGGCCGGCCGTGCCGGCATCCAGCTGCGGTACGAGGAGGGCGGTGCGCCCCGCCCGGGCGAGGAGCCGGGGCGGCGCCGCCGCCTGCTCGACGCGAACCGCCAGGCCGAGGAGTTCTTCCGCGAGGGGCTGACCTCGCCCGAGGCGGCCGTGGCGCGGCGGTTCCTCGCCGAGCGCGGGTTCGACCGGGCGGCGGCCGACACCTTCGGCGTCGGGTACGCGCCGCAGGGCTGGGACGGGCTGCTGCGGCACCTGCGCGGCCGCGGCTTCACGGAGGCCGAGCTCGCCGCGGCCGGTCTGGTGTCCGAGGGCCGGCGCGGCGTCTACGACCGCTTCCGCGGGCGGCTCGTCTGGCCGATCCGCGAGGTCACGGGGGACACCGTCGGCTTCGGCGCCCGGCGGCTGCTCGAGGACGACACGGGCCCGAAGTACCTCAACACCCCCGAGACGGCGGTCTACCGCAAGTCGCACGTGCTCTACGGCCTGGACCTGGCGAAGCGGGCGATCGCGAAGGACAAGCGGGTCGTCGTCGTCGAGGGCTACACGGACGTCATGGCGATGCACCTGTCCGGCGTGGCGGGCGCGGTGGCGACCTGCGGCACGGCCTTCGGGACGGACCACGCCCGGCTGCTGCGGCGGCTGCTGGGGGACGCCGGCTCCTCGGCCGGCCTGCAGCTGGCCGGCGGCACGTCGCTCGGCGGCGAGGTGGTGTTCACCTTCGACGGCGACGCCGCCGGGCAGAAGGCGGCCCTGCGCGCGTTCGGCGAGGACCAGGCGTTCTCCATGCAGACGTTCGTCGCCGTCGAGCCCGGCGGCCTCGACCCCTGCGACCTGCGGCAGACGAAGGGGCCCGACGCCGTGCGGGCGCTCGTCGCCCAGCGGCAGCCGCTCTTCGAGTTCGTCGTGCGGTCCACGCTGCGCGCCTTCGACCTCGGGACGCCCGAGGGCCGCGTGAACGCGCTGCGGTCGGCGGCCCCGGCCGTCGCGCAGATCCGCGACCGCGCCCTGCGCCCGGAGTACACGCGCCTGCTCGCGGGGTGGCTCGGGATGGAGGACGTCGAGACCGTCCAGCGGGCGGTCGAGGCCGCGCGCCGCGGCGGTGCGGCCGGCGGCCGCTTCGGCACCGGGCCGACGGGCGGCGACCGCACCGACGAGCGGGCCGACCGGGACCGGTCCCGCGCGGGCGGCGCGCGCACCGGGCCGGGCGAGGGCCGCGGCCGCGACGAGGGGCGCCGCGACGAGGGTCGCCGCGAGGACGGCCGGCGCCCCTCCGGCGGCCGCGACGGCCGGTGGACGTCCCGCGACGGCGGCCGCCGCGACGACGGCCGGGGGAGCGGGTACGGGGGAGGGCGGGACGAGGAGCGGCCGGCGCGCCCGCACGAGGACCGGACGCCGGACCGCCGCGACCCCGTCGTGCAGGTCGAGCGGGCGGCCCTCGAGGTCGTGCTGCAGGTGCCGGAGCTCGTGCCGGTGGAGTTCGACCAGCTCGGCGCCGACGCCTTCTCCGTCCCGGTGCACCGCGCCGTCCACGAGGCGGTGCGGGCGGCGGGCGGCGTCACGGGGGCCGTCACGATGACGGCGGCCAGCGGCGTCGCGACGGGCTGGGTGGGGCGCGTGCTGGAGGAGGCCGGCCAGACGGTGCGGCCGCTCGTCACGGAGCTGGCGGTCGCGCCGCTGGCCGAGGACCGGCCGGACGTGCTCGGCAGCTACGTGCGCGGGCTCGTCCTGCGTCTCGTCGAGCTGGGCTACACGCGGCACATCGCCGACCTGCGCGGACGCCTGCAGCGGATGGACGCCGAGGCGGACCCCGCGGCGTACGGGGCGGCGTTCGCCGAGCTCGTCGCGGTGGAGAACCAGCGCCGCACGCTGCGCGAGAGCGCGTAGCCCGGCAGCCCGGCGTCGCCGCACGCGGCGGCCGGGAGCGGTGGGCGACGGGGTCGCACCTCAGCGCAGCTCGACGACCCCCGTGCCGTCGTCGTCGGGCAGCCCGTCGAGCGCCACGGCGGTGACGGTCATGGAGCGGAGCCGGACGGCGCCGCCGTAGGTCGACAGGAACGCGGTGTCGGTGGCGTCGCGGCCGGTCATGATCCGGACGAGGGACGGCCGCGGCGCCATGCCCGTGGCGTCGAGCACGCGCCAGCCGCCGTCGACCCACGCCTCGGCCACCGCGTGGAAGTCCATGGGCTTCAGGCCCGGGGCGTAGACGGCGGCGAGCCGCGCGGGCACGTCCCGGGCGCGGAGCATCGCGACGACGAGGTGCGCGAAGTCGCGGCACACACCCCGGCGCGCCAGGAGGGTGTCGGTCGCCCCGTCGGTCGGCAGGCTCGAGCCCGGCCAGTACTGCACGTGCCGGCCGACCCAGGCGACCACGGCGTCGGCGAGGGCGCCGCCCGTGAGCCCCGAGAACTGGTCGAGCGCGAAGGACAGGAGCCGGTCGGAGTCGGCGTAGCGGCTGGGGCGCCGGTACTCCTCCAGGTCGAGCTCGTCGGCGGCGGGCGGGCCGGCGTCACCGGTCACGACGGCCCTGTAGTCGACCACGACGAGGCCCGCGGGGGCGTCGACCCGGTGCAGGCGGCCGCCGTGGGGCGCCTTGACCTCGCGCACCGCGAGCGGGGCGGCCTCGCCGCGCACGTCGAGGCGCTCCTCGCGCTCCCAGGCGCCGTCGGCCACGGCGACGGCGAGCACGAGCTCGGCGGGCGCCTGCACGTCGAGGACGAGGTGGGAGGTCACGCTGCGGCGCACGGCCGGTTCCTCTCCCGGCCGTCGGCGGCCGGACCCGGGGTGGGGACAGGGAGCCGGGCGGACCCGGCGGGTGGGGCGCGAGCCGCGACCACGTCGATCCTATCGGCCGGGCACGGGCGGCCAGGAGGGTCCGGGGACGCCCTGCCACGGGGACGCGCGCCGTTCTGCCAGGATGGGCGCGTGCCGCGCGACGTCGAACGGAAGCGGGCGTCCATCAGCGACGTCGCCCGGCGCGCCGGCGTGGCCGTCGGCACGGTCTCGAACGTGCTGAACCGGCCCCACGTCGTCACGCCCGCCACCCGCGACCGCGTGCTCGCGGCGATCGAGGAGCTCTCGTTCGTCCCCAACGGGATGGCGCGGCAGCTGCGCGCCGGGACCATCACGACCGTGGGCGCGGTGCTCCTCGACATCCGCAACCCGTTCTTCACGGACGTGGCCCGCGGCATCGAGGACCGGCTGGCGGCGGCGGACCACACCCTCATGCTGGCGAGCTCCGACGAGGACCTCGAGCGCGAGCGCAAGTACCTGCGGCTCTTCGAGGAGCACGGCGTCGTCGGCGTCCTCGTGGTGCCCAGCGCGCCGGAGCGGGAGCACCTGGAGGCGCTGCGGCGGCGCGGCGTGCGGGTCGTGCTCCTCGACGCGGCCACGGACGACGACGACTTCCCGTCCGTGGGCGTGGACGACGCCGCCGGCGGCGCGCTCGCGGCGCGGCACCTGCTCGACCGGGGGCACGCGTCCCTGACGTTCCTCAACGGGCCGCACAGCATCCGTCAGTGCGCCGAGCGCCTGCGGGGCGTGCGGCACGCCGTCGTGGAGGCCGGTCTCGACCCGGACCGGGTGGTGCGGGAGGTCCGGCTGCCCTCGCTCGACGCGCCGGGCGGCGAGGCCGCGGTGCGCGCGCTGGTCGAGGCCGACGGTCGGCCGCCCGAGGCCGTCTTCTGCGTCAACGACCTCGTGGCCGTCGGCGTCCAGCGGCACCTGCGCCGCCTCGGCGGCACGGCCCTCCTGCGCCGGGTGGCGATCGTGGGGTACGACGACATCGAGATCGCCGCCGAGCTGGCCGTGCCGCTCACCTCGGTGCGCCAGCCGACCCACGACGTCGGCTGGAGCGCGGCGGACCTGCTCCTGCGCGGCCGGGAGCCCGGCGCGGCGGCCGACCACGTCGTCTTCGCCCCGGAGCTCGTGGTCCGCGCCTCCAGCGAGGTCTAGGGGACCACCCGCCGCCGCCCATCGCCGTCGCCCCCGCCCACCGGCGTCGCCCCTGATCGGCGTCGCCCCTGATCAGCGTCGAACCCGACCGTCGGCGTCGCACCCCGTCGGTGTCGCACCCCGCCTCGGCGTCGCACTCTGCCGTCGGTGTCGCACCTGCAGGTGCCCCGTCGACGGCGAAGTGCGACGCCGGGCGTCGGCCTGCGGTGCGGTGGCGCCCGGCCACCGGCGTCGCAGGTCGCATCGGTGCCGGACCCTGGCGTCGGTGCCGGACCATGGCGTCGGTGCCGAACCCCGCCGCCGGTGTCGCACTTCGCCGTCGGTGTCGCACCTGCAGGTGCCCCGTCGACGGCGAAGTGCGACGCGCACCGGTGGGGCGGGGGTGGGCCGGTCGGGCGGGTCGCGCACCGGTGGGGCGGGGGGTGGGCCGGTCGGGCGGGGCGCGCACCGGTGGGGCGGGGCGTGGGCCGGTCGGGTGGGGCGCGCACCGGTGGGGCGGGGCGTGGGCCGGTCGGGTGGGGCGCGCACCGGGCGGGGCGTGGGCCGGGGGAGGCCGGCGTGCACCGGTCGTCCGACCCGCGACGGGTCCGTCGGCGGGGCGGCCGGCGGGTCCGGGCGCGCTCGGCCGCAGGGCACGGGCGAGGTGCCAGGGGCCCGGCGGCCTTGACGGCGGGTCTCGACGCGCCCTACTGTCGGACCCGTTGGAACGATTCACACAGCCTCGTCGAGGAGGCCGTGCGTTCCCGCCGCCCGCCTGTCCGGCGCGTCCGGACGCACCAGTCGTCCGACTGCCCGACCTCGCCGAGGAGACCTTCGTGAGCACCATCCCCGCCGCCGTCCTGGAGCGGCTCGCCGTGCAGGCGATCGAGCTGCCGTCGTGGGCCTTCGGCAACGCCGGCACGCGCTTCAAGGTCTTCGCCACCCCCGGCACGCCGCGCACGGTCGAGGAGAAGCTCTCGGACGCGGCCCAGGTGCACCGGCTCACGGGCCTGGCGCCCTCCGTCGCGCTCCACATCCCGTGGGACCAGGTCGAGGACTGGGGCAAGCTGACCGCCTTCGCCGAGGACCTGGGCATCCGGCTCGGGACGATCAACTCGAACACGTTCCAGGACGACGACTACAAGTACGGCTCGCTCACGCACCTGGACCCGCGGATCCGGCAGAAGGCCGTCGACCACCACTTCGCGTGCATCGACGTCATGCACGAGACGGGCTCGCAGGACCTCAAGATCTGGCTGCCCGACGGCACCAACTACGCCGGCCAGCAGGACATCCGCGGCCGCCAGGACCGCCTCGCGGACTCCCTGCGCCGGATCTACGACCGCCTCGGCGACGACCAGCGCCTCGTGCTCGAGTACAAGATCTTCGAGCCGTACTTCTACACGATGGACGTGCCGGACTGGGGCACGGCGTACGCGCACGTCACGGCGCTGGGCGAGCGAGCCGTCGTCTGCCTGGACACGGGCCACCACGCGCCCTCGACGAACATCGAGTTCATCGTCGCCCAGCTCCTGCGCCTCGGTCGGCTCGGGTCGTTCGACTTCAACTCGCGCAACTACGCCGACGACGACCTCATCGTCGGCGCGGCGGACCCGTTCCAGCTGTTCCGGATCCTCTTCGAGGTCGTGCGCGGCGGCGGGCTCGACGCGGGCTCGGGCGTGGCGTTCATGCTCGACCAGTGCCACAACGTCGAGGAGAAGATCCCCGGCCAGATCCGCTCCGTGCTCAACGTGCAGGAGATGACGGCGCGGGCCCTGCTCGTGGACATGACGGCCCTGGCGGCGGCGCAGGAGGCCGGCGACGTCCTCGGCGCGAACGGCCTCCTCATGGACGCCTTCTACACGGACGTGCGGCCCGCCCTGGCGGAGTGGCGCGCGGGCCGCGGCCTGCCCGAGGACCCGATGCGGGCCTACCGCGAGTCCGGCTACGCGCAGTCCATCGCGGCGGAGCGCGTCGGCGGCCAGCAGGCCGGCTGGGGCGCCTGACCGTCTGAGGACGCGGTGCCGCCACCCGGCCGGCACCGCTCGGCCCCCCCCGCGACGAAGCGCCCCACCCTCGCCCCGACCGTCCGACCCTGCCTGCCACCGCGCCCCGGCGTGGTGCCGTGGCGGACCACCGCCGCCACCCGACCCACCTGGAGACCCGATGACGCACCCCGAGGCCGAGGCCCTCATCGCCCGCTCGAACCGGCTGGGCGCCGACCCCCGCACGACGAACTACGCCGGCGGCAACACCTCCGCGAAGGGCAGCGAGACCGACCCCGTCACGGGCGAGCCCGTCGAGCTGCTCTGGGTCAAGGGCTCGGGCGGCGACCTCGGCACCCTGACGGAGAAGAACCTCGCGGTGCTGCGCCTGGACCGCCTGCGCGCGCTCGTCGGCGTCTACCCGGGCGTCGAGCGCGAGGACGAGATGGTCGCCGCCTTCGACTACTGCCTCCACGGCAAGGGCGGCGCCGCCCCGAGCATCGACACCGCGATGCACGCGCTCGTCGAGCAGGCCCACGTCGACCACCTGCACCCCGACGCCGGCATCGCGCTCGCCACCTCCGTCGACGGCGAGGCGCTGACGCAGAAGATCTTCGGCGACCGCGTGGCGTGGGTGCCGTGGCGCCGCCCGGGCTTCCAGCTCGGCCTCGACATCGCCGCCATCCAGAAGGCGAACCCGCAGGCCATCGGCTGCGTCCTCGGCGGCCACGGCATCACCGCGTGGGGCAGCACCTCCGACGAGGCCGAGCAGCGCTCGCTCGAGATCGTCCGCACCGCGGAGGAGTTCATCGCCGCCCGCACCGCGGAGCTGGCCGAGCGCGGCGAGCACCCCTTCGGCGCCGTCCGCGAGGGCTTCGCCGCGCTGCCCGAGGCCGAGCGCCGGGCGCGCGCCGCCGCCCTCGCCCCCGTGGTCCGCGGCCTGGCCAGCACCGACCGCCCCCAGGTCGGCCACCTCACGGACACGGACGTCGTCCTCGACTTCGTCTCCCGCGAGAAGCTCGCCGCCCTCGCGGCGCTGGGCACCTCGTGCCCCGACCACTTCCTGCGCACGAAGGTCTCGCCGCTCGTCGTCGACCTGCCCGCCGACGCGCCGCTCGAGGACGTCGTCGCGCGCCTGAAGGAGCTGCACGCGGAGTACCGCGCGGCCTACCAGGGCTACTACGACCGCAACGCCACCGCGGACAGCCCCGCGATCCGCGGTGCCGACCCGGCGGTCGTGCTCGTCCCGGGCGTCGGGATGTACTCCTTCGGCAAGGACAAGCAGACCGCCCGCGTCGCCGGCGAGTTCTACGTCAACGCCATCAACGTCATGCGCGGCGCCGAGGCGATCAGCACCTACGCCCCCATCGACGAGGCCGAGAAGTTCCGCATCGAGTACTGGGCGCTCGAGGAGGCCAAGCTCGCGCGGATGCCGAAGCCCAAGCCGCTCGCCACCCGCGTCGCGCTCGTCACCGGCGCCGGCTCGGGCATCGGCCGGGCCATCGCCGAGCGGCTGGCGGCCGAGGGCGCGTGCGTCGTCATCGCCGACCTCAACCTCGAGGGCGCGCAGGAGGTCGCGGACGGCCTCGGCGGCCCCGACGTCGCCGTCGCCGTCAAGGCGGACGTCACCGACGAGGAGCAGGTGAAGGCCCTCGTCGCGGCCGCGTCGCTCGCGTTCGGCGGCGTGGACCTCGTCGTCAACAACGCCGGGCTGTCCATCTCCAAGCCGCTGCTGGAGACGACGACGAAGGACTGGGACCTCCAGCACGACGTCATGGCCCGCGGCTCCTTCCTCGTGGCCCGCGAGGCGGCCCGCGCCATGGTCGCCCAGGAGATGGGCGGCGACATCGTCTACATCGCCTCGAAGAACTCACTCTTCGCCGGCCCGAACAACATCGCGTACTCCGCGACGAAGGCCGACCAGGCGCACCAGGTCCGCCTCCTGGCGGCCGAGCTCGGCGAGCACGGGATCCGCGTCAACGGCGTCAACCCCGACGGCGTGGTCCGCGGCTCCGGGATCTTCGCCGGCGGCTGGGGCGCCAAGCGCGCCGCGGTCTACGGCGTGCCGGAGTCCGAGCTGGGCGCCTACTACGCCCAGCGCACCCTCCTGAAGAAGGAGGTGCTGCCGGAGCACGTCGCGGCGGCGGTCTTCGCGCTCACGGGCCCCGACCTCGTCCAGACGACGGGCCTGCACGTGCCCGTCGACTCCGGCGTGGCGGCGGCGTTCCTGCGCTGACCGCGCCGGACCACCGCCCCCGGCCGGCAGCCGGGGGAGCAGCACGACGAGGGGCGGGTGCCGCACGCGCGGCGCCCGCCCCGCACCACGGAGACAGGGGCACAGGGATGGCAGGCACGCCGGCGACGTTCGCCGCGGTGGACCTCGGGGCGTCGAGCGGCCGGGTCCTCGTCGGGCGGGTGGAGGACGGCCGGCTCACGACGAGCGAGGTGGCGCGGTTCGCCAACGAGCCCGTCGAGGTGGGCGTCGGCACGTCCGACGCCGCCCGGCCCGTCCTGCACTGGGACGTCCTGGCGCTGTGGTCCGGCATCCGCGCCGGGCTGCGGACGGCCGCCCGGGAGCACGGGCCGCTCACGTCCGTCGGCATCGACACGTGGGCGGTCGACCACGGGCTGCTCGACGCCGACGGCGCGCTCGTCGGCAACCCCGTGCACTACCGGGACGGCCGTACGGCCGGCGCGCCGGAGCGGTTCTTCGCCCGGATGCCCGCCGCGGAGCTCTACGCCCGCACCGGCCTGCAGCTGCAGCCCTTCAACACCGTCTTCCAGCTCGTCGCGGCCGCCGGCACGCGCGCCCTGGCCTGCGCCGAGGGGCTGCTCCTCGTGCCCGACCTGCTGGGGTACTGGCTCACGGGCCGCCGCGTCACGGAGGTCACGAACGCCTCGACGACGAACCTCCTCGACCCGACGACCCGCACGTGGTCGCCGGAGGTGCTCGCCGCCGCCGCCGACGTGGCGGGGGTCGACGTGTCGCGGCTGCTGGCGCCCCTCGTCGAGCCCGGGACGGTCGTCGGACCCGTGCTGCCCGGGCTCGCCGACGCCCTCGGCCTCACGGGCACCCGCCTCGTCGCGGTCGGCTCGCACGACACCGCCTCCGCGGTGGCCGCGGTGCCCATGCCCGCCCGGGGTGCGGCCTACATCTCCTCGGGGACCTGGTCCCTCGTCGGGCTCGAGCTCGACGCCCCGGTGCTGACCGAGGCCAGCCGCGCGGCGAACTTCACGAACGAGCTCGGCGTCGACGGCACCGTCCGGTACCTCAAGAACGTCTCGGGCCTGTGGCTGCTGCAGGAGTCGCTGCGGACCTGGCGGGAGGCGGGCCGCCCCGAGGACCTCGTCGCGCTGCTCGCGGCGGCCGAGGCCGTCCCCGCGCTGCGGACCGTCGTGGACGTGGACGACCCGGCCCTCGCCGCCCCGGGCGACATGCCGGCGCGCCTCGCGGCCGCCGCCGCCCGCACGGGCCAGCCCGTCCCGTCCTCGCCCGCCGAGGTCACGCGCTGCATCCTCGACTCGCTCGCGCTGGCCTACCGGCGGGCCGTGCGCGAGGCGGCGGCGCTCGCGGGTCGCACGGTGGAGGTCGTGCACCTCGTCGGCGGCGGGGCGCGCAACACGCTGCTCTGCCGGCTGACGGCCGACGCCACGGGGCTGCCCGTCGTCGCCGGCCCCGCCGAGGGCACGGCCATCGGCAACCTGCTCGTGCAGGCCCAGGCCGCCGGCGTCGTCCCGCACGGGCTGGCCGCGCTGCGGTCGGTGGTGGCGGCCTCGTCGACGACCGTGCGGCACGGTCCCGGCGGCGACCCCGCCCTCTGGGACGCGGCCGAGCGCCGCCTGCACGGCTGACCTTGTCCCCCCACCCCCGACGCCCCTGAGGGCCTGCTCAGGCCCCTTCTGAGAGGATGCCGCGTGCGCATCGCCGTGTTCGCCACCTGCCTCGTCGACGGGCTGTTCCCCCGCGCGGCGCAGGCGACCGTGGAGCTCCTCGAGCGCCTGGGCCACGACGTCGTGGTCCCCGGCGGCCAGGCCTGCTGCGGCCAGATGCACGTGAACTCCGGCTACGGCCCGGAGGCCGTCCCGATCGTGCGGAACCACGTGCGCACCTTCGCTCCGGTGCTCGACGGGGAGTGGGACGCCGTCGTCGCCCCCTCCGGCTCCTGCGTGGGCTCGACCCGCCACCAGCAGGCGCTCGTGGCCCGCCGCGCCGGCGACGACCGCCTCGCGCACGAGGCCGACCTCGTCGCCGCCCGCACCTACGAGCTGAGCGAGCTCCTCGTCGACGTGCTGGGGCTGGAGGACGTCGGCGCCTGGTTCCCGCACCGCGTCACGTACCACCCCACCTGCCACTCCCTGCGCATCCTGCGCGTGGGGGACCGGCCGACCCGGCTGCTGCGGGCGGTCGAGGGCCTCGAGCTCGTCGACCTGCCCGGGGCGGACCAGTGCTGCGGCTTCGGCGGCACCTTCGCCCTGAAGAACTCCGACACGTCCTCGGCGATGGTCGCGGACAAGGTCGACAACGTCGTCGCGTCGGGTGCCGACGTGCTCACCGCGGGGGACTGGTCCTGCCTCATGAACATCCAGGGCGCGCTCGGGCGCCGCGACACCGAGGTCCGCACGCTGCACCTCGCGGAGATCCTCGCGGCGACGCGGGAGCGGCCGTGGGACGGCCGCGGTGGGACGGGCCGGGGGCGCGGCCGGGCGGACGGCCGGGCGGACGGCCGGGCGGACGGCACTACGAGGGGCGCCTGCGCGCCCGCGACGGGGGTGGGGGCCGCGTGAGCGTCGACCTGGGCATGCCGGGCGTGCGGTCGCAGCCGGCCGCGACGCCCCACGACCCCCTGCGCTGGGGGCCGTCCTTCCCCGACGCCGCGCGCGGCACGCTGGCCAACACGCAGATGCGGGCCAACCTGCGGCACGCCACGCACACCATCCGCGACAAGCGCCTGGCCGTCACCGCCGAGCTGCCCGACTGGGAGGCCCTGCGCGACGCGGGGTCGGCGATCAAGGCCGACGTCATGGCGCGCCTGCCGGAGCTGCTCGAGCGGCTCGAGGAGTCCGTGACGGCCCGCGGGGGCGTCGTCCACTGGGCGCGCGACGCCGCCGAGGCGAACCGCATCATCACGGACCTCGTGCGGGCCGCCGGCGCCCGAGAGGTCGTGAAGATCAAGTCGATGGCCACGCAGGAGACCGGCCTCAACGAGCACCTCGAGGCCGAGGGCATCGAGGCGGCCGAGACGGACCTCGCCGAGCTCATCGTGCAGCTCGCGGGCGACCAGTCCTCCCACATCCTCGTGCCGGCGATCCACCGCAACCGGGAGGAGATCCGCGAGATCTTCACCGAGCGCATGGGCGACGCGCCCGAGGGCCTCACCTCGGAGCCGCGCGACCTGGCGATGGCCGCCCGGGCGCACCTGCGCGCCCGCTTCCTGCGCGCCGACGTGGCGATCAGCGGCGCCAACCTCGCCATCGCGGACACGGGCACCGTGGCGGTCGTGGAGTCCGAGGGCAACGGCCGCATGTGCCTGACCCTGCCGCGCACCCTCATCACGCTCATGGGCATCGAGAAGGTCCTGCCGTCCTTCGCCGACCTCGAGGTGTTCCTCCAGCTCCTGCCGCGCTCCTCCACGGGCGAGCGCATGAACCCCTACACCTCGATGTGGACCGGGGTGACGCCGGGCGACGGCCCGCAGGAGTTCCACCTCGTGCTCCTCGACAACGGCCGGACGAAGGCCCTCGCCGACGAGGTCGGCCGCTCCGCGCTGCACTGCATCCGGTGCTCGGCCTGCCTCAACGTGTGCCCCGTCTACGAGCGCACCAGCGGCCACGCCTACGGGTCGGTCTACCCCGGTCCGATCGGCGCGATCCTCACCCCGCAGCTCCTCGGCCTGGGGGAGGCCCACGGCGCCGGCTCCCACGACGTGACGGCCACGCTGCCGTTCGCCAGCTCCCTGTGCGGCGCCTGCTACGACGCCTGCCCCGTGAAGATCGACATCCCCTCGGCGCTGGTGCACCTGCGCGAGAAGGGCGTGCACGCCGACGCGCACCCGTCGCTGACGCCGATGGGCGCCGGCATGGCGGTGGCCGCGGCGGCGATGACCTCGGGCACCCGCTTCCGGTGGGCGACGCGGCTGCTCACGCTGGCGGGCCGCGTCATCCCCGGCACGCGCATCCGCCGCCTGCCCTTCCCGGGGAGCCTGTGGACGCGCTCGCGGGACCTGCCCGTGCCGCCGACGCAGACCTTCCAGGACTGGTTCGCGTCCCGCGAGCGGGACGCCGGCCGCGGGACGGGGGAGGGGGCGTGAGCGCGCCCGACGCCCGGACCGAGGTCCTCGCCCGCGTCCGGGCGGCCCTGGCGACGACGGGCGCCGCGACGCGCCCCGGCCCGGGCCCCGGCGGCGGCGCGTCGGCGGGCCCCCTGCCGCACGACGACGGCCCCGGCACGGACGGGCACGTCCCCGCGGACCTGCGGGACCCCCACGCCCCCGGCCCGGTGCCGCGGGAGTACCGCCGGGCCGACCGCTCGGCCCCGGTGACACCCGGGCGTCTCGACCTGTTCGTCGAGCGGCTCGAGGACTACCGGGCACGGGTCGTGCGCGTCGACGAGGGCGGCCTGCGCGCGGCCCTCGTCGCCGAGCTCCGCGACGCGGGGCCCGTGGCGGTGCCGCCCGGCCTTCCGGGGCCCTGGGTGCAGGCGCTGCAGGAGGAGGGTCTCGAGCTCCTCGTCGACCACCCCGACCGCCCCCTCACGCCGGCCCAGCTCGACGGCGCCGGCGCGGTGCTGACGGCCGCCCGCGTGGGCATCGCGGAGACGGGCACCGTGGTCCTCGACGCCGAGCCCGACCAGGGGCGCCGCGTGCTGACGCTGCTGCCGGACCGGCACGTGTGCGTGGTGCTGGCGGCGCAGGTCGTGGCGGACGTGCCGACGGCGGTCGACCTGCTGGGGGAGCACCCGGAGCGCCCGATGACGTGGATCTCGGGGCCGAGCGCGACCTCGGACATCGAGCTCGTCCGGGTCGAGGGCGTGCACGGCCCGCGCGACCTGCGGGTGCTCGTCGTGGAGGCCTGACCGGCCGGTCCTGGTCCGGCACCTCCCCGACCCCGTTCGGCGCACGGCGGACCCTTTGGTATCGTTCTGCGCGCCGCGATCCCTCGTAGCTCAATTGGCAGAGCATCCGACTGTTAATCGGACGGTTACTGGTTCGAGTCCAGTCGAGGGAGCAGGAAGGGCACAGGTCAGGGCCGCCCCCGGGCGGCCCTGACCTCTGTCGTCCCCCGGGAGCGCCCGAGCAAGCCGGCGCCAGCGCGCGCGGCGGGAGGACGCCTCTGCCCGACCTCGCCCGTCCGGGCCGCGACCCCGCCGGGTCACCGCCGGCTGGGCCTGCGCGGTCCGATGGAGGAGGGTGGCGCCATGGCGACGGGGTGCGTGTGATCGGGCGGCTGGTGGTCCTGGGGGCGACCGGGGACCTGGCGGGGCGGTTCCTGCTGCCCGCGCTGGCCCGGCTGCTGGCGGCGGGAGGGCTGCCCCCGGACCTGCGGGTCGTGGGCGGGGGGCACCAGGGCTGGACCGAGGCGCAGTTCCGCGCGCACGTGGACGCACGGCTGCGGGCCCACGCCGGTGACCTGACCGGGGCGGTGCGCGAGGACCTCGTCGGCCGGCTCGGGTACGGGCAGGTGGACGTGCACGACAGCGACGGGGTGGCGCGGCTCGTCGCCCGTGCGGGGCGGGGCGGCGACGCGTCGAGCGGACCCGCGGTCGCGGTGTACCTCGCGCTGCCGGCGGTCGCCTTCCCGCCGGCGCTGCGGTCGCTGGCCGCGGTGGGGCTGCCGGCCGGGAGCCGGGTGGCGGTGGAGAAGCCGTTCGGCGACGACCGCGCGGGTGCCGTCGCGCTCGACGGGCTGCTCGCCCGGGCGGCCGGTGACGACGAGGCCGCGCGCTTCCGGGTGGACCACATCCTCGCGATGCCGCAGGTGGAGGAGCTCGCCCGGCTGCGCGCCCCCAGCGGCCCGCTCGCGCCGCTGTGGGGCGCCGAGCACGTCGAGCGGGTCGAGATCGTCTGGGAGGAGACGCTCGGGCTGGAGGAGCGGGGCGCCTTCTACGACGGGACCGGTGCCGTCCGCGACGTCGTGCAGAACCACCTGCTGCAGGTCCTGGTGCTCGCCCTGATGGAGCCACCGGCGGGGGACGGCGACGACGCCCTGCACGCCGCGAAGCTCGCGCTGCTGCGGGCCGTCCGGGAGCCGACGGCCGAGCAGATGGCGGACCGGACGCGGCGGGCCCGGTACGGGGCGGGCGTGCTCGCCGACGAGGCGGTGCCCGGAGGACGGCCCGTGCCGGGCTACGCCGCGGTGGCCGGGGTGGACCCGGCCCGCGCGACCGAGACCTGGGCCGAGGTCGTGCTCGAGGTCGCGACGCCGCGGTGGGCCGGCGTGCCCGTCGTCCTGCGGACGGGCAAGGGGATGGGCGCGCCGCGCAAGGGCGTCCTGGTCCACCTGCGGCACGACGTCGACGTCGCGCTGCCGCCCGCGGTCGGCGCACCGACGCCGCGCACGCTGTGGGTAGAGCTCGACGGGCCCGGGGGCGCGGTGCACGCGCCGGGCGAGCTGGTCGCCTACGCGTCGGTGCTCACCGACGTGCTGGGCGGCGGGAGCCGGACCTCGGTGACCGGGGCCGAGGCCGTCGAGGCGTGGCGGGTGTTCGAGCCCGTGCTGCGGGCCTGGGCCGCCCGGGTCGTGCCGCTCGAGGAGTACCCGGCGGGCTCGGGCGGACCGCCGGCCCGCTGACGAGCAGCACCGGCACCACGCCGGCGCGTCACGCGCGGGTCCGCGGCGAGGTCGGCGGCGGCGGCCTCCCGCGGCGACCGGCGGGAGGCGGTCATGCAGGAGCGACGCAGCCCTCGACGTCCGCCGCGGCCGTGCGGTCTCGGCCGGCGACCTTCGCCGCGTACAGCGCGCGGTCGGCCGCGGCGTACAGCGCCTCGGCGTCCGTCGCGGGGCCGGCCGCCGCGTGCCCGATGCTCACGCGCAGGCCGGCGCCGTCGGGGCCGGCGACGTCGGCGTCGCGCACCGCCGCCAGGACGGCGCCGGCCCGGCGGGCGACGAGGTCCGCGTCGCCGCGCACGAGCAGCGCCAGCTCGTCGCCGCCGAGCCGCGCGGCCAGGTCGGACGGCCCGGCCACGCCGCGCAGGAGGTGCCCCAGCCGCACGAGCGCGGCGTCCCCGGCCGGGTGCCCGTGCCGGTCGTTGATCTGCTTGAAGTGGTCGACGTCGACGAGGACGAGGCCGACGTGGGGGGCGGCGTCGCCGGGCCGGCGCCCGACGAGCGCCGCGGCGGTCGCCGCCTCGAGGCCGCGCCGGCTCGCCAGGCCCGTGAGGGCGTCGGTCGTCGCCAGCTCGTCGAGCCGCCGGATGAGACGGTCCTGGGCGGTGGTCGCCATGAGCATGACCGCGGTGACGTAGGGCAGCGAGACGCCGACGACGACGAGGTCCGCCACGGCCTCGCCGGCGGGCAGCAGCAGGCCGACGACGAGGGCGTCGAGCGCCACCGCCCAGCCCGTCACGCACCACGCGACCGCCGGGCGCAGCTGGGAGGCGGCGTACACCACGCCGTAGAGCAGGCCGATCTGGCTGCCCGCGCTCGCGTCCCGGGCGAGCAGGGCGATCGTGGTCGCGGCGACGGGCTGGAGGACGGCGATGGCGGGCCACACGAGCGCCGGGACCCGCTCCGGCCGGCGCCGCACGGCGAGGATGAGGAGCCCGAACGCGGCGACGGACCCGACCGACACGAGCGAGGACCCGGGCGTGACGCCGTCCCGCCCGAAGGCGTGCATGACGACCTCCCAGGCCACGGACCCGCTGCCCACCAGGGCCCAGCCGATGAGGAGGATGCGCGCCGACGCCGCGGGGTCGCGCGGCTCGAGCGCGCGCAGGAGGGACCGGGGCGCCATGCCGGTCCTATCGGGGGCCCTCCGCGCCGGCGTGACGGGTCGGAGGTCCCGCGCTCCATGCGCGGCCCCTGACCTGGACGTCCCTGCGCCGGATCACCCGATCGGCCCCGGCGGCGGTCACGCCCAGCAGCGCGCACGCCAGGCGGACGCGGTCCCACCGGCGCAGCCGCGCGACCAGGGCCGGCCGGGGCCCGTGCCGGCCGAGCGCGGCGTGCGTGGGCGCGGCGACCAGGGCGGTGGTCGTCAGGGCGCCGCCGGTCGCCGCGACGGCCACCAGGGCGAGGGGCCGCCGCGGCCGGCGCACGACGGTCGCCGCGCAGGAGGCCAGCAGCAGCCCGTACAGCGGGGCGACGACCCGGACCGTGCGGCGCGAGTGCCGCTCGTGCGCTGCTTCCCACCGGTCGGGCGGCACCTCGAGCAGCGCGGGGTAGACCACGGCCGTCACCACGGCCTGGAAGGCGGCGTGCGCGGCGGTGGCGGCGAGCAGGTGCGCCGGCGCCCCCGTCATGCGTGCTCCTGCAGGGCCACGCCTCGTCGGGGGGCCGCCGGACGCGGGGTCCCGGCCGGCGGGGCGGTGCTCGACCGCACGACGAGCCGCGTCGGCACGAGCGCGGTCCCCGCGCCCTCGTCCTCGCCCGCGAGGTCGGCCAGCACGCGGGCGACGCACCGGCGGCCCACCTCGTCGAAGTCCTGGTGGACCGTGGTGAGGGGCGGCGCGAACTGGGCCGCCTCGGGCACGTCGTCGAAGCCCACGACGCTCACGTCCTCCGGCACGCGGCGCCCGGCCTCGGCCATCGCGCGCAGCACGCCGAGCGCCATCTGGTCGTTCGCGACGAAGACGGCGGTGCAGGACGGGTCCGCGGCGAGCATCCGTCCCGCCCGGTGCCCGGCGTCGGCGGTCCAGTCCCCGGCCACCGGCTCCGGCACGACCCGTCCCCGCTCGACGAGGAGCTCCCGCCAGGCGCGCTCCCGCCGGCGGGCGGCGAAGGACCCGTCGGGGCCGGCGACGTGGTGGACGGTCGCATGACCGAGCCCGAGCAGGTGCTCGACCGCCTGGCGCGCCCCGTCGGCCTGGTCCGTGTCGACGACCGCGTACCGGTCGCCGGCGTCGGAGTCGACGACGACGGTCCGCACCCCGGGTGGGACGAGCACGTCGGCGTGGTCGAGCAGGGAGACCTCCATGATGACGACGACCGCGTCGACGGCGAGCTCGTGCAGCCGGCTGAGGGCGCCGTGCACCTCGCGGCGCGTCGGCGCCTCGACCGGCAGCAGGGTCGTCGCGTACCCCGCCCGGGCCGCAGCGGTGGCGATCGCGTCGACGGTGCGGATGTTGCCCGTCGTCGCGAGCGTGAACGTCACGACGCCGATGGTCCGGAAGCGCCCGCTCTTGAGGGCGCGCGCGGCGCTGTTCGGGCGGTAGCCGAGCGCGTCCATGGCGGCCTGCACCTGACGCCGGGTCGCCTCCGTCACCCCGGCGTAGCCGTTCGACACGCGCGAGACGGTGATGGGGGAGACCCCGGCCTGCCGCGCGACGTCCGCCATCGACGCCGGCCGCACCGCACGCCCCGTCCCCCCTGCCACGGGCCCCACGCTAGTGCCCGACCTGGTTGCGCAACCACGACGACCGGTGCCATGGTTGCGCAATCATCGGCTCGGGGCGGAGCACCCGCCCGGGCCGCGGACGGACGGCGGCGCAGCGAGGCGCCCCGGGAACGGAGTCCCATGCGATCAGTGCGAGCGACGATGCGGACGGCGGCCCTCGCGGCCGGCGCCCTCCTGGTGCTGGGGTCGGTGGCGGCCCCCGCCGCCGCGAGCCCCTCCGTCGGGCCCTCGGGCACGGGCGAGTTCCGCGGCGTGAACTGGGCGGACCCCCGCGACAACTACGCGGACGACGAGGTGGTGCCGTCGGGCCTGAGCACCGCGGACGACTACCGCACGACCTACGCCAAGGCCTCGGCGACCGTGCTGGAGTTCCGGCACGAGGTCGGCGCGAACACCGTGCGCCTGCCGATCAACCCCTCCAGCGTGGGCACCGACTGGTGGGAGTCCTACAGGGGCGCCGTCGACGCCGCGACGCGCCACGGCTTCAAGGTGATCCTCAGCTACTGGGAGGCCGACGACGCCAAGGACGGCCGGATCGACGACCCGGCGGCCTTCGACGCGATGTGGGACACGGTCGTCGCGGAGTACGCCAAGAACCCGAAGGTCTACTTCGAGATCATGAACGAGCCCTTCGGCTACTCCCTCGACGCGTGGGTGGACCTGTCGGCGGGCTGGTTGGCGGACCACACCGAGGTCCCCCGGAAGCGCGTCATCGTGTCGGGCACCGGCTACAACGACGACGTCACCGGTGTCGGCGCGGCGCCGGAGCTGGACGGGACGCTCCTGTCGCTGCACTTCTACGGCTTCTGGGCCTCGCACACCACGGAGGAGGAGTGGAAGGCCAACCTCCTGCCCCGCCTCGGCGACGTCGGGTGGCGCACGGTGGTGACCGAGGCCGGGTCCCCGATGACGACGGGCCTGAACTACGCCAACCACACCGGCGACGTCTCGACGGCCTACCTCGGGGCCCTCACGGAGGTCGCCCGCGACCAGGGGATCGGCCTCGTCTACTGGCCGGGCCTGCGCACCGGTGACTCCTACACGCTCACCGAGGCGGTCGGCGAGGGCGACCTCGAGGTCACCAACGCCTCCGGGCTCGCGCAGATCCAGTGGGGCTGGCGGCTGCTCAAGGACGAGGTGCTCAACGACCTGCCGCCGGCCCCGCCCGGCGCGCCGCTCCTGAGCGTCCACCACAGCGCGGGCGGCAGCGACATCTGCGTCGACATCCCGGGGGCCTCCACGGCCGTCGGCACGGCGCTCGGCCTCTGGTACTGCAACGGCGGCGGCAACCAGTCCTTCGACGTCACGGCCGCCGGGGAGCTGCGCGTCTACGCCGACATGTGCGTCGCGCCCGCCACGGCGACCGTGGGCGCATCCGTGGTCCTGCAGGACTGCACCGGCGGCGCCGAGCAGCGGTGGGTGGCCGGCACCGACGGCAGCCTCGCCGTCGCCGCGGACCCGACCCTCTGCCTGGCCACCCCCGCCGGTTCCTGGGGCCTGACGCTGGCCACCTGCGTGCCGGGTGCGACCACGCAGCAGTGGGAGCGCGCGGCCTGACGGCCGTCGTCGGTCGCGGGGCGTCCCGCCCGGGCGGCGGTGAGCGCAGCGCCGCCCGTCGCGTCGGGGTCCCGGCCGAGCGTCCCGAGGTCGCGTCCCCGACCGTGCGGTCCTCCTGCCGACGCGACCGACGTCACCCGTCCCGGGGAGAGGGCGCCCGCCTCCTCGGGCCCACCGCGCCGAGCTGACGTGGCCCGGCAGCCGTCGTCGACGCGCCCGGCACCGCTGCGCCGTTGACGCGGCACCGGTCCCCGTGGGACAACGGCAGGCACGACGCTCCCGGCGCAGCGAGGTGCCGGGGACGCCTCCGTCCCTCTCGCCCGGTGGGGTCGCACCCGCCAGTGAGGCAAGGCCGATGCGCGCCGTGGTGAGGTGCCAAGACGCCGGGCCCCGGGCGTCGTCGTGCCCGGGACCACCGCCGGTGCTGCGGTGCGGGTGCCCATGACCGCCAAGGAGCAGGTCGAGCTCGTCCTGACGACGGCTGCTCTCGTCGTGGGTCTGCTGACGCTCGTCAAGGCGGTCAACGAGTACCGACGGCAGGGCACGATCAAGCGCATCGAGTTCTTCCTGGAGGCGCGCAACCGGCTCAAGACCAACGCGAGCTTCCAGCAGATCGTGCAGCTCCTGGAGAGCGACCACCCCGACCTGCGGGACGTCCCGATGCAGAACAAGATCGACTTCCTCGGCTTCTTCGAGGAGGTCGCCCTGCTCGTCACGTCGCGGGTGATCCGCCGCGAGGTCGCCCAGTACATGTTCGGCTACTACGCCCTCAAGACGTGGGAGAGCGAGAACTTCTGGCTCCTCGCCGAGCGCCCCGAGCGTCCGCTGGACAAGGTGAACGAGCCGTACTGGGTCCTCTTCCGTGGCTTCATCGCCAGCATGACGCCGATCCGCGACAAGCTCCTCGCGGGGCACGTGCCGTACCGCAAGTACGTCCTGTGAACGAGGGCCGCTACCCGACGGACTGGGCGGTGTGGGCCGACCACTGGGACCTCGTCGAGGGCCACGGCATGAACGTCGAGGCGGTGCCCGCGCTCGCGGCCCAGCTGCGCGACCCGGTCCTGCTGGTCGGGAGCGGCCAGGGGCTCGTCGCCGCGTCGCTGTCGTCGGCCGGCTTCCACGTCGTCGCCGTGGACAGCTCGGCGACGATGGCCCGCCGGGCCCGCGAGCGGCGCGGGGTCGAGACCGTGCTGTGCGACGTCGTCGACCTCCGTCTCGGGCGTCGCTTCGCGACGGCGCTGGTCAGCACGGGGGTCGTCAACGAGCGCTCGATCGCGGCCGGGCTGGTCCCCCGGCTCGTCGAGGTGCTCCGGGCGCACCTGCTCCCCGACGGGGTGGTGCTCATCGCGTACTTCCGCAGGAGCGCGTGGACGGGCGTGGCGGAGCTGCTCGGGCTGTACGACCGGCCCTCGACCAACGCGTTCTTCTGGGTCGCCGGAGGCGACGTCGAACGGGCTCGTCAGCTGTTCACGGACCGTTCAGCCGACCCCGAGGCGGTCGGCCTCGCGTTCTCGCGGCACGGCGAGGCGCTGGCGCGGCACGCCGACTTCATCCGTCGTGTGGGGGAGCGGTGCGAACGGCTCGGCTCCGTCGACCCGGAGGGGTTCATCCGGGACCACGCCGGCTTCTACCCGTTCCCGCTGTCCACGGCCGCGGAGGTGTCGCTCCTGGCGGAGCTGGGTGCCGGGGGGCTGGTGCCGCGCGGCGAGGCACTCCTGAACGGGGCCGACACCCGGGTGGTCGTCCTCGGCGTGGGGCCGTGATCGGGCCGGGCGAGCTCGCAGCGCGGTTCCACGCCGTCCAGGAGCGGTTGCCCGCGGCACTGGGGGCCGCGTCCCAGGGCGCCACCGTCACGGTCGTCGTCGTCCCCAGCCTCAGCTCGGAGCCGGACCTGGTCAGGCGCGAGCCGGTGCTCCGGTACTGGGAGCACCGGATGCTGTACCTCCTCGGGGCGCTCCGTGACGAGACGGTGCACCTGGTCGTCGTCACGAGCCGGGCCGTCTCCCCGGCCGCCGCGGCGTACGCGCTCGACGTGCACGCGCACGGGGTCGGCGGTGCCGGGACGCGCCTGTCGGTGCTCACCTGCGCGGAGGAGGACGGGGAGCTGCTGACGCAGAGGCTGCTCCGCCGGCCCGACCTGCTGGCCCGCATCCGCTCCGCGTGCGCGGCCACGCGCCACGCCTACATCGAGTGCTTCGCCGCCACCGAGCCGGAGTGCCGGCTGGCCATCGAGCTCGGGCTCCCCCTCAACGCCGCGGACCCGGCCCTCGCCGGACCCGGACGCAAGAGCGGGGGGCGCCGCCTCATGCGCGAGCTCGGCATCCCGGTCCCGACGGGGATCGAGGGGGTCCGCGGCGTCGAGGCGCTCGCCCGGGCGCTCGCGGACCTGAAGGGGCGCGACCCGGCGCTGGAGCAGGCGGTCGTCAAGCTGGAGAGCAGCGTCGGAGGCGTGGGGAACGCGGTGTTCCGCTATGCCGGGGTCGAGGCGGCGTCGACCGACGCCCTGGTGGCCGGGCTCGCCGAGCGGCTGGAGCTCGCCGTCCCGGTCCTGGGCCTGCCGACCTTCCTGCGACGGGTCGCCGACGAGGGGTGCGTCGTGGAGCACCTGGTCGACGGACCAGGTCTGCGCTCCCCGTCGGTCCAGTGCACGATCGGGCCCGACGGCCGCGTCGCGATCGAGGGGACGCACGACCAGGTCCTCACGGGTGTGCTCGGCCAGCACTTCGGGGGCTGCTGGTTCCCGGCTGCGGACGCGACGGTGATCCACGCCGCGGCCGCGGCGGTCGGCCGACGCCTCAGCGCGCTCGGGGTGATCGGGTGGTTCGGCCTGGACCTCCTCACGAGTGACGGACCGGGCGGACGCCGCCCGTGCGGGATCGAGATCAACCTCCGGAGCTCGGGCACGGTGCACCACCTGAGGACCCTGCGGGACCTCGTCGGCGGCACCTACGACGAGGTGTCCGGGGAGCACCTCGCCGAGGACGGCGCGCCGCGTGCCTACTACGGGACCGACGGCGTGGTGGTCCCCGGCCTCGTGGGCATGGAGGCCGTCGACCTCGTCCGCGCCTGCGGGGGAGCGCCCTGGGCGTTCCGGCGGTCGTCGGGCACGGGCGTCGTCCTGCACATGCTCGACGCGGTGACGGCGCACGGGCGCCTCGGGCTCACCTGCATCGGACGGACGCGGACGCACGCGGCCGCACTCCTCGACGCCGCGGTGTCGGACCTGGCCCTCCTCGCAGGCCGCCGTGACGAGGGGGTGCCCCGGACGGGAGAGCCGGGTCCGGCGCAGGCGCGGTGAGCCGTGCACCGCGTCACGGCGGCGGGGCTACCGGGACCGGGGGCCCGCCCGTCGGTCGCTGCGGGCCGCCCAGAGGACGACGGAGCGGTCGGCGCCGGCGGTGCCCAGGAGCGCTCCGTCGCGGGAGAAGGCGACCGCCCGGACCGCGCCGGAGTGCTCCGCACGGCCCTGCTCGGTGCCGGTGGTGGTGTCCCACAGGCGTGCGGAGCGGTCCTCGCCGGCGGTGG